>NC_007513.1:0-744942 GCF_000012505.1 Synechococcus sp. CC9902
GGTGATCTTCCCCACAACGGGGAATTTTTTATCCCAAGGCAACCACATCTAAAGAATCAGTGTCTGTCTGAAAAACAGCCTGTTTTCCCCAATTCCCCAGGCCCTACTACGACTGTTGTTAATTTCTTTTTTAAATTCTTTAAAGAACAACAGCAGAAAAGGGATGAACAAAACCACCCCATTGCGCTTCGAGCACCGCTGTGAAAACTTGGGTCACTCCCCCAGCACATTCGAGCTCGCAGCACGATGAAAGTGGTCTGTTCCCAATCGGAACTGAATGCAGCCCTTCAGCTGGTCAGTCGAGCCGTGGCTACGCGACCGACGCATCCGGTGCTGGCGAACGTTTTGCTCACCGCTGACGCGGGTACAAATCGTCTGAGCTTGACGGGATTTGATTTGAATTTGGGAATTCAAACGTCCCTTGCGGCCAGTGTTGAGACCAGCGGTGCGATCACACTTCCAGCGCGCTTATTGGGCGAGATCGTTTCACGTTTGGCCAGCGACTCACCAATCACCCTCGCAACGGAGGAGTCGGGCGAGCAAGTACAGCTCACCAGCCTCAGTGGTAGTTATCAAATGCGGGGTCTTCCGGCAGATGACTATCCCGAGCTGCCCATGGTGGAAAGCGGGATGACCTTGAAGCTTCAGCCGGCAGGTTTGGTTCAAGCGCTAAAGGGAACCCTGTTTGCTAGCAGTGCCGACGAAGCGAAACAGCTGCTGACAGGCGTGCATTTGCGCTTCAACGCCAAGGCTCTCGAGGCTGCGGCAACGGATGGTCATCGCCTTGCGGTTCTACAGGTTGAGGACGCTTTGGAGGATGCCGCCGCCAACAGCGACGATGCAGCTGAAGGTTTTGCGGTGACCTTGCCGGCCCGATCATTGCGGGAAGTGGAGCGGTTGATGGCCGGATGGCGTTCCGACGATCCGGTGAGCTTGTTTTGTGATCGGGGACAAGTGGTGTTTCTCGCCGCAGATCAAATGGTCACCAGTCGCACGTTGGAAGGCACGTATCCCAATTACGGGCAGCTCATTCCCGATGGTTTTAATCGCACCTTGGCTTTGGACCGTCGGGGGTTAATCGCTGCACTAGAACGCATTGCTGTCTTGGCCGATCAGCACAACAACGTGGTGAAATTCACCAGTCAGCCTGACGAAGGTGTCGTACAGATCAGTGCTGATGCTCAAGATGTGGGAAGCGGATCTGAGTCGCTTGCTGCCAACTTGACGGGTGATGCCATTCAAATCGCCTTCAATGTGCGTTATCTGCTCGATGGCTTGAAGGCGATGGGATCCGATCGCGTTGTTCTTCACTGCAATGCACCAACGACGCCTGCAGTTCTGAAACCAGAAGGCGATGCAGAAGCATTCACTTATCTCGTGATGCCGGTTCAGATCCGTTCCTGAGGTGGTTCTACCCAACCCGCTGTTGCTCAGCGATTTGTTGAATCACACGGTTCGTTGTGAGCTTGGTTTGGACCACGGTCCTGGATTGATGGCATGGATGCATCCGCCGGTGCATCGTTTGTTGGGGTGGGTGAGTCGACCATCAGCCCTACGCATGTCTAGGGATGTTTGGCGATTGGATCAGTGCTGTGGAATCAGCGACCAACAGGTGTTTGTACGGGGCGAGCCCGCGGTTTCAGATCAAGCCACCTTGGATCGTTTGCCAACCCTGATGAACGCAGATTTGGTCGATCGAGAGGGAGAACGAATTGGTTTCTTGGCTGATCTCGCGTTCGACCCCGCCACGGGAACGATTGTTCATTACTTGGTATCACGCAGTGACCCCCGTCTTCCTGGAAGTTCTCGTTGGCAATTAGTCCCAGATCGGATCACCGACCAACGCCCAGGTCAGGTGATGACGGCCTTACGAAGTTTGGATGACCTTCCATTGATGCGCGCCAGTGTCCGTCAGGACCTATTGCAGCGGACCCAGCGTTGGCGAGAGCAATTGCGAGATATGGGTGATCGTGCTGGGGATCGTCTCGAGGGTTGGCTGGATGAACCTCCTTGGGATGAACCTGAACCTGAGCAACGGATCGATTCCAATGAGCCGGATGAAGAGGCTCCGGTTAATGAAGTTTGGGATGACGACACTTGGCCTGAGTCGTCGTTTCAGCGTCGCGTCAATCGCGATGAAGATCCCTGGGTGTGACGCTCGGTCGGCAACACTGGGGAAAGGAGTTTTCGGTCCGTGGTGTCTTCCTCTTCGTATGACGTCTCCGCTGCCCTGAAGCAAGAGGGCTTGAAGTCCTCGGACTGGGATGAAATTTGCCGACGACTCGGTCGGGAGCCCAATCGAGCTGAGTTGGGCATGTTTGGGGTGATGTGGTCTGAACACTGCTGTTATCGGAATTCACGCCCATTGCTCAGTGGCTTCCCCACTGAGGGGCCGCGCATTTTGGTGGGTCCGGGGGAGAACGCAGGTGTTGTCGATCTCGGTGACGGCCACCGCCTCGCTTTCAAAATCGAAAGCCACAACCACCCCTCTGCGGTGGAGCCATTTCAGGGCGCTGCGACTGGGGTTGGCGGGATTTTGCGCGATATTTTCACGATGGGTGCCAGGCCGATTGCGTTGCTGAACGCCTTGCGTTTTGGACCATTGGACGACAGCGCCAACGTTGGCTTGATGGAAGGGGTGGTGGCGGGGATTGCCCATTACGGCAATTGCGTGGGTGTTCCCACCGTGGGTGGAGAAGTGGCCTTTGATCCCTCCTATTCCGGAAACCCATTGGTGAATGCCATGGCTTTGGGCTTGATGGAAACCAAAGACATCGTCAAATCGGGTGCCATTGGTGTGGGAAATCCCGTGGTGTACGTGGGTAGCACCACAGGGCGAGATGGCATGGGCGGCGCCAGTTTTGCGAGTGCTGAATTAAGTGCTGATTCGCTTGATGATCGACCGGCCGTTCAGGTGGGTGATCCTTTCTTAGAGAAGGGTTTGATCGAGGCTTGCTTAGAAGCTTTTGATAGTGGTGATGTGGTGGCTGCCCAAGATATGGGTGCTGCAGGGTTGACGTGCAGTTGCTCTGAAATGGCTGCAAAGGGTGGCTTGGGAGTTGAACTGGATCTCGATCGGGTTCCTGCCCGTGAATCGGGCATGACCGCTTACGAGTTCTTGTTGTCTGAATCGCAGGAACGGATGTTGTTTGTGGTGAAAGCTGGTCGGGAAGAACCCTTGATGAAGCGGTTCCGTCGCTGGGGTTTGCAAGCGGCCGTTGTGGGACAGGTGTTGGAAGAGCCCATCGTTCGTGTTCTCCATCACGGAGAGGTGGCCGCGGAGGTGCCTGCTACGGCCCTGGCCGACGACACACCCATCGAGAAGCACGCTTTGCTTTCAGAGCCGCCAGTCGATCTACAGGAGCACTGGCAATGGACAGAAGCTCAGTTGCCTGACCTGGCGGATCCTGCAGCAGCTTTGCTGGGGTTGTTAGACGATCCCACCATTGCCAGCAAGCGTTGGGTTCATCGCCAGTACGACCAGCAAGTGCTAGCTAACACTGTGGTGTCGTCTGGTGCTGCCGATGCCGCTGTGATTCGGCTTCGGCCTCAACAAGGCGATGGTTCGTTGAAGACCACGACGCGTGGTGTGGCTGCCACGGTTGATTGCCCCAATCGTTGGGTGGCACTCGATCCTGAACGTGGTGCCATGGCGGCTGTGGCTGAGGCTGCCCGCAATTTGAGCTGTGTGGGTTCTGAGCCCCTTGCGATTACCGACAACCTCAACTTCCCGTCGCCTGAAACTCCGAAGGGTTTTTGGCAACTTGCCATGGCCTGTCGAGGGATTTCTGAGGCCTGCAAGGCTTTTCAGACTCCCGTGACGGGTGGGAACGTCTCGCTGTACAACGAAACTCGTCGCGATGACGGTTCTCTTCAACCGATTCATCCCACGCCAGTGATCGGCATGGTGGGCGTGGTGGACGACATCACCAAGGTGACTGGACTTGGTTGGTGCCAACCCGGAGATGTGGTGGTTTTACTTGGTGTAAAACCGGATGCTGATCAGGATGATCGGGTTGGATTGGCTGGAAGCAGTTATCAGCAATTCACCCTGGGAACAATCACCGGTCGGCCACCTCGGATTGATTTCGATTTGGAGAAACGGGTGCAGGGGTTGGTTCGTCAGGCCATTGCCGATGGGTTGATTGCTTCAGCCCACGACAGCAGTGATGGCGGGTTGGCTGTGGCGCTTGCGGAGTGCTCCATTGCATCTGGTTTTGGAGTTGAGCTCACCCTGTCAGTCGGAACAATGAGCCCTGCTCGGTTGTTGTTTGCTGAAGGGGGCGCCCGTGTTGTGGTGTCGGTGAAAGCGGATCAGTTGACGCGTTGGCAAACGATGTTGACGTCTAACCCGGACGTTTCAACAACGGTTCTGGGAACTGTCGCCTCCCACGGTCGGTTCCAACTGTCCTTTGGTGTCGGCAGCACCATTGATCTATCCGTTGACCAGCTGCAGCAGGTGTACGCCGATGCTCTGCCCCGTCGCCTGGCGTGATGCAGACTTCTGATGGATTTCTGAACAGGCGCCCTGTGCAGCAGCAGCAGCTCGTGGCTGAGCGTCCCGATCGGATGGAAGAAGCTTGTGGGGTGTTTGCCGTTTTGGCGGCCGAGCAACCGGTTGCCAATTTGGCGTATTTCGGTCTGTATGCCCTGCAGCATCGCGGCCAGGAATCCGCTGGTATCGCTGTCTTTAACCAGGACAAAGTGCTTCTGCACAAAGACATGGGCCTGGTAAGCCAGGTGTTTGATCAGGACGTTCTGGCTCGGATGTCTGGTGATTTGTCGATCGGCCACAACCGCTATTCGACGACGGGTAGCAGTCGTGTTTGCAATGCCCAGCCGGTGGTGTTGATGACCCGTCTTGGTGCTTTTGCTCTGGCCCACAACGGCAATTTGGTGAATGCCAAAGAGTTGCGTGTGCTGGTGGATGACGGGAAAACAGAATTCACCTCCACAACGGATTCAGAACTGATCGCCTTTGCGGTGCAGCAAGCCGTGAATCGGGGTCTTGACTGGCGTTCAGGTATCGAAGCTGCGCTCAAGCTTTGTCAGGGGGCATTCAGCTTGGTGATCGGCACCCCCGCTGGTCTTTTTGCGATTCGTGATGGCTATGGCATTCGCCCTTTGGTGTTTGGGTTTCTCGGAGAGCAAAGCCTTGGCCATTGGGTGGTGAGCAGTGAAACCTGTGGTTTGGAGATTATTGGAGCCCGATATGTGGATGATGTGCAACCCGGCGAATTAGTGCACTTTGAACTGGGTTCAGCTGAGCCATTTCGGAAGCGCTGGAGTGATGAACCGAACCGGCTTTGTGTGTTCGAAATGATCTATTTTGCGCGCCCGGATAGTCGTTTCTTTGGTGAATCGTTATATAGCTATCGGCAACGTATTGGTCGCACGCTTGCGAAAGAATCAGCTGTAGATGCTGATTTAGTGATTGGCGTTCCTGATTCAGGCATTCCTGCTGCTATTGGATTTTCTCAAGAGAGCGGAATTCCTTATGCCGACGGTTTAATTAAAAACCGGTATGTGGGACGCACCTTTATTCAGCCAACACAAGCGATGCGTGAAGCAGGTATCCGCGTCAAGCTCAATCCTCTGCCTGATGTGCTCTCTGGCAAGCGAATCATCGTGATTGATGATTCGATCGTACGGGGAACCACCAGTGGAAAACTTGTTGTCGCATTACGCGATGCAGGGGCAACCGAGGTGCACATGCGGATCAGTTCACCACCGGTGACCCACCCTTGTTTTTACGGGATTGATACGGATACTCAGGATCAATTAATCGCCTCTCGACTCACTTTGGAGGAAATCAAGAACCATCTCAAAGTGGATTCTTTGGCATACCTCAGCAAGGAGGGAATGGTCGAAGCAGCAAAGGCAGAGTCAGGAAATTTCTGCAGTGCTTGTTTCGATGGGAACTATCCCATTCCGATGGATCAGGAGTTGCTGTCCAGCAAGTTGACACTTGAACCGTCGGCTGGATCGATTAACCGCTGATTTGAGGTATCAAATCGGTAATGGTTTCACCTTGGTGGAGTTCGATTTGATTGGAAAATTCTTCCCCTGGATTGGTGATTTCAAGAGTGGTGGGATCAATCCGACCATGACGTTGTTCTGTTGACACCATGCCGATCAGGCCACTGGCTTCGGTTAATCCGGTGATTCGATCGGTATCGCCAACTAGCTGGATGGCCATCGAACCGAGATCTCCACGTTGTGATGAACGGATAGAGGTGAGATCGATGCGCGCTAAACGACCTTGTTCACTCACCAACAGCGCAGTTGGTTTCGTTGGACATAGGGCACCGATGAGATGTTCCCCAGGAAGCAACCGCATGGTCATCGGCCCTTGGGCAAGTCGTCCCATTCGTGGAAGCACGTCTTCATTGATCGGAAGACGCAGCATTCGACCGATGTCGCTTACCAAGATCAGATCGTGGTGCTCATGGCAAATCACAGCGGCTTTGAGTTGAACGCCGTCTTTCAGCTTCACAACGCTGGTGGCGCGTCCAGATAATTCCAAGACTTCTGCGAGTGGCAGTCGTTTGAAGCGTCCATCGCTGCTCAGCAAGCCAAGGCTGAGGTCACTGCTCTCTTGCATTGGTAGGGGAGCGATCGCCACGATCGGTTCACCTTCCAACCCGCTAGGTAGGAATCGTTCCAATGCTCCTGGTTGTTGTCCGGCAAACTCCCAACGCACGAGGGCAACACGACCATTGGCACTAATGGCGAGAAGTCGCGGTGGCGGTTCGATCGGAAGGATTACCCGAGCAGGTGAAGGGGCATCGCTTACTGGACAAGGATCACCAAAATGAAGACGACCCAGCACCTGTGGGGTCACGATCTTCACTTGTCCGTCGGCTTGGATTAGCAGTCGACCATCACCGGGGAGAGCAGCTAGGGCTTGCTGACGGAGAAGCTCCGTATTGGGTCTTTGACTGGCAGCTCGTTCTGCGATCAAGGCATCCCCGCCTTCCACCAGTCGTGTGCGACGTGGAGTGGAGAAGCGTTTTTTTAGTGTTTTTAGTTCTGCAACCATGGCGTCCAGCAACTGATCTCGGTTTTCGAGCAGCAATTTCAAACGCTCTTTCTCGTTTCGCAGGTTGTCGACCTCTTGGCGCAAGCTTTCCTGTTCCAGTCCTGTTAGGCGACGGAGCGGCATCGCCAACACGGCATCAGCCTGGCGCTCGTTGAGGTCCAATCGCACCATCAAGCTGGCGCGAGCGGAGGCAGCATCTTTGGCTTCTTGGATCATCGCGATCACGGCTTGAAGGTTGTTCAGAGCCGTGATCAGGCCCTCCACCACTTCCAGGCGATCTTCTGTTTTGCGGAGGGCGTGGCTTGTGCGTCGAATCAGGGTGAGTTCCCTGTAGTCGAGAAAGGTTTGGAGGAGCTGCCGCAGTGAGAGCTGCTGGGGCTGACCGTTGACAAGGGCGAGCAGGATTGCACCGAAATTGCTCTGCAATGCGGTCCGGCGTTGGAGGTCCTTGAGAACTTTTTCGGGTTCAGCATCGCGGCGAAGTTCCACTACAACCCGCATGCCATCTCGATCGCTTTCATCGCGGATGTCAGCGATGCCGCCAATTTTTCCGTCGTTCACCGATTCAGCCAGTTTTTCGATCCAGCCCGCTTTGCTGAGTTGATAGGGCAGTTCGGTTACAACTACGGCGTTCCGTTTGTGGCGTCCCTTACCCAGCTGCACTTCTTCTGTGTGCGCTACACCCCGCATTGGGATACTGCCGCGGCCCTGGAGGTAGGTGTCTTGGAGGCCTGAACTGAGTAAAACTTCCCCACCGGTTGGAAAATCAGGGCCAGGAATGAGTTCTAAAAGGCGCTCGTCGCTCAGTCCTGGTTGTCGAATCAGAGCAATGAGGCCGTCCACCACCTCACCCAAGTTGTGGGGTGGGATGCTCGTGGCCATGCCAACGGCGATGCCAGAACACCCATTGAGGAGAAGGAAGGGGAGTTGTGCGGGGAGAACAGTTGGTTCTTGTTGAGACCCATCGAAGTTCGATGCAAAGTCGACGGTGTCATCACCGATTTCTTCCAGCAGAGCTTGATGGGCAATCGGAGCAAGACGCGTTTCGGTGTAACGCATCGCGGCTGGCGGATCGTCATCAACCGATCCGAAATTGCCATGTCCATCCAACAGAGGATGTCGGCTAGCAAAGGTTTGAACCAGTCGTACGAGTGCGTCGTAGACCGCCTGATCTCCGTGGGGATGGTATTTCCCGAGAACATCGCCAACAACACGAGCGCATTTTCTGTAGGGCCGATCTGGGGTTAACCCCAGTTCTTGCATCGCATACAGGATTCGACGCTGCACCGGCTTGAGACCGTCGCGGGCATCGGGCAAGGCCCGACCCACGATCACGCTCATCGCGTATTCCAGGTAGGAGCGCTGCATCTCCTGATGCAGGGCGATCGGTTGAACGCGCTCCTCAGCCATCCTGTCCGCGGATATTGGGGCAGAAGTCGCTCAGCTTACAGACGTTCACTGGCGTTTTTTCCAGGTGGCATTGGCCTGGGCCCGTTCAACGCTGCTGGCAAGTGCTGCTTCACGCAACAAGTTTGCTGTGGCTTGCCTCACATGGGAACCCCATAGCTGCTCTTTTTGATGCATCGGCAAAACGTAATTGGGATTTTTGGACAGGGCTTCTTTTGCCAGCGATAGAGCTTCGATCTGTTCGCCCTTTTGGTGTAGCGCTGCGGCTAAAGCCAGCATTGGTTCTGCGTTCTGATCCAGCTTGAGCACTCGTCGCCAACGTTGAATGGCTTCGTCATGTTCTCCTAGTTCAAAAAGAACAAGGGCTTGGTTGTTGAGGGCTTCCCAAAACTCAGGCTTGATTTCAGTTGCTTTTTCAAAGGATTGCAGAGCGATTGCAAGCTTGTTTTGCATGATCCGTGCATTCCCGAGATCGAAGTATGCAGCTGCATTATTTGCATCTATTTGCAAGCCGCGTTGAATGAGCGGAATCGCTTCCTCCGGTCGTTGAGCCCGTAGTGCAATCGCTGCCTCTGCAAACCAGAGCCCAGCATTGTTGGGGTTGATTTTTTTGGCTTTTGCAAGGGACTGACTGGCGTCTTCCAGTTGATTGCTTCGAAGCTGTGCTTCAGCCAACACAGTCCATAAACGTTCATCGTTTGGGTTGAGCTGAACAGCTAAAGCAGCCAGTTGTGCGGCCTCCTTGGGTTGACCCATTTGTAGGAGTTGAGCTGCGGTTCGTCCGATTCCAAGAGAGGATCCCGAGAGCTCTACTTCTGTTGGTAAGTAGACGTAGGGCACCAAGGCTTGGGCTGGAGCGATCAGGAAAAAATTGCTGATGCTGATCAGTGCTGCAGTCAGGCTTCGTTTGAATTTGATTCCTCGAAGCACGTCTACTGATTTCTATTTATTAGAGGTTAGGAGGCAGGTCCGGTTGTGCTGCAGCCGCATTTCTTCGCCACATCCACGGTTTGATTCGTCGTAAAGCCGACCCCCGTAACTGTTGATCCCACGTGGCATCGTCCCAGTTCTGAAGGTCTTGGGCATTCACATTGAGAAGCCATGGTCGAGGTTGCATGTCTGGATCTTCACTGCTCGGTAGATCTCGATGGTTCCAGGGACAAACGTCTTGGCAGATATCACAACCGGCGATCCATGGTCCCAGGGACGTTTTGATCGAATCAGGAAGCTCGGGATCTCGGTTTTCGATGGTGTGAAACGCCAGGCATCGTTGGGCGTCAACAACAAATGGTTCGCGGATCGCATCGGTGGGGCAGGCCTCGATGCAAGCGACGCATCGTCCACAAAGGCTTGCGGCTGGAGTATCGGCTTGAAGTGGTTCCGTTGTGAGGAGATGGCCAATCACCATCCATGAGCCCCGATGGGGATGAATCACATTGCTGTGTTTTCCAATCCAACCCAGCCCAGCTTCTTCCGCCCAAACTTTGTCCAACAGGGGTGATGCGTCCACACAAACGCGCCATTGGCAGTTCGGCCTTTGATCGGACAACCAACGCCCCACGCGTCGTAAACGTTGCTCGACAACGCGGTGGTAATCGCGACCCCAGCCGTAGCGAGCCACCTTTAAGGATCCTGGGGCTGATTCCTCAGAAACGTAGTAATTCAATCCCACGGCCAACAGGCTTTGTACCCCCTCTAAAAGTTGGGATGCATCGCGTCGGCGGGGCGCTGCCATCCAAGCCATATCGGCTTGGTAGCCGTGATTGAGCCAACGTTGTAAGGCTTCCGTCCGCAGCTGTAAGCGGGGACTTCCGGGCAGACGTGCGATTCCAACCGGATCAAATCCTTCTTCCTTGGCCCGCTGTTTCAAAGCTCGGCTCAAGGGTTTGAGTTGAGCTGGGTGTTGCCCTGACATCGACCGTATGGTGAGGACCTGTTTTTTCATCTTCACGTGACGGGAACCGAAACGGGACGCCTGGCATCCCTGCTTCGTTGGCTTGGCCTCACGATGGTTCTCGTTCTCGTCCTGCAGATGGCTGCGGTCTTGGTGGGATCCGACTGGTCGGTGGAGGCGACTCCTCCTCCGATCACTGGACCTTTGGTGGCGCTGGCCCCACTGGGGTTTATTGGACTGTTGACCTGTCTGATTGGATCACGCCTTGAGAACCCTCAACAGCAAGTCACCCCACTGCGGGTTGTGGTTTGTGCTTTTTCCGCTCTTCTAGCGATTGGCATGGTGGTGGCCGTTCCCATGTCGTTAAGCAATGGGGCTGGTGATCTCTCGAAGACTCAGAATCTTGAGCAAGGTCGGGCAGCGATGAAGGAAGCCCGGGCGTTTCGCGACGATCCCGAGCAGGTGGCTTCCTTGGGCGAACAGTTGGCTCAAGCAGGACAGTTGGCTGCTGACGCCACTGACGAGGACAAGCTGCGTGCTGCAAAAACGATGATTGACGAGCAGATCGACCAAATGGACACGCAGCTCAAACGGGTGGAGTCGCAGCAGACCCGTGAATCTCGGCAACGATTGATTGGCGGTACGGCCACCGCTGTTGTTCTGGCAGTTGCATTTGTGCTGCTTGCACTCACTGCAGTGATCTGATTGCTGGTTAGGTTGGTTGAACTCCCTGACTCTGGGCGCAGAGGCTTTGGTTCAGTCCAATCCCAGACCTGATCTACCGCTGGGCGAAAGGCTTCAGCAAGATCTCAAAAATGACCTGATTGCAGGGTTGCTGGTGGTGATTCCACTGGCAACCACTATCTGGCTATCCACGATTGTTAGCCGGTTTGTACTGGCTTTCCTGACGTCGATTCCGAAGCAGTTCAATCCCTTCATCACCCTGAATCCGCTTCTTCAGGATCTGATCAACCTGGCCCTCGGACTCACGGTTCCCCTAATGGGGATCCTGTTGATTGGCCTTATGGCTCGCAACATTGTGGGCCGATGGTTGCTCGAATTCGGAGAGGGCACACTCACCCGGATTCCTCTTGCCGGCTCCGTTTACAAAACTCTCAAGCAGCTGCTCGAAACTGTGTTGGGCGGAAATTCGGCCCGCTTCCGCCGAGTCGTTCTGGTCGAATATCCCAGAGAAGGTTTGTTCAGTGTTGGCTTTGTCACCGGCGAGGTGGGCCCTTCACTCCAATCCGATCTTGAAACACCACTCTTAAGTGTGTTTATCCCCACGGCGCCTAATCCCACCACCGGTTGGTACACGCTTGTGCCAGAGGGTTCAGTACGGGAACTGAATATTTCCGTTGAGGAAGCGTTCCGCACGATCATTTCAGCTGGCATCGTGAACCCAGATGAGCAAGAAGCCCCTGTGAATCGCAGCTTCTCCAGCCTCATAGCTCAGTTGCGGGCCTCCGCATCCCCTTCCAGCTAATTCATGGCCTCACGATCCCTTTCCCGCGAGTTGGCCTTGCTGGTGCTTGGCCAAGTGTCGGAACAGAACAAGTTGTCGACAGCTGATTTAGGGATCGAGTCCCTGCTTGAAAAAGCCCTCGAAAGCCTCACCCAACATTGGAGGGAAGCGCTCGATTCATCCGCGTCGGAACTGGACCATGCGCAGCAACGTCTCCTCGATAGTGAGCTTCAACAGGGTCAGGCCTCCACGTTGGATGTTGTGCGTGATCATCTGCGCTCATCGTTAGGCACTGCTGAACAGGTTTTAAATGGCCTTTCAGCCACGCTTGAACTTCCCAGGCTGCTACTCCTTTCAGATCAAGAGAAAGTTCGTTCTGCTGCGATGGAACGCATTGCTCAGGTGATCCGACAACGCGAGAGCATCGACGCGAGATTGGATCAAGTGATGGAAGGTTGGCGGCTGGGTCGACTACCGCGCATCGATCGCGACATTCTTCGTCTGGCTGTTGTCGACCTTCAAACCATGGGAACACCTGCTCCTGTGGCGTTCAATGAAGCCGTTGAATTGGCGAATCGATACAGCGATGAACAGGGTCGTCGGATGATTAATGGTGTGTTGCGTCGCTTCCACGATGCTCAATCCACTGCAGCGGACTGATGGTGTTCAACTGGTTCGAGCGTGAAGCCTCTTCCTCTGGGGAAACCCCTTCAACGCCAGATTCACCAGCGGTTGAACAACAACCGCCTGAAGACGCCGTTCAGGTGATTCCTGAGCCAGATCTTTCAGCTCTTCAAGACGCTGGTGATCAAAACGGTGAAGGGCAAGACGACGAAGTGCAGGAAGAAGATGAAGCGTTGGTTTGGGCCCGTGAGGCCTACGCGCGGTTGAAGGCACAGCAACAAGCTGCTGCTACGGCGCCAAAAACACCAGTTTCGACAACTCCTGAGCCTGAGCCAGAAGCCACTCCCGAGCCAACTTCGGCTGTAGATCCAGAGATTGCAGCGGAACCGAGCCCACTTGTTTCGCTAACGCCAGAGGTCAGTCCAGAACCCACCCCAGCTCCAACGGTTGGTGGGTCCTTGCTTGAGCAGGCCGCGGCCCAACGTCAACAGCGCCAACAAGAGCAGGAGGTTCGTGCACTTGAGGTGGCGCCTGAACCGACCATCAGCACCCCACCGCCTCCAGCCGCAGACGCTGTGGAGCCGACCCTTGGTGAATTTGATGAAGACTTCACCTGGTCTGCTCAGGTTTTGGCAGCTCAGGGCCGACGTGCTGATCAGATGTCGCTTGAGGAAATCGACTGGCTTGGAAGGCTCCGTCGTGGTCTGGAGAAGACACGGCAAGGCTTTGTCACCGGCCTATTGGAAAACCTCGGCGATGACCCCCTCACGCCAGAGGTGCTTGACGAACTCGAGACCCTGTTGCTGCGTGCCGATGCCGGTGTTCAGGCCACCGATCAGGTGTTGGAAGCGTTGCGACAGCGGATGAATGAAGAGGTTGTGGATCCCGTTGAGGGAATCCGTTTTCTCAAGGATCAACTGCGTGGTTTGCTGGATGCTCCGATCAAGGCCAGCGGAGTTCCACTTCTTGCGCCAGAGCGAGGTCGTCTCAATATTTGGTTGATGGTGGGAGTGAACGGTGTGGGCAAAACCACAACGCTCGGGAAATTGGCAAATCTTGCTGTGCGGAGTGGCTATTCAGCTCTAATTGCAGCTGCAGACACCTTTCGGGCAGCAGCCGTTCAACAGGTTGAGGTTTGGGGTGAGCGCAGCGATGTTCCGGTGATTTCCAATCCCAGTAGCAATGCAGATCCTGCGGCGGTGGTGTTCGATGCCATCGGTGCTGCTCGATCCCGTGAAACCGACCTGCTGTTGGTGGATACGGCAG
Source organism: Synechococcus sp. CC9902 (assembly GCF_000012505.1). Lineage (NCBI taxonomy): Bacteria > Bacillati > Cyanobacteriota > Cyanophyceae > Synechococcales > Synechococcaceae > Synechococcus > Synechococcus sp. CC9902. Next base: position 13,699 of record NC_007513.1, read on the forward strand.
GGCGATTGCAGACGAAGCACAACTTGATGGAAGAACTGCAGAAAGTTCGGAAAATCATTGATCGTCTTGCACCAGAGGCGAATGTTGAGTCGTTGTTGGTGCTAGATGCCAGCCAAGGTCAGAACGGTTTGCGGCAAGCGATGGCTTTTGCGAAAGCAGCTGGTTTAACAGGAGTTGTTGTGACCAAACTCGATGGCACGGCCCGAGGTGGTGTCGCTTTGGCGGTGTCGTCGGAAGCGGGCTTGCCCATCCGTTTCATTGGTGCTGGCGAGGGGATCCGTGATCTCAGGCCGTTCAACAGTTTTGAATTCGTTGAGGCTCTACTGGCCGGACGATGAACCGTTGCTACGTTGCGCGTCTTAAGGGGTCGCAGCGTTGAGCAGCAAGCCACCCCGTCGTCATTCCACCCCGGTCCAGCGGGCTGTAGCTCCTTCGCCGCAGGCGATGGCGTCGTTGCGTCAATTGTTCGACAGCTTGAGCAACGAACAGCGACGCAACCAGGATCTGCTGGTGTCGCTGGCTTTTGCCCTGCGCAGTTTTACCAACCTGCATCGCTTTTTAGAGCTGGTGCCTGTTGTGGTGTCTCGACTTGTGGGAGTCGATGGTGCTCTCATCGTGCCGTTTCAATCCGATGGTCGTTTGTGGCGCGATCAACTTCAGGCTGTCCCCGTTGAGCAGTCTCAGGACCTTTTTCGCCGCTTAGCGAGCTTCCAGCCAGGGGAATCAGCTGGTTTTGGCACCGATGACGCCCAGATGTTGGCCTTGGATCGATTGGTCCAACGCTGTCTTCCGAAGGCGGGCTTATTCGCTACATCCGTGGTGGTTCGCGGTCGATGTCGCGGTCGTTTGTACGTGTTTGATCCTTCGTCCGAATTGGTTTGGACCGAGGTGCATCGCCGTCATGCCCAATTGGTGGCCGATTTGGCGGGGGTAGCGATCGAAAATGATTTGATGTTGCAAGATGCCCGTCGCCATGAACGGGTTGATCGCCAGCTGAGCATTGGGGCGGAAATTCAGGCCCAATTGCTGCCCGATCATTGCCCGGTGATTGAGGGTGTGGAGCTTGCCGCTCGATGCCGTCCAGCCTTCCAAGTGGGAGGTGATTACTACGATTTCATTCCCACGCGTCCTGAACTCATTGGTCGGCGACGGGAACGTGGTCGCTGGGCATTGGTCATGGGCGATGTGATGGGAAAGGGTGTTCCCGCTGGTTTGCTGATGACCATGTTGCGCGGGATGCTCCGTGCGGAAGTTCTCAGTGGATTATCACCCGATCGCATCCTTCATGACCTCAACCAACTCGCCCAAGAGGACCTTGCGCAATCCCACAGATTCGTGACGTTGTTTTATTCGGATTTCGATCCGCGAACACGTCGTTTGCGATATGCCAATGCAGCCCATAACCCCCCTTTGCTCTGGCGCTCAGAGCAAAGAAGTATCAGCAGGTTGGATGCTGCTGGTTTGCTGATTGGATTACAGCCGGAGGCGGATTATGGGCTCGGTGAAGTGCGGCTGGATCCGGGTGATGTTCTCCTCTATTACACCGATGGTGTCACCGAAGCGCCTGGAATAACGGGAGATCGCTTTGATGAAGCTCGGTTGATTCGTGCCTTGGAGAGTGCCTGCCGCAGTGGCCAAGGGTCCCAGGGAATTCTCGACACCTTGTTTGAGCGTCTCGATCGATTTGTGGGGGCGAACCGACAGCTCGAAGACGACGCCTCCATGGTGGTGTTGAAAGTGCCCGAGGCGGTCACACTGCCAAACATGGTTGTTCCATTGCCTTAGGGCAATCACCCTTCCGCCTGACAAGCTGTGGTTATTGATGAATAAATCGATGGCTGGTGGGGTGACAGGCGGCGCCGACGGCACCTGGAGTGATCGCTTCGAGCAAGGCTTGCATCCCTTTATTGAAGTGTTCAACGCTTCGATTGGGTTTGATCTCACGTTGCTTCAGGAGGATTTGGATGGCTCGATTGCCCATGCACGGATGCTCGGTTCCTGCGGGGTGATCAGCGTTGAGGAAGCAGAGCAGTTGGTGCAGGGTTTGGAGACGATTCGGAGCGAAGCTCATGCGGGAACGTTTCAGCCCGGACTCGCCGATGAAGATGTTCATTTCGCCGTAGAGCGGCGATTGATTGCGCTGTTGGGGCCGGTTGGCAAAAAATTGCACACCGGCCGCAGTCGCAATGATCAAGTTGGAACGGATTTGCGCTTGTGGTTACGGCGCCGCTTGGATGAATTGGAGGGCGATCTGCAACGCTTGCAGCGGGCTCTTGTGGCGCAGGCTGATCTGCATCGCCGCACGATGATTCCGGGCTACACCCACCTTCAACGGGCTCAGCCGCTTTGTTTGGCGCATCACCTTCTTGCTTACGTAGAGATGTTGGAGCGGGATCGGTTGCGTCTTCACGATGTGCGCAGCCGGGTGAACATTTGCCCCCTTGGTGCGGCGGCGTTGGCTGGAACCCCGGTTCCCATTGATCGTCAGCAGACGGCGAAGGCTTTGGGATTTGATGCGATCTATGCCAACAGCCTTGATGCGGTAAGCGACCGTGATTTTTGTGTGGAGTTTTCGGCAGCGGCTTCCTTGGTGATGGCCCATCTCAGCCGTTTGGCTGAGGAGGTGATTGCTTGGGCATCAGAGGAGTTCAGATTCGTTCGTCTCAGTGATCGGTGTGCGACCGGTAGCAGTTTGATGCCGCAGAAAAAAAATCCTGATGTGCCCGAATTGGTGCGTGGCAAATGCGGACGGGTGTTCGGCCACTTGCAGGGGCTGCTCACCATGATCAAGGGCCTTCCGTTGGCCTACAACAAAGATTTTCAAGAAGACAAAGAGGCTCTCTTCGATGCGTTTCGCACCACCCGCGATTGCATTGAGGCCATGGCGATTCTGTTTGAAGAAGGTCTTGAGTTCCGTACGGAACGTTTGAACACGGCCGTGGAACAAGATTTCTCTAATGCCACCGATGTGGCTGATTACCTCGTTGCCAAGGGAGTTCCCTTCCGGGAGGCGTATCAGCTTGTTGGTGCTGTTGTTCGCCGATGCCTTGATGAAGGTTGTTTGCTAAGAGATTTAAGCCTCGCGGCATGGCAGGAGTTGCATCCAGCATTTGAAGCTGATTTGCATGATGCGCTTGCCCCGCAGGCAGTTGTGGCCGCTCGTCGTAGTGAAGGTGGAACAGGATTTGATCGGGTGGATGAACAATTAGGCCGCTGGTTGCAGCATTTGAACGGAACGCAACCTGTGGGATGACTCCCTTGCGCAGCCGGGTCTACGCTGAAGAAGCCAGTGGAACATCACTTCGTTTCGGAGTTATGGCCCGATGGCAATGTTCCAGGCCCATTTGGTCCATTTTTTCGTACCCGGTCCACGCAGAACGTGAGCATTTTTGTTGGCAACCTTCCCTTCCGCGCTGAGCAGGAGGACGTGACTGAGCTGTTTGCTCAGTTCGGTGAAGTCGTGAATTGTGCCCTTCCCCTCGAGCGGGATACCGGCCGAAAGCGCGGATTTGCTTTTGTCGAAATGTCCGACGATGCAGCCGAAGAAGCTGCCATCGAAGGTCTCCAGGGCGCTGAACTCATGGGCCGCCCGCTTCGTATCAATAAGGCTGAGCCTCGCGGAAGCGCCCCACGTCGTGGCGGCGGCGGCGGTGGTTACGGCGGCGGTGGCGGCGGTGGTGGCTACGGCGGTGGCGGCGGCGGCGGTGGTTACGGCGGCGGTGGCGGCGGTGGTGGCTACGGCGGCGGTGGTGGCGGTGGCGGTTACGGCGGCGGCGGCGGCGGCGGTGATCGCCCCTCTGGTGCCCGTGGTTGGGAAGATCGCAGTTATGGCGCCCGAGACAGTGCTGCTCCCCAAGGCGGCAATGCCTATGACGAAGGCCGTAGTCGTCGTCGTCGCTCCTCTGGTGGCGGTGGTACTGGTGCCAGTGGTGGTGACGATTTCTCTGGTTACGGGGGAGCTGAGGGTTAATCGACCCTTCAGCCTTTTCGCTTAGAGGCCGGCGTCTTTTAGTTGACGTCCGGCCTCTTCCAAAATGTTGAGATCGGCGCCTTTGCGTTGGGATCGTTCGCCGAGCTCGCGACGCCAATGGCGTGCACCGGGTACGCCCTCAACGAGTTGAACCAAGTGTCGGCATAGATCCCAAAGCCGACCTCCTCGGTGTAAGTGCAATGCGGCATGGGGAATCAAGCCTTCAACCACATCCGATGCCAAGAGTTGGCGTGGGGGTTCTCCATAGATCAAATGGTCGATGTCTGCCCATCGCAAGGGGTGGGCGTAGGCGGCTCGGCCAACCATCGCTCCATCGCATTCATGCAGGGCAGCTAAACAATCCTCAGGTGTTTCGAGGCCACCATTGAGTTCGATCAATAAATCTGGGCGACGTTGCTTGAGCGCGACAACGCGCTCGTGCTGCAGTGGCGGGATGGTTCGATTTTGTTTGGGGTCTAAACCTTCCAACCATGCTTTTCGGGCATGAACGGAAAACCGTTGGGCTCCGGCCGCCGCCACCCGATCAACAAAAGCTGTGAGCAACTCGTCGTTATCCAGATCGTCAATGCCAATCCTGTGTTTCACGGTCACGGGTAGTGCAGTGGCTTGACCCATTGCCTCAACACACCTGGCCACTAGATCGGGATCGGCCATTAAGCAGGCCCCGAAGTTACCGGCTTGCACTCTTTGGCTTGGGCACCCCACATTCAGATTGATTTCGTCGTAGCCCCAGTCCAAAGCGAGGCGGGCAGCATCGGCAAGAAGGTTGGGATCATCGCCACCCACCTGCAGAGCAATGGGGTGTTCGATGGGATCGAAATCCAGCAGCCGGTCGCGTCGGTTGGTGTAATGCAGGGCTTGAGCAACAACCATCTCCGAGTACAGAAGGGCTCGACGGCTGATCTGTCGCATCAGCACGCGAAAGTGCCGATCCGTGCAATCGAGCATTGGCGCCACGCTGAAGCTGTGGGCAGCAACGGTTGCTGGACTTCCAACCTCGGTCATGGATCCATTAGAACCGCTTGAGTTCCCTGGTTCAGAGCTGATGACCAATAGTTCGGCTGTTCTGTCCCGTCGTTCATTGATGTTTGCTGCACTAGCTGGTGTTTTTGGGAGTCTGTGGCGGCCCAAAACGGTTCTAGCGGCCTCAAAGGCCAATGATCCTCAGTGGGATCTCAGCCCAGAGGTTTGGCGAGAGCGTCTATCCCCCCAAGCCTTTGACGTCCTCCGTAACGAGGGCACTGAGCGTCCGTTTACGAGTCCTTTAAATGATGAAAAACGCAGCGGTAATTACCACTGCGCCGGATGCGATTTGGCGTTGTTTTCATCGGAGGGAAAGTTTGATAGCGGAACGGGTTGGCCCAGTTTTTGGCAACCACTCAGCGAAGCGATCGAGACGAAAGTAGATTTCAAATTGATTGTCCCGCGCACGGAATATCACTGTTCGCGCTGCGGTGGACATCAGGGCCATGTGTTTAATGACGGACCCCGACCAACTGGAAAGCGTTACTGCAACAACGGAGTCGCCCTCGTCTTCCGCCCTGCAACCTGAAGCAGCGGACAGCTGGAATCTGGTGGTGATTGGTGGTGGCGCCGCTGGATTTATGGCCGCCATCACCGCTGCTGAGCAGGGAGTCCAGAGCGTGCTCGTGCTGGAGGGCACCCCAGAGCTCCTCAACAAAGTTCGAATCAGTGGTGGTGGTCGCTGCAACGTCACCCACGCCTGTTGGGATCCGGCTGAACTTGTGGGTCATTACCCCCGCGGTCAGAGGGCATTGCGAGGAATGTTCAGTCGGTTTGCTGCAGGAGATGCCATCGCTTGGTTTGCGGATCGAGGTTTGGTTCTCATTGAGGAGGCTGATGGTCGGATGTTTCCGCAGCAGAACCGTTCGGAGGCGGTGATTCAGTGCCTGAAGCAGGCTGCTCTGACGGCTGGTGTGCAGGTGCAAACGCGGGTGATGGTGCAGCGTTTATCAGCGCAGTTAGAGGGCGGTTTTGTAGTGGGTGGCCGCGGCTTGGATCAGCCGTTGTTAGCTCAAAAGGTGATGTTGGCCACTGGCGGCCATCCCAGCGGCAGGAAGATGGCCGAAAACCTTGGTCATCAGCTCGTTCCACCGGTCCCATCGTTGTTCAGCCTTTCGCTGAACGCGTCCGTTTTGGCGGCTTGCAGCGGTATTGCTGTGGATGATGTCGGCTTGGACCTGAAGCTCAACGACCAGCGCTTCCGGCACGTCGGACGCGTGTTGATCACCCACCGCGGACTGAGTGGTCCTGCCACCCTTCGACTTTCTGCGTTTGCTGCTCGCGCCTTGCATGGGAGTCGCTATCGGGGAGAACTCAGGGTGGATTGGAGTGCTGGCCTGGGGCGCTCTGGGGTGGAGCAACGTTTGCAGCAGTGGCGACAGGTGGAAGCGCGTCGCAGTGTGGGCGCCGCTAAGCCGTTTGATCACCTTCCCAGGCGGCTTTGGCAGGCATTTTTGAACTTGGCTGGAGTGGATGGGGAAGGCCGTTGGGCCGACTTTTCCGCCAAAGCGCAGCGCAAGTTGATCGAGATTCTCTGCGCTCAGTGTTTACCGATCGTGGGGCGTGGTCCCTTTGGCGAGGAGTTCGTGACCGCCGGTGGAGTGGCTCTTGGCGATGTGAATCTTGCAACAATGGAAAGCCGGCGCTGTCCTGGGCTGTTCATCGCTGGAGAGTTGCTGGATGTGGATGGAGTGACCGGGGGGTTTAACTTCCAGGCCTGCTGGAGTGGTGGTTGGTTGGCAGGCCAGGCCATTGCCAAGGCAGATTGAATGATGGGTTGATTGATTAAAGAGAATTTTTTCTTAAGTAAGAATTATCTTCGAAAAATCAATCAACAACTCCAGTCGTCAGGACTGATCTCCGGAATGGCACCCTGCAGCAGGTCTTTGCTGCGACTCAGTTGATCGGGATTTGGGACCGTCCGTTGCAGGAGCAATTCCAGCTCAAACCGCTGTCGGGCGCCGTTGTTGGCATCAGAACTCGGCTGAGTCAGGGTCATCGATCAGAACGAGGTGCGGGCTTCCGCAGCTTGTGGGAGGAGAGCTTTTTCCTACAACATGTCTACATAGCAATCCCTGAGCGGTCAGCATGAGCGGCGACGCCTCCACTTCAGCGCAGGATCAAAACGTCGAATCCAACGATGTTCCCGCGATTCCGGACGTCGATGCCGGCACCCCGATTGATCCTGTTGTGGAGGAAACTCCCACGTTGGACACGGAAATCGATCCAGCGAACCGCCTCCAGCAGCTTGAGCAGGAACTCAATTCCCTGAAGCAAGAACACGAAGCAGTTCAATCGCAGTACATGCGCATCGCGGCGGATTTCGACAATTTTCGAAAGCGTCAGGCGCGTGATCAAGACGACCTACGTCAGCAGCTGGTCTGCTCAACGCTCACTGAAATCCTTCCTGTGGTGGACAATTTCGAGCGCGCCCGTCAGCAGCTCAACCCTGAAGGGGAAGAAGCCCAGGCCCTCCATCGCAGTTATCAGGGCCTCTACAAACAGCTTGTCGATGTGTTGAAGCAGCAAGGTGTCGCGCGGATGGAAGTTGTTGGCCAAGAGTTCGATCCAACTCTCCACGAGGCAGTGCTTCGGGAAGAAAATCAGGAGCATGCGGAAGACATCGTTTGTGAGGAGCTCCAACGGGGTTATCACCGTGATGGCAGGGTTCTGCGACACGCCATGGTGAAAGTGTCGATGGGGCCAGGGCCAGAAAGCAGCTCAGATGCAGCATCGGAACAGCCCCAAGAGGGTGACGCCTGATGGCCGACTATTACGACCTGCTTGGGGTAAGTCGGGATGCCGATGCGGATTCACTGAAGCGTGCCTACCGGAAGATGGCTCGTCAGTACCACCCGGACATCAATAAAGAAGCGGGCGCCGAAGACAAGTTCAAGGAAATCGGTCGCGCCTACGAGGTCTTGAACGACCCCCAGACTCGGGCCCGATACGACCAGTTTGGAGAAGCTGGCGTTGGGGGTGCAGCCGGTGGCCCAGACATGGGCGACATGGGCGGTTTTTCCGACTTATTCGAGACGTTTTTCCAGGGATTTGGTGGTCCGGGTGCTTCGGGGGGGCGCCCACGACGGCGTGGGCCTCAGCAAGGGGATGACCTCCGCTACGACCTCACGATTGATTTTGAGCAGGCGGTCTTCGGTCAAGAGCAGGAAATCAAGATTCCGCATTTGGAGACCTGCGACACCTGCGGTGGAAGTGGTGCCAAACCCGGCAGCTCTCCCACAACTTGTGGAACCTGTGGTGGTGCTGGGCAAGTGAGGCGAGCCACGCGAACACCGTTTGGCAGCTTTACCCAGGTGGCGGAGTGCCCCAATTGCGAGGGCACCGGCCAAGTGATTGCCGATCCCTGTGGAGCTTGTGGGGGCCAAGGAGTTCACCAGGTGCGTAAAAAGCTGCGCATCAACATTCCCGCTGGGGTCGATACCGGCACGCGTTTGCGCGTTTCCGGTGAAGGCAATGCCGGCCCTCGGGGGGGTCCGTCGGGGGATCTCTACGTTTTTCTAACGGTTAAGTCCCATCCCCGTTTGCGTCGTGATGGTCTCAACCTTCTCTCTGAAGTGAAGGTCAGTTATCTCCAGGCCATCCTCGGCGACACGATTGAAGTGGAAACCGTTGAAGGCAAGCAAGAACTCGACATTCCAGCGGGAACACAGCCCGGCACCGTCTTGACCTTGGCCAATCAGGGGATCCCCAAATTGGGCAACCCTGTTGCCCGCGGCGATCAGCGCATCACGGTCACGGTGGAACTGCCGAAGCGCATTTCCGATCCTGAGCGGGAACTGTTGGAGCGTTTGGCGGGTCACCACTCCGCTCGAGGGAAGCAACACCACCATCACAACAGTGGACTGTTTGCCCGCTTGTTTGGCCAGAAATGACGGACTCCCGTTCCCTCGATTTGAGAGGAACCCCTTGTCCGGTCAACTTCGTCCGTTGCAAGCTCACTTTGGAAACCATGCATCCGGGCGATCAACTCGATGTTGATCTCGATCGTGGTGAACCCGAGGAGATGGTGGTGCCTGGATTGCGCGATGCAGGCCACCAGGTGGTCGTGTCTGGGGATGATCCAGCCTGGGTGCACCTGCAGGTGACCTGTGGTGGCTGATGGCAGAGACGGGATTGTTGTAGCGCTGCAAGCCAACTACCTCGAGGTCGAGCTGGATGCTGCTCCGGAGGGATGTCCAGCACGATTGTTGTGCACCCGTCGGTCGCGTCTGACCCACCGAGGTCAGGAAGTCAATGTCGGGGATCGGGTTCGGGTCGATGCGATTGATGCCAATGCGGCGAGAGCTGTGGTGTCTGAGGTTTCCCCTCGCCAGAGCTGGTTGACGCGGCCACCGGTGGCCAATGTGTCGTTGGTGGTGGTGGCGCTGGCGGTGGATCAGCCTGCCTTTGATCCCGATCAGGCGAGTCGGTTCCTCCTCACGGCTGAACGCACGGGTTTGGATGTGCAGCTGGTTCTTACAAAAGTGGATCTTGTCTCTGCGGAAGCGTTAACCCAGCTGTGTGAGCGCTTGCGCGGTTGGGGGTATGACCCCCTTCCCCTCTCGAGCGAATCCGGTTCTGGGATAAAGGTGTTGCAAAAGCGATTGCAGAGCACAACGCTTGCGGTGCTTTGTGGCCCCTCAGGTGTTGGAAAAAGCAGCGTGCTGAACAGTCTTTTGCCCCATTTGTCGCTTCGGGTTGGTGCGGTTTCAGGGCGGTTGCAGCGGGGGCGTCATACGACGCGGCACGTGGAGTTGTTCCCGATTGGGGACGAGGCCAGAGTGGCTGATACGCCAGGTTTTAACCGCCCGGAGTTGCCGGATGACCCCCATGAGTTGGGGGTTTTGTTCCCAGAGTTACGACGTCAATTGGATCCATGGCCATGTCGGTTTCGCGACTGCTTGCATCGCGGTGAACCTGGGTGTGGTGTGTCCAAATCGTGGGAGCGTTATGGCCTCTACATCAAGGCATTGGACGAGGTTGTCAGCCTCAGCCGCCCATCCCGGGGAGGTTGAGGTTCAAGCCGCCTGTGAGCTCCTCCATGCGGCCTTTCATTGTGGCTGTGGATTGTTCATAGGCTGCTTGAAGGGCTTCAAGCGTTGCTGTTTCACAGGCCTCGGCACCGTCTTGAACGAGTGCTGGATCGAGACGGACGCGCAGAGGCTGTTGGTTGCCAGAGAGCCAAACACTGGCGCGGCCATCGGAGTTTTTGCCCTCGATCTCCATGCCATCCAACTCTTCTTGAAGAGCTTGGGCGTCTTGCTGGATCTGTTGCGCCTTGCGGAAGGCTTCGGTGAGCTGACCGAAATTGGGGAGTCCGAAGCCTGCCATTGAGATTCTGAATGAGCGGGCAGATTAAGCGGTGGCAGCAAATCCCAGTCGTTTGACTTCTGGGTGGAGGCGAAGTCCGTGTTCGGCTTCAACACGGTCTTGCACCAAATGAATCAATGCATCGATGTCGTTGGCCTGGGCATCGCCAATGTTCACGATGAAATTGGCGTGCATGGTGGACACTTCAGCACCACCGATGCGGGTTCCTTTGAGCCCCAAATTTTCGATCAGCTTCCCAGCCTTTTGCGGTTCAGGATTGCGAAACACGCTGCCGCAACTTGGTTGCTGATAAGGCTGGGTGGTTGTTCGGTGGTTGAGATTTTCTTTCGTGACACGACTCAGTTCCTTTGGGTCATGGCCGGGCTCGAGCTGAAAACGTGCGGACAGCACAACGAAGTTGTCCGCTTGTAGCCGGCTGTGGCGGTAGGCGAAATCCAGTTCATCGCAATGCAGATCAAAGCTTTCTCCGCCTTGTTTCGGCATCACCCGAACCGAAATCAAAGAATCTGCCGTGCACCCTCCTTGTGCTCCGGCGTTCATCACAGCGGCACCACCAACCGTTCCTGGGATCCCCACGGCCCACTCCAGTCCGTGGAGTCCGGCGCGGGCTGCTCGTCTAGCAAGGGAAGGGATGGGTTCACCAGCCAGGGCTTCCACAACACCGGCTTCGACGTCGATGCTGTGATCTTGCAATTTGCGTAAGCAGAGGCTCAGCCCAGGCAATCCATCGTCGTGAATGAGCAGGTTGGAGCCGGCTCCAATCACTTGGCAGGGAACCCCTTTGTGTTCGGCCCATTCCACCCACGCGATGGTTTCGGCAATCGTCGTGGGCTCCGCCAGCCATTGGGCAGGTCCACCGACCCGCCAGGTGGTGTAGTCCGCCAACTTGGCGTTGGCATGGGGGGGCGATAGCTGCGTCATTCGGTCAGTCGTCCCCAGAGGCTGTTCACGGTGCCAGCTCCCATGGCGAGCACAAGGTCATCAGGCCGGCTGCGTTGCTTCACCAGATCGGTGAGCTGATTGAGATTCTCCGCAACCTCGATTTCGAGGTCTGGTCGCAACGATCGGATGCGTTGGGCGAGCGCGTTGCTGCAAACGCCAGGAATTGTTTGTTCACCGGCCGCATAAACCGGAGCAAGAAGGAGTGCGTCACAGTTTTGAAGTGCTTCGGCAAAGGCTTCAAAAAATTGTTGGGTGCGACTGAAACGGTGTGGTTGAAACACGGCCACGAGTCGTTGTGGTGGTGATGGAAGCGGACTGCGCCCACTGCTCACCATGAGTTGCGCCATCGTCAACGTCGCGCGCACTTCGCTGGGATGGTGGGCGTAGTCATCAACGATGTGCCGCCCCTCCCAGGTGCCCCTTAGATCAAAGCGGCGGCCAGGGGCTTGGAGTTGAGCCAGGCCTTCGACCAACGCTTCAAACGGAATACCTTCCATCCGGCAAGCCGCTAAGGCAGCCGTGGCGTTGCTCAAATTGTGGAGACCAGCCATCGGCAAGGTGAAGTCACCCACTGCAGAGCCGTTCTCGTAAAACCGCGCCGTACATCGATCGCCATCAAGTTGCAGTGGCAAAGCTGCGAAGGCAATGTTCTCGCTTTGCTTGTTCGACCACCAGGCTGTCGGCTCAAAATGCTCCTGAAGGATTGGGTCGTCGTAGTTCGCGATCAACCGTTCGCAACCCCCACCAAAACGTTGCAGGGTTGAGATCAGATCATCCAAGCCGTCGTAATGGTCGGTGTGATCGAGTTCCAGGTTGGTGATCACCCCAAGGCTGGGCCTGAACTTCACGAGCGATCCGTCGGATTCGTCTGCTTCGGCTACCAACAACCGACCTTGACCGGAATGACCGTTGCTGCCAAGGCATGGAACAACCCCACCAATCACGGCGGTGGGATCTTCACCGGCTTCGATCAGCAAGGTGGTGATCAGTGTGCTGGTGGTTGTTTTTCCGTGACTCCCCGCCACAGCAATCGAGGCTTGTTGATCGATCAGGGCAGCCAGGAGATCCGATCGATGCCAGATCGCCAGCTGATGCGCGCGGGCGTTTTCTAACTCGGGATTGGTGTCTGGAATTGCTGTGCTGATCACCACCACCGGTGGCTGCTGATTTGTGGCGAGCACCGATTGAATGCATTCAGCGGTTTGCTCTTTAAAAACGGTGACGCCTCGACTTTCAAGATGCTGAACCGTGGGGTTGTCACGGGGGTCCGAACCGCTGACTGGGTGGCCGCGGTCTACCAAAATTTTTGCCAGCGCCGACATCCCAATACCGCCTACACCGATGAAATGAACAGGTGTTTGGGGCGTGAGCAGGCGTGGCAAAGGACGGCTACGAAGGGCTGAAAGATAGGTCAGTTTTTTGACCTTGTCCCACCGTCGATGGGACGGATTAACCGAGAAATTTCAAAGTTGGGCAAAGAAATTCCGTCAATTTCTGTATGATCGGCGCCCAAAAGCATTACGCGGTTTTACCGCTATTTCTATGACCCTGCGCGTTGCGATCAATGGATTCGGCCGAATTGGTCGCAATGTTTTGCGGGGTTGGATCAGCCGTGGGGCAGATACCGGTTTGGAAATTGTGGGGATGAACTCCACATCTGATCCCAAGACCAGTGCCCACCTACTTACCTACGACTCCATTTTGGGGCGTTTGGATCCGTCTGTCGACATCCAAACCACTGATGACACGATGATCATCAACGGCAAAGAGATCAAATTCTTTGCTGACCGCAACCCCCTCAATTGCCCATGGAAGGATTGGGGCGTTGACCTGGTGATCGAATCCACCGGTGTCTTCAACACTGATGAAAAAGCCAGCATGCATATCCAGGCTGGTGCCAAAAAAGTGATCCTCACTGCTCCTGGTAAGGGCGCTGGTGTGGGCACATTTGTGGTGGGCGTCAACGACGATCAGTACCGCCACGAGGATTGGAACATCCTCAGCAACGCCAGCTGCACCACCAACTGTCTGGCTCCAATCGTCAAAGTTTTGGATCAAAACTTCGGCATGGAGTGGGGTCTGATGACCACCATTCACAGCTACACCGGTGACCAGCGAATTCTCGACAACAGCCACCGCGACCTGCGTCGTGCCCGTGCTGCTGCCCTGAATATGGTTCCCACCACAACTGGTGCTGCCAAGGCCGTTGCCTTGGTTTATCCCGAAGTGAAGGGCAAGCTCACCGGTTTTGCCATGCGCGTCCCCACTCCAAACGTGTCGGCAGTTGACCTCACCTTCGGAACATCCAAGGGAGCAACTGTTGAGCAAGTGCAGGCCGTGATGAAGGAGGCTGCTGAGAACGGAATGAAGGGGATCATCAAGTACAGCGATCTGCCCTTGGTTTCCACCGACTACGCCGGTACCAACGAGTCCACCATTTTTGATGCCGACCTCACCTACGCCATGGGTGACAAGGCTGTGAAGATCTTGGCTTGGTACGACAACGAGTGGGGTTACAGCCAGCGTGTTGTTGATTTGGCTGAAGTGGTCGCCAAAAACTGGAAGTAAGCCAAGTTTTCATTCATTCAATCAACCCTTCCTTCGGGGAGGGTTTTTTGATGGTTCAGAGGATTGGCGTTGTCCTGAAATGGTCGAATCCTCCGGTGTCGATCAGTCGGCGACTGTGCCGCCAGCGGATCATGTTTTTTTCAGCTGTGATCCAACCGATCTGGCGACTCTGCGGTTGACGGTCGAACCAGCGCTGTGCCCAGGCTTCCGGCAGGCTTAAGACGAGTTCGAAATCTTCGCCGCCTGCCAGGCACCAGCGATCCCAGAGTTCTCCGCTTGGCCAGTCGTTGGACTGCGGTAAGAGCTTCTCATCGAGGACTGCACCGCACTCACTGCTGCTGCACAGCCCTTGAATGGCTGCCAGTAATCCATCGCTGCTGTCGGTTCCGCCGGCTCGCCACGGCAACGACTCGGGCTTGCAGTTCAGGAGCTCCTGAAGGGCGGCGAGACGCGGGATGGGTCTCTGATGCTGATTGACCGCTGCTGTCCGTAAAGCATCGGGAAGGTCGATCCCATGGAGTGCTTTGTCGTTCTGAAGGATGGCTAACCCCAGTCGACTGAGTCCATGGGGCCCACTGGTGACAAGGATGTCCCCTGGTTTTGCGTCACCCCGGTGCAAGCGAAGCGGTCCCAGACGCCCGAGTGCAGTGATCGATAGCAAGCGCTGGCTGCCTTTTGAGCAATCCCCACCGAGAATGACGCCTCCATAGGCATCGAGAGCTGCCCTGAGGCCTGTGTAAACGCCTTCCACCCAGCTCCAGGGGGTTTCACCCGGTGCAACGAGAGCCACGGTGATCCCATCCACACTGATCGCCCCACTGGCGGCGAGGTCGGAGAGGTTGGCGGCTACCGCTCGCCATCCCACATCGCTGGGTTTGGTGCTGACGTCACTGAAATGGATCCCGTCCACCAGAACATCGGTATTCACCACGATGGGCCGGGGATCCGACTCCAGAGCCGCACTGTCGTCGCTTAGTTGGCCTGGAGGAGCAAAGCGAGAGAGCCGTCGCAACAGCTCCGACTCCCCAAGCTCGCCCAGGGTCTCTTTCATGCGTGGGCTTTGAGTTGATTGGCTCCATCAACGACGGTCACTGTTTTGATTGCGTCGTCGACACCAAGCTCTTCGAGCACATCGAAGCCATCAACGACGTAGCCGAAGGCAGTGTTGCGTCCATCCACCAAGTTGAGGCCGGCGGGTGTGAGCTCGGCCTCATAGAGAAACATGAAGAACTGGGATGAGCCGTCGTCGAGTTCGTTGGCTGAGTGGGCCCAGCCCAGGGTGCCAAGGGTGGCAAAGGGAAGGGTTGGTGTGGCTTTAAACAGTCCCACGTCCTCAAACGTCTCGTTGTAAAGCGTGTCGGCTTCACTAGGAATTCGAATTTCGAGGGGAACGTGCCGTTCTTGCTTCGTTGATGGATCGATGTATCCGATCTCTGGACCCTCGGGGTCGCCGGTTTGCAGAACGTAAAAATCCTCGGCTCTGTTGAAGGGCAAGCCGTCATAGAAGCCCTTCAGAGCAAGGTCGACAAACGCACCGGAGGTCAGTGGTGCGTTGTAACCATCCACAACGGTGGTGAGGTCCCCTTTGGTGGTGCTGATGTTGACAACGGCCCGTCCCTGTAAACGAGGCAATGCATCGAATTCGGAGGGAATGGCTCGTTCGAATCCGTCCTCAACAAGCAAGCGCTCTACGTCACCAATGCGAGTCAGCGTGGTGCGACGGTCGACAATGAAGGCTGGCTTGTCGACGGCTTTCACCTGAGCGGCCATTTGCTCTAAGCCGGTATCCACGTCGCTCAGCAGCGCTGTGGCTTGGTCACGGAGTGGCTCTGGAACAGCATCAAGAATCGTGTTGCGTCTTGTTTTGAGGAGGGCCTGACTGCGCGACACCGTCTTTCCCAGGGCACTCCAACGTTTTGCCCGTAGGTCGTCGCTCGTGAGTTCCAGCCGATGTTGCAGCTGACGAATGTCGTCTTGCTCGAAGGGGAGCGCATCGCGAAGGATCGCCGTTGGATCCTTGACGGCATTGCCCTGAGGCAGCCCAGCCCAGGCAGGGGCTGCCAGGTTGAACAGCGCAACGCTGATTAAGGCGACCAGAACGGCCTTGAAACGCTGATGGGTCAAGGGGGAAGCCCAGTGCTGATGCGACTTTGGCACAGCCGTATGATCGCCGGAACCGTTCCGTTGGAATGATCTCCAGCAACGACTTCCGCACTGGCACTTCGATCGAGATCGATGGGGCCGTTTGGCGCGTGGTCGAGTTCCTTCACGTCAAGCCCGGCAAGGGGTCTGCGTTTGTTCGTACCAAGCTCAAATCGGTAAAGAACGGAAGCGTTGTTGAGAAAACATTTCGTGCTGGCGAAATGCTTCCCCAGGCGTTGTTGGAGAAGTCATCCCTCCAGCACACCTACATGGAAGGTGACGACTACGTCTTCATGGACATGTCGAGCTACGAGGAAACACGGCTGACCGCTGCTCAAATCGGGGATAGCCGTAAGTACCTCAAAGAAGGGATGGAAGTGAACGTCGTTTCTTGGAACGACACTCCGCTTGAGGTGGAGCTGCCCAATTCCGTGGTTCTCGAGATCAAGGAAACGGATCCTGGCGTGAAAGGCGATACCGCGACAGGCGGCACAAAACCCGCCATTCTGGAAACCGGAGCGCAAGTGATGGTGCCTTTGTTCCTTTCGATTGGCGAAAAGATCAAGGTGGACACCCGCAACGACTCGTACTTAGGACGCGAAAACTGATGGCTATGCAGCTGGATCACGAACAACTGCACCGCTTGCTTGAAGCGCTGGGTGAGAGCGACATTCAGGAATTTCGTCTGGAAGGTGACGACTTCCGGCTAGAGATTCGTCGCAATCTCCCAGGTCAGACCGTCATGGCTCCGGTCATGCAGGCTCCTGTGGCGGCTGCGGCTCCTGTGAAGCCGCTCGACTCCGCTTCACCACCGCCGGCCGCAACATCAACCCGAAGTGATCTCTTGGAGATCACAGCACCAATGGTGGGTACGTTTTATCGAGCTCCTGCTCCTGGGGAACCGTCCTTTGTTGAGGTGGGAACTCGCATCAACGTCGGTCAGGCCGTCTGCATCCTTGAGGCGATGAAGTTGATGAATGAGCTCGAGTCCGAAGTCGCAGGAGAAGTGGTTGAGATCTTGGTGGATAACGGAACCCCTGTGGAATTTGGCCAGGTGCTGATGCGCGTTAAACCAGCCTGATCTCAGCTCAGTTCCCAAGCGGCCTGAATGGCGGCGATCATGCTGTCCGGTCGGGCGATTCCACGGGTGGCAATGTCGAAGCCTGTGCCGTGATCGGGTGATGTTCTCAGGAAGGGCAATTCCAAGGTGGTGTTCACGGCAGCATCGAAGGCCATCAACTTCACCGGGATGAGCCCTTGGTCGTGATACAGGGCAAGAAACCCATCAGGTCCTGGCTGGTTTGGTTGATGCCAGGCTCGTGCTGCACTGAGCCAACACGTGTCTGGGGGCAGCGGTCCATCGAGACGAATGCGGGGATGTTGGGCTCTCCAACGTTCGATCAACGGCGTCAGCCAGGTCATTTCCTCAGAGCCCAATTGTCCGGCTTCTCCCGCATGGGGATTGAGTCCTGAGACCACAAGGTGAGGATGCGGATTGAATCGTCGACAGAAGTCCAAGAGCACGTCCAGCTTGTGGTTGACCAGCTCAGGCGTGAGCGTTTGAGCAACCGTTCCGAGAGGGATATGGGTGGTGGCTAACAAGGTGTTCAGTCGCCAGGCGCTGTAAGGCGATACCGCTGTGAACAGCATGGATGAGCGCTCACTGCCAGCGAGTTCAGCCAAGCGTTCTGTTTGCCCTGGATAACGATGCCCAGCGGCATGCCAGAGATGTTTCGCAATGGGGGCCGTCACGAGGGCGCGTGCCTGGCTGTGCTGCAACAGCCCCACCGCTCTGGTGAGCCAACGGAAACCTGCGGCTCCTCCTTCGACGCTTGGGGCACCGGATGGAACAGCGCTTTGCAGTGGCTGATCATCGATGGTGAGTTGCGCTGGATCAGCCAGGGCCGCTGATGTGGTGTTCTTTAAGCGCTGATAGACCGCTTCCAGGCTGCTGCGACAACCCACCAGGACTGGTTCGATGGAGTGTGGCAAAGCCTTCGAGCCAAGGGCCTTCAGCACCACCTCCATGCCAATGCCCGCGGGATCGCCAAGGGCGATCACGATCGTTTGTTTAGGGCTGATGAGATCAGGAAAACCCATTGCTGTGCTGCGCTTTCTGCTGCTGGGGTTGTTGCTTGTGAGGGTTTAATTCAGCGGTTGATTGGCGGGCCCTAGGCCTAGGGGTCTGAGGAACTGGAGTTCAATCTGTCTTGTTCTAGGCAGTCCTGCAAACCCTCTCGAAAGGTTGGATAAAGGAGCGAATAGTTCAAATCACCACAGAGAAGCTTGTTGCTCACGCGGCGGTTCTCACTCCAAAAGGATCGTCCCATCGGACTCATCTCGCTGCAAATAGCGTCGTAGTTCTCTTCCTGGGGGAGTTCGCAGCCGAGGAGAGATACTCCGTGGCGAACGAGATCAGCAGGTGCCGTTGGCTCGTTATCCACCACGTTCACGATCGATGGTCGATCGTTTGGATTGGAGCTGGAGTGATCGATCAAATGCCAACAGGCTCCAGCAATGTCTTCGACGTGAATGCGGCAAAACACTTGGCCAGGTTTGTTGATCAACCGTGCTTTGCCCTGTCTGAGGGAATCGAGCACGGAGCGTCCAGGGCCGTAGATCCCGGGTAACCGCAAAATTTGTACCGGTAGACCCGAATTCAACCAAGCCTGTTCGCACTCCAGCCGACGGCGACTTCGGTCTAACCCTGGGGCTGGCGGATCATTTTCCTGCACCCATTCGCCGTTGCGATTGCCGTAGACGCCCGTTGTTGAGAGGTAGCCCGCCCATTCCAGTGAAAGCGTTTTCAGCAGTGGCAGTAAGGCGGAGATCACGGGGTCGCCCCCCTGTCGTTGGGGAGGGATGGTGCTGAGTAGGTGCGTGATGCCTTGAAGCGCGCTGACATCAGGCAGTTGGCCGTTGTTGCTGTCAAAGATCAGGTCGGCATCGGGTTGTCCTGCAACGCGACGGGTGCACAGCACTGGTGTGCCCAGCTGCCGGGCGAGTTTCGCAACGCAACGACCGCTGTAACCACCTCCAAGAACCAGCAGTCGTGCATGCGCTGGCAGAGGTCGACATCGCTTGACAAGTGCTGAGAGCATCAGTACACCTGTATTAGTTTAGTTTTGATCGCATGACGGACTCATCCCTGCGTTCTAAGGGAATTAGTGGTGTGCTCACACGCTCCATCTTGGCTGCGCTCGTGTTCGGCGTTCCCTTGCTGTTGGCCCCTGAAGATCCACGAGCACAGGCCACGATTTGCCAGCGGCATCACTCCTTTGATGTGTGTCGTGTTTGGTAGTGCGTTAAGCCGCTTGGAACCCAATGGTCGGATCGCCCTTTGGTGGATGAGTCTTCGGTGCGTGAGGCTGATCGGGTTGAGCCCATTGCAAGAGGCGAAGTGCAAGGCGAATGTCGCCGTCGAGCCAAGCGCGAATGGCCATTGCGCGACGGGGGTCGTAAAAGCGCTGTTGCCGATACCACTCGAAAACGTCCGAATCTGATTTTTGCCCGTTGCAGGAGAGGCAAGCGGGTACGCAGTTTTCAGTCACGCTGAGTCCTCCCTTGGCTCGTGGGACAAGGTGATCAATAGACTCAGAAGGTTTGCCGCAATAAATACAACTTTTGCCGGTATGATTATGGAGTGATTGTCGCCATCTTCGAACGCGCAATTTAGGACAGAGTTCATCTAGAAAGACTGCATCTCTGTTGTGCATCCGAATCGATCGGTTGTTGATATTTTGCCTTAAGTCCCAGTCTAGTCAATGTGTCGAGCGCTGCATTTTCGAAGATCTATACACGTTGATGTGAAACTTGATACGAATCTCCGCTGTCGTCTTCAAAGTCATTAAGGTGATCACCTGTAGAGGCGTCGATCACGACATTGATCACGTTTCGATGCTGTTTTGATCTGTCGCCCGCTGGCTTAATTCGGGTGGTGAGCCCCTTTGATGCGGTCACACAAGCGCAACTGCGTCGGATTCGACCCCGTGGTCATTGGCACGGGCCGACCCGAGGTTGGGAATTTCCCCTGGCCGCGGCTGGGATTCTCCAGCAGCAGTTCGGTCGCCGTTTCACAGTCACGGCAGCTTTAGAGGAATGGCTGGCTTGGAGTCGTCTGCCTCTTCCCCCGCTCCCTCAGCATCGGCAGCTTGTCGCTGCGGCTGATCTGAAGCAAAGCCTCCCGGACGGTCGCACGCCGCTGTTGCATCAACGCTCCGGTGCCCGTTGGCTCTTGGCTCGTCGTGGGGCGGTTTTGGCCGATGAAATGGGCCTTGGAAAAACCCTCACCGTGCTGTTGGCGGCGCGGGCCATGGTGCGCTGCGCTGAGGTGCGCGTTTTGGTGGTGGCTCCAGTGGGACTTCACCCCCATTGGCGCCGAGAGGGAGATGCCGTTGGCCTTCAGCTGCAGTTGGTGAGTTGGGCGCGGTTACCCGATGCACTGCCAGCTGCGGGCACGTTGCTTGTTGTTGACGAGGCCCATTACGCCCAGTCGATGAAAGCTCAACGCACAGCGGGTTTACTTCGTTTGGCTCGGCACCCGCGGTTGCGGGCGATCTGGATGCTCACCGGGACACCAATGAAAAATGGTCGACCATCACAGCTTTTTCCTCTGCTGGCAGCGATCGATCACCCCATCGCCAGAGATCAGCGCACCTTTGAGGAGCGCTATTGCCAGGGGCATTGGCGGGAAGGGAAGGCGGGGAAGCGTTGGGAGGCCGCGGGTGTTAGTCAGTTGGAGGAGTTGCGTCGATTAACGCGTCCTTTGATCCTGCACCGCCGCAAGCGGCAGGTGGTGGATCTCCCGCCCAAGCAGCGTCAGCACCATCCAATTGTCTTGCCAGACGACACGTCCACAGGCTTTGACCATCGGGTGGACTTGGTGGTGGAGGACTACCGCCGAAGGGTCCAACTCGGTGAGGTGCGTTCTGATGCTGAGCCGTTGGCGGTGTTAACGGCAATGCGTCAAATTGCTGCTGAATTCAAGCTGTCTGCAGCTGAACAGTTGTTGTACCAGCTGCACCAGCAGGGGCACGCTGTTGTGCTGTTCAGTGCGTTCGTGGCACCGCTTCAGCTGTTGCATCAACGGATTGGTGGTGAATTGATGACGGGACGACAGCGCCCCCTGGAACGTCAGCAATCGGTGGATCGTTTTCAGCAGGGAAAAAGCAATTGCCTACTGGCGACGTATGGCACTGGATCCCTTGGTTTCACTCTTCATCGCGCTCGACATGTCGTGCTTTTGGAGAGACCCTGGACTCCTGGCGATCTTGAGCAGGCCGAAGATCGCTGCCATCGCCTTGGGATGGGTGATGGACTCACCTGCCATTGGTTGCAGCTGGGCCCCGCGGATCAGTTGGTGGATGGTTTGTTGGCGAGCAAGGCCGAACGGATCGAAGTGCTTCTTGGCCCCCGTCGACAAAGCTTGGAACGTCAGTCGCTGCCGGCGATGGTCCGTGCGTGTTTGCAGGTGGCCTGACGTACATCCAACTCATGGCTCAACATCGGGTCAACCGAAGCTGTCGACTCACGAATCAGCTTTAGGCCTGCGGCGACATCTTCACAGGCCTTCTGATGCTGGCCGTTCAAGGTGTGAATGAAGGCTCGATCTCGCAGGAGTTCTGGTTGATTAGGAGTGGCAGCAATGGCGTCATTGCAGGCTTGAAGAGCACGATTGGGTTCAGAAACTTGGTACTGCTTTAAGCAGCTCGTCTCAGTGGAAATCGACCTTTGATTTTGAGAAGGTGTTTTTTGGGTCTGACAGCCCGCTAAGCCGATCAGGAGAGACGACAGAACGAGTGCAGCGACCCGTGGGGGTTTAGTAGCTGTAACGCTCGTCGTCGACGCTGTTGGATTCAGAGTTTGTTGTGTCGGTGGTGCTTGTTCCAAGGGATGTGATGGATGCTTTGTTGGGGGAACCTCCGAACAGATCTCCGAGGAATCGGCCGCAATCGGGGAAATTTCCGGGGTCTTGCACCACGGCTTCCGTGATCATCACAGAGGCGTGCTCCGGCGATGTCTTGAAGAGTTGTCCGCCTTGGCGCTTAATCACGGCGTAGGCCGCGTTCCAGCTCACGCTGTGGTCGTTGCCACTCGAGCGCATGAAGCAGTAAATCTTGGCCCCTTTGTCTTCAGATTGTTGGCCCGCCTGGACCGGTTGGGTGCCTCCCATCAGTGCACCGATCAGAGCAACGGTGGTGAAGACGAGCTGAGGACCGAAGCGGGGCATGGGTCTCGGAATCAGATTGGTCCCAACGTATCGATTACAAGCGCACTGTCGAGTCCAGGTCAGGGTTGTCCAAGGCTCGAGGGGAGAATCAAACGCACCACCAGAGGAAGCACCAACAGAACGGTGATCAAGCGGACGGCGTGCAAAGCCGCGACAGCTGCGCCGACTCCGAATTCAGCCCCCACTAAGCTCATGCCGCTAATTCCTCCAGGTGCAGCCCCCAACAGGGCCACCACTGGGTCGATTCCAAGCAAGCGACTGCTCCACAGGCCCACCACGATGCCCGTCAGCACAAGGGTGACCGTGATCAGCAAGGCCGGTCTCCAAAGGATCTGCAACTGTTCGAGGGAGGCCCGGGTTAATCCTGTTCCAATCACGGTGCCGATCCCGATTTCGAGAATCGTGCGTGTGCCTGTTGGCCACACCGCTTGATCCAACCGACCGCTCATACTCACGATCCCGGCTCCAAGTAGTGCACCAGCGAGTGGTGCTGCCGGAATTCCACTCAAGAGAGCCAGCAGCCCAAGGCTGGTTCCGGCCACCAAATAGAGCATCAACGTTGCCAGAGGAGACATCGAGATTTCTGCAGCCATATCAGTTTGATCTTGAGGCACCACGGCTCTTGTGTTGTCATCTGTGCAGTGATTGCTCGATTGATGACCTCATCAGTGTCCTTCCGGATTACCCGCACCGCTGAAGATCTGGCGCAAACCATGACGGCTTTATCCCAGCGCCTGGTGAAGATTGAACAGCGGCAGGAGGTGATGGAGCTCCAACTTCGGCAGCAGCTCAAGGACGTGAACAATGTGCCCGACGAGGAATTGGCCACGTTGGATGGCATCGAAACCCTGTTGCGGGAAACCCGAGAGCTCTTGGAGAGCACAGACCTCAACGGTTGTGATGCGATATCGCACGATCAAAACGACGAGGTTGAGCTTGCAGAAGCCGCGTAGGGGTAGCGCTGGGTGCCAAAATGAAAAGAAAGGCAACTATGGCGTCCACCATTCCCGCCTCTCATGCTTGCAATTCGCTAAAGCCAGCCCGCACCCTGCATGGAATGACCATCTGGTCGAAATCCGGCTTCCTTGAGGGCGGGCACCAATTGGAAAAATTGGAATTCGCCTTGGCGCATGCAGAAGCAAAGGGAGACGCAACTCGATGCAGCGAGTTACAAGACCGAATCGCAGATTTGGGTGGAAACGCTGAGGAACCCGGCACTTAGTGATTGTTACTCAGAGATGTTTTGTTTTAATTGCTATTTTTGATTTTGATCTAGAAACTCGTTGGCAATAAATCATTGGCTTCGGTAGTATGATTCGTATTAATAATTCGAACTCCTTTGCCACTCACGCTGGTGCGATCTGAAAGTACTTCAGACAAGAGACAAGACCATGAATTAGCAGCTCGCGACTTATTTGAACGTGCTCGTCAATGTGCTGAAGCAGGTCAAACTTCAGACGCAGGATCGCTCATTCTTAAGGCATTGAGCCATGAACGTCGTGCTGGTGCCGTTGGTCCGCAGGTTATGCAAATTATTAAGCCTCGCTCTTAGTTATTCATTTATATGTAAAGCGGGTGACCGGATTCGAACCGGCGACGTCCAGCTTGGGAAGCTGACATTCTACCACTGAATTACACCCGCAATTAGGTGAGATTGCTCTCACCAACTGACTTTTTAGTCAGCTCAGTGCTGCAGATGTTGCTGCAACCCCGGAACCCATTGTGCCTTTGTGCAGCCCTAATGACTGCAAGGTGGCTTCAATGGCCGACACGGCGGTCAATACATCCCGGTCACACACATATCCCAAATGCCCGATGCGAAACACTTTGCCTTTGAGGTGATCTTGTCCTCCGGCTAAAAGGATGTCGAATTTCTCCTTCACTGTTTTACGCAGAAGCTCTGCATCTAATCCCTCAGGAGCCACGGCGGTAATGGCGGGACTGCCATGACCTTGGGCTGCAAAGAGGGGTAAACCGATCGCCTCCATGCCTGCTTGGGCCGCTGCACGATGACGCGCATGGCGCGCAAAAATTGCTTCAAGCCCTTCTTTCTGCATCATCTCGAGCGCCGCTTCAAGCCCGAAGTAAAGGTTGACCGCTGGTGTGAAGGGGTTGCTGTCTTTTGCAGCCGTTTTCCGATAAGGGCCGAGATCCAAATAAAACTTGGGAAGGTCTGACGTTGCGTATGCCGCCCAGGCGCGATCACTCATCGCCACAAAACTGAGACCCGGCGGAAGCATGTACCCCTTCTGGGATCCCGAGGCCACCACGTCTAGTCCCCAGGCATCCATGGGCACGTTGCAGGCGCCAAGGCTGGTGACGCAGTCCGCAATCGTCAGGGCAGTCCCGTGCGCTTTGACATAGCGAGCAATGGTCTCGAGGTCGTTGATAACGCCCGTGGACGTTTCCGAGTGGGTCAGGATGACGGCCTTGATTTGCTTCTCGGTATCGGCTTCAAGCGCAGCCCGGAAGGCTTCGGTGTCGAGCGGTTGTCCCCATTCCGCTGTCACCACGTCCACCTCAAGTCCGTAGGCGCGAGCCACCTTTACCCAACGCTCCCCAAACTTGCCGTTGTCTCCACAGAGAACTTTGTCGCCACGGCTGAGGGTATTAATCATTCCGGCTTCCATGGCTGCCGTGCCACTGCCCGTGATGACGAGCACATCGCTGCTGGTTTGATGCAGCCATTTCAATTGCTCCGTCGTGCGTCGCACGATGGTTTGGAACTCACCGCTGCGGTGACCAATGGGATGACGTCCCATTGCCTTCAGCACCGTTTCGGGAACCGGGGTCGGTCCCGGAATCATCAAGGTGAGTTTGTCCTGCATGGCGTGGGGAATGCCGATCCGCGACTCTAGAAAACAGCACCGCATCCGTCATCGACACCGTCTCTCCAGATTCAGTGAGTTCAGGGCTGACCCTCCCGGTCTGGGTCGCAGCAGCAGCAAAGGCGTCCTTGCATGCTCTGCTCGGTCAACCCTTCGCCGCTCAGGCGTCGGTAAGCCTTCCTGATCGACCCGCTCCCCTTCTGGTGCCTGTGATCTCAGCGGCACGGCTGGATGGTGGTGAACAGGCTTTGGCGATCAGCCGTTGCGATCCAGGTCCAGGCCTGGACCTCACCCGTGATTTAGAAATTTGGGTTCGTGTGTCTTGGACACCTGACAAGCAGGCGGGACTCACGCTGTTGGCGGGAGCCGGCGTCGGGACGAGGGGAGCGGGTGGCGATCTTTGTGTTTCGGCTTATGCCCGCGATCTTCTTGAGCGCAATCTCCTGCCCTTGGATCGTGGCCTCACCGTTGAGGTTGTGCTTCCAAAGGGCCGAGAGCTTGCCTTGCGAACGAGTAATGCGGCGTTTGGGGTGGTGGATGGGCTGGCCTTGATTGGTACCCAAGCTGAGGTGCAGCGCAGTGCAGCGCCAGACCAGCTGAAGCAGGTGTTGTTGGATTTGGCCCAACTCACGGGAGATCCCGAATTTCGGGGCGATCTCATCTTGGTGATTGGGGAAAATGGTTTGGATTTGGCGCGTCAGGCCCAGTTGGCGCCGTTACTCAAGGTGGGGAATTGGCTTGGTCCGGTGCTCGTGGCCGCGGCCGAGGCAGGGGTCCAAAACCTGTTGTTACTGGGTTATCACGGCAAATTAATCAAATTGGCTGGTGGGATTTTCCACACACACCATCACCTTGCCGACGGACGCCTGGAGGTGCTCACAGCCCTTGGTTTCGATGCAGGACTGTCGCTTCAACAGTTGCGGTTGCTTCGTCATGCCCAGTCGGTGGAGCAGGCCTTCAAGGCTTTGGCGGCAGTGAATCCAGCGATGGCAGAGCAGCTAGGGCAGCAGCTGGCCTTGGCCGTTGAACAACGGAGCCAGGCTTACGTGGCCCGCTATGGAGATTGGCCAATGCGGATTGGTGCCGTTTTGTTTGATCGCAACCGCCATTTGCGTTGGCGAGGACCGGTCGCGGGAGAGCGCTTCTTTACGCTGATGGATTGACGCTTGTCGCAGCGCGACACCTTCTTGGATCGATGTCCCAGCCCTCGTCCGACGGTCAGCGTCAGCCGGCCATCGTCATCCTCGACTTTGGTTCTCAATATTCCGAACTGATCGCCCGTCGTGTTCGAGAAACCGAGGTGTTTTCGGTGGTGATCGGATACAGCACTACGGCGGATGAGCTGCGTCGGATGGCCCCGAAGGGAATCATCTTGAGTGGTGGACCGAGCTCGGTGTACGCAGAGCATGCACCGGTTTGTGATCCTGCGATATGGGATCTCGGTATCCCGGTGTTGGGGGTTTGTTATGGCATGCAGCTGATGGTTCAGCAGCTGGGGGGTGCTGTTGAGGCGGCCACTGGTAAGGCGGAATACGGCAAGGCTCCTTTGGAGGTGGATGACCCCACCGACCTGCTCAACAACGTGGAGAACGGTTCCACCATGTGGATGAGCCATGGCGACTCGGTGAAGGCCTTGCCAGAGGGCTTCGTGCGTTTGGCCCACACTGCAAATACGCCTGAAGCTGCGGTCGCCAATCTTGAGCGCAAGTTTTACGGCGTGCAGTTTCATCCAGAGGTGGTGCATTCCACCTGTGGGATGGCTTTGATTCGCAATTTTGTGAATCACATATGTGGCTGTGAGCAGGATTGGACCACCAATGCCTTCATTGATGAAGCGGTGGCTTTGGTGCGTGAACAGGTGGGACAAAAGCGGGTTTTGTTGGCTCTCTCTGGAGGGGTTGACTCCTCAACCCTCGCTTTTCTGTTGAAAAAAGCGATTGGTGATCAGCTCACTTGCATGTTCATTGATCAGGGCTTTATGCGGAAAGGAGAGCCTGAATTCTTGATGGAATTTTTTGATCAAAAATTCAACATTAATGTGGAATATATCAATGCACGTAAGCGCTTTATTGACAAACTAAAAGGCATTACTGATCCGGAAGATAAACGCAAAATTATTGGCACGGAATTCATTCGAGTTTTTGAGGAAGAGAGCAAGCGCCTCGGACCATTCGATTATTTGGCTCAGGGCACGCTCTACCCCGATGTGATTGAAAGTGCAGGTACCAACGTTGATCCGAAAACGGGTGAGCGTGTGGCCGTAAAGATCAAGAGCCACCACAATGTTGGCGGCTTGCCAAAAGATTTGCGATTCAAGTTAGTAGAACCCCTGCGCAAATTGTTTAAAGATGAAGTGCGCAAAGTGGGTCGCAACTTGGGGCTGCCAGAGGAGATTGTGAGGCGTCATCCCTTTCCTGGGCCTGGGTTGGCGATTCGAATCCTTGGCGAAGTGACGGATGAAAAGCTCAACTGCCTCCGTGATGCTGATTTGATCGTCCGGGAGGAGATTCGTGATGCCGGGCTCTATCACGACATATGGCAGGCCTTCGCTGTTTTATTGCCTGTTCGTTCTGTGGGGGTGATGGGTGATCAGCGCACCTATGCTTGGCCGATTGTGCTTCGTTGTGTCTCTAGTGAAGACGGAATGACGGCCGACTGGTCGCGTCTTCCTTACGACCTGATGGAGAGGATTTCCAATCGAATTGTCAACGAGGTGAAAGGGGTGAACCGTGTAGTGATGGACATCACCAGCAAGCCTCCTGGCACAATTGAGTGGGAATAGTTTAGGATTCAAAAAACGTAGACTGTCATTCAAATGTGGCATTTCACGTAGGGTTCTTCGTGACGGAGTGACAGGACATGTCAGGTGCTCTGATTCACGTAAATTACGTGCAACATTTTCACCTTCTCCATAGAGAAATCGTTTTTTTACTTCCTCGATCTTTTTATTATTAGTAATTCTGATATGTCGCCCCCTTCCTCCTCTGTTGGTTTTCAGGGCGACGAGTTCCTGCGTGGTGAGGCGGATGCTTGGTTCGAGCGCAACCATTCGCACGGAAAGGTTTCGTCCGCGATGCGATTGCTTGGCGAATGGTGTGCCCCTCATAAGAGTGAGGTTGGGCGGATTTTGGAGATTGGTGCTGGTACTGGTCTTCCACTCGCGTTTCTATCTGACTTCTTAGAGGCGGATGGTGTTGGGATTGAACCTTCCAAGCAGGCAGTTGAGAACTGGGAAACCCTTCGTCACGAAGTAGGTGGTGGCGCTCGTGTCTCTATGAGTGTTGGTCTCGCAAGTGACTTACCCTTCGAAGACAAATCTTTTGACTTGGTTTTATTTGGTTTTTGCCTTTATCTTGTCGATAGATCGCTCTTATATCGTGCAGTCGCAGAAGCAGACAGGGTTTTGAGGGATGGCGGTTTTCTTGCCATTCACGAGTTTGATTCTCAAAGTGCTTATGCTAATGAATACTCTCATAGGCAGGGAATTCTTTCCTACAAAAACGATTATTCCAATATCTTTACTTCTAGTGGTCACTATTATCTAGTCTCAAAGCACTCGCATGCGCATTTGGCAGAACACTTTGCCCCAGATATTGATGAGCGAGTTTCACTATCTTTGTTGTATAAGCAAGAGAGTGCTGTCTATGCCTTTGGGCGGCGTTTTCCTCGCTCTTCTGGTTCTTGACTTCTGTGTGTAACCCGTCGTCTCCTGCATGCTTTCTGAGGTTTAATTTGCGTGACCTGCTTTCACGTGAGTTTTACGTGGAGAAGTTTATGCTTAGTACTCATGATAGAACTAAAACTCTCGGCATCGTTGTTATCGAATGGGAATGATGCCTGCGTTAGCTTGGCCTTGGACGATTGGTCGAACTTTGCGTCAGCAAGGTAATCCAATCAGGGCTAATGCATCTCGACGCATTTTTCTAATTGGCCACAATAAATGTGGAACACGATCCTTTAATAAGCTTCTCAATAAGAATGGATATAGTTCGATTCATTACGATAAAGGTCGTTTAGCGAAGCGCATTCAAGCAAACTTTATTTTTTCTCGTCCACTTCTTGATGGTGTCGATCAATACTGTGGTTATACCGATATGGAACTTTGTGGAGAGTTCTATGCCTATCGCCTTTTCCCTCTTTTAGATCTGCAATATCCCGGGTCTTGTTTTATCTATAATACGCGTGATGTGAGTCGTTGGGTCGATTCTCGCTTGAACCATCGCAGCGGTAAATATGCCCGCACCTATTTGAAGCGAATGCAGCGGGCATTTGAGGATTCAAGCCTCACGATGGACGACTTGCGTCAGCATTGGCACGAGGCCTGGCAGCGGCATGACGCTGATTTGCGGAGTTACTTCGCTGGGCGAAACAATTTTTTTGCGTTTGATATCACCGTCCCCCAAGAGCAAGCTGCGCTTTGCCGTTTTTTGCGTCGACGGGGCTACCGCATCCGTGGCAATGCGTTGCCCCACTCCGGAGCTCGCCCATCGCCCGTCGAAAATCGATGAGTGAAGTGCTGGCGACCATCGCCGATCGCCGATACCTTGGGCCACCGGCCTTGGCTTCGTGACGGCGACTCAACAGCAGGATCTGCAATTGCAGCGGCGGCTGCAGCAGGACAGCATTCAGCTCGGTGGTCGCACGATTTACCTCAATCCGTTCTTGTATTGGCGCCGGTTCGATAGCAATACCGACCGCTGGCTTCGGGAACCTGGTCAGCTCACGGACGATCAGACCCGAGTTAACCGCAGCCGTTTTTATCCAGAGCTCGACTGGACTGGTTTGGATGAGCATCAAACCGCTGTCTATGACGGAGCAGTGGAAATGTTCCTCAAGAGCTTGGATTTGATCAGCACCTTCCATCCGGAATTGGGGGCCGGTCAGATGTTGGAGGTGGAACGCAAGATGACCATCACCAAAAAGCGGGCGTTTGAGCGTTGGGTCGATAAAGCGATCCGCAGACGTCAACGGGACGAATATCGCGAAACCCGTCGCTTTGAGCGCAGTCGTGTTTGGCGTGAGTGGCGTGAGTGGATCGCGATGGACACGACCCAAAAAGCGTTGGTGCCTCTGGTCATGCTCATGGTGCTGGGTGGAGTGGCGGGTTGGTCCTTTGGAGCAGCGCAGTCAGCTTGTCCAACACTGTCGCTGCCTTCAGGACAGACTGGAGTTCGTTGACTCGGCCCGATGGCCACTGATTCCGGTTCCGACAATCCTTTAGATCAACTGCGTTTGTCGCTCATGCAGGACGTCCTGCCCGTCGGCTTAGCGGTGTTCGAACGGGCGCGTCAGGGGGGGGCTGGTCGTGTCGCTGAGGTCTTCACTGGGGGATCGACTGACCCGATAGCTGAGTTGCGCCAGGAGGGGGAGCCTGTGGCTCGCGACGTCCGTGAACAATTGGACTCCGTCAGTCCGGGGCTTGGTAATCCGGTGATGCCCGTCAGTGTCTCTGTCGAAGAACCCAATACAACCTCCGATGAGCGAGATGATTTGAATCTGGCGTTGCAACGGATCGAGAACCGTCTGGATGCGTTGCGTCGGCTGCTTCCGGCAGATTGAGGCATGGCTTCTGCCCAGCAGCGTCAGACCGGATTGCGGCAACAGCCACTGGTGCTGTTGATGGTGGTGCTGGTGTTTTGCTCCGCCATGGTCAGCCGACTGGTGTGGATGCAGTTGTTGGAGGGGCCACGGTTTAAGGAACTTGCTGATGAGAACCGGATTCGCCTCGTTCCACGGTCGCCGATTCGAGGACGGCTGTTGGATCGCAAGGGTCGTGTTTTGGCGACGAGCAAGCTCACATATTCCCTGTATCTCGAGCCACGCTTGGTGAGTGATGTCGATTGGCCTGAATTACGCAATCGACTGACATCACTGTTGAATCTGGACCCTTTGCTGTTGGACCAGCGACGCGATCGTGGGACAGATCGGGATGGCTATCGCACGACCTTGATGCTCGATCTCAAGCCAGAACAGGTCCTGCGTTTTCGTGAACAGGCCTTGGCTTTGCGAGGGGCGCAAGTGGACGTCGACATCCTGCGTTTTTATCCCCATGGCAGCCTCGCTGCCCATGCTTTGGGATACACCCAACCGATTACGGAATCTGAGTACGACGCCTTGGTGGAGAAGGGCTACAAGATCCGTGATCGCATTGGTCGGACCGGTGTCGAAGCGGCCTATGAGACCCATTTGCGCGGCAAGTGGGGCGGTCAGATGTTGGAGGTGAATGCGATGGGGGAAGTGCAGCGCAACCTTGGCGACCGCCCCTCGGAGTCGGGACAGGATCTCACGCTTACGGTGGATTTGGATCTGCAACGTGCTGCAGAGCAAGCGTTGGCGAACAAGCCTGGAGGGGCTGTCGTAGCGCTGGAAGCCAAGACGGGCGCTGTACTGGCCTTGGCAAGTAAGCCTGGCTTTGATCCAAACTTTTTTTCCAAGCTGATCACAACGCAAAAGGAGTACGACGCTCTTTTTTTAAATCCGAAAAAGCCTCTGCTCAGTCGGGCGATGAATCCCTACGACCCTGGCAGCACCTGGAAGCCCGTCACAGCGATGGCTGGCATGGAATCTGGAAAGTTCCCTCCGACAACCAAGCTCCATACCCAAGCTTGCATCACCTATGGAGGCCATTGTTTTCCTGATCACAACGGTGCTGGTTTTGGTCATATCGGCTATGCCGACGCCTTGCGCTTTTCAAGCAACACTTTTTTCTACCAAGTGGGCGTTGGAGTGGGATCTCGGGCCCTAAAAAAGGCGGCAAATCAACTGGGCTTTCAGCAAAAAACTGGGATCGAGATCGACTGGGAAGAGAGTGTGGGTCTTGTTGGGGATGAGGATTGGGCTGAGAAGGGCCGTGGCTGGGCCGACCCTGGCAGTACGCCCTGGATCCCTGAAGACATGGCCAGTGCGTCGATCGGTCAGTCGGTGGTGCAAATCACGCCGTTGCAGTTGGCTCGTGCCTACGCCGTGTTTGCCAATGGTGGTTGGTTGGTGACGCCGCACTTAGCGAAGGGTGAGATTGATTGGATGGCACCGCAGTACCGGCGTGCTGTTCTGATCAAGCCATCCACGTTGAACACGATCCGAAAGGGTTTGCGCAAGGTGGTGGAAGACGGCACGGGCTATGGCTTGAATGGCCCGGGGATTCCCCTTGCTGCTGGAAAAACGGGTACTGCCGAAGACAGCACTGGCGGACCAGACCATGCGTGGTTTGGCTGTTATGCCCCGTATCCCGACGGCAAAATTGTTGTTGTGGCCTTTGCCCAGAACACCCCAGGAGGTGGTTCCGTTCACGCGTTGCCAATGGCGAAGAAAGTTCTGGCCGCGTGGGAACAATCCCGCAAAAAAGCTGACTCTTCAGGCAGCAGCGTCCAGCGTCCCTTGGCTGAGGACGTCGCGGTAATAGCCCCGTAGTTGTTCTGTGGCGCCAGCCCAGCCCCAGCGCTCGGCTTCGGATCGTGCAGCACTTCGCAACGACTGACGCTCTAAGTCGTTGCCTAGCAACCGTTGTGTGGCCTCAATCAAGCTTGCGGCTCCGCCGTCCTCCCCATCCGGTTCGTACAAACAGCCGTTGACGCCGTCAGTAATGATGTCGGGGATGCCTCCTCGGTTCGCACCGACCACGGGACATCCGGCCGCCATGGCCTCAAGGAGCACGAGTCCGAGGGTTTCAGTACTCGAGGGGAAGAGAAAAGCATCACCA
This sequence comes from Synechococcus sp. CC9902, assembly GCF_000012505.1. Taxonomy (NCBI): domain Bacteria; kingdom Bacillati; phylum Cyanobacteriota; class Cyanophyceae; order Synechococcales; family Synechococcaceae; genus Synechococcus; species Synechococcus sp. CC9902. The sequence continues at coordinate 46,452 of NC_007513.1, forward strand.
CAGGCGTAAGCGCTCGCTAGGTCTTCGCCTGCCAAATAACCCACAAAGGTGGTGGCTGTGCCCGCAAAGTGCTTTTCCAGTTGTTGCCGATGGGGTCCATCGCCCACAAGAGCAAGGCGGGTATCAGGTAGAGCTTCCAGCACCGGACGAATGCGTTCGATTTGCTTCTCTGCTGATAGTCGACCGACGTAGAGCAGCAGGGCGCCACGATCGTCATGGCCTCCCAGCAAACGGTGCCGCATCGCATTGCTTCTTAGGGCCGGACGGAAGAGCTCCGTATCGACTCCGCGTTGCCAGAGCGCTGTGTGTTGGATGCCTTTATCGCTGAGTTCTTGCACCATCGCCGTTGAGGTGCACAGGTTGAGCAGGGCCTGGTTGTGAGCGGCCTTGAGCAATTCCCACAGCAAGGGTTCGAGCATCCCCATGCCGTAGTGCTCAAGATATTTCGGAAGATGGGTGTGATAACTGGCGATTAACGGAATATTTTTTGTCTTGGCCAACCAGATTCCGCCCAGCCCCAGCACAGCAGGGTTCACCACATGAATGAGGTCCGGTTCGAACGTGTCAATGGCTTCCGACACGGCGGGCCGCGGCAAGGCCAACTTGAGCTCGGGGTAAAGCGGCAAAGGCATTGCCGGAACGCCGATTAAGCGAGCGCCCATGTACTCATCTGGACAGCCTTCAGGGCAAAACACCACCACCTCATCACCCGCATCCACCAGGTGTTTCACCGTTTTGGTGAGTCGAGTGACGATGCCATCGACTTTGGGGAGGAAGGTTTCGGTGAAAAAGGCGATTTTCAAAGGAGAGGCCTGATTTAGGAGGCGTTGCCGATGGCCTTGGCTTGGTCTTTGGTCCAAGCGGAGGTGCAAAGGATCCGGTTGCGATCGCAGCGGTCGGAGTACCGCGTTGCAATTTCCACAACCTCCTTCAGTAATCCATCGTCCAGGGTGGTGGGATTCAGCCCGAGTTCGATAAAGCAGCGGTTGTCAACGATCAAATCGTTTTCGACGGCTTCATTACGGGGATTGGGCAGGTTGTTCACCTTGGCTCCGGTGAGAGCGGCCACCTTGTTGGCAAGTTCACCCACCTGATGACTCTCGGTCATTTGGTTGAAAATCTTGACTCGCTCCCCTTGCTCAGGGGGATTATCGAGCGCAATCTGCACGCACTTCACCGAGTCTCGGATGTGAATGAAGGCTCGGGTTTGACCACCGGTGCCATGCACGGTGAGGGGGTAGCCAATGGCGGCTTGCATGAGGAAGCGGTTCAGCACCGTTCCGTAGTCACCGTCGTAGTCGAAGCGATTGGTTAGGCGTGGATCGCGATCGGTGGCTTCCGTGTTGGTGCCCCAAACAATGCCTTGGTGGAGATCTGTGATCCGAACTTTGTCGTTTTTGTTGTAGTAGAGGAAAAGCAGCTGATCCAGCGTCTTAGTCATGTGATAGACGCTTCCGGGGCTAGCAGGATGAAGGATTTCCTCTTCAAACCGGCTGCCATCGGGCTGAGGCACTTCCACCTTCAGGTAGCCCTCTGGAATGGTCGCCCCACGATGGGATCCGTAGCCGTAGACGCCCATCGTGCCGAGGTGCACCACGTGAATATCGAGACCCGACTCGACGATGGCGGCAAGCAGGTTGTGGGTGCCGTTGACGTTGTTATCAACGGTGTAGCGCTTGGTGGCGCTGCTCTTCATCGAGTAGGGAGCAGCGCGCTGTTCGGCGAAGTGAACAACGGAGTTGGGTTTCTCATCCCGGAGTAAATCGAGCAAGCGCTGGTATTCGTGCGCAACGTCCATGTGGATGAAGCGCATCGGCTTACCACCGATCTCTTCCCATGCTTGAAGTCGCTCTCCGATGCTGGTAATCGGCGTTAATGAGTCAACCTCCAGATCGACGTCGATCTTGCGACGACTGAGGTTGTCCACGATCAAGACCTCATGGCCCTGATCCGCCAAGTTCACAGCACAGGGCCAGCCGCAGAAGCCGTCACCGCCGAGAACGAGAACCTTCACCCCAAACTCCTGCTGGAACGAGCAAAACGCTCAGTGGGGGCAAGCTACTACAGGGATTTTTTTACTCGTGTTTGGTCAGCTGATGACCACGGTTATTGCAATGAGTCCAGTCACGAGGATGGACCCGCCGATGAGCATCATCAGGGAGCTGCGATTGCGGTCTCTGCTGGCGTTTTGATCCATCACTTCCATGCGGGGCTCTTTGGCAAAAGCGTTTAAAAGACCGCCATCTTCTGTGGTGACCTGCATGGATCCAAGGTGATTTTCCGGACCTTATGAGTTCAAATGCTTACCGCCATGGTTTGTTACGCAGACTTGATGTCCCTTCATTTGTCTTTACCTGAAATCAGTCCGGTGGTTGGTGAGCTGGCGGAGGCTTGGCCGCGTCGTGGCAGCCGGCCTGAGCTGTAGGCCATGCGACCAGCGATCACCGCTTTCCCCATCGCTTCAGCCATGGATGGGGGATCGCCGGCGAGGGCAATTGCGCTGTTGACCAACACGGCATCGGCCCCCATCTCCATGGCTTGGGCGGCTTCGCTGGGGACGCCAATGCCGGCGTCGACAACGACAGGAACTGTTGCGTTTTCAATGATTAGGGCGATGTTGGCGGCGTTGTTGAGCCCTTGCCCTGACCCGATGGGAGACCCCAGAGGCATCACTGTGGCGCAACCCACTTCCTCTAAGCGTTGGGCAAGTAAGGGATCTGCATTGATGTAGGGCAGAACGGTGAATCCCTCTTTCACCAGAGCTTCGGCGGCCTGAAGCGTCCCAATCGGATCGGGTAAAAGATGTCGGCTGTCTGGAATTACCTCCAGCTTGATGAAGTTGTTGTCCTCTTGGCCAGCCAATTTGGCGAGTTCTCGTCCCAGTCGTGCAACGCGAATGGCTTCCTCCGCATTGGTGCATCCCGCCGTGTTGGGAAGCATCCAGATGCGCGACCAATCGATGGCTTCCATGAGTCCTGTATGCCCTGCGGCTCCTGTTTGAACCCGGCGTACGGCCACGGTCACCATCTCGCAAGCGGAACGCTCAATGCTGCTTTGCATGGAGTTGATGGATGGGTATTTGCCTGTTCCGGTCAATAAGCGGCAACTAAATAAGCGGCCGCCGATGGTTAAGGGGTCAGATCCGTTGGAGGTGGAAACCATGACGCGTCTGAGCAAAAGGGCCTACCGTGCTCCCATCATCCCTTGTCTTCCATGCCCTTCCTGCTTGCCATGGATCTACCTGTTGGCAGTCAGGTTCCGTTTCAAACCAATCCACAACTTCCGCTCGATCCGATTCAATTGGCGATTCCGCTTGAAGTGGACCAAAACCAAGTGGAGAGTTTTGATCCCGTCGCTCGGGCCGCTGATCTCGTCACGACTCTTCCGCGTCAATGGTGCGGCACATTCCAACCGTTTGATGGGTCTCCAACGGTTGATGTGACGTTGGATTTATCAGATCTCAAGGCGATTGGTCAGATCGTTGATTTGCGGGGAACCATGACACTGGGCTCGGTTACAACACCGGTCCAAGGCAATTTTCACGCCAAGTCAGATCAACTTGATTTGATCCCTTTGGGTGATGAACTGATCGCAGGTGTCGAACCTGGCGGGGTGTTTCTTGGCTTGCAGGGTTTTAGCCCCACGGGTTGGCAATCCCCACGCTTGATCAACGACGTTGACCCCAGTGCTGGCTTAGGGGGACGTTTGGCATTAACGAGTACTTGTCAGGCTGAGTTGCCGATTCAACCACTTTGGTAAAACGTTTAAATCAGAGGATTATTAAGAACGCTTTTCGAGTTTTTTGATACCTTTTTTGGCTGTTGAATTGTTTGGTTCTAGCTCTAATGTTTTCTTGTAAAGTGCAATTGCTTCTTCGTATTTAAGAAGTTTTTCTTGAGCAAAAGCGAGATTATTGATTGCAACCGGATAATCATCTTTGGCCCTTAAGGCTAATTTGTAATGCTTGATGGCAGTGTCGTAATCCTTTTGCGCGGCAAGGGCAAAGCCAAGTGCGTTTTCAATCAATGCCCGCGCTTCATTGGGCTCGTCGCTCAGTCTTTTTAAGGCCTGCTTGAGCGTTGCGGCAGCTTGGGGGTAGAGGCGTTTTCGTAACTGAACCGAACCCAGTTCATAGAGGTCTGCAGACTGCCGTGAGGCTGCAGTGCCAGCTTGTTCGAGTTGAACAAAACGAGCTTCATCGCGACGAACGCGAAGGAGCTGTCGGCCTACGATCACTGCAACGACGGTGAGCAGGCCGACCAGGCCCAGCAGATAGGTCTGGGGCAGCAGATTCACAGATTTGGATCAGCTCTTCGCTGCAGTCACCACAGTGGTGAAACTGGCGGGATCGGCGACAGCCAGTTGCGCCAGCATCTTGCGGTTAATGCGAACGTCTGCTTTTTTCAAGCCGCCCATCAGACGGCTGTAGCTCACGCCGTTGATGCGAGCTGCAGCGTTAATCCGTGCAATCCACAACCGACGGAAGTCGCGCTTCCGGCGACGGCGGTCGCGGTAGGCATTGCAAAGGGCCTTCATCACCCGCTGGTTTGCGGTGCGGAATTGGGTGCCATTGCCACCGCGGAAGCCGCGGGCAAGCCTCAGGATTTTATTGCGGCGCTTACGGGCAACATTGCCTCTCTTAACGCGGGCCATAGAGGGAAAGGGTTAGATCAGGTGGAACGAACAGTGGGCGAGAGCGTCTCTTCTCAGGCGTAGGGCATCATCAATGTGACGCGCTCAACATCGGTGCGATCGACAACGGCCTTGGTGCCGAGGTGGCGCTTCTGCTTCGGAGTTTTGTGATCCAGCAGGTGGTTTCTGAAGGCGCGACGACGAAGGAACTTGCCAGTGCCTGTTGCTTTGAACCGCTTGGCGGCAGCTTTGCGGGTCTTCAGCTTGGGCATTGCTCTGCTCGAACGGGGCACAAACAACAACAATACGTCCCGGTGCGCCTTTTGTAGATGATTCGGCTGTTGTCGCTCTCGATGCTTCTCGGGCTCGCCTCCGGTTGTGGGGCCAGGGAGCTGGCCGCTCCATCACCATCCGATGAGGTGCCAGTCGTCGTGGTACCGGCCACCCATCGCTCGGTTCCCCGCCCTCCGCAGTTGTCTCGGGCGGAGCCCGTTCTCTGGGTGGCCCTCCAGGATCATCTCGGTTCCCATCCAGCGGCGATGCCGCTTCAGCTATCGAGTGCCGGTGCTCCGCTCACGCTTGAAGACGGGGCCGGGCGGAGTTGGACGGCTGCCAGTTTCACCGTGCGCTGGCGAGCGATGGCATTGCCAGAACCAGTAACGCTGGCCCGACGGATTGCCGGTCCGTTTGCGAGTTTCGAATCGGCGGAGCGCTTCGCTCAGCGCTGGCGAGCGTTGGGGGTGACGGTATCTGTGGCCCATCCCAAAGACTGGGAGGTTTGGGCTCCTCAGGGTTCGATCGTCCCGGAAGGGGCCCAGGTGCGCGACTGGACCCGTCGTGTCCACGCCACGGTTGAACCGACGTTGGAGACCCCCGAGGGTATACAGCCCATGAAGGGGCCTCTGCAGATTGCAGCTCCCGACGGCTTGCTTTGGAAGCGTGGGGTGTTCCGTGGACCGTTCCGTCTTCAGCCGGATGCCTATGGAAGTTGGACACTGATTGAACAGGTAGCTGTTGAGCGATATCTCGAAGGAGTGGTGCCCCATGAAATTGGCGCCTCGTCACCCGTTGCGGCCTTGCAGGCCCAAACCGTGTTGGCTCGGACTTGGGCTTTGGCCAACAGCCATCGCTTCAACATCGATGGTTATCACCTTTGCAGTGATACCCAATGCCAGGTCTACAGCGATCCGCGCTCAGCGGGGGCAGAGGTTCGGCAAGCGATCACAGCCACCAAGGGGCGATTGCTTAGTCGAGCTGGACGTCCAATTAGTGCGGTGTATCACGCCACTAATGGGGGTGTTATGGCCGCGGGACCAGAAGCTTGGGCCATGAAGCCTCAGCCTTACTTGGTGTCCAAGGTCGATGGAGATGAGGGTTGGCGGGAGCGTCATGCCATTCCGCTGCAACGGTCTCAAAAGGTGTCATCTCTTCTGATGGATCGCTCAGGAGCCTATGGAGCGCAACACCCCCTGTTTCGTTGGAGTCGTGTGATCACGGCTGATCAAATTCGCCAGGCGATTGGCGCACCGGCGCAAGCGTTGCAATCTCCGTTGCGCCTGAACGCGTTGCAGCGGGGTACGAGTGGTCGAGTGTTGGCGTTGCAGGTTGCCGGTTCCGGTGAGTCGGAGCCAGTCGTTTTGCGTTTGGATCAGATTCGGCGCACCTTGCGTCGTTTGCCAAGCACCTTGTTTGTAATTGAGCCCCAGGGCTGGGATCGCTGGCTCATCCGGGGCGGTGGTTTCGGCCACGGCGCTGGCTTGTCTCAGGCGGGGGCCATCGATTTGGCCTGGCGGGGATGGTCCACAGAACGGATCCTTAGCCATTACTACCCGGGGACTGTCTACGGACCTCTCCCTGCGCGTGTGCAGTCCCCTTAGAGTCCTGCCCACCTAGATCGGTGCATGACCTCAACCGCTGCGACTGGTGATCACCGCAGGGCGAAGTCTGCAGCGTTTTTGTTCGCCTGCGGTTGTGCAGGGGCAGCGCCCCATTGGCTTGATTCCGCCCGCTCGCTCTGGCCCGCCATCAGCCTTGCGCTCATGCTGGGCGGCTATGCCCTTCGCACCGTGCTGCGTGCTGAGTTGTTGCGAGGGCCGAGTACTCAGGGTCCGCCAACCTCAGCACTCTTCCCGGTTGAAGAATTCCCAACACTTGATGTGGTGGTGGCAGCCCGCGATGAGGAGGCGGTGGTCGCCCGTTTGGTTGAGCGGCTCACGGCTCTGCGTTATCCAACTGATCGACTTTCCACGTGGGTGATCGACGATGGAAGCCTGGATCAAACGCCAGCCCTGCTCGACGCCCTGGCTGAGAATCACCCAACTTTGAACGTGATTCACCGGCCTCGCGATGCCGGTGGCGGCAAGTCTGGAGCGTTGAACACGGCTCTTGCCCAGTTGAAAGGGGAGTGGTTGTTGGTTCTCGATGCAGATGCTCAATTGCAGGACGACCTGCTTGAACGGCTTGTTCCTTATGCAGTGGAGGGTGGATGGTCGGCGGTTCAGCTGCGCAAAGCAGTGATCGATGCCGACCGCAACTGGCTGACGCGATCCCAAGCGATGGAGATGGCGCTGGATGCCGTAATTCAGACCGGTCGCCTGACGGGCGGCGGGGTTGTCGAATTGCGGGGGAACGGACAGTTGATCAAACGTTCGATGTTGGAGGCAAGTGGAGGTTTCAACGAAGACACCGTGACTGACGATTTGGATCTCAGTTTTCGGTTGTTGACCCATGGCGCCCTCGTGGGGATCCTTTGGGACCCTCCGGTCCAGGAGGAAGCGGTGCCAGGGTTGTCGGCCCTCTTGAAGCAGCGTCAACGTTGGGCTGAAGGTGGTTTGCAGCGATTTTTTGATTACTGGCCAACGTTGACGTCGTCCCAACTCAGTGTTCGTCAGCGTTGGGATTTGGCCTGCTTTTTCCTGCTCCAATACGGCTTGCCAGTCGTGTCTTTTGCCGATCTGAGCACCAGCCTGGTCACGCGCACACCCCCCACCTATTGGCCCTTATCGATCGTGGCGTTCAGTGTGTCGGCGTTGGCCTACCTACGCGGTTGTCGCGGCGTTAACCAAGGCCCGTCGATTCCGGCTCCTGGTTTGTGGAATTTGTTGGTGGCGATTACGTATCTCGGCCATTGGTTTGTGGTGATTCCATGGGTGACGTTGAAAATGGCACTTCTGCCGAAGCGTTTGGTTTGGGCGAAAACCAGCCATGGTGATTTAAGCGAACAATTGGGTTGAATCTTCTGGCCTTTAATCGATAACTTGGCCAGTCTTTTTTAAGTAGTTATTCTTTAAAAATATGGCGTTGAAGAAAGTTTTTAGAGGTTTGGTTTTTCTATCTTTTGACGGATCAATGCAATTAGATGGCTCCTTAACCAATCCCGTCGGTATCCACGTCTAGAACCTGACCATTAAAGAAATCAGCCAGATTTTTAGCTTGCCGGTCGAGGCCTAATGCTGGGCTGGGGTTTGCAGGATTTTGTGCTGGTTCGGCTTGAACCGGTTGTGAAATGGCGACTGGAGACGGAGTTGCTGGTGGTTTTGCAGGTTCTTGTGTTGTGAGCCTTGTGATTGGCGTTGATGCGTCAACAACAGCTGGAACAACCTCTGTTTTGGGCAGTTGAGGGGTCTCAGTTTCAACAGGAGCTGGGGCTGTCTGAGGAGGGGGTTGCACGAGGGGCGCAGTTGGCGCTGACGTGGCAGCAATGGCACTCGTGCTGGCTTCGATGATCAACTGACGCGACCCGCCTAAAGCCTTGGCGACGGCTTGCTCCAGCAAGCTGGCGCGGCTTTGCACCATGCCCATCCAATTACCGGCCACTTGCACCACAGCGCGATTCGCATCGAGTCGCACCAACTGCGCCTGCTGGGACAGCAGCATGCGGGTGGAAGGTAACTCCAAGCTGCCCAAGATTTGCTGCCACAGCTCCGGCAGGTTGGTGCCACTCGTGGCTGGAGTTGGGGCTACCGCCGCCACTGTGGGTAGTTCCGGTGTTTTTGCCTGTGCTGGTGACGGGGACGGAGTAGCTGGGGTTGTCGCCGCAGGCGTTGTTGCCGTTGGAGTAGGTGCATCTGCAGTGACTAGAACTGGAACTGCTGCAGGGGCTGGTGTGGCTTGGGGCGTTCTCGGCGCTGTGGCTAGGGCGGGCGACATTGGCTCTGCCAAAAGCCCCAGCAACAGCACTTCGAGCCAAAGGCGGGGTTGCACGCTTTGTCGCAACTGCTGTTCAGCCCCACGCAATTGTGCTTGCCACTGCAACAGCCGGGTCCGGCCGATGCTTTTGGCCAGTTCAGGTAGCTGATCCCGAAACTGGGGTGATACGCCCGTGAGTTCTGGACGATTGGGGGCGGCGGCCATCAGCACCAAATCCCTCAGTACTCCCGCCAGTCCTTGCAGGACAGCTCCAGGATCACGGCCGCGGTCCAGCAGGTTGCGGGTGGCCTCGAGTAGGGCTACCGGTTCGGAGCTGGTCATGGCCTGCGCCAGCGCTAGGAGCTCTTGTTCTGGTACCGCTCCCAGCAGATCCCATACAGCATTCGCTTCAATCGGGGGTGGCAGCAGGCTGAGTTGATCTAACAAGCTTTCGGCGTCGCGCAATCCCCCTTGGGATCGTTGGGCCACAACGTGGATGGCTTCGGGTTGGATGGCGATGGATTCTTGTTCCGCGATCCAGGTGAGGTGCTGTTCCAGCGCATCGAGGGGAATTCGTCGGAAATCGAAGCGTTGGCAGCGGCTGAGGATGGTCGGGAGAACCCGTTGCGGATCGGTGGTGGCCAGTACGAACACCACCTGCGGGGGTGGTTCTTCCAACGTTTTAAGCAGGGCGTTGAAGGCTGCTGTGGAGAGCATGTGGCATTCATCCACCACGTACACCTTCCAGCGCGCCTGAACCGGTGCAAAACGCGACCGTTCGATTAATTCCCGGATGTTGTCGACACCGGTATTGGAGGCCGCATCAATTTCGATTACATCGAGGGCCGTACCCGAAGCTATCGTTCGGCATAGATCGCAAGTTCCGCAGGGCTCCGGTGTTGGCCCATCACTGTTTTGACAATTGAGGGAGCGCGCCAAGATCCGCGCACTGGAGGTTTTTCCCGTACCGCGGGGGCCACTGAACAAATAAGCCGGTGCAATTCTGTTGCTGGTCAGTGCATTGCCAAGGGTGGCGGTAATCGCTTCCTGCCCCACAAGCTGGTCAAAGCGTTGTGGTCGGTATTTGTGATGAAGCGGCTGGTAGGTGGAACTCATGCGCCGCGAGCGTTATGGCGAGGCTACTCAGCCTTGGAGCCTGGAAGCTTGCGAGGTTGATTCAACAGGGCATCAATTTTTCGTTGCAGGTCTTCCACGGCAGCGAGTTCATCGGCAAGGCTTTGTCCCGTGAGCAAAAGCTGCTTGTTGCCGTCGGACCCCATTTGCTGCAGCAGGCCTTCGAGCTTTTGAAGCAAGGTTTGGCGCAGTTGTTCCAATTTGGTGAGTCCTTGGCTGGCGATTTGTCGGGTGTTGTCGTCCAGGACGCCACGTCGCACTAAGAGATCCAGTCCGCTGAGCAGGGCGGATGGCATTTGCCGACTCCATTGGCGGGCGCGATCGATCACAGAGTCGACCTGCTCACTGCGGTGTCGTCCGGTTTTGCACCAAGTGGCGAAGTGTTCGCAGTTGTTGAAGAGCAGGTTGTAATTCTGTTCGCCCAGGCGGCTCATCGCTCGACGCAGGGTGACGCCCGTCGGAGACGCATTGGTGTGTTCCATCACGCTCACCACCTCCCCTTGGCTGAACTCTGAGACAGGGCTGCGCAGGATTTCGCGCCCTTCTAGGTAATGGGCAACAGTGCCGTCGCCAAGATCGATGCCGTGATGGTTGAACAGGCCATGCCGACGCGGGACCTGTAGATGGTCAGCAGTGGACAAGTGGTTGGGAGGATTTATTCATATTTTATCTAAATTCATTGACGCATGGTGTGGCTGTTTTGTTGAGGCGTTCAGGGAGAGATGATCAATTAAGCCACTTTGATTTCCCAATTAAATGAACTATTTTTACCGGTTCCAATAATTTACTTGTTTAATCCTGTCGTCATATTAAGCACTTGCGCTGAGGAAAGTTCATCCCCAATGTAAAGCGCTTCCAGCGATCCTTTGGCGAATATACCCACCCCAGTCTCTCCAAGGGCGATTGTTTCTTGGACTGAAATTGATTTATTTTTGGCGCCGATCAGATTGATTTGATCATTTGCATCGAGCTCCTCAATAATATCGAAAGTGTTTGTACCTTGCTTTTTATTCATGGCTTTTTTGCGTCGTTTCTTGCTTGAATGTTGTTCGCATTGAATATTGATGATGTCAGTGGATCCATCGGCTGTACTCGAGAATGTGTTCTGTCCTGAATTGCCATATAAAACGTCTGCACCTCTGCCGCCACGAATGATGTCTGAGCCTTTACCGCCGTGAATAATGTCATCGCCATCTCCGCCTCTAAGCGTGTCGTTTCCATTGTTTCCATTGAGGCGATCATTGCCTAATCCTCCCTGAAGATAATCATTTCCTCCCTTGGCTTTGATCGTGTTATTGCCATCATTTCCAATGATCCAATCAGCTTTGGATGTGCCCTTGAAGCGGGTTGAATTGCTATCCATAACTTGCGCCGATAATCCGTTTGGCTTTTCGGGCGTCACTGATGGAGTGGGGTTTGTTTCTTGTCCCCAAAGTTCGATCAGGGCAGCTTTGTCGTTTGAGGTGTAATCATTGGGCCAGCGTCCATTGGCTGGGTTTCTATAGGCCATCACAGTGTCCTCTGGATAGAGACTTTTCCAGGGATCTGTGATTCCGTCTACCACGTCCCCGTCATTGTCTTCAAATGGATGCTCTAAGCCAAGCGTGTGGCCAATTTCGTGAATTAAGGCATAACGAAAATAGTCTTGATCACCATCAAACTTGGGCTCATTGAGAAAGATTTCCCAAAAATATCCATTGCTATTGTTCCGGTTGCTCACGGCCAATCCCAGCGTGTCTCCTCCGTCGTCCAAAGAAATCTCAGTGTCTAGAAATATTGCAACATCTGCTGTTGACTGATTCGACGTAAAGTTGAAGTCAAGATCAATGCTTTCGTCTATCCCTTCGACTACATCTCTCAAGAATTGTTCGTCTTGAGGGTCCCATTTGACTGTATTTATGTCTTGTGATCCAAAACTTCCACCCGATATGGTGACAGGTCCGGCATCATTATGGATATAAATATCAAGGATATCGTCTTCTTTTAGGATTTCTTTCGTGATGTTTGCGAGGTCTTCGCTGATCAGGAATATTGGTTCAATTATTCTCATTTCAATTTGTTAGTCTACTCAACTGATCTTACGTCTGCAAAAGCTAGTTTTGCTAAGAATTGTCTGAGAAAGGAAGGTGTCAAGCAGTTTTCTGTTGATCTGTGCCAGGTAGTGGGAGAACTTTTCCGCCGGTGTGCTCTTCCACCATTGACCGGGTCACGGTGAAGTCTTTCACCGATGATTGGGATGGAAGGTCGTACATCAAATCGAGCATGATTTCCTCGATAATTCCTCTCAATGCGCGAGCTCCTGTTTTACGGCGGTGTGCTTCCTGAGCAATGGCCGTGATCGCATCATCAGCGAACTGCAGCTGCACATTGTCCATGCTCAGCAGCGTGCGGAACTGCTTCACGAGTGCATCGCGTGGCTCAGTGAGGATCGATTCCAATGTCTTTTCATCCAATGGTTCAAGCACTGCACTCACTGGAATACGTCCAATAAATTCAGGGATCAGTCCGTATTTCACCAGATCGTCGGGTTCGAGATTTCGCAGCACTTGAGCGGCTTGCAGATCTCGGTTGGCGCGACTGCGGCCGCGGCTATCAGCGGGCGGCATGAAGCCGATCGCGTTTCGCCCCATGCGTTTTTGAACAACGTCTTCTAAACCAACAAACGCGCCACCGCAGATGAACAAAATCTGACTGGTGTCGATCTGAATGCAGTCTTGATAAGGATGTTTCCGGCCGCCTTGAGGTGGCACATTTGCCACGGTTCCCTCAAGCATTTTGAGGAGGGCTTGCTGTACCCCCTCGCCTGATACATCGCGGGTTATTGAGGGGTTCTCGCTTTTACGCGCAATTTTGTCGATTTCGTCGATATAAATGATGCCTCGCTGGGCTTGGTCCACGTCCATATCGGCTTTTTGGAGGAGCCGCAGAAGAATGTTTTCAACGTCTTCTCCGACGTAGCCCGCTTCGGTGAGAGTGGTGGCGTCAGCTACCGCAAAGGGAACATCGAGCATCTCGGCCAGGGTCTGAGCGAGCAGTGTTTTCCCGCAACCCGTTGGACCAATGAGAAGGATGTTGCTCTTGTGCAGACGCGTGGCGGTTTCTTCCGTCTCTCCTTTCCCATCCCCCTGCCAAGCAAGACGTTTGTAGTGGTTGTACACCGCTACAGACATCACCTTTTTGGCTGCGTTTTGACCAACCACCTGTTGGTCGAGAAAACTTTTGATCTCGAGTGGTTTGGGGATTGAAGCCAGCGTGGGAGCTGGCTTGTTGCTCTTGTGAGCCGCTGGGGTCGCTTTGCGACTTGGCTCGGCGCCTGCACGGGGATTGCCCTGGCTATCGACCAATTCCTCATCAAGGATCTCATTGCAGAGATCGATGCACTCATCGCAGATGTAGACGCCAGGACCGGCGATCAACTTGCGCACTTGATCCTGCGATTTACCGCAGAACGAGCACTTCAGATGGGCATCGAATTTGGCCATCGAACGCCGGTCACCTCAATTGGGAACTTCAGGACACGACCTGATGGATTGTCCTGGGTCCACAGCATCGAGAGCGGACGGCGTTCTGTCAGCCGTCCGTAACGATTCCTTCGTCCCCGGAACTGTCCACCACCCGATCGATCAATCCGTATTCAACCGCTTCTGCCGGGGAAAGGAAGTAGTCGCGATCGGTGTCTTCTGAAATTTTGTCGAGAGGTTGGCCTGTGTGTTCCGCCAACAGCCCATTGAGGGTTTCTTTCAGAAAAAGAATTTCCTTGGCCTGGATTTCGATATCAACGGCCTGTCCTTGAGCTCCTCCGAGGGGCTGGTGGATCATGATTCGAGCGTTTGGTAGGGCAAGACGCTTTCCTTTGGTGCCGCCAGAGAGGAGAAAGGCACCCATGCTGGCTGCCAAGCCATAACAAATGGTCACCACGTCTGGTGCGACCTGCTGCATCGTGTCGTAGATCGCCAAACCTGCGGTGACAGAGCCACCGGGGGAGTTGACGTAGATCTGAATGTCTTTTTCTGGATCTTCTGCCTCAAGGAACAGCATTTGAGCCACGAGGGCATCGGCGACCGCGTCGTCAACGCCAGTTCCTAAAAAGATGATTCGTTCACGGAGCAGCCGTGAATAAATGTCGAAGGCGCGATCGCCTCGACCGGACTGCTCAACAACGGTTGGTAAGGGGCCAGGGGCCGAGATAGGCATCTCGGACCGCCAGCGGTTTTGGATGGGGTGGTGACTGCGGGCGTCGATCACGCGCTCGGTGTCCAAGTGAGTGGACACAATCTATGGGTGCAGCTCAGCTCTTGGTGTCCGATTCCGGTTCTGGGGCTTTTTCGGTGAGGGTGCTGTTGGTTTCAAGCCAGCTCATCAGCTGTTCCTGCATGAGGTCGTCCATCACGGCCTGCCGAAGCCGCTCGGGATCCACCTTGGCGTCAGCAGACAAGTCTTTTTTCACCTCCTTCAGCTTGGTGTCGATAGCGCTGTCGTCCAACTTGATGTCTTCCGCCTCTGCTAGCGCGGTGAGCGCGAAGCTGCGACGGAGGCGCTCCTCGGCTTCAGGTCGGGAGTTCTGCATCAGATTGCGGATCAAGTCAGGTGTGAAAAGCGATTTCACATCCATGCCCTGTTGGGCAAATTGAGCCGCTGTCTGCTCCACCAAGTTGCGACTTTCCTGCTGGATTAGGGCTTCAGGTAGGTCTACCTCGAGTTGCTCTACCAATGCTTTGACCAAGCCATCGTTGCGATTGCTGGTTTGGCGGCGTTCGGCATCGTCCTTGAGGCGTTGCTCGAGATCTTTGCGGAGGTCAGCCATCGTGTCCTGCTCGCTGGCTTGCTTAGCAAAGGCATCGTCCAGTTCCGGTAACTCCCGGGTTTTTAGATCTTTGAGCTCAATCGCAAAGGCTGCCTTGCGGCCTCGTGCATCTTCCTTTGGATAGTCGTCAGGGAATTGGCAATCCACAGACTTGCTCTCGCCCACCTTCATGCCAATCACGCCTTCGATGAAGCCGGGGATCATGCGGCCGTTGTCGAGATCCACGTCCATCGAATCGGCGCTTCCTCCTTCGATTTCGGACCCGTCATCGCTGTAGGTCCCTTTGAAACCAAGAACAGCGATATCACCCTTCTCTGCTGCGCGTCCTTCGACGGGTACAACAGTGGCGAGTTGCTTGCGGGAGTCTTCAATCATGCTGTCGACCCGCGAAGCGTCATAAACAACGGCTTCGTATTCCGCCTTCAGGCCTTTGGTGCTTTTCAGCTTTGGCGTTGGGGCCACATCGGCCTCCAGCGTGAACGTCAATTCATCGCCGGGGTTGAAGCTTTCCAACAATCCATCGAAGCCACTGCTCAGGTCGGGCTGGCTGATGGGCTCAAGCGATTCCTGCTTAATGGCGTCACGCCAGGCGCTATCGATCAGCTTTTCTAAGGCGGTTGCTTTGATCCGGACGCCACCAAGCTGTTGCACCAACACCGAGCGAGGCACTTTTCCTTTACGGAAGCCCGGCAGGTTGATGCTGCGGCTCAGGCTTTTGATGGCCTCTTCATAGCTGGCTGTACAGCGCTCCCCAGGCACGGTCACCGTCACCGCCAAACGGCTGCTGGGGCGGGATTCGGTGGACACCTTCAGGGTGGCAGCGCTCATGGTTGTGTTGACGGCGGTTCTTGGCAGCAAACCAGCTTAAGAAACTGCCGCTCCAGCCTCTGCCCGGTATGGTGAAGGAGTGATGAATTGATGCACCGCCCTCTCTACAAATCGGCGGTAGCGATCAGTTGAGCCAACAGTTTTCAGTTCAGACGTTCGCATTACCGCTTGAAAGCAACTCTCCCTAATCGTCCGCTCAATGTTGCTGTCCTTGGCGCCAGTGGGGCTGTTGGACAGGAGCTGTTGCTCTTGCTTGAAGAGCGACAATTCCCAGTTGGCGAGTTGAAGTTGTTGGCTTCAGCCCGTTCCGCTGGGCAACAGCAAACTTGGAATGGCCGCCACCTTGTCGTGGAGGAAGTCACGGCCGAAGCCTTTCAAGGCGTGGATCTTGTTCTCGCTTCAGCGGGGGGTTCGGTGTCACGTCAATGGCGTGAAGCGATCACCAGTGCGGGAGCTCTGATGGTGGATAACTCCAGCGCCTTTCGTATGGAGGCGGAAGTTCCCCTCGTGGTTCCGGAGGTCAATCCCCAGGCGGCCCATGGGCACCAAGGGGTGATTGCTAACCCCAACTGCACGACGATTCTGCTCACGTTGGCGTTGGCTCCCCTCGCGGCGAAGCGAGCGTTGCGGCGCGTTTTGGTGAGCACCTACCAATCGGCGAGTGGTGCGGGTGCCCGCGCCATGGACGAACTCAAAGACTTATCCCGTGTGGTGCTGGATGGTGGTGTCCCCAACAGCAAGGTGCTTCCTTATTCCCTTGCTTTTAATTTGTTTCTCCACAACTCCCCTTTGCAGGACAACAGCTATTGCGAAGAGGAAATGAAAATGGTGAATGAGACACGCAAAATCATGGATCTGCCTGATTTGCGTTTTTCAGCCACATGTGTCCGGGTTCCCGTTCTCCGTGCCCATTCTGAGGCGGTGAACATTGAATTTGAACAGCCCTTTCCTGTGGATGAAGCCCGGCAACTGTTGGCTGCGGCCCCTGGCGTGGAACTGATCGAGGATCAGGCTGTTAATCGTTTTCCGATGCCCACGGATGTGACGGGAAGGGATCCCGTTGCCATCGGTCGAATTCGTCAAGACATCAGCGACCCCAATGCACTTGAACTTTGGCTTTGTGGTGACCAGATCCGAAAAGGAGCTGCTCTGAATGCCATCCAGATCGCCGAACTGTTGATTCAGAATTGATGACTCTTTCCGCCTCCTTGTCCCCTCAACCATTTGGCCGCATCGTGACGGCGATGGTGACTCCATTTGATTCCAGTGGAGCGGTTGATTTTCAGCTGGCGGCACGTCTAGCCCGTCATCTCGTGGAGCAAGGATCTGATGGTCTGTTGGTGTGCGGAACTACGGGTGAATCCCCCACCCTCAGTTGGGATGAACAGCTGAAGTTGCTGGAAGCCGTCCGAGAGGCTGTTGGTTCGAGTGCTCAGGTTTTGGCGGGTACTGGCAGCAATTCCACCTCTGAGGCCGTGAAAGCCACGCGAGAAGCGGCAGCCGTTGGTGCCGACGGCGCTTTGGTGGTGGTTCCGTATTACAACAAGCCTCCCCAGGAGGGCTTGGAAGTTCATTTCCGCGCCATTGCTGAGGCGGCACCCACGTTGCCTTTGATGCTTTACAACATTCCTGGACGAACGGGATGTCACATCGAGGCTGAAACGGTGGCCTGCTTGATGGATTGCCCCAACATCGTCAGCTTCAAGGCAGCGAGTGGCACGACCGAGGAAGTCACAGCCCTGCGCTTGGCCTGCGGCTCACGGCTCGCGATCTACAGCGGTGACGATGGACTCACCTTGCCGATGCTGTCGGTTGGTGCCGTAGGTGTGGTCAGTGTGGCCAGCCATGTGGCCGGTCCGCAGATTCGGGCCATGATTGATGCCTATGTCGAAGGCGAAGTCGGCGCTGCCCTCGCCCAGCACGAGCAACTAATTCCTCTGTTCAAGGCCTTGTTTGCCACAACGAATCCCATCCCTGTCAAAGCTGCCCTCGAGATCAATGGGTGGTCTGTCGGTGCTCCTCGTCCTCCTTTGTCCTCCTTACCTGAAGCCATGAGAACCACGTTGTCCAACACCCTGTCTGCCCTTCGTCAGACCTGACGGGTCCGGCTTAACGGCTTACGCAAACAGTTTTCCCTTACGTCTTTTTTTCATGGCTTACAACGCAAGATCCGGCAAAGAACAAGAGCCCTGCCTACGGGTGATCCCCCTGGGTGGTCTGCATGAGATCGGCAAGAACACCTGCGTGTTCGAGTACGGCGACGACCTGATGCTGGTGGATGCCGGATTGGCGTTTCCCAGTGACGGAATGCATGGTGTGAACGTGGTTTTGCCCGACACCAGCTTTCTGCGTGAGAACCAGAAACGCATTCGCGGGATGATCGTGACCCATGGCCATGAAGACCACATCGGTGGGATTGCCCATCACCTGAAGCACTTCAACATCCCCGTGATTCACGGGCCTCGACTGGCTCTGTCGATGCTCACCGGAAAGATGGATGAGGCGGGCGTCACCGACCGCACCACGTTGAAAACGGTGGCTCCGCGCGATGTGGTGAAGGTGGGACAGCATTTCTCTGTGGAGTTCATCCGCAACACCCACTCGATGGCCGACAGCTTTTCGCTGGCGATCACCACACCGGTGGGCACTGTGATCTTCACCGGTGATTTCAAGTTCGACCACACGCCGGTGGATGGTGAGCACTTTGATATGGCTCGCCTCGCCCATTACGGCGAAAAGGGTGTTCTCTGCTTGTTCAGTGATTCAACGAATGCCGAGGTGCCTGGCTTCTGTCCTCCAGAGCGCTCGGTGTTTCCCAACCTCGACCGCCACATCGCCAATGCCCAGGGTCGGGTGATCGTTACCACCTTCGCGAGCTCAATTCATCGCGTGTCGATGATTCTTGAGCTGGCCATGAAAAATGGCCGGAAGGTCGGACTGTTGGGCCGTTCCATGCTCAACGTGATCGCTAAGGCCCGTGAATTGGGTTACATGCGGGCGCCCGATGAGCTGTTTGTACCGATCAAGCAAATCAATGATGTGCCTGATCGTGAAACGTTGTTGCTGATGACCGGTAGCCAGGGTGAGCCCCTTGCTGCTCTAAGCCGGATCTCCCGCGGAGACCATCCGCAAGTGAAGGTGAAAACCACCGACACGATCATTTTCTCTGCCAGCCCGATCCCGGGTAACACCATTTCTGTGGTGAACACGATCGACAAGCTGATGATGCTTGGCGCCAAAGTTGTCTATGGCAAGGGCGAAGGCATCCACGTGTCTGGCCACGGCTTCCAAGAAGACCAAAAGCTGATGCTGGCTCTCACCAAGCCCAAGTTCTTTGTTCCCGTCCATGGGGAGCACCGGATGCTTGTGCAGCATTCCAAAACGGGCCATTCCATGGGAGTGCCCGTCAACAACACCTTGATTATTGAGAACGGCGATGTGGTGGAACTCACCCCCGACTCATTGAGAAAGGGAGATCCGGTGAAAGCTGGTATCGAACTGCTCGACCAATCCCGAAACGGCATCGTCGATGCCCGCGTTCTGAAGGAACGTCAGCAGTTGGCGGAAGACGGCGTGGTCACGATTCTTTCTGCGATCAGCACCGATGGCGCGATGGTGGCACCGCCTCGGGTGAACCTGCGTGGTGTGGTCACAACGGCGGATGCCCGCAAGATGTCGCTTTGGACTGAGCGAGAAATCACTTGGGTGTTGGAAAATCGCTGGAAGCAGCTTTCTCGCAATACCGGCGGTAATGCCCCTGAAGTGGATTGGATGGGTGTTCAGCGTGAGGTCGAGGTGGGCCTCGGCCGTCGCATGCGTCGTGAACTGCAGGTGGAGCCACTGATTCTTTGCTTGGTCCAGCCAGCCCCCGGTGGAACCCCCACTTACAAAGGCCGAGCCGATGCAGAGCCGGATGATCGCCCTGCCTCCCGTAATCGTGGTGGTGGTGCAGGCCGTGGTGTTGTCCGTCGCAATGGCGCTCCACCAGCGCCGGTGCGTACGAACGGCAGTTCGGTGGCCGCTCCTTCCAAAACTGCTTCCGTTGTGATTTCTTCGGATGTCGCAACGTCCACGGCTGTTGCAACACCTGCTGTGGCGGTTGCTGCGCCTGCAGCCACAACAGCTGTGGCCACCAAGGTGATATCAAAGGCTGAGAAAACTGCTGAGCCCGAGCAGGACATGCCAGCCGGCCGCACTCGCCGCCGTCGTTCAGCTGCGGTTTAGGCCCTGCCACAGTCGCTTCAATCGTGATTAGGGTTTGGCTCGATCCATGGGGATTGAGTCAGACCTTGTTCTGTTTGGAGTGATCGAAACCCTTAACCAGGCTCTTTCAAGGCTTTCCTCGGGGATGAGCAGAGGTAAGGGTTGCTCTTTGTGCGATGGCTCTTCATGTGCAGAGATCACCGGTTCTGAAGTGTCTGGGTTCGAACGAACCGATGGATCGGTTTGTTTTGGCTCAGGTGCTGGTGTCTCCCTGACTTGTGGAGGGGAGTTGACTTTTGTGAGCCATGGCATGGCCGTGGATTGGCTTGGGGCAGACGTAGATACAGGCGGAGTGTTGGTGAGGAAGGGATCTTGCAGCATCGATGGCAACGATCCAGTGGAGGATTCGCCATCGGATGAGGGTGGAGTTGTGGGCTCGTCAACGTTGGCGTTGAACGTTTCTTTTCGAGCGCTTTTGCTGCGTTTGAGGCCTTGTCTTGCCAATTCCGCCAGAGTGTCCTTGGGCTGGCAGTCCAGGGTTAGTTGGTAGTAGTTCGCTGCCTGATCGGGCCGCTGTCGGCCATGCAGTTCGATGTGTCCGAGCAAGAGGGCTACGAAGGCGCGCCAACCGAGAACGGCATCACGCAGTTGATCGTCATCGGCTCTCTCTTCAGTTTCCAGTTGTTTGAGAAGTCCGCTGGCCAGGTGGTGCGCCGTTTTGTAATCCCCTCCGCCATAGGCGTGCTCTGCCGCTTGGTAGGTCTGCTGGAAATCGGCGTCCAAGTCAGAACGTTGATGGTTCTCCTTTGTAATCGGGCCTTAGGTCTTTTCAAGCGGTGAGGCACTGCCTTGGGCTTGATGCCGTTCGTCGCCACCCAGTCCGAAGCAGGCATGCACCACCTGCAGGGCTTGAACACCGTTTTCCTCCGCCACCACACAGCTCGTACGGATCTCACTGGTGGCAATGAGGCCAATGTTGATTTGAGCGTCGGCGAGGGCCCGAAACATACGTCCCGCTGTGCCAGCGGTGGCTCGCATTCCGGCACCCACGGCACTCACCCGTGCAATGGCATCGCCGTCTTCCAAAGCTGCGCCTGGCCATTGGGCGAGTAGGGGGGCGAGAGCAACGTCAGCCCGGGCACGGTCTTCTTTGCGCAGGATGAAGCTGATGTCGCGGGAGTCATCGGCGTGTTGACGTTCCGATTGGACAATTGCGTCGATGCTGATGCTGTTGTCGGCCAACGAGGAGCAGAGGGCAGCAGCGGTGCCAGGGCGGTCGGGGACGTGACGCACGGACAATTGCACTTGATCGCGATCGAGGGCAACACCGCGAACTTCGGGTTCGTTTTCGCCGCTCAATGGGGGATTGATGGCGACCTGTGAGTCCGCCACTTCAAAGGCCTCACGGACGGCTTGCAAAGCCTTGCGTCCAGAGCTGGCTGCAATCACGCAGCTCACCTTCACTTCACTTGTGGCTATGAGGCGCAGGTTGATCCCTTGCTGGCAAAGGCAATTGAACAGACTCGCCGCAATGCCGGGTCGACCCATGATGCCGGCGCCGCTAATGCTCAGTTTGGTGAGGCCGCCCTCTGAGGAAAGTTCACCCCCCAGGCTGTTGAGGACGCGTTGTGTCACCTCACGGGCCTGGTCTAGGTCTGGTTCGTTCACGGTGAAGGTGATGTCGTTGCTGGTGCCTTCATGGGTGGCCTGAATGATTAGGTCAACATTGATCCCAGCATCTGAAAGGGTTTCAAACAGGCGGGCGGCAATGCCGGGTTGATCAGGTATCCGCGATAGCGCCAATATCGCCTGACCATCCACCTGCTCAACCCCGTCCACGGGGCTCCCGAGTTCCAGGCCGCCATGGCCAATTGGGCGAGCCGTGCGGCTGGTGAGTTTTGTGCCAGCAGCATCACTCCAACTGGATCGCACCACGAGATTCACCCCGTAATTACGAGCGATCTCCACGGCGCGTGGGTGCAACACCGAGGCGCCCAGACTGGCCAGCTCGAGCATTTCATCGCAGCTGATGCTGTCCATCAGTTGGGCATCCGCCACCTTGCGCGGATCTGTGCTCAGCACTCCAGGCACATCGGTGAAGATCTCGCAGGCATCGGCACCCAGGGCTGCGGCTAAAGCCACAGCCGATGTGTCGGATCCGCCTCGGCCCAGCGTGGTGATTTCATGGATGCCATCACTGCTGGTGCTGGTGCCTTGAAAGCCAGCCACCACGATGACTTTGCCCTCGCTGAGGCGGGTGCGGATCCGATCAGTACGGATTTCAAGAATTCGGGCTCGGCCATGGGTGGATTCCGTGGCGATGCCCACCTGGGGCCCCGTCATCGACACGGCAGCGACGCCTTCGCTGTGGAGAGCCATGGCGAGCAAAGCGCTGGACACCTGCTCACCGCTAGCCAGCAACATGTCCATTTCCCGTTGGGCGGGGGAGTCGTTCAAGGCGTTCGCCAGTCCGGTGAGTTCATCGGTGGTGTGCCCCATGGCGGACACCACCACCACGACGTCGTCTCCGTTTTCGCGGCAACGGGCAATGCGCTGAGCCACAGCCTGAATGCGTTCGACACTGCCGACGGAGGTGCCGCCAAATTTCTGCACCAGCAGGGCCATTTCAGCAGTCTCTAACAGCAGGGGATTGTCTCACTGTGACGGCTAGCCCAGCAGTCCGTCTCGAAAGGCATTGCCTGGAAGGGCACCCCGCTTGAGCAGCGCCTCCACCTCTAAAAGTCGTCCC
The DNA here is from genome assembly GCF_000012505.1 of Synechococcus sp. CC9902. Taxonomy (NCBI): domain Bacteria; kingdom Bacillati; phylum Cyanobacteriota; class Cyanophyceae; order Synechococcales; family Synechococcaceae; genus Synechococcus; species Synechococcus sp. CC9902. Next base: position 68,930 of record NC_007513.1, read on the forward strand.
AGCAGCGATAAAAACCGTTTTGGTTGGCGGCTTTGAGCTTCATGTAGTGGCGCAGCATCGGCGTGAGCTGCAGGGGTTTAGCTGGCTGTGGTGGGCCCAGGCCGGCTCGTCGCTCTTGGGTTCGGTATCGCTCGCAGCTGGGGATTCGCTGGTGGTCTCGCTTGGCGCGGCCGGCACTGGCGGGGTCGGACCGCGGCATCGGCTGCCTTACCTAGCTTTTGGGGTTGCTCCCTGCCTCAGCGGCGCAGCACCATCAACTGCTGGGGATTCGCATCTTGGAAACGCAGTTGCTGGTAACGGCCGGTGATTTTTGGTGGTTATCAGATAAACCCTTTCAACTCCAACCACGGGTGGGGTATGCAGGAGTTCTTCGATCACCCGGAGGCCAAATATGGCCCTGGAGATCGCCGGCCATTACTAAGTGCTTCGGCACGGCTGAAGCCATCGGAAGTTGCCCGGTCGAAGCCCTAGCCATTTGCCGCGCCAGAGTCTTACCACGGCGTCGTTGCCGACCGGCAACGGCCTCAACTAACAAAAGCTGCGGCTGCGGGCACAAAGCCATAGCGAACTTACAGTCTTTGCAGCTTCAGAATCGTACCCCAAAAGTTGAAAATCAACTGAACAAATTATTGATCATAAACCCTTCTGCAGGGGGAATTCCATTATACTTTTTCCAAATTTCATGGTACATATTTATCCTTTGTTTGTAAAAGTCCTGAAATCTTTCTGTATCTGAATTAATTTTTTTGAGAACAAAGTCATGATGCCATGCCATTATTACATGGGGGTACGAATATTCAAATTGCCAAAAATCTGATAAAGGGTAGTCCACCAAATTGGAAATTTTAGTATACCTATTTGTAGCTATAAAGTAAGAATTAATTGGCATTTGATTGATAAAGTTAAAGTATTTATTTAATTCGCTAGGAGGCATTTCCATCATTGATTTGAAGTTGAGTACAGCATCTACCTCCGTGTGGATATTTTGTATTTCAGTGCTATGAAAAAGGTTGGACGGGACAATTCTAACCCTTTTTAAAGTAGGTTCTGATTTCTCGTTCAGAGGGAATTTTATCCACTTTTCTTCTTCAAGAAGAACTTCAATGTCACAGCCCAGAATGTCTTGAATGCTTAGTAGTACAAAAAGTTGTATGCAAGATGCTTCAGGTAAATCGACCAATACATATTCAATTTCCTTGTTGTGGAGGAGGTTTAAGCAACATAGGCCGCCATAACCGCCACCGATTTCGACGATAGAGCGCTTTTTGTCATTATACTCTAATGTTTTGTTAAGTGTAAAATGACATAACGCAAAAGAGTAGAAGTTGTGCACATCTCTATTTCCAAACATTGTCGTTACTATCCGTTTATCTTTGAATCTCTGGTGCATTTTTATCCTTGTGTCATCATAATAAACCGGGTACTGTGGATCTCCCGGAAATATTAAAGGAAAATTGCTATTGAGCGCAGAAAATAAATCAAGTAACATTGGGCAGGCCTCAAAATTGTTTTTGAAAAAGCCCGAGAGTATTGTTTGCGTTAAAATGGAAATCGTTCTAAACAGATTAATTTGAGCTTGGTAATTCCCTTTTGAATATTTAATATAAAAAGGATTGTTGTGGTCACAAAATTCTTTGACATTCCATCTTTCATGGTCAAAAAATGATAAATAGAATTCAGGATCGCAAAATATTTCTTTGTTATTATTCCAGTATCTTCCCCAAAATTCTCCATATTCCATGTTGTTAGAATTAATCGCTTGCTTGGCCCAATCTTTATAGATTGAAGCAGCAATTTTAGACTCCCTTTGAAATAGCATTGTGATTGATAATGTTGTATTTGCTGATATTTGTTATTCTTAAAGAAGTAATCTCTTTTGCGTAAGTTTCGGTTTATTGAATTGCCATAATACTTGGCAGGCCTTTGTTGATCGGCCTGAGACGCTGACCGCTGCATCGATTGATCTGACGAATTTGGTTCCGCTGGGCCCTACAGGATTGAGGTAACTCATTTCCGCTGCACCATTAATTGCTGGGGATCGGCGTCCGGAGAGATCGTTGGTGGTAATGGGTAGGATTTCAGACTGTTTTAGTTAGACCCGTTCAACGCCGTCAAAGGTATCCGACTAATTGTTTCAGGTCGCCCATCGGCCATAGCAACTTGCGATCGCCAGTCCGGTGAGTTCATCGGTGGTGTGCCCCATGGCGGACACCACCACCACGACGTCGTCTCCGTTTTCGCGGCAACGGGCAATGCGCTGAGCCACAGCCTGAATGCGTTCGACACTGCCGACGGAGGTGCCGCCAAATTTCTGCACCAGCAGGGCCATTTCAGCAGTCTCTAACAGCAGGGGATTGTCTCACTGTGACGGCTAGCCCAGCAGTCCGTCTCGAAAGGCATTGCCTGGAAGGGCACCCCGCTTGAGCAGCGCCTCCACCTCTAACAGTCGTCCCAGCAGCGATAACAACCGTTTTGGTTGGCGGCCTTGCAGCTGTTTCCGCATCACATAGATCCGTTTGGGATTGCCGATGCCGGCGGCTTTGGCAATGACGGCCACATCGCGTTCTCCTTGTTGTTCGAGCAGGCTCACCCAAAGCCAGCCTCGGAGTTGCCCGGTGAGGGTGGCAACGATGCGTAAGGCCGGTTCGCCCGCATCGATCAGCGCATCCCAGCGGGCGATCGCTTCCCCAGCATTGCCATCCAGTAGGGCATCACCCACCGCAAGGGCATTGGTGGCTCGTCCGCCCACTAGCTCTTTGACGAGGGCGGCAGTGATCGTTGTGGTGCGCAGGGAGAGTTTGCGAAGCTCTGATTCCAATCGGGCGCTGTCGGTTCCAATCGCTTCCACCAGAGCATCAATCGCATCTGGTTCCACCGTGAGCGATAAAGCGTCCGCTGTGCGCTGCACCAGCTGGCGTTGGCCAGCGCCATCCCAAGCCGTTGGTAACGGGAAGCTTTGCTCCAGATCCAGCCCTTGTTTGATCCGCTTTTGCAGCGTTTTGGTGGTCCTCAGCCGTCCATCTGGCTTGCTGGGATTCACCAGCACGAGATGACTGCTGTTGGGAATCAGCTCAAGGGCGGCTTCGAAGCGGTCGGCGAGTTCGCTTGGGCAGCCATTGCAGAAGGGGCTGCGCTGTAGCAGCACCAAGCGTTCACCCGTGGCGAACGGTGGGGTTCTTGCCTCTTCAAGCGCTTGGATGGCCTGGCCCGTTTCGGCGCCATCGAGGCGGCTGAGGTTGAGGCTGCTCCAGCTGGGATCCACGCAGCTTTGGATCAAGCCATCGATGGCTCGATCCCGCGCTGCAGCGTCATCTCCCCAGATCAAATGGATCGGCATGGGTTGATGATGGCCGGGATGGCCCAAGACCACCCGATTTTTACCGAAAGCATCCGCAGGATTCGCGCGTTGCTGGGGGACACCGGGCTGCAGCCGTTGGAGCAGGAGGTGTTGGAGCGCCTCGTCCACAGCAGTGGTGACCCTTCCATTGCTGAGTTGCTCCGCTTTAGTCAGGGCGCCTGTGAGGCTGGCTTGTCTGCTTTGCAATCTGGCGCGGTGATCCTCACGGATACGGAGATGGCGGCCGCGGCGATTCGACCGATGGCGCAGCGAACGTTGGGCGTTCCCGTGCGAACGGTGCTCGAGTGGGCCCCAACTTTGGCTCCGTCAGGGTCGACGCGAACAGCGGCAGGGCTGTTGTTGGCTTGGCAAGAGCTCGCTGCTGAGCGACCTGCCCCTCTGGTGCTGATTGGCAGTGCTCCCACTGCGTTGGAGGTGTTGCTCACGCAGGTGGAGGCCGATGCACCGAAGCCCAGCCTGGTGATTGGCATGCCCGTGGGCTTTGTTGGTGTGCCCGAGAGCAAACGCCATCTAGAGCACAGTGGCTTGGCGCAGATTCGGCTGGAGGGCACCCGAGGCGGTGCAGGACTCGTCGCTGCGGCCGTTAACGCTCTGCTGCGGGCGGCTGCAAGATCAGATCAGAGCCCTGCCAGCTAACAATCCAGCCTTGGGGAAGGTGGGCTTCGCCGGCTGGGGCAGCTTGACGAAGCCGATGGCCTAGCTGTTCCAGGGTTGGCGCATCCAGGCCAGGAACGCCTTGCTGATTCAGCCATTGGGCCAACAGTTGCCGGCGCGTCGGCTGGGGCAATCGCCCGAGGGCTTTGCGATCCAGTCCTGCCTTGTTTTGCAGCGTTGTGAGGGCTAACGCCGCCAGGTTGTGTTGTGTGTCCCGCAGTTGGGACATTCGTTCCGCAAAGTCGGCGAGGCGACGGCTGCAGCCGGGGTTGAGCTCCTCCAGCACAGGCATCACCTCGTGGCGGATTCGATTGCGGGCGAAATCCGGGGATTGGTTGCCCGGGTCATTCCAAATGGGCAGCTGCAGATCGCTGCAAATTTGGGCTGTTTCTTTGCGTCTGAAACCCAAGAGTGGCCGACGCAGCTGGGGTCCTTCCGGAGCATGGGCTTGAAGCGGTCGCACCGCGCGCAGGCTGCCGAGACCGGCCAAATCACTGCCTCGGCTCATTTGCATCAGCAAGGTTTCCGCTCGATCGCTGGCGGTGTGTCCGGTCACCGCATCAGCTCGGTGGGTGTGGGTCAACTGAGTGAGGCAGCGGTAGCGCCAGCTGCGTGCATCCGCTTCCGTTTGGGGTACATCTTCTGGGGCCGTATCGATCTGCAATGGGAGGGTCTGGCCGTCACACCACTGATTCAGCTCTGAGGCGATTTGGCTGGAGTGTGGATGCCAATGGTGGTCGCCATGCCACAGCACCAACCTCCACTGATGCACGGGCATTAGATCCCGCAGCAGGCCCAATAACGCCATCGAATCTTGGCCACCCGATACCGCTACCACCAGTGTTTTGCCCTGGGGGAGCAGGTCTGGGGTGGTGAGCAGCTGCTGGTGCAGCCGGTGATGCCAGGGAGTCCAGGACAACGATTGAAGGTGACTTTCCTCCACGGTGTGAGAATTAGGGCATCGCTGTCCAGTCCCATGTCCCGTCTTCAGCAACTGCCCGTCGCTCTACAGCGCAGCCTCGAGCAGCGATCGACCCTCAAGGTGATCGCCGGCCTGATGAATTTTGATCCCGCCAGCGTCGGTCGTGTCGCTCGTGCCGCAGGCCACGGCGGGGCCGACCTCATCGATGTGGCTTGTGATCCTGCCTTGGTTGCCCTGGCCATCGAGGCGTCCGGTGGCGTGCCGGTTTGTGTGTCATCGGTGGAGCCTGAGCTTTTCCCCGCAGCGGTTGCAGCTGGAGCCGCAATGGTGGAGATCGGTAATTTCGATGCGTTTTATCCCGAGGGCCGCATCTTTGGTGCAGCTGAGGTGATCGAACTCACTCGCCGCACCCGTTCCCTCCTCCCCGAGGTGGTTCTGAGTGTCACCGTGCCTCACGTGTTGCCGATGGACCAGCAAGAGCAGCTGGCGATTGATTTGGTGGCGGCTGGTGCGGATCTGATTCAGACCGAAGGCGGCACCAGCGCCAAGCCGTTCAGTGCCGGCAGCCTTGGCCTGATCGAAAAGGCGGCCCCCACCTTGGCCGCAGCCCACAGCATCAGTCGTGTGTCGACAGTGCCGGTGTTGTGTGCCTCAGGGCTCTCCGCCATCACAGTGCCGATGGCGATCGCTGCCGGCGCCGCCGGTGTTGGTGTTGGATCTGCGGTGAACCGCCTCAACGATGAGCTGGCCATGGTGGCCGTGGTGCGGGGCTTGCGGGAAGCCCTCAGGTCCTCTGTGCGGGTCAGCGTCTAAACCACGCCTAGCCTGGCTTTAACGCTGTTAGGAGCTCCATGGGTCCGATTGGCTGGCTGTTTCAGTGGCCGGTTCGGGCTTTGGTGCTCCTTCTGGTGGCGGCGATGCCGTTGGGGGTGGAGTTTTCAGGCTTTTCAACGGCCCTCGGTTCTGCAGCGCTGATTGGTTTGTTGGGGACGCTGCTGATTGTTCCGTTAAAGCTTTTGTTGGCGTTGCCCTGGGCTGTGGCCAGCCTGGGTGGATTGCTGGCTCCGGTGAGCTGGCTGTTCAATTGGCTGATCACAGTGATCCTGTTCAGCTTGGCGGCGGTGTTGATTGACGGGTTCCGGCTTAAAAATGGCCTGTCCAGCGCTGTATTGGGGGCTGTGGCTTACAGCGTGTTGAGCACCGTGTTCATTCGTTTGCTTGGTTTGGGCGATGTGAACCTGATCCGAGCAGCGCTGGCCTGAGTGTTTTTTGAACCCCGATGCCGCTGTTGGTGGCTTTAACCTGACCAGCCGGCATTAAGGCTCGCCCGTTCATGCCCGCCTTCGATCTCACGGCGCCCTATTCCCCAAAAGGGGACCAACCCACGGCAATCACCCAACTCGTGGATGGGGTGAATGGTGGCGAGCGTTATCAGACCCTCCTTGGTGCGACGGGGACAGGCAAAACCTTCACGATGGCCAATGTGATTGCCCAGACCGGGCGACCGGCGTTGGTGTTGGCCCATAACAAGACGTTGGCGGCTCAGCTGTGCAACGAGCTGCGGGAGTTTTTTCCCGAGAATGCCGTTGAGTACTTCATTTCGTACTACGACTACTACCAACCGGAGGCCTACGTTCCGGTGAGCGATACCTATATCGCCAAGACCGCGTCGATCAACGAAGAGATCGACATGCTGCGCCACTCCGCCACCCGCTCCTTGTTTGAGCGGCGCGATGTGATCGTGGTCGCGTCGATCAGCTGCATTTATGGCCTGGGGATTCCGAGTGAATACCTCAAGGCGGCGGTGAAGTTTGAAGTGGGAGCCACCCTCAACATTCGCGGGCAGTTGCGGGAGTTGGTCAACAACCAGTACAGCCGAAACGACACCGAAATCGCTCGGGGCCGTTTTCGGATGAAGGGTGATGTTCTGGAAATTGGTCCGGCCTACGACGACCGGTTGGTGCGCATTGAGTTGTTTGGCGATGAGGTGGAAGCGATCCGCTACGTCGACCCCACCACCGGGGAGATTTTGCAGAGCCTGGAGGACATCAACATTTATCCGGCGAAGCACTTCGTCACTCCGAAAGACCGTTTAGACGACGCGATTAAGGCGATCCGCATGGAACTCAGAGATCGTCTTGAGTTTTTGAATGGCGAAGGCAAATTGTTGGAGGCGCAGCGGCTGGAGCAGCGCACCAAGTACGACTTGGAGATGCTCGACCAAGTTGGGTATTGCAATGGCGTGGAGAATTACGCCCGGCATCTGGCCGGTCGAGAGGCGGGCACACCGCCTGAATGCCTGATTGATTACTTTCCGGACGATTGGCTGCTGATCGTGGATGAAAGCCACGTCACCTGCTCGCAATTGCAGGCGATGTACAACGGCGATCAAGCCCGTAAAAAGGTGTTGGTAGACCACGGCTTTCGGCTGCCCAGTGCCGCCGATAACCGGCCGTTGAAGGGCTCAGAATTTTGGGAGAAGGCCCGTCAAACAGTGTTCGTGAGTGCCACGCCGGGCAATTGGGAATTGGAGGTGAGCACTGGTCAGGTGGCGCAACAGGTCATTCGTCCCACTGGGGTGTTGGATCCACTAATTGAGGTGCGGCCCACCACCGGCCAGGTGGACGATTTATTGGGCGAAATTCGGGATCGTGCTGCGAAGAATCAGCGGGTCTTGGTGACCACCCTCACCAAGCGGATGGCAGAAGATCTCACCGATTATTTGGCCGAAAACGGCACACGGGTGCGTTATCTCCACTCGGAGATCCATTCGATTGAGCGGATCGAGATCATTCAAGATTTACGGCTCGGTGAATACGACGTTCTGGTGGGAGTGAACCTGCTGCGGGAGGGTTTGGATCTCCCCGAGGTGTCGCTTGTGGCGATTTTGGATGCCGATAAGGAGGGTTTCCTGCGGGCTGAGCGTTCCTTAATTCAGACGATCGGTCGGGCGGCGCGCCATGTGGAGGGCAAGGCGCTGCTTTACGCCGAGAACATGACCGATTCGATGCTCAAGGCGATTGATGTCACCGAGAAACGGCGCAAGATCCAGCACACCTACAACGAGGAGCACGGCATCGTTCCGACGGCTGCGGGCAAGAAGGCGAGCAATTCGATTTTGAGCTTCCTGGAGTTGTCCAGGAAGCTGAAGCAAGACGGCCCTGATGCCGACCTGGTGGAGGTGGCGGGTAAAGCGGTTCGGGCCTTAGAAAAAGATGCCGATGCGGGATTGGCACTCGAGGCCTTGCCCGAATTGATCGATCAGCTCGAAAGCAAGATGAAGGATGCCGCCAAGAAGCTCGACTTTGAAGAGGCGGCCAACTTGCGTGATCGGGTGAAGCAACTGCGCCAAAAGATGGCCGGCAGCCGCTGATAAATAGGTAGAGGTTTAAAATTTTATGCTTTTATGAGATTAATTTCTTTCGGATTGTCCCTTGCAAAATGTTGTCAGTTCTTTGTTTTGCCTTTAATTCAAATCAAGGCCATTTTGGTAAGTCAGGCATATCATGATTCGTAGTTTTTGGCCTCTATTGATTCCATTCAGTGTCGCTTTGATCGGCAGTTGGAGGCTTTCTGCTGAATCAACGATTCCGACAGGAGGGCAGCAACAAGTCTTTTCCCGTCGCGATAAGCAAAGTTTCCCTAATTACACATTCCCGCCTTCTGGCAATCTCACAACATGCCAGCAAGATCCATCGCTGGATGAAGCGCTACTACGACAAGGGAAACGGCTTGGAGTTCGTGTGCTCGCTGGCCAGCCTGAATTAGTTAGCAAAGATGCAACCTATCGGGCAGAGCATGGCCGTCTCGGAACGATTACCTTGAAGCAGCGATCGATGAGTGCTGCCGTTCGCTGTATGTTAATTAGTCATGAATTTATTCATGTACTTCAGCATTTGCATGGCAATCTGAAGGGTGTGGACTCCTTGGAGTGGCAAATAGCCCCAGAGGATATACAGCGTTTCGGATCGATCCAGGAGGCGGAGGCTTATCGCTATCAGAATCGCGCTGGTCATGTGATTCACCTCTTGCGGCAAACGCCGATCCCGCAGTGATCAAACTTTTACAATTGAAAATGTTTGCTCATTTTAGATTTTATTCTGGGAAATTGTTAATTTTTCTCATTATGCTGTTTTCGCGAATAAGATTCAACTGCAAAATTAGTTTGCCCAACTCTCGTTTTGTTCAGCGGCGTAGCACCATCAACTGTTGAGGTTCAGCAGTCTGAAAGCCCAGTTGACTATAAAAACCTGCACTATTTGTCGTCATTAAATAAACACGTTCCACCCCTATTACGGCGGGCGCATGCAGCAGTTCTTCCAGCACGCGTCGACCCAAGCCATGGCCTTGTAAGTCGCCTGCCACCACGATGTCCCAGAGGACGGCTCGGCTGAATCCATCGGAGGTGGCTCGCCCGAAACCCACCAGACGCTTGCCGCGCCAAACACTCACGACTGCGTCACTTCCTGATAAAAGCCGCCGCAACTGCTCGAAGCTCCGGCCTCGGGCCCAGAAGGCATGGCGATCTAATAGCCGCTGCAGTTTGAGCAGTGCGCGGGATGGGATGAAATTCGGTCCTAGTCCAAAAAAACGGAGCCCGGGGGCACCTGGCGCGTGGTGAACCAACCGGATTGGAGCCATGGGTTTGGTGGATGGATGTTTGATTGCGTTCCTCTCCAAATCTCAAGGGGCTAGTGCCTGTTTCAAAAGGTTTGTTAGTGGCAAATTGCTAGGGGAAGCGACTGGGATGCTCAGGAGTGCCTCAGGGTTAGCAAAAAGATGTTGAACGAGAGCTTCTAGTTCGTCCAGTGAGTTGGCCCAGAACACATCAGGACGATCAGCAAGTTGGTGTAGGTCTCCCATCAGATTGCGGTCCCCGACAATCACCTGAGCGACTCCTGCGGCCATCACCTCAAAAAAGCGATGGTTGAGGTCGTTGTTGAGGGGCACATTCAGGACAAGAGCATGTTGGGCATAGAGGGTTGCTGCCTCTTCTGCACTGCGTGTTGTGGCATGTCTGAAGGGCACAGACTTCCTGTCGATTAAGGCTTCTACAAGCTCGCGACGATGGGGGTGATGGGGGCCAAGACTTCCCACATGCAGCAATTCCAAGCGACGTTGGCTGATCGGGGTGGGGGTGGCTGTCGGGTAACGAAAAAAGGTTGGAGCGAGGCAGCGCACCGGAACCTTGAGGCGTTGTTGAACGCCGTCGACCGATGACGGATTGAATGTGAGGAGTACGGCGTCGTGGGGTTCTTTCCTCAGATAACCCTCAAGGGTCTCGATCGGTGCTGGTCCGTGATGGAGATCTCCACATGCCAGCAACGTTGGCCCAGGCCAGGCGCGTACATCGCGCAATGGAGCGCTTCGCATAAGGAACGGGTCGCTGTAATGCAGCAACACGCCACGACTGTCCCAGCGCCGTCGAGCGAGAGCTTCGAGGAGTCTTGGCACTGTCGGCTCGTTCAGGTGGAGTGACTCAGGCCCATCAGGAATCCGGGGGCCGGCCTGCAGTAGTGATGCCTGCTGCCATAGCGGCTGGAACGTGCCGTAATGAAACAGCACGGTGGTGATGGGGTGTTTCAAGACGGCTCAATCTCCCAGTTGATCCAGCACTTGCTGAGCGCGCTGCACCACCGCCATTGGAACACCAGCGAGACGTGCGGCTTCGATGCCGTAGCTTCGGCTGGCTCCGCCTGGCCTCACCTGGTGCAAGAAGAGCAGATTGTCACCCGTTTCTTCCACCATCACCTGAAAGTTGGCCACGTTGTCGCGTTCGCCAGCCAAGGCGTTGAGCTCGTGATAATGCGTAGCGAACACGGTGCGGGCCTTGAGGTCGCCGGCCAGATGTTCACTCACAGCCCAGGCGATCGAGAGGCCATCGAAGGTGGCGGTGCCTCGCCCAATCTCGTCGAGCAACACCAGAGAGCGTGATGTGGCGTGATGCAGGATGTTGGCTGTTTCGGCCATTTCCACCATGAAGGTGGATTGGCCAGCGGCGAGATCATCGACGGCACCAACGCGGGTGAAAATCCGATCGGCAATGCCGATTTTCGCCTCTTTGGCGGGCACCCAGCTGCCGACTTGAGCGAGCAGTTGGATCAGACCGATTTGGCGCAAATAACAGCTTTTGCCACTGGCGTTGGGTCCAGTCAGCACGACTAAATCTCTGCCGTTGCCGAGGGCTACATCGTTCGGTGTGAAGGGAGTTTCCACCAGCAGCTGTTCCACCACGGGGTGCCGCGCTGCCGAGAGAGTCAGCTCACGGTTGTTGGTCAGTTCAGGCGCACAAAAGTTGCTGGTGGCGGCCACGTCCGCCAGGCCAGTCAGAGCATCGAGCCCGGCCACCGCCCGAGCGGCTTCGCGGATTGATGTGGCCATCAGTCCCACCTGCTCCCGCAACTGCACGAACAGCTCGTACTCGCGCTGGCAGGCACGGGCACGCAACTGGAAAATGTGTCCTTCCCGCTCCTTGAGCTCGGGGGTGATGAAGCGTTCTTCATTGGCGAGCGTTTGGCGTCGGATCCAGTGGTCCGGCACGCTTGATGTTTTGGCTTTGCTCACCGCGAGGAAGTAGCCGAAGGTGCGGTGGTGTTGAAGCCTCAGGGTGCTGATCCCGCTCCCCTGCCGCTCCTGTCGTTCTTGCTGCGCGAGCCAGGCGTCTTGATCATCGAGTTGGTTGCGCAGACCGTCGAGAAGAGGGTCGACTCCATCGTGGATGAACCCCCCTTCGCTGAGGGACAGTGGCGGCGCTTCCTTCAGTGTGTTGCTGACGGTTGTTGCCAGCTCCTGTAGCTGTGGTTGTGGATCAAACAGTGCCTGGAGCCATGCAGGCCCATCTGTGAGCTGGCCGTTGAGTTGAGCGGCGAGTTGCGGCAGTCGTTCCAGCCCGTCGGCGATGGCCACTAAATCTCTAGCACCGGCATGGCCGGCTCCGGCGCGTCCTGCCAACCGTTCGAGATCGCCCATGGGTCGCAGCAGTCGGCGCAGCGTTTGGCGCAAGGGCCGCTTCTCCACAAGGCGGCTCACCACGGTTTGGCGTTGCTGGATCGCAGAACGATCCATAAGCGGGGCTTCAATCCAGCGGCGTAGGCAACGCCCTCCCATGGCGGTGAGGGTGCGATCGATGGCCCATAGCAACGATCCCTGCAGTAGCCCATCCCGCTGGGTGGCGGTGAGTTCCAAGTTGCGGCGGGTTTGGGCATCTAGAACGAGGCTGTCGCCGTTGTGAACGATTGCGGGCACGTCCAGGGGAACTCGAGCGTTGTCTTCGAGCGGTTGGGTGTCGCCGACGTACTGCAGTAAACCGCCGATGGCCTGCAGGGCGAGCGGTACTTCCGGTAGACCGATGCCATCGAGACTGGCCAGGTTGTAGTGCTCCAGCAGCACAGCCTCCGCTTCAGGGCGGCTGAAGGGGGTGCTGCTCATTGGCGTGAGTCCGACGCGATCTGGGCACCAGGCCGGAGCAGGATCGTCGCCACTCCAAAGCAGTTCGGAGGCCTGAAGCCGCGCCAGGTGTTGATGTAAGCCATCACTGCCTTCCCGCTGCAACACCTGCACATCACCGGTGCTCACATCCGCTTGGGCCAATCCCCAGCGAAATGGCTGGTGTTGGGTGGCTGGCTCCACCACCACCGCGGCAAGCCAGTTGTTGCGTCGGGCCGTGAGCATGCCTTCCTCAAGCACCGTGCCGGGGGTGAGCACGCGGGTGATGTCCCGCTTCAGCAGGGCGCCTTTGGTGGGGGTGGTTTCGAGTTGATCACAGAGCGCTACGGAATACCCGAGGCGAATCAAATCGCTGCAATGCCGTTCGGCGGCGTGATGGGGAATGCCCGCCATCGGCACCCGCCCGATCGCTTTTCCGGCATCTTTTCCCGTAAGGGTGAGCTCTAGCTCACGCGACAAGGTGATGGCATCTTCAAAAAAGCATTCAAAAAAGTCGCCTAACCGGTAGAGCAGCACCCGCTCCGGGTGCGCCATTTTGAGTTCCACGTAATGGCGCAGCACCGGTGTGAGCTGCTCAGGTTTGAGTTGGCTGTGGTGGCCCCATGCCGGCTCGTCGGTGGACGTGGTGTCGTCACGGGTTTCATCTGCTCGGTCGTCTGGATCAACTCCGGCCGTTGGTGTTGATCCGCTGGTTTCGTTGCGTCGGCGCGGTCGAGCCAAGGCGTCTTTGCTTAGGTCTGCATCGCTGAGGTTGTGATCGGAGTTGAACGGGTTCGGCAGATCGCCAGTTGATGGTCTTGTGTTTGGGGCATTGACCGTTGGCTCAGGCGCGCCAAAGAGGCTGCCTTGCAGGGATAGTTCCATGGAGCTGTCGATGGATCTCGGCACAGGCTCCTGATCGAGGCTTCAAATCGTAGGGGCCACAGCGTGTGAAGACATCATCACTTCCTCGTCCACTCAGCAGTGCTGTTGTGTGAGAATTGCGGCCAGACTTACAGAATCATGCAGTTTCTAAACACTCTCACTGTATTAGCCCTGGTGGTGACGTCATTCGCGTTAATTGTTGCTGTACCTGTCCTTTACGCCTCTACTGAAGACAGTGGGCGCTCTAATCGTCTTATTCTTTTAGGGGGTGGTGTGTGGGTAGCGCTGGTATTACTTAATTGGGGCATGAGCTTTTTTGTCGTTTAATTCAGCGGAACTAGTACTTGGCCGCAAGCGTCATCGATCTCTTTGAAATGCTGCCTGCCTGTAGTTTTGTCTTGATTATACCACTTAACTTAGTGCAATAATAGCTGGTTCGACATGCAAATATTTTAAAAAAATTTTATTTATCACTGCATCCGCGCTGTTTGTTTTCATAAGAAAACGACATTAAAAAAATTTTTTGTTAAGATAATTCATTGGGATAATATAAGCCTCTTTGATATTGAGAGTTAAGAGGAATCCCTCAAAAAAAAATTTGAGACTCAGACAAATAAGCGGATGAAGAGATTCGAACTCTCGACCCTCTCCTTGGCAAGGAGATGCTCTACCACTGAGCTACATCCGCAAGGAATGGAATCAACCATTCACAGTTCTCATAATGCACCATGAGAGGCCTTTTGGTCAAGGCAACCGCTGCAGAGAAAACAATTACTTCACCTTGCAAAAATTTATCAGTGTAAATCTAGTAAAAAAGAAATAAAAGAAGACTCTACTCAAGATCAAGCATAGTTTAACCTCAGAATGAAAAGATGATCCGAAATGACTTGTTCCAACCAATCGCGGCCTAACTACGATATTTACATTGGAAATCTTATATTGCATGAGTGATGCTAAAATTGAAATAGAAGTTCCCAGACTATCGAAATTAGGTGATAGTCTGAGTAATTGTTCGATATCTTTGGAATAACATTTCATTCCAGATGTAAGGTCGTTGATACCAAGGAGATAATGAGATAGAAATGAAAAGAATAATTCTGAATTTCGCGGAAAAGACTTCCTACACCCAATTACCATGTCAAAGTTATTATCTTTCAGACGAGAAGCAAGAATTGGAATAAAGTCAACTATGTGTTGACCATCTGCATCTAGAGTTATCACAAGATCCGCAGAGTAAATATCAAATGCATATCGAATTCCCTTCATTATTGAATAATGATATCCAATATTTTTTGAATTTGAAATCACAACTGCTCCCGCTGTCTCTGAAATAAATGCGGTTTTGTCCTCACTGAAATCGTCGACTACAATTACATGATCGACATGACACAGTGCCTGGGAGACAACTGAATAGATAGTCTTTGCTTCGTTAAAAGCTGGAATTACAGCAACTTTCATAAATTAAAAAATATATTCTAATTTAATTGTCTCTCCTTTTGGAATAAATATAGATGTACGGTGGCCTACAACCAAAGACGATGAACTCGGTGCAAGAGCATCTTTAGGACAAGGACGAAGAAATTCAACCATTGATTCTTGAATTATCGAATTAGCTTCAATATCACAATTTGCTCTTATGGCCCGTCGTTGAACAATAGAAGGATTAATTTCGTTATCTTCTATACGTTTAACGCCATCTCCAATTGAACGATGGAGTAAATAAGAAGCTTCCACCATGCTTTCCCACGCAGAAGGAGACATTGAGAAGGAATGATCAGGACCTTTGCGGTTGTTATCATCAGTAAAGTGTTTTTCTATAACCTGAGCACCAAGTGTAATAGCTCCAAGCACTGAAATATGACCAGGTGTATGGTCAGAAATCCCAAGAGTAATTCCTGGAAAAGAATTTTTATATGTTGTCAATACTGAAAGGTTTAAGTAATCAAAGTTACTTAAACATCCTGTATAATTAGTATTGCATTGCATTAATATAATTTTTTTAGTATGTTGAAGTACGGTATTAACTGCTTGACAAACCTCCGTAAAGTTTGATGCTCCAGTAGCTATAGCTATTGGTTTACCTAGCTGTGACACCTTTGATATTAAATCAAGCCAAGTAATATCTCCGGAACCAATTTTCCAGCAAGCAACATATTGATTCAGAAATTCTAAAATTGATATATCATATGGAGTTGTCATATAGCTGATACCGCATTCCTTACAGTAAGAATGAAGTTCTTCAGTCCATTCGAGAGACAAAGATGCTTTGTCATATACGTCAAAAACAGACTCTGTCCATTCAGCTTGATGAGATAAAATGCTATTTGGTAGTTGTTTGAATCCTAAATCGGAAACAATAGAATGCGCAAAGAAATTTTGAAATTTTGCAGCATCTGCACCTGACTCAGCAGCAGTTTTGATTAATGCTTTTGCTCTTTTGAGAGAAGAATCATGGTTGGCACCAATGTCAGCTATGAAATATAAAGGATTATCAGAATCAAATAAATACATATTATTCAATCAGGAGAAATATTTGAAAAGGTAAGCGATTTTAACACATCGATAGTGTCTGGCATATTCTTTTTGAGAATACTTTCAATAAATGAACAGTCTAGGCCCAAACTATTTGATCTTCGTGGCAATAGCTTTACAACTGATCCAATAGAGACATTAGTGAAGTCAAGATTTAGGAAATTCGAAAGCTCAAGACCAAATTCGTATTTGGAAATACATTGATTGCTTGATAAGTTCAATAAACCTCTGAATTCACACTCTAACAAAAGAAGAGAGTTATGTACAAAGCAATCTGCATCAATGGTGGAGGTAAAGAAATCATCAAACAGTATAATTGGCTCATTATTCATCAGTGAAAATAGCAACCATTCAATAAATGTTGATGATGAACCGTTTCGATAGCCTGTTACGTTAGTTCTTAATACTATTGTGTTAGGAAATTTAAGAGCATTAAGTTCACCTAAGTGTTTTGAGTAAGCGTAGTTGTTATTAATTACAATTGGATGATCTTCAGGATGAAGATAATTACCGTCACCTGAAAAAAAATGATCTGTAGAAATATGCATTAGAATAGATCCTACTTTTTCACATATAGAAGCCAAACATAACACCAGATCTGAATTTACTCGCATAGCCAGAGATGGAAATCTTTCACAATAATCTAGAGAGACGATTGCTGCACAATTAATTACAGCACTATATTTATTGTCTATTATAAGTTTCTCTATCTCAGCAAAACTATGAAGCAAGTCAATGCAGTAAGACGATCCAATGTTGCGAGATATTGTATGGTAAGGTATATTATTTAAAGAGAGATGCCTAACATAAGAACTTCCTAGCATTCCCGTAGATCCTATTACAAGTATCATAATTAAAATAGGTACATGCTATAAAAGGCGTTATGCTATCATAATAAAACCAACTTATAGAATGTTGTGAGAGTTTTGCATATTGGTGCGGGGACTATTGATGATGAGATAAGAGATTATCAAAGATGTGGCGTAACCGATATTACTTATGTAGAATGTGAAGAAGAGCTAATTAATAAGTGCTTAGTGCAGTTTCAATTACTAAGAGACGAGTGTCTAAATATTGAAGGACGTGTCATTCCTTATGCATGTTCAGAATACTCATGGGAAAAAAAAATTTTCTACACTAATGGATTTGGACAATCGTCGTGTAAAAAACCAACTGATCTCACAAAAAGTTGGGCAAAAAGCAAAGATTTTCAAATCAAGGAAGTATATACTATTAATATAGCAAAATTAAAGTCAAAAGATCCATATGATTTTCTATCGATTGATATTCAAGGCGGTGAGCTTGATCTTTTGAGAGGCTTGAAAGATTTCGAACTCAAAACTCTTTCGCAGATAGTAGATATAGAAATACAAACGACCAACATGCAATATGATGTCACAGAAAAAGCATCGAAAGAAATCGAAACTATTCTTGAAAATCAGGGTTTTATACCATTAATTCATGGCTGCGGGTTGACGGAGTCATTTATTTTTGTGCATAAATCACTATTATTAAATAACTATATAAAATTTAGGAATATAGTCAAGCACGCAATAAGTGAAAATAATTTATTGGTATTACACCCTAATATTGGCAGATTAGGTTCAATACATGAAGATAACGCAGAGAATATTTTAAAAAATCGAGAAAATTTTCTGATTTCAAATTTTACTCCTGGATTAATCAAAGGTTCACATTATCCAAGAATAAGAGACAAGTTAATTCAGTTAATCTTAAAAGATATTAGCAGGAGTCAAAATGAAAATAAAAAATAATTCAATGCAGAGGATAACTTCACCATTAATGCATGAAAATGTTCAGTTGATAACTGATATAAATTTAGCTAATCGACAAAAAACTCAAAAAATAAATATTGTAGGCAACGGACCTTCACTTTTAAGTAGTTTTGATCTACTAGATCAAAGCAACGATACTTTGGGCTTTAGTGCTTTGATCTATAGTAAAATAAAGTTGCGATACTTTATATTTGAGCCATTATTTGCCCTTAATAATGATGATAAAGAGAGTTCAGAGTTCAAGAGGGTCAATAATTTATTGGATACTATATTCTGTTCACAAATAGGATCAATAATTGACAAGCATGAGGCTACAGACGTGACATACTTCGTAAATAATCAGGTCATTACTAATCAATATGGATATATATCCTTCCCAAAGAAGAAAAAACTGTATCTCCCTACGTATTTTTATATTAATGAATCTACTGATTCGGCAATGCTTTATTGTCTTAAAAAGTATATCGAAAGTAAAACTTCAGACCCATTAAATTTCCGAG
This sequence comes from Synechococcus sp. CC9902, assembly GCF_000012505.1. Lineage (NCBI taxonomy): Bacteria > Bacillati > Cyanobacteriota > Cyanophyceae > Synechococcales > Synechococcaceae > Synechococcus > Synechococcus sp. CC9902. The sequence goes on from NC_007513.1 coordinate 87,002, forward strand.
GCAGCATGAATAGAGCTATCTCAATTGCCTATTTAATGAATTATCAATGCATAAATATTTTTGGTCTAGACCCAAGTACACCCCTTTCTTGGTATCACGAAGACGAAAGAGACAAAATCTTACAAAAGGAGATTGTAGTAACCGACTATTTTAATGCTTGGCGAGACATGCGCATTAAAAATCTAAAAGAGTTTGATGTTAGAAAATCCGAATTTAGTCTAATTAAAAGCTTATTTTATACAATATATGTAATGAATAAGCTATTCAAAGCAAAAGGTTTAAATATTCCAAAGATTAACATTGTAACCTCTGATCCTATCGTTATAAATTGCTGTTCCTTCTTTTGCGGTGATATTAGTAATGTGTCGATTAACCGTTTGTAGAAAAATGTTAAATCCTATATTAGATGACATGTTTTTAGGGATAGTACATTATACAAAATTATTGAGTCGAAAGAAAAACATATCTATTCTTGCTGAAAGCCTACTCTATAAAGACTATATGATCTCTATTGAACAGGAAGTTGACAATAAATCGGCTTTGAATTTAGATAATTTAAAAAAACAGACCCTCTCGCAAACAAATGATATCAGAGATTTACTATATAAAAATCTTGCGACAATCAATTTCTTTGAATGTACGTATATCGAGCAATTATACCAACAAGATTGGAAACTCGAATTGATAAAAAAACATCTAAATGGTATAGATTGGGGGAAAATAGCACTAAATAGTTTGTCGCATAAGAATATTGATCTAACACATCAGCATTATGCTATATTTGAAGCCTTTTTAAGAAGCAATTGTAATTACTGTTTGGTTTTAGAAGATGATTCTTATATAAACACAGGAATATCACATATCAACGAAAGTCTTTATCAGGTAGTTGAACATGCTGAAAATAATTTATATAATGAACCATTCTTTATTGATCTCAGTCAATCACTTGGTATTAAGCCACTCAATAAACCACCAGATACTTATATTTGGCAAGCTACACCGGGATTTTCGCAATGCACATCTGCATACATGATAAATAGAAATTGCTCACAAAAATTCCTAAAAGAATCAAAAACAAAGGTTTTACCAATTGACTGGCATATAAGCAGAATAATGAAGAAAAATAATATTTTGTGTTATAGTGTATGGGAATCTCTGTTTTTGCAAGGATCTATGACAGAAGTTTATCGAAGCAATTCACAATATAGGGCTAATGATTAGATCTAATATTATAAAACCTGGTGTTGATCCAAGTGGACGTCTCGGACATCAATTTTTTAATATCTTGCCAGCAATAATTTTAGCCGAAATAACCAATTCACATTTTAATGCATCTTTTCTAGGTGTTTGCACCCATTGGAACAATATTTTTAGTTTTCAACGCCTTAAGAATTTTTCAGAGATTGATAAGAAATATAATACTGTAAGTCTTCAAAAATTTGATCCTTTCGACATAAAAAAACTAAAAACATTGCTTGATAACTTTATATTTTTACCACCTCAGAAAATATATGAATTGCAATTAAATCAAGACCCAGGCAAATTATTAGCATTAGTCCCGTCGTTTCATGATGAAATTAAGAAATGCCTCAAAATTAGGATACCAAATAGTCAAGATGTTGTTGTACATATGCGAAGGGGGGATGTAACTCTTGATTATGCCAATAGCCTGTATTTAGACGATAAATTTTATCTTAAGATTATTACTACTTTGATTAATCAGGGCGAAAAAGTGACAGTTTTTAGTCAGGGTGAAAGAATAAGGTTTAATTTCTTGGACAAGCTAATAGAGACTGGAAAAGTTAAACTCGAACTTACAGAGAGTTTAATTATTGATAATAGAGATATTGACACCTTCATACGCTTTCTTGGTGCAAAGACATTTATTGGTTCGTATAGTTGCTTTTCAATACTTGCTATGATTCTCAGAGACCAATCAAAAAGGTCAATATTTCTAGAGGATGAAAGAAGTCTGTCTTCTCACCATTTTATTGAGATGCGTAGAATGCTAAGATTGATTGGTGTTAGTTTTTTAAAATATGATTTCGCATAAATATAAATGCATATTTTTGCATATACCTGGAACAGCTGGAACTCTCATTGAACGGTTAATTGTCGGACAGGATTGGTATAATATAGATCCCAATTCTAAACATCTAAACTATAAACAAAGTAAGCAACTATATCGTGATTATTGGGATCATTATTTTAAATTTACCTGGATTAGGAATCCTTCTGATAGACTTTTAAGTCTGACTAGATTTCCCAACGCATATTTTAATATTCAAAAATTTGATGCAGACTACCTATCAGAAGAGAATATTTATCAGTACTATAACTATTGCAGATCACATATGAACATTTCCTCTGAATATCCTCTAAGAGAATTAAGAGAAATATCTGTATATGAAGACTTTCTTGGTGAAGACTTCGATTTTGTTGGAAGATTTGACAAGTTGAATCTTGATATAAAAGTACTTCTTAACTTGCTTAATATCTCCACCTGCGGAATTAGTCAAATTATTCATTCAATATCAATTTCAACGCCTAAGAGTCGCAATAAGAGATTATTGCGATATAACAAATCTTCGCTACAGTTATTTCGATCCCTTTTCTTGCCTGATTATCTTTTATTTGAGTCATTCAAATAACCTATGAAATTATCTATCGGAACAGCTCAATTTGGAATGGATTACGGGATAACTAGTACTATCGGCCCTGTAAACATTAAAGAAATAAAAGAAGTTTTCTCGTTTGCACTAGAACATAAAATTATATCTTTGGATACTGCTTATTCATATGGAGATTCTGAGTACAAGATTGGTCAATGCATCGGTAAAGATAAGAGGATTAGGATAACCACAAAGCTCCCTTCTTTGCCAGCTATCGATCCAGTTCACTCAGCAACCATATATTTTCAAGAAAGTTTGGATAGGCTTGCAACCTCATCAGTCGATACATTATTGGTCCATAATCCGTCAAATCTTAAGGGCAAACACCCATCATCAATTCTAGATTGGATGAAAAACCTCAGATCAAATGGTATTATAAATAATATTGGTATATCAATCTATGATCACTCTGACTTGTCAGGCATTAATTTAGATGATATTGATATTATTCAACTGCCATTATCTCTTTACGATCAAAGGAATTACAAGGATATGCTTATTAGCAATCTTAAAAGCGAAGGCAAATATATTGTGACTCGAAGTTCTTTTCTGCAAGGCCTAATTCTTACTGAAGCAGAGAAATGGCCCACATTTCTTAGCCGAAGCTTTATCACACATCACCATAATTTTTTAAATTTAATTCAAAAAATGACAATTCAAAATCCTCTTTTCTATGCTTTAGACTTCATTTCTCGCATCAATGAAGTCGATCAAATTGTTGTGGGAATTCATTCATTAGACCATCTAAGAGAAATTTATAATTATTATTCAATGATCGAAAAATCTTGTGCTAGCAGGATAGATTATTCAACATTAGCATGGGATAATATGTATGATATAGACCCAAGATTCTGGAGATCAACATGAGCTCTGCATCTTATAAATTAACCGTATGTGCAATTGTACAGGCTCGCAGCAAATCAACTCGATTCCCAAATAAAGTCCTAAAAAATATCGGAAATGGAAACAATGTTATTGAATTTCTTGTACACAGATTAAAACTTGCCCAGTTAGTTGATGAAATAATCATCGCCATTCCAGATTCTGAAGAAGAAACTTTCTTGACTCAAATTCAATCAATAATGGGCATAAGTATTGTACTTGGTAGTGAGGATGATGTACTTGAGCGTTATTATCAATGCTTAGATGCAACAAATGCGGATATAATAGTACGTATAACTGCCGATTGCCCTTTAATCGATCCTGAAATACTTGACAACTGTATCAATCAACATATAACTACTCACTCTGAATTTACTTGTAATACGCATCCTCCCACCTATCCTGATGGTATGGACGTTGAGGTTTTTAATAGATCTTTACTCTCAGATGCATATAAAAATGCAGAAGGAAGGCATGAGAGAGAACATGTGACGCCTTGGATGAAAGCCAACGCTAAGATTTTAAATGTTACGCATTCTACTGACCTTAGCGATTTCAGGTTGACTATAGACGAGAAAGAAGATCTTTTACTTATTAATAAGCTTCTTGAGCATCTTCAATATAATATTCATGCAGATTTGATCTCTATTATTGATATTTTTGATAAATATCCCGAATTAAAATCTATTAATAGCATGCATAGTCGTAATGAAGGTAGCATATTGCCTAAGAGTTTGAAATTATGGAGACGCGCATTAAAGGTTATTGGTAAAGGTAACTCATTATTATCTAAAAATCCTGATATGTTTTTGCCGCAAGGATGGCCAACTTATTTTAGCAAGACTGAGGGTAAGTATGTATGGGGTATCGATAATCATAAGTATAAAGACATGGCATTAATGGGTGTTGGCACAAATCTGCTGGGATATTCTGATCCTTACGTTGATGAATCGGTATACGAAATAATTTCAGAGGGTAATATGTCCTCTTTAAATTGCCCCGAAGAGGTTTATTTAGCAGAAAAAATGGTTAATCTACATTCGTGGAGTGATAAAGTAAAATTTGCTCGTTCTGGTGCAGAGGCAAATGCAATAGCTGTTCGATTAGCGAGAGCGTGTACTGGAAAGGAAAAAATACTGTTTTGTGGTTATCATGGATGGCACGATTGGTACCTTGCGACAAATCTTACCTCTACAGATAATCTTGCCGGACATTTATTGCCTGGCCTAAATCCAACTGGCGTTCCTAAATCATTATTAGGATCCATTGATTCATTTCAATATAACGATATCGAAGAATTTAGAAAACTAGTCTCCCTTAATTCATACGCAGCTGTTATAATGGAAGTTGAGCGTAATTTCAAGCCTACTAATAATTTTCTTGAGACTATTGCATTCGAGTGTAAAAAGTTTGGAATAATTCTAATATTTGATGAATGCTCTTCTGGTTTTCGTGAAACATTTGGTGGTCTTCATAAAAAGTATCAAGTAGAGCCAGATATGGCTATGTTTGGCAAAGCATTAGGCAATGGTTATGCGATCACGTGCGTTATTGGAAGAGATTATGTTATGGAGTACTGTCAGGAAAGTTTCATAAGTAGTACCTTTTGGACAGAACGCATAGGTTTTACTGCTGCTTTGGCTTGTCTGGAACGAATGGAAATGCTTCGTAGTTGGGAAGTTGTTACTCAACTTGGTGAATATTTTAGGAGCAGACTTAACGATATTTCTACAAATAGTAATCTTCATATAACTAGTTCAGGGATTTCCGCACTCTCAAGTTATTCAATCATTTCTGATGATTGGTTGAAGTATAAAACATATATTACACAAGAATTTCTAAAGCAAGATATCCTCGCAACAAATTCCATCTATTTTTGTACTAAACATTCTATGTCAGATATTGATCAGTATATCGAAATTCTTGATAATTTATTTTCAGTAATTTCCGAGTGTGAATATGATCAAAGAGATATTTCATGTCTATTGGAGTTCCCTATTTGTTCAGCAGGTTTTCAGCGTACTAATTAAATGAAAATCGGCGCCATTATTGAGGCTAGAATGGCTTCCACAAGATTACCTGGCAAAGTTCTTATTCCAATCGAAAAGAAACTTGTCATTGAGCACCTATTTGATAGATTGCGCCATGTATCTCTTTTGGATGATATTATTGTCGCAACAACTACAAATAAACTTGACGATCAGATTGAAGATGTTTGTAGATGCAATGATGTCAACTTCTATCGCGGCAGTGAAGAAGATGTTATGTCCCGTGTATACGAAGCGTCAAAACATTTTCATGTCGATATAATCGTTTCTATAACTGCTGATTGTCCGTTGCTAGATCCTGAGATTGTATCTCAATGCATAAGCTTATTTGTGAATAATATTTGTGATTATGCAAGTAATACTGATGTTAGGTCTTTTCCTGATGGAATGGATGTGCAAGTATATTATCGTACAACTTTAGAGAACTCCCTTCGTCTTACAGACGATATACTTGATCATGAACATGTAACACTACATATTCGTAAACATCCTGAGTTATTTTCTATAATTCACTTCGTTGCTCCGCCTTCTTTGACATGGCCAGAATTAGCTGTTACTTTAGACGAAATACCCGATTTACAACTTATTGAAATATTGATAAAAAGACTTGGGACTTGTAATTCAATATTTGGATGCAGAGAAATTATTGAGCTGATTAGGAGTGATATGCAGCTCTATGAACTTAATTCAGATGTTAAGAGAAAGGGTGATACATAATGCGGACCGTTGGTATAGTTTGTCACGATGCTGGGGGAGCAAATGTTATTAATTCTTGGCTAATACGTCAATTAAACGCTATTTATCCGGTTTTTTTCCTTAGTGGACCAGCTAAAGATATTTTTTTTACAGATTCTTATCCTTCTGTGGATACAATTGAAGAACTTATTGCATCTACCGACTTTATTTTGACAGGAACCGGTTGGCAAACAAAATTCGAAATCGAGGCAATATCAAGATGTATTCAATGTGATCATTATGTTATATCTTTTTTAGATCATTGGATCGATTATCAATCAAGATTTATGATTAACGGTAGGATGGTTCTTCCTGATGAACTTTGGGTTGTTGATGATTATGCTTTTAAGCTTTGTCAACTCAATTTTAGTCATGATGTAAAGATCAAACAGATCGAGAATTACTATCTTCTTGATTGCACAAAAAATCTAATTATTGTTGATTCTTGTCCTGAACAAAAGAATGATATCGATCTTTTATTTTTACTTGAAAATCTTCAATCATACCTTTCTTCTAGGTCGATTAGTAATTCAATGTCTGAGATCGATGTGCTTCTCTGTTGGATATCACATTTAGAAAGCTCGGGCTATCATATTTCAAATATTCTTGTGCGTCCACACCCTTCTTCTCCATGCTTTTTATTATCTAAACAAGATAGCGATAAACTTGCCAATTATAGTGTTTCTGTCTCAAAAGCAACTTCATTAGTAAATGATATTAATAGCTGTGATTTCATTGGAGGTATAAATACAATCGCCTTGATTATAGCTGCTGAATCAAATAAGCCGGTTTATTCAATATTGCCTTCAGAATTAAATTCATTACTGCCGCGTGATAAGCTAAAAATGCTTTATTTGTAATACATTCAGTGTCCAGAAAAATCGGGATTGTTGTTATTGGATTGGGCTCCATAGGTATGTCTTACGACTACGATAATCATTCTAAACACATCATATTATCTCATTCTAAAGCAATATTCAACAGTTCCTCTTTTGAGCTACTGGGCGGTGTTGATCCATCTGAGCTCCTACGAAATAAATTTGAAGCTGCCTATGGTTCGCGTGCATTTGCTTGCACTGAGGATCTCTTGAATTCTATGCATCCGGATGTGGTGACGATTGCAACTCCATCAAATGTAAGAAGTGAAATTTTTAAAATAATTGTCAATATAAAATCTGTAAAGATAATCTTATGCGAAAAGCCAATATCCTTAAGTCTAGAAGAAGGGCAAGAAATTCTGGATATCTGCCATTCTCATAATATTCTATTGTTCATCAATTATATGAGGAGAGCTGATCCAGCTATATTTTCTATTAAGAATTTATTAGATTTTCACACAACAAAATTTGCTTTCGCAAATTGTTATTTCACGGGGGGACTTCTTAATAATGGCTCCCATCTCATTGATCTTAATTCCTACTTATTTGGACCAATAGAGAAAATCACTTCTATTCAACCTTCTTCCAGCATGCAAGGTAGTAGTCATTTTATATGTCAACATAAATCAGCAAGCATCTCTTATTGTGAACTCAAGCAAGAGCATTATTCTCACTTCACACTTGAAATACATTCTGATTTAGGCATGATTTATTATGGCTCCGAAGGTCATGATGTCAGTCATTATATCCCTATAGTCGACTCTTTGTATCCTAAATATTATGTACTTAGCCCTACAAAGACCGAAATTCCTAATCAAATGACATCTGTATTACTTCTTGTTTATGATGATATATATAAAAGTTTTTGTAACCGTTACTATGAATCCCCTCTCTGTACTGGTAAAGAGGCTTTTGCAACCCTCAAGGCTGTTAAAATAATTCAAAGTAAAATTTCTTCAATTCGTGAATAATTCTTCAGAACTTGCTATTAATGGCGGATCACCAATTATAACTCCCTCGCATAGTTTTTTGCCTTATAATACTATTGGGCATGAAGAGAAATGTGCAGTAAATGATGTCTTGAAAAGTGGAAATCTTTCAGGGTTTGTTGCATCGTCGGGCAAACAATTTTTCGGAGGTCCCCAGGTTCAACTTTTTGAGAACGATCTTCGAACCTTTTTTAATGTTAAACATGCAATTACAGTCAATTCTTGGACCTCTGGCCTAATTGTCATGCTCGGAGCTCTTGGTCTTGAGCCTGGTGACGAAGTTATCACTACACCTTGGACCATGTGTGCTACTGCTACAGCAATACTGCACTGGAATGCAATCCCTATATTTGCAGATATTAATTCTAAAACATTTTTGCTGGATCTAGATCTAGTAGAGTCTTTAATTAGTACTCGTACTAAGGCAATTTTAGCTGTTGATATATTCGGTCAATCTTGCGATATGGATAAATTGAAGTATTTACAGGATAAATATAATGTTTTTATTGTTTCTGACTCTGCACAAGCACCATATGCTCAGCAAAATCAAAGATTTGCTGGCACTCTTGGTGATTGTGGTGGTTTCAGTTTTAATTATCATAAGCATATCCATACCGGTGAAGGGGGTGCAATAGTAACTAATAATTCAGAGATTGCTCTTAGATGTCAGCTTATTCGCAACCATGCTGAAGCTGCTGTTGAATCGATGAATATACACAATCTCTCTAATATGATTGGCTACAATTTTAGACTTGGTGAGATGGAGTCTGCCATTGGCATTCAGCAACTTAAGAAATTACCTTCCCTTGTTAAAAATCGTCAATTAATAGCCTCACGATTAATAGATGGTCTTCGTAATTTAAAGGGTTTGATCCTACCAGAACTTCTTGATTCTAATACGCATGTCTTTTATATATTACCGCTCTCTCTTGAATTATCGATGTTGTCCTGTACTAGATCCGATTTGGTTGAGGCTTTGAGGTTTGAGGGTGTTCCAGGGCTGGAAGAAGGCTACTGTAATATTCATCTCTTACCTTTATTTCAGCAACGAATCGCTTATGGCTCTAAAGGATTTCCTTGGTCTTCACCTGATATCTGTTCCCATGTTCCAAATTATGAGAAAGGTTTATGTCCTGTTGCAGAATACCTTCATGATTCAAGCTTTTTCATGATTGAGCTTTGTCTCTATTCTTTTACAGATTATGATGTAGATTTAATTATAGAAGCTTTTCATAAGGTTTGGTCTAATTTGACATAACCGTATCGATTATCTGCTTCTCTAAGTTTTTATTTTAACTGTGGCCTTCATTCCATCCTCACTAAATCTAAAATTAACTTCGAACAGGGTATGTATAACCCCTTTTCGTTTATATAATATCAATCTAAAATATCTTTCTTGGCTGAATGATCCCAAGCTCATGTGTTATAGCAATCAGCAATTCACAACTCATAACATTTTTACTACACTTAAATATTTCTTTCGAATGCGCATGGAACGAAATCTCTTCTTGTCTATATATGACATAGATTCTACGACAATGATTGGTACTGCTACTATTTATTTTGATTTTAATCATCGTATTTCCGATATTGGTATTCTTATTGGTCATAGTAGATTCCTCGCTCGGGGTTACGGGACTGAAGCTTGGAATCTGCTAATCCAATATCTACTCTCTGATTCTTTCACTAGAAAGATTACTGCTGGTTGTGTTGAGTCTAATCTTGCTATGGTTCGAATTATTGAACAATCTGGCCTTTTGTTTGAGGCTAGACGTCATGATCATTTTTTAATATCGAACAAGCCAGCTTCTATCTGTTACTATGGTTTACTTACTCATCAGAGTCATCTCCACTAGTTATACCAATATAACTCTTTTCTAAGCATATACCTATAATTACTTGAAAGCTTTATTCGATTCAAGTATTTAACTCTAATGTGGTTGTTGAGCATAAAAGCATATTCAGCTGCAAGCTGTTGATGATTCTTACTTGGTGTTGTTTCAAAAATTTCCTTATTTCCTTTTCTAATTTGACTCGATAGCTCATGATTTTTTGTTAAACAAAAGTCTGGTATAAATGCTGAATAAAGCGATGGCGTCGTCGTAATTACTTTTTTTCCAATATGTATCGCTTCTATTAGTGCTAGGCTAAATCCTGAAACCACTATTTTACTATCCCTTATTAGGTTATACGTATTAGTTGTTGATGCTGGCTCATATATTTTTATGGAAGGAATCAGTTCGGTAAGTTTCGAACATAACTTTTGAATATATTCTTCATCTCGATTGCTACTGTTAGGATGTAGTCTAACTGCATAGCTTGCGTTAGGAAATTTTTCTGCAATTTCCATATATGCATCTAATTGTGTTCCAAGTGGACCTTTTGAGATCTTATCAAAACCTGCATACTCAAATTCCGACGTTGGCAATATCAGGAAGTCATACTTTTCATTCACTTTAGCTTTTGTATTATCTGATTTTTCAAATCTGCCACTAAACTGCGGATAGCTTCCTACCTGTTTTAAGGAATACACTCTATTATCTAGCCATTTACTAGCCCATTCTCTCGCAAATTTTTTCTTATCATCTGTAAAGCTGTTAAATTCATCTCTATATATTGCACTTCTTTCATCCAAATCCTGAATCATCGTATTCACCGCAAATGAATAACTTTGACTCTCTAAACCCCATTCCTCAGAGCATTCATATGTGTATACTTTCGAATTATTTTGAAGAAGTATATTCATTGGTATGTGAACGTTATGCATCCTTCCATTGAAGATAAATCCGGATGAAATATTTTCGATTTTGATTAGTTCTTTGTACTTCAGAAGTAGATTTATTGCGTCTTTCAGTATTATTGCTAGCTCTCTTTTATGTTTCGCTGGTGAGAACACATCGTAGTACGTTGTTATTATTGATGATTTTGATGCAGCAATACAGTATTCTACTTCATTTGAATTTATTTCACCAAAGTTATTCTTCTTGTGATTATTTCTATTCCACTTTTCATTTACTATTAATTCAACTAACTTATCGATCCACACATGACTCTGCATAATTTTGCTGGTGACATTTGCTATGACTATATTTACTTTTATTTCCTTAAGAAGATAATATAATGCAATCTGATTTTTATTACAAATTTTGCATGGATCTATAAATTTTGATATGTTTGCACTAGCCACTTCCTTTGAATGATGTAGACCTTTTCCTGTCAAAGGACGCTCTCCATATATATTTTCATAAAGACGATTGTATACAAAGCAGTATTCTAACTGGCCGCTACAAATCGCGTATACAAATCTATCATTAGCAATATCTGTATTTTCGATTATCAGCTCCGCACATCCTTTGTTTATATGCTCATATTGTGAACCAATTATTAGATGTGTTTTCATAGTAGATTCTCCAATTTTTTCAAATCAATTCTATTATTTACGTCGGATTCAATTATTTTGTAATCCAATGAACAATGTTTCGCTAAAGCAAATTCATGCAGTGGACAATATTCTTTTGTAAAAAGCTCAATCACTGAACCACTTTTCATATAAAGCATATTTACAAATGCTGAACCGTGTACTCCTACGACTTTTGTGCTTTTTCTAAATACCTCTATTTGTTCGAGTAGACTCATTTCTCCAGGATCAATTACACTATATCCTTTATCAATACATAGTAATTTTACTTCTTCGATATTATCAATTGTACGATTATTCTTTGCATTTCCTCGTTTAATGAATAACTTTTCTCCGACTTTTCCATTTTGTACTTTTTCTATATTGGACAACCCTGATAATCCCAATTGTTGATCTAACGCTGACTTAACAAGTTTTATTACTTCCTTTGAATTACTTATCGGCGATGGCAGAGAGATATTTAGTAATTTTTTGAATTTAACCTTTCTATTGCTAAATATAACCTGAGATCTTTTGATTCCGATTAAATCTAGACCGTCCCACTGAAAATTTTTCAATTCCGTATAACCTATCACATATAATCTTAGTTTGCTTATTTTTACTATTCCTAATTTTTTTGCAATTATTAGCTTTGTTAGACAATCAAAAGTCCAGTGCCAGTAATTAAAATGATCCACATGATTCATTAAAATTATATTATGACAATCATCATCAATCTCCATGATTTCCTTATTTGTAATTTCACGAATACACTTCTTATGCTTATTAATCTTTTGATTTTTAATTCTGATTCCTCTATTAGGGTATGAGAATCTATTTAATGAACCATCTTTGTTGAAGTAGCCATGCGTATCTTTATCAACAATAACTTCATGTATATAGCAACTATATAGTGATGTTGGTTCATATATTAACTCATCTGGTTTGCTTTGGATTATGTTTTTATCTAGGATATATCTTTCCAAGTAAAATTTAAAATCTCTTGCCCTACCATTTATATGTATTTGTAGATCCGAAAAATTTCTGTTACTCATCGATCAAGAGGGTGTCAAGGTCTTTAATGGACTCTAACCATATTGACTTTTCCCTAATATTGTCTCTCCCATATCCCCATTCTGCATGTATAAATGCAGTATGTGCTCTCTTAGCGCATTCATGATCGTAATCTGTGTCACCTATATAGATTGTCTGCGATGGGTCTACTTTTAAGTTAGTACAACACTCTAATAGAAAGTCTGGTGCTGGTTTTGGTCTAAGTTTATTTTCTTTTTCTGTTGCAGAAATATAGTCAAAATACTGAATCAAGTTATTCCTTCTAAGTACCTCAATAGTACGTTTTCGTGATTTGGATGTACATATACTTAATCCGAAGCCTGCATTTTTTAATCTTTTTAATACCTCTCTTGTGTTATTATAGACTTTAATTTTATATGAATTATTTAGAGATACCTCATTATAAAGTTTATAGATATCATCATGCAAATTTTTTTTAATTTCAATTTTTTTCAAAATTTCAAAAAATTCGATTCCTAAATGTGTGAAATATTCTTCGAATGTTTGTTCCAATTCAAATATTCTCATACACTCCTCCCATGCTATCTTCATCACAATCTTTGAATCTATCAAAACACCATCTAAATCAAAGCATATATGACTAATGCTTTCTTTCAAATTTGATTCTGGACTTATTCTTTTGATTAGATCAACAAAGTATTTCGAAGTCAGCTCATTTTCTGTTATATTATTATCATATTGCAACTTTGTCGCTAGCTCAAAGTCTTCAGGATTGTCAATATCTACTGCTTCTGATATGGGTATCTCTACTTTGAATGCAGGTTCAGTAGTCCTTGTATTACTTTCCAAAAAATCTCTTTTCCTAAAAACATAAAATCCTGATGTTTCATACAATACTGGTGATATTTTTTGAGTTTGTTCAAGCTTAGAAGGTGTAAAATTGACTGGTTTTCCATCACACCACGAATACTTTTGTATTTTATGTACACTATATGCCGATCTATATTCCCCTGAGATTACTGCTTGTAATCCTCTTTCTATTGATTCTGAATGTATCAATGGCGATGTAGCATGTGTAATTATCACAATATCCGTATCTATTGATTCTATTGCGTATCTAAATAGTTCAGTTGCCTCTATATTATCCCCATCTAGGTACGAAGGTCTCTGAAGGTACTTGACTGATTTTGGTAAAAAATTTAGTGGGAGACTTGAACTTGCATAACAATAAATGTTATGAATTCCTTCGACTTGTGTTAATGTTTGAAATATATATGAGCATAGTGGCCTTCCATTAAGATTCAGGAAATTTTTGTTCGGAAGTCTTCTCGAATTAAACTTAATCGGGACAATCGCTGAGATTTTCTTGTACATTATTTCTTTGTCAGTATTTTTATATTGGTGTGAAATCATGATCAATATTACTTCTGATTAGGGCTCTTATTTCACTTATATTGAGATATTGTTTATTATCTAATGAATTGTATGTAAATCCTTCTTTTACTCTTTCATAAGGCCTATCTTCTTTTTTATATTTTTCAATTACTCCACCTCCAGCAGGCGTAATTGCATAATATTTACCTAAGTCAAGTGTCGTTGTGCTGTCTGATGTTGTTATCATTTCTTCGTGAATTTTCTCTCCTGGACGTATTCCTATTACTTCGTGGTTCAACGAAGGTGCAATAGCTTCAGCAACATCAACAATACGATAACTTGGTATCTTAGGCACAAATATTTCCCCACCCATGCTTTGCTTTATTGCCCAATGTACCATCTCTACGCCTTCCTTTAGCACTATGTTGAACCTGGTCATCCTGGTGTCAGTTATGTTTAGTTTTCCTGAATTTTTGGCTTCTTTTAAAAAATATGGTATCACCGAACCTCTTGACCCCATTACGTTCCCATATCTTACTACTGAGAATTTTGTATTTTTTCCGCCTCTGACATTGTTTGCTGCGATGAATAACTTGTCTGAGCACAGTTTTGTGGCTCCATATAAGTTAATTGGTGCAGCAGCCTTGTCAGTGCTTAGGGCTACAATGTTTGATACTTCAGTATCTAGACATGCTTGAATTAAGTTGTTTGCACCAATTATGTTAGTTTTCACAAATTCGAAAGGATTATATTCTGCTGCTGGCACTTGCTTTAATGCTGCTGCATGAACTACAGTATCTATCCCTTCTAGTGCTCTTCGTAATCTGTTTTCGTCTCTGACATCTCCCAAAAAAAATCTAATTTGTGGATATTGTTTCTCTGGATAGATTTGCTGTAGTTCCCATTGTTTCAGTTCATCTCTACTATAAATGACTAATCTTTCTACATCTTGATATTTTGTTATTGTTTCTTTAATAAAAGCTTTCCCAAAACTTCCGGTTCCGCCAGTTAAAAGGATTTTTTTCATACCTATGTTCATCTAGTCTTATTCTACATTATTAGTTCTCTTAGGCATGCTTACGGCAATGCCCACCGCTTATTTTATTCTTCTCCAATGGTCTAGCTTGCTATGCCAGAAATCAGGGTATAGCACCAATCCCCTCGATAATATTCCAGTGCAGTATGAAAATGAACTTCTTGACAGCACTAATATATTAGACTCGACTAATGTATGAAATGATTTAAGTACATCCTCATTTAGCAAATAGTCTATATTATTATACCCTTGAAATTGCTTGAAATCCTCTTTGTTCCCTTCACTTACAATGCAAATATTTAATTTTTCACATCCTTTGCTTATATTGTCCAAAATTTTCTTGTAAAACTCGTTTGGTACATATCTAAACTTTTCTTCTGTCATGTTTTCATTCACATCTCCTCGTCGAATATGAATTGCAACATCATAATTTTTAACACCTGGTTTTTCTGTGCTGTAATACATTTTTCTTATCTCTTTTATTACTGCTTCAGTATAGTATATTGATGGCCTTTTTGACCACTGTACTTCTTTTATCATATTGTATGAGCTTAATTCAATGTTATTCGCCTCTTTGTGCCATTCGTCGGATTTTAGTCCAGTAAAAGCATTCATTTTATTTGGACATAATCCGTGTTGTATTTTCGAGAATGGTGTATGAATGTATTTTATTCCAATATTTCTTGCATATGAAAATCCACTTAAACACGATTGATACTGTGCACCAAATCCATCCTCCTTTCCAGCGATTGTTAACCCTTTTAATTGCGTTTCTTTCATTCTTTTTTTTAATAACTTAGCATATTTAAGAAGCCTATACTTCTTTTATACCTTGCTTATTTTCATGGCATTCACTAACGAACCCATTTCTAATGCTTGTAGAGCATAACCCCATCCAAGATTATTTTTAATTCCAGCCCTTTCCAATGCTTGCTGCATTGTATCTGTTGTCAGCACACCAAATATAATTGGGATTGATGTGTCCCTTGTAACCGACGCAATCCCCTTACTGGCTTCTGAGATTACTACATCAAAATGTGGCGTGTCTCCTCTGATCACTGCTCCTAGTGTAATAATTACATCGTATTTTTTCGTACGTGCCATCAGTTGAGTAATCAACGGCAGTTCATATGCTCCTGGTACCCAAGCTATATCCACTTTATTTTCATTCGTTTCTACATTCACACCATGTCTCTTCAGACAGTCAATACAGCCACTTAGCAGTTTATTTGTTATTAAATCATTAAACCGTGATACTACAATACCTATATTCAGGTCTTTACTATTTTCAAAATTTCCTTCGAAGACAGTCATGATGTTTCGAGCCAGCAACTTTATATATTGTACACCTTTTGATGCTAGGGTCACCCGTAGTGATTGTTGCTTGTTTTATATTCGTTCTTATTATGCTTTTTAAATACTACTTGTTAGCGTCTTCTCGCCTTTGCTTTCTTACTGCCATTATCTTTATTGTTATCATTTGTTTAGGGCAATTATGTCTTCTCTATCTGTATTCATGAATGGTTGTCTACTAATCTTTTCAAGTCTTCTTTCATTGTTTGTATAACATCTTCCCAATTTCCCCTTCTGTTTTGCCTATATAACTTCATATCCTCATACCACTCTGTTTTTTCATTTTCCAATCCCCAACGCCATTCAGGAACATAGTTCAATGCTAACCACACTTTTGTACCTATCGCTCCTGCTAGATGTACTACGCTGCTGTCCGCACTTATTAATAGGTCACAGTTTTTTAGTACAGCTCCCGTATCCATGAAGTTGTATGTTTGATCAAATTCCTTTTGTCCTTCGACCATTTTCAGCTTATTATTTTGCTCCAATTGTTCACTACCATAACCCTTCTGTATTGATATATATTCTACATTATCGATCTCTGCAAGATTGTTGAGTAGCTTGAATTTCATTGATCTTTCTTTTGTATATAATTTTTTTTCGAAGTTCGGATTTCCCTGCCAATGTATTGCTACTAATTTGTGCCCCGTTTTTCTTTTTAGAATTTTTTTCCATTTTTCTACGTCTTTCCCATTTATATTTATATATCTTTTCCTTTTTAATTTTCTTTTTTCCTCAATAGCCAACATATGTGGCAGACTCATGAGCGGACACCATCTCATATTTTTACTACTCGACGCTATTGATGATGTTACTTCTCCGATGCTATTAGATTCTCGAAGTAAATGCTTCAATTCTTCTTGGCAAAATAACGTTGTCGAATATCCTTTGTCTTTTAGATCTTGTACAAACCTACAGAATTGAAGTGTATCTCCGTAACCTTGTTCTGCCACTATTATTAATTTTTCACATATTCTAGTATCCTTTTCGCCTCTCCATCGTTCTCCATATAGCTTATTATATTGTTGGGACATTTTTTGAGATCTCCTTAATCTCTCCTCATAAATTTCAAATCCTTCTTTCCATTCTCCAGCCAGCAGCAAATCTTGTCCGAGATTATTTATTGCATCATCAAACGGTTCTTTGCTTAACTCTATAGCTTTTCTGTACGCTTTTATAGCACTTCTGATTTTTCTTTGCTGATGTAGTGCTATCCCTAAATTAAACCATGCTATTTTTTCTTCTGGAATATATTTAATGGCCTCTTTGATTATTGTCTCTGCTACATCTGGGTTTTTCTCTATTTCTTCTGACCCTTTATTTAATAAATTTCTTTTTTGACTATCTTTTATCATTTGCCTAATTGTGATCCCTGCTATCATCGCATTCGATCTAGCTTTAATTCTGCAATTTAGTTTTTATTTAATTATCTGTTTTTTGTTTATTAATTTTTCCGCTGTTGTGTTGGTTTTTATTTTTACTTCTATTTGGCTTAATTTCTCTTTTTTTATCCATTTTTTTTGAATGGTATTCTGTTGTGGTTTTCGTATTATTCTTGGTCGTTCATGACCTATAATTTCCGCTTCTTCCTTTTTTTCGTAATTTCCTCTTTAATTCCGTGTTATGTCTCTAAAGATTCTTGTTATTACTAATCTTTATCCTCCACAGGAATTAGGTGGTTATGGTCGTTGTATTTCTGATTTTGTTTCTGGCCTTTTAAAGCTTGGTCATTTTGTCCAGATCCTCTCAGCTGATGCGCCTTATCTCCATAATCATACTTGTTCCACTTTTGGACTTCATGGTGAGCCCATTTCCCGTATTTTAGAATTAAAGGGTAGTTATAAATCTGGTGTTTCTTTAATTAAGAATAGATCTACTTGTTCACATATTGACTTCTTTAATATAGATTCTCTCCGTAATCATTTAAATTGTGGATGGGATGCTGTTCTTTTGGGCAATATTGATTTAATTGGTACAGAGATTCTGCCTTTTTTATTAAAATATCAAATTCCAATTTTGCATCATATAGGTTTTATTGATCCACCTTATCCTGTTACAGAGTTTCCCTTTTCCCCCTTCTATCAAATTCTTCCTGCAAGTTGCGCTGTTCGAAAAAGTTTGGTCTCAGCTGGATTTCCTGTCTCTTCAGCCCCCGTAATATATCCTGGTGCTAGATGTGACCTTTTTAGACCTGCCTACGGAAACGTTTCACCTTCTCTACTGTCAGCAATTTCAACTCACAACAGTGGTTTTAGTCTTGGCTCCTTTGAAAACCCCCTTAAGGTGGGTTTTGCAGGTCTCCTTATGGGGTCTAAGGGTGTTCATACAATAGTTCTTGCACTTCTTCTGCTTTTTAAAAACGGTATATATTTCAATGTTTCTTTCGCAGGCTCTGAATATCAAGATTCCTATCGGTCTAGACTCGAAAATCTATTTGTTAATGCAGGTCTTTCTGATTCGTATTCTTTTGTTGGTCAATTAGATCGTCATCAGCTGTCCACCTTTTGGAGTCATCATCATGTTGGTATTTTCCCTTCTATTTATCCTGAGGCCTTTGGCATCTCTGCAGTCGAAATTATGGCAAGTGGGGTTGTACTTGTATCTTCCTGCGTTGGTGGTTCTGCTGAATTGTTTCAGCCAGGTTTGAATGGTCTACCGTTTACGCCTGATGATCCCGTTTCTTTAGCCAATGCCTTAATGGGACTAGTTCGTAATCCATCATTTATGTTTTCCTTGGCCTCTTCTGGTTCTGATCGAGCTTTTAGTAGTTTTTCAGTGGACTCGTCCTCTGCACGTATTGCTTCTCTGATCTACAATTTTAACATCAACTAGTATTTTTATGAATATCCTTATCGCTATTGTTCATTATTGGAATCCTGATGGAGGCGGTAGGCATCAATCTTTGCGTTCGGATCCTCAACCTCGCATTGATGCACTTCAACATCAATTAATGAATATTCTTCGAATTGGATCTAATCAGTCTGTTTTACATCTAGCGGACCGAGCAGTTTACCGTGCTAATGATTCATACCGAAATAACGTAGATATCAAAATTATTACTGATGGTACACATCATGTGCTGGATTATCTCGATCCTAGTTTTATGCATGCTTTTGAGGAAATACCAACTACACCATCTAACCCAAAGTTTTTAGGATTTGAAGTTCACAAAGTTCTTGCCGACCATCTTAACTCAAATTATGATTTATATTGTTATCTAGAGGATGACTTATTGATTCACGATCCAACCTTTTTTTCTAAGATTGCGTGGTTTAGTGGTTTCATGGGTTATCACTCCATTCTTTTGCCTCAAAGATTTGAATTCTCACCGTTGCCCCACGCTGTTGATCGTTTTTATATAGATGGTCCTTTGCCAGAAGATGAACTTCGAAAACTAGTCTCCTCCTCTCCGGTTCGTCTTGTCCAGTCTCTAGGCTTTAATATTCCCTTTGCTCCACCAGATAATCCTCATGCCGGATGCTTTTTTCTTTCACACCAGCAGTTGTCCTATTGGGTATCTCAAGACTATTGGTTAGATCATGATGTCAGTTTTATATCGCCCCTTGAAAGTGCTGCAACACTAGGCATAGCAAAGTGTTTTAGTATTTTTAAACCCTGTTTTTCTCATGCCTCCTGGCTCGAAATTCAACATCATGGAACCGTTTTTCATGAGTTAATCGGTGATAGTTTTGCCTAATTCCTCTCTTCAGCTTCTTTGGGGTTGTAACCCAGCTCTACAGTTCGAGAAAGCTTGGTTGCTTCACTTGCTTCGACACAATGTAAGCAGTCAGCTCGAGTGTTGGAGTCAACCTTCTCAGATTTTACTTCGCAATAAGTCCCTCTTTCCTGTACTTGTTGAGTCTGGTCTCTTGCGATTACATCGTACTCCTAGTGCTTCTGCTCTTGCCGCAGAGCAATCCAGCAGGATCTTTAGGATTAGTGCTCTTAAAGAATATGGTGAATTTGGTGTCATACACCTCTCTGACGAGGAAGGTTTGGATGCACTTACTTGGTATCATCTATGTCCTCATGGCACATCTATATGGCGTAATTTTACCCACCACTACTTTTCTGCTTCTAGTTATATCCATTCCTTTCCTATCGGACCACGTGATATTTTTCTATCTTCCGAATCTCCCTTGTTAAATAGTTCACTTTCTTCTACTAGACCTTATCCATGGACTTTTATGGGTACTCTTTGGTCATCAGGTTCTAGATGTCTTGCAGCATCTTTGTTCTTGCGTGCTCTTCCAAATGGATTTTTTTTCTCAGCATCATCTTTTAGCTGCGGTTTACCTCTTGATAAGTACCGAGATTATCTCTCTCACAGCGTTTTTTCACTTTGTCCTGATGGTGATCGTCATTTTGACACATTTCGTCTTTGGGAAAGTTTATCAACCGGCACTATTCCTTTAGTTATAGATAATCGTCATTCTCTTTCACTTATTTTTCCAGATGGACATCCCATCCCGACTTTCTCGTCTTGGAAGGATGCACTTTTTTTTGCTTCTTCTTATCTTGCTCGTCCCACGGCTCTTAATGCTCTTCAGTTTTCTATCTCATCCTGGTGGACTTCATCTCAACATACCCTTAGTCGTTCCCTGTCGTCATCTTTTTCTTTTAAGAGTTAATCTTTAATATTTCGCTTAATTTATCTATTGGTTCTTTCCAGTCACCATATCTTACCTGCTTTATTACTCTACAGTTTTTTCTGTATGATGAATTTGTTGTTAGCAAAACTTCCCATCTTTCATCATGATACTTATTTAACATTAGATTTGTTTGTACATCCATTGTTGCGCTCAAGTGAGCCAAAGCTGTGTCTATTGTAATAATATTTTGCGACTTAGTTATTAAATCGTACATATCCTTGATGTCACCTATCATGGGATTATACGTTTTTATTCCTTGTTTGCTTAAGTACTCTTTTTCCCAGTCCTTCCAAGCACTAATGTCTAGTATTTCTTCCCCTTTTATTCCATTTCTAAGGCATTTTTTATAGATCTCTATTGCATAGCTGAATTCTATTGATCTGCACCACCCTGATAGTTTATCTCCTTCTCCTTTCGCTGTCCAGCAGCACATAAGATTGTATTTCTTCCTGTCTTTCATTTCTCTCTTTTTAATTATTGATTTCGCGTATGGCAGCTCTTGCCCAAGCGCTCCTAAGAGTAAGTGGCTCGGTACAGATCTTTCGTTATGTCTTATTTTCATTATTGATTTAATGTTTAATTCATTCTCTTCTGCAAAACGCCTTAGTTGTGCATATCTTTCTCTCTCTACTATATATACCCCATTGTGTCCCTCGCGAGAGAACCATGGCTTTATTGTTGATATAATCTCAAGGCAATCTCCTATTCCTCCCGTTATGTATACGCCTTTGCTTAGTGCATCTTTTTTGTAACGTTCCTTTTTTATTTCTGACAGCTTTAATATTTTCTCGTATGGGTTTATATTCCTCATTTTCCTTGCCATTCGAAATCTTAATCCATTAATTAATTCGCCTTCTAGATTCGTCAATTCGCTCGAATTTAATGCTTCCGAGACTCGTGTATAATCTCCTAAGCTCATTGACCAATGCAAATAGGTCTTTTCTTTTTTCACTATTTCCCTAACCATAACCCTTGCCATTTCAAGGTCATAGGTAAATAGGCTTGCAATCATTTTTTGATTCTTCACTTATTGCTTTCCATGCGAATTCTGCTCATACACCAAAACTTCCCCGGTCAGTTTAAGCATCTTGTTCCATATTTATCTTCTTTTGGCCATGATATTATGTGTATATGTTCTCATGATAGGCCTTTTGCACATTGGATTCAAGGTTGGCGTTATAAACCACCCGAACCTCCTAAGGAACCAATGCCTCTTAGTCAGCATCTTTGGTTCGAGAGTCTTCAGAGAGCTGCTTCTGTCGCTGACATCTGTCATAAATTAAATACTCAGGGATGGGTGCCCGATCGTATTCTTGCTCATTCAGGATGGGGCGAGACTTTAGGTATCGCTGAGACATGGCCAAACATACCCCAAATAGTTTGGCCGGAGTTATGGACCCTACCTCAGCACGGTGGGTATGGATTTGACCCTACTTTGCCTGAAGTGTCTTTTTCCCAAACTATTGAGCAACTCGGTCGTAACTTAATGACTCGTTTAGCTCTAAATCAAGCAGCTGCCTGGGTTATGCCTACTCATCACCAAGCTGATAGTCTTCCAGCTTGTTTTCAAGATTCACGTCTCAATATTATTCATGAAGGGATTAATACCTCAATCGCTTCTCCCAATAAAAATGTTTCTTTCTATGTCAGAGGTCGGCATGTAGATGCTTCAGTACCGTCAATTACTTTTGTTAATCGTAATTTAGAACGTTTACGAGGCTTTGATTTATTTATGCAATCCCTACCTGAATTACAGAGAAATTGGCCAGATTTGTGCGTCTTCATCGTTGGTGATAATGGACCTGGCTATGGGAACGGACATCCAAGTGGTAAGACACTGCGCGAAGTCATGATTAATGAATTAGCCTCTGAACTTGATTTTAACCGGATTTTCTTTTTAGGTAGAGTACCTTATAATCAACTCATTACATTATTTCAAATTTCCTGGGTACATGTTTATCTAAGTTACCCTTTTGTGCTCAGTTGGAGCTTATTAGAGGCTATGTCCTGTGGCTGTTCTATTGTTGCTAGTGAAGGTATGCCTGTTGAAGAGGTGATCACTGATAATGTGAACGGCTTGCTTACTTCTATGGATAATCCTAAATTATTATCTGCACGTATTTCTCAGCTCCTTAGTGATCCTGAGTCTCGCACACGTCTTAGTAAAGCAGCACGTATTTCTGCGCTCTCCTATGATACTTCAATCACACTTCCCAAGCTTTACAAACTTATTATCGATTTATGATTAAGTATTCTTATTTGTCTCAATTTCGTCACTTTGTTGTTCTTAGTCATTGGAAAAGATGGCTCCTTCCTTTTGTGTGTTCGCTCCCGTACTTTTTATCCTTAATTTGGCTCTGCTCACAGAATGAACTTTGGATTGCTCAAATAATGTTAGCGCCAATATTTATGTCTCTTTCATTAGCCTTCCTTACTTTTCTTCTCGCTCGCTTTGAGTTCCGTCGTTAGCCCTTTTGACATTTGAACCCTTCTGGTTTATTTTTGTCATACAGCTTTAATTCCATGGTTCCTACGTCTTCCTGGTCACTGTCGGTTATCAATTCATCTTCAAGAGATTCTTTAGTCAACTTTTGGTTGTTTGCGCCTGAGGATCAGTTAGAAACTTTGTGGAACTCTGGATATGGCGAAGCAACATCACAGTTAGTTCGAGATTTGTCCACTGATTTTGTTTTTACCTCTCATCAAATCGAAGTTCGAACTTCAATAGGTAACTTCTTTAACATCCATGGTCTTTCTCATTCACTTAGTCCACAACTTATGATTGCAAATTTCTTGCTGTCTCCACCTGGACTTTTAGAAATCAACAATGTTGACTCCTTCTTTGATACTTGGTTGGTTAGTGTATATCATAAACTTTATTCTTCAACATCCGCTGCGTCTTCCACTAACGACGATTCTATAGGTGTTATGTCACCTCCTTCCCTTGATACTTTGGACTTTGGTCCTTTTCCTAATTCGCTACACGATTTAGTTAACAATCGTATTCATCTAAACCGCCTTTTAGGACTAGCAAATCTTTATTACATTGATCCCGACGATAGAGAAATCTTTTCAGAGTTGTCGGAAATTCGCTCCGCACTCTCTCAACTTATCCTAAATACTAATGAATCAGATTTACAGCAACTTTGGGCTTCTGACTTTGGAGAACGCTATTGGGCATTAGTCCGTTCCGGTATTCAAGCAGAGTCTTTGTCTGAATCTGATCAACATCTTAAAAGCTCTGTCGTCGAACATTTGTCTCCAACAAATGGTGGTTTTGGATCACCTCGTTCAACTAATGCATTTTTAGTTGCAATGCTATTTTTCCTTCCCGGCTCAATGAAAGTTGATGATGCTCAGTCTAAGATACCTTCCTGGCTGTATTCTAATTATTCTCAAATTTTTGCAAGTACGCAGCCTGGATAGTGCGCATACTCGTTTCTCACGTTAATTATCCAGCTCAATTTCGCCGGCTTATTTTTCACTGGTCACAATCTGGTCATGATGTAGTTTTTATTGCTCGTCAATCTGAATGGCATTCCCCTTCGCCGAAAGGATTCCGCGTTTATTTTTATGAGAATACCAGAAGTTCCAATACGATATCCTTACATCCTTACTTGAATAGATTTGAGTCCGCTATTCTTGAAGGCCAGTCTGTCTTTAGAATTGCACGTCAGCTTCGCGATAGCAATTGGATTCCTGATATTGTAATTTCTCATTTAGGTTTTGGTAATGGTCTTTTTTTAAGTGATTGTTTCCCGCATGCAAGGCGCATTGGTTACGCGGAATGGTTTTATAATTCTTACAATTCTGATGTTGACTTCTTATCCTCTGAGGTTGTTTCTGATGATCATAGGCTAAAACTTCGTTGTTGGAATTCGGAGATACTTTTAGAAATGTCTACGCTTGATTACTTGATTGTTCCCACCTGTTGGCAAAAATCTCAGTTTCCTTCAATTTATCATAATCAAATTTCCGTTATAAATGATGGTTTGAATTTGCCTTTGCTTTCAAATATTAAACATGCTAATTCTGTGGATTTTAATTTCCTTCCAAATGATCCTAATTTGGAAGTCTTGACCTTCGTTAGTCGTTGTTTTGAGGAGTACAGGGGCTTTCCTCAAGCCATCAGAACTATTTCTGCGTTGCAGAAGTTGAGACCTAATTTACATGTCATTATCGTTGGAGAAGACGGAGCAGCATATGGTCATCCCAGGTCTGATGGTGTCCCATGGTCTGTATGGGCTATTAAAACTTTGAACTTAGATCCTTTAAGAACCCACTGGCTTGGTCTTGTGCAAGAAAATGTTTATTTACAAGTGTTATCAGTGAGCGACGTTCACTTTTACCTTACTGTTCCTTTCATTCTCAGTTGGAGTCTACTTGAGTCAATGGCGGTAGGTTGCTCCATTGTGGCAAGTTCTACACCTCCAGTTATGGAGTTTTTAGAGGACGGGCTATCTGCACTTCTTGTCGATTTCTTCGATGTGGACGCTCAAGTTCAAGCTATTAATACGCTGCTTTCAAATCGAAAACTCGCATCCCGCTATGCTGATGCTGCTATGAACCGTGCCGAAGCACTATCCTTCGACAAGGCGACCGAATCGTGGGATACCCTGTTGAACGCTTGACTTGTTCCAGTTCCGATATCAGCATAAATCGGCACAACCCCCTATCCTGCAACCTTTCTTTCTGCTATAAGTTGTCTGCAGGGCTTTCTCTGCGCACACCGCCCCCTTGGTGGGTGCGGTAGTGAGGAACATCCACACCCACCACTCTCTTCCCTTAATGGCTGACTACAACGTAATCCTTGGAACTAGTACTGCCGATTCAGTTCTAGTAGGAAATACAACCGGTAATGATTCTCTCGCGTTACTCGCTGGTAACGACATTGTTACCGGTTCAGGCTTGAATGACGTCATCGATTTCGGTGCTGGTAACGATCTACTAACTAAGCCTGGTGATTACACTGCCGCAACCGTTTTGGGCGGCACGGGTAATGACTCCATCTTTACAGGAAGCAAAGTTTCGACATCTCTTTTAGATGGTGGAGGAAACAATGACTCCATTACTCTCGCTAAGAGTGCTACTTACACTTCCGTCACTATTAGTGGTGGTCTGTCTAACGACACTATCAGTCTGAACGGTTCGTCGAGTCTTGTCTCTTCGTCTGTTTACGGCGGATCTTCATCAGTTTCTTCTACTGACTCTCAGGACAGCATTGCTCTTGGAAGCCTCAGTGCAAGTTACATCCAGGGTAATGCTGGTTCAGATACCATCTCAGTTGCTGGAACTGTTTCTGACTCATCTGACGTAAAAGGTGGTCGCGGTTCTGACAGTATCTCCATCACCAAATCTGTATCTGCTTCAAATGTCACTGGTGGTCTTAATTCTGACACCATCAATTTAGTTGCAACCGCAGCTTCAGGTACCTCAGTTTATGGCGGTAGTCTACGAGACACTTCATCTGATTCTGCCGATAACATCCGTTTAGCTGGCGGTACAGCCGGGGCTTTCGTCCAAGGTAATGGCGGGAATGACACTCTCGATCTCGTTCTAACTACAGCTAACGAGTCAACTGTCAAAGGTGGTAAAGGTAACGATTACATCACTGCTGGTGGAATTGTTTCTCAATCAATCATCTCTGGTGACTTGGGTAACGACACCATCACCGTTCTGAGCGCTTCAAGCCAATCTTCAATCTATGGAGGTAATCTTCGCGATACTTCCACTGATGGTTCCGACTCCATCTTATTTTCAGGTGGTGCTACCCAGGGATACATCCAAGCCAATGCTGGCGCTGACACCATCGTCGTCTCAGTAGCTTCTAAGCAGTCAACCATTCTTGGTGGTGGTGGTGCTGACTCCATCGTTGTCACAGGTGGTACTCAGTACACTGTTAACTCCAATAAAGGTGCTGACACACTTAACTGGGCTGCTGCAACTGATAACTCATCATTCAATACTGGTGAAGACAACGACTACATCATTGGTACCGCAGCACTGACTTCAGGTTCTGTGTTTGGTGGTGCTGGTAATGACAGTCTTGGCATTACTACAAACGCTGGTAAGTATTACGGTGACGCTGGTAATGACAGCTTCACTGTTGTTATGTCTTCCACTTCATCAACTGTTTACGGTGGTTCTTCTGCTGGTGACACCGCCGCTGGCAACGACACACTTTCACTTACAAGCATGGCCGCTGGTCGTGTAGATATGGGTGGCGGCGCTAACAGAATGATTGCAGCTGGTGCAATCTCTGCTGGCACGATTGTTTCTGGAGCGGGTACCGATACCTTCTCTACTACCAGCGATATCTCCGCTGCTCGTCTTAATACTGGTGCTGGCAACGACAGCCTTAACTTCGGCGGTATGGTTTCTGCCACTACCATCATTAGTGCTGGTGCTGGTAACGACACCCTGACCTTCTCTAATGTTGTCTCTAGCGCCTCCATCGTTGGTGGTGCTGGCAACGACTCGTTGGCCTTCACAATGGGCGCTTCGATGCAGGGCTTTGTTGGAGCAGGTAGTCAAATGTTGGCTAACCAGTACTTCTACGAAGGTGGTTCTGATACCTTGTTCTTCAAGGGCACAACGACGCACACTGGCTTGTTGTTGAACATCAACGTTGCCACTGGCTCCTTCGATAGTCTCTCAGCAACTGCTGTAAGCGGTGGTCAGAACATCATCGGTTCGACAACCTCTGGCGGTACGACTACATCCACTACACTCGCTTATGTACTGGGTGCCACCAATACCGCCAACATCACTTCTGGATTTGTCAACCAGTCTGTGATTGATGGCGTCACCGCTATCGGCTGATCAGTCAAGGTTCATTACAAATAACCGGTGGGAGAGAAGCTTAGCTTCTCTCCTTTTTTTATGTACGAAATTCTTTTTGATTGGCCCGACCGTCTTATTAACTATGAGTACAAGGACAGTTTATATATCGCAGCTCGTCACTTGCGTCTTCAACAATTCTTAGAAGCTGAATCTATATTGTTGGCAAGACTCTCTCTTGATTTCGACAACCAGGATATCCATTTTTTGCTTTCATATTTATATTTACGACTATCTCGCTACGAGTCTTTTTTATATTCACTTTCTGAATTGAAGAGGCTTGATAAACCCGACGGAGCTTATTATTGTTTTATGTACTCTCAGTATCTTTTGCAGATAGGTGATATCTCTAAATTAGGTGAAAATCTTTCTTGGTTAATTTTAAGATCTAGTCAATTTTGGCCACTGCAGCTCATCGAAATTTCATATTATCTTAAAATTAATGATTTATCGAATGCTTATAAATTAGTATGCTCTTTATCGCAGCATCCCGCAACAGTTCTTGAATCGGTTCGTCTCAAAAGTAGTATCTTGGTCTTGAATGGCCAGTTTAATGATGCACTAGCTCTTCTATCAAATGCATCACTTCGTTTCCCCTCACATCTTCCTCTTCGAATTCAACTCCTGGATTGTGCTGTACTAGGCCGCTCTCAATTACATACTCTTCCTATATTAAATCAACTTCTGCAAGATTTTTCCTTAACGAAGGAGTCTCTTGCATCTGTTAGTCAGGTTCGTCTTATCCAGAATAGATCTGCAGAGTCACGCCAACTAATCCTCAAAAATCGTGTATGGAATACAATTACCCCTAATACTGAATATTATTCAACGAATCTCTATAATTGCTACGATCGCCTGGGTTTAGGTGACTGGCTGCTTCATAGCCCATTCTTTACTGATCCTTCTTCTTTTACGCAAATACTTGCTGTTAAAGAGAATTTGTGTATGTCAGCAGCAAGTCTTGAACACTATGATTATTCGTCTTCGGTCTCATCTGTTATGCAGGAATATTCTAATCGAATCGAGGCTTCTCCTATTAATAAATCTCCAGATTTTGTCAAAGTTAAATCGGTTTGCCGTATTCAAGAACCATTAACTATATTATGGCTTAGTTCTGATTTTTCGTATCACCCAGTTGGTAGATTTCTTTATGGATATTTTAGTGCACTCTCCTCCCCGATCCATAAGCATATTATTGTTGATTTAAATGATCATGGTGTTGAGTCTACTCGTTATTTGTTCGAGCCACTTACTTCTGTTGAATCTATATGTATACCTCGTTTAGATTTGCCTGATCGTGTTTCAGATATTCGAAATTTAAATGCTGATATTGCAGTTGATTTGTCCGGTTGGACATCGGGACACTTTATGCCGGGCTTCCTTTCCAATTTATCTCCTATCCAGGTTACCTACTTAGGTTATTTTGCATCTACTTTTAATCCATCAATTGATTATTGGTTAGGGGATTCCCAACTTTTTCCGGATACTATGCAGGAATCCCACACCGAATCAATCTGGCGTCTTGGTCGTTGTTTCTTGGCTTGGCAGCCGCCTTCTGCTTTGGTTGAATCATCTTTAGATGTGCCATCATCTCCATTTACTTCATCCACTGGCATTCGTTTCGGCAGTTTCAACCACCATCGTAAGTTATCAAATGAAACTCTCCAATTATGGGGAAAAATTATAAATTCAGTACCAGGATCCTCCTTAGTCTTAAAAATGGGTGAATCTGATGATCCAGGAACCTTTACTTTGTTATCAAAACGTATGCGTCGTGCTGGTCTTGACCCTGAGCGTATCACTTGGATTCCACGACCACGCGATACTGTTCAGCATCTAAATCAATACTCTTTGGTTGATGTTGCTCTAGATTGTTTCCCTAATGGTGGTTGTACCACAACTTGTGAGGCTTTATGGATGGGAGTACCAGTCATCACTTCTACTGGGAACTCGTACGTGAGCCGTATGAGTTCCGCTGTTCTACATGGTGCAAATCTCCCCAACTGGTGCTTGTCCTCAAAATCCCAGTATTTTGACTTTGCTGTTCTTCAAGCCGAAAATTTAAGCTGGTTACGTGCCAATCGGCATTATTGGAGACAGAAGCTGATTAACAGTCCACTTGGTAATGCTTCAGATCTCATGACTCATATCGAATTAGCCTTTTCAAAAATGGTCAAGGCTTCTAGATAAGCCTCCTCAAGTTGTTTTGATAGTCTTTTCTGGTTTGTTAGATCTGTTTTACTAAGTTTGGCTTTTAGTTGAATCCTTTTTTTCTCATCTCTTTTACCCTCTTTTCTTAATTTTACGCTTATATTTATATATTCTGTTTCGTTATTCCCAATCCACTCTTCACAACGTCCGTATTTTAAAATACTCGAACTTAGTCTTCCAACCATCCCTTCACCTTTCAAAGTTATTACCGGAACTCCCATCTCCAGTGCTTCACATGTGGTGGTTGCACCTCCATAAGGTATAGGATCTAGTGCTACATCTATTTCGTTATACTTTTCTTGATGCTTTATTTTGTCTGTTATATAAGGCATTAGTATAACTCTTTTTTTTGATATTCCATTTTTATTTAGCAAATTTATGATTCTTTCTTGTTCTTCTGTTTCACTGAAACTTATGCTTTTTAGTGCAATCTCAGATTCTGGATTTTCTTTCATCACCTTCGCGAATAGCCTGATTGTTTCGTATGTTAGTTTTCTCGAGTGATTGAAGCATCCAAATCTAAATTTCCTATTTAATGGCGTGTTTTTGATTACCGCCTCTGTCTTTAGTTCCATTGCCATATATCCATCTCTTATTTTGTATAGCTTGTGCACATCTCTTTGTGTCTTGTTTAACGATTCAAAAAGTATATCGTCACCTATCCAACCATCGATAGATTTTAGATACGTAGGTGCAAAATAGCCTAAATAACTCAATTGAATTTTTCCTGGTTTCTCTATTAATATCCCTAATCTGTTTTCTGCAGTGTATCCTCCTAATTCAATTAAAACATCTATTCCATGATTTGCAATTTTCCTTGCTGCTTCTTGGTCTGATAAATTGTTGACATCTATCCATCCATTGCACATTTCTTTTATTTCTCTATTATTTGCATCTTTTCTTGAACCACAGTCTATACCAATTACTTTTACTCTTTTTCTATCATGTTCTTTTATTATTGGTTTTATGAATCTTCCTACAGGATGATCGCAGAAATCTGCTGACATATATCCTACATTTATCCTTTCTTTATCTTTATCCTCTATCCTGTCACCCCACAAGGGTCCTATTCTCTTTTTGATTTTTATACTTTCCCAATCTTCTGCCATACACTTGAGTTTTTCGCTGTCAATTATTTGATACCCTTCTCCTATAAACTGTAAGTTATACAAATTTTGCTCCGATATCTTTTTTTCTCCTTCTATTTCTTCTCGCATTACTTTAATTGCTAACTCTGGGTTCCCTGTTTCTGCTAAACATTGACTCATTGCATGTCTTAGATTGTCATTAGATGGATTAATCGACAATCCTTTCTTTGATATCTGTAATGCTTCTATATTTCGCTTTAACTTTCTTTTGCAAGCGCACCAATTTAGCCAGTATATTGGTTGAAGTGGATCAATTCTGCATAATTCTGCATAGTCTATTGCTGCTTCGTATATTTTTTCTTCTTTTAGTTTTAAATATGCTATTGCTCCCTTTATTGCTAATTCCTCCTTTAGATTACATTCCGTTTTTTCTACTTCCTTATTTGCCTCCTTAAATCTTCCTTTCTCGCTTAGTATTGTAATTATATTTGCGGTTGGTCTTGGGTCCTTGTTATTTATTTCTTTTGCTGTTCTAAAACTAACTAATGCTTCATCTATTTCACCATTGCTGTTATAGGCTCTACCTAGTTCAATCCATGTATTTGCTTTTGCATCCTTTTGTGATGTGAGTTCTTTTAGTAATTCTATTGCTTCAACTTTTTTCTCCATTGCTTGGTATAGCCTTGCCTTAGCTTCTGTTAACCTGATATCATTGCTATATATCTCTGAAGTCTCTATTAGCCATTTATTTGCTTCTTTCAAACTATTAATTTCTATTGCTGCATTTACTGCATTTAAGCAGATATTAGGTGTTATCTCGACTCTTCCCCACCATGTCTTATACAACTTCATCGCTTCTTTTATTCTCCCTTGACTTCTTAGTAATGCCCCAAGATTTGCTATATCTTCCTCCTGAGCTCTCTCTTCTATAAGTTCCAAATAAATTTTTTCTGCCTTTATTAATTCGTTTTTCCTATGGTGCGTCCATCCCCTCTCTCTCTTTTGAATTCTATCTTCCATGACCTTTTCTAATTTTCAAAATTCTAAGACCAATGTGCGCCCTTTGATCTTTGAAGCCGAAAAAACTACAGATCCTGAACGTTTAGTTTCTTTGTTATCTCAGGTCTCTCTTAAATCAGAGCCAGTATACCGTTTTGTAGAAGCCCTTTTACTTTGGAAGCTGAATTATCTTGACGAATTATGTAATCTTTTGTCAACACTCCCTACATCCTTCCACTCAGATCCTCAGTACTGGATTTTTCTTGGTATGTACGAAAATGCGCAATCTAAAGGTTCTTCTAGATCTCTCTTTGCATATCAGAAAGCACTTTTACTTTCCCCTGGTAGAGCAGATATACATTTCAACTTAGCTAACTCATATTCGAGCTTTGAATCTTCTAAAGCACTTCATCACTATCTAGTTAGTTTGTCTATTGATTCACTTCAGAGCAATGTTTGGCATAATCTTGGTAATCTTCTTCGTGACGCTAAGTTCTTTTCTTGTTCGCTTACAGCTTTCAAGAATGCTCACTTCCTTTCCCCCTATGATGTAGATATTCTTTGTAATTTTGCGCTTTCACTTATTTTGAATGGTTCCTATAAGTCTGCTGAACTCACGTTAGTGCATTGCCTTACCCTTAATCCAAATCACTTTCAAAGTCATTTAAATCTTGGCTTTTTGTTTATTAAGCTTCGTCGCATTAATGAAGCAATTATAAATCTTCAAGAAGCTCTTCGCTTAGAGGGTTGTTCTCTTTGTGCTGATTTAAAATTTAATTTATCGCTATGTCATCTTCTTCTTTGTAATTATGTTATCGGTTGGGATCTTTATGAGAATCGTTTATATACCTCCATGGTGCCTTTATCATTACACCCAAGTCATGGACCGTTGATTGAATCACTAGATCAACTGTCAACTAATTCTTCTCCACCACTTCTTATTTGGTCCGAACAAGGCCTCGGTGATTGTATCCAGTTTTGTAGATACCTTTTGCTACTTGATGCGTTGTTTATTGATTATGACTTCTTGTGCCCACTTCCTTTAATAGCACTTATCAAAAACTGGCTTAACCCCAAAGGTAATGTTCTTGAGTTGGAAACATTCATGTTTTCATCTGATCGTTTACATTGCCCTCTTCTTTCTCTGCCTAGTCTCTTTTCTACAACACTTGATTCTATACCTTCCACATTGCCTTATTTCAGTACGCCTAAGAACATCCCTGGCCATTTAATTGCAGGAGATTCATTAGGGGGCTTGTCTGTTGGTATCGTCTGGTCAACAAGTCCTTCGAATCCAATTATGTATAAGAATAAAAGCATTCCGCTTAAACTTCTTATGCCACATTTAGTTAAGTTGATGGATCTTGATCTTGTTAATTTGCATACTCTTCAGGTTGGTCCCGATGCGTCACAGGTTAATCCATGGCTTCATCACCCCCGTCTGATAGATTGGTCCTCTAAACTTTCAAATTTCTCTGACACAGCGTTTGTGATTAGTCAATTCGATCTCGTCATATCAGTTGATACAGCTGTTGCTCACCTTTCAGCTGCTCTTAATATACCTACTTGGTGTTTGCTTTCTCATGACGCTGATTTTCGTTGGCTTATCGATCGATCTGATTCTCCTTGGTATCCAGGTGTTATGAGATTATTTCGTCAAGACACCCTTGATGATTGGTCTAGTGTTGTTAAATCTGTTAATACTGTTTTTGATGATTTATTCTTGCTTGATATTAGTTCTGTTTCCTCATCTATTTGATACCTTCTTGTCTTGACTTTTATGCATTCCAATCAAGTACATTTGTTTTCTGACGGTATTGATTCTGCCATTGAGTGTCAGAATCTTGTCCGCCGTATGCAAATTTTTCCCAAGCTTGTTCGGTTTCAGCAAGAAGAGTTAATTGCTTCGCAAATGAATATTGGTAGAGACTTTCTTGATCAAGAGCGACAAAAACGCCTTAACAACTTGTCCTTAGATGATTTCTTGCGAAGTAGTCATCTGAAGGAAGATGACCTGGATATTTGTTTCGCGCGGGAAGAGGCCTTGCTTCGTTTTGCCGAGAAACAGTTCGGTCCAGGTCTTGAGGAAGTCTTTCTGTCTTCCAAGGGCGCTCACGATCAAGTTATTTATTCCATTTTGAGGGTACGTGATGCCGGCTTGGCTCAGGAACTTTGGATCCGTCTCGAAGAGAATGAAGGCCCTTTTACGGAACTTGCCGCCTCTTTTGGTGAGGGTCCTGAGGCTTCGCATAAAGGTTTAATGGGTCCTACTGCCATGGGCAGTATTTATCCACAAGAGCTTGCTCAATTGCTTAGATCTTTACGTCCTGGTGAGATTCATCCGCCTCGTCAACTTGGTGAGTGGCTAATCCTTATTCGGTTAGAAGTGCTTACCCCTGCTAGATTCGACAAACAAATGCGTACATTTTTACTTCATAAGCAACTCGACACCTTTTTAGATGCCAGGGTAAAGCGTATTATGTCCGGTGAGACTGTCGACGAGCTCAATTTCGATTTTTAGTTATGTCTAGTACCTCAGAAACACTCTCCGCTCTTCTTTCGCGCTTTTCTGCCTTCCAAGATATTGATGATGCAGACTTACAGTGGTTAGCAACTCATTCTAAGCCCTTTCATTGCAGTGTTGGTCAAGCTCTTTTATTCAGTGATCGCTTGCCAGAATATTGTTATTGCATCCTTGAGGGGCGTGGACGTGTTCTACATCATGATCCTGCTTTACGTCGTCCCGTTACTCTTGCCTATGCACAACCTGGCGATCTTATCGGGTGGGCAGGTTTAGTTCGACGCAGCCCTTGTGAATGGATAACAGCCGCTATGCCACTTAAGCTTGTCGGTTTTCCTGCTGATATTTTTTATCAACTAGAGCTGCGTAGTGAACCTTTCAGAAATTGGTTAGATACTAATAATTCTCCTGCAGAGTTGATGACTGTCCTGTCTCATTCTCTCCGTTCGAGACCTTTGGCAGAACCTAACGAACGAGAGGTTTTACGTAGACTTCTTCCTTCTATGAAGTTGCATCCTGCAAGATCTTTGCGCTCCATAGCAGATTTTTCTGCTGAAGATACCTTATTACTGTGGAACTCAAAGCCACCCGGTTTCACCGTTCCTGTCGGACAACCTATAGATTCCGAAATATTAGATTCTATCCCTTCTGGTTTTCCTCTTCGTTTAATATCAGTTGATAAATCTTGTTGGTCACGTGAACTCTACCCTCCTTTAAAAGCTCCTCCTGATTCCGATATATCCCCCGCTAGTGACTTGTGGGGTAATGATCGTTATTCTGAGCTGCTGGTTCCAGACCCTCAAGGTAGCAAAGAATCACTTCCTGAAATAAACGCTACTCCATTATCAAATAAAAGTTCAAAATTCTTCTGGCGCGGACGCCAAATACCAGTTGTTACTGGTGTTGGTCCTATTGAGCAGACCATGGCATGTCTCGAGATGTTGTCTTTATTTCACAATGTTCCCTTCCGTCGGGATGTCATTGAGCGTGCTTGTAAGGGTTCCTTGAAAGGTGATAAGCCATCACTGGAGCTTACTGGTGATCTCTCTACCGTAATGGGTTTTGTCGGGACGATTAGTGATATTCCCACTGCTCAACTTCCTCGTCTTTCTTTTCCATGTTTTGCATTGCTTGATAAGCAATTAATTATGATTCATGATATCTCTCGTGATATCGTCCAAGCTGTAATTCCTGAGTATGGCCGTGTTGTTTTTCCATTAATTGAGTTATTGGAAAATAATCCTGGAGTTAGAGTATTGTCTTTGTCTCCAGGTCGCGATTCACAGCAAAAAAAGCTTACTTTCAAATGGTTTGTCCCTCAACTTAAGAAGTACCGTCGCAGTTTGCTTGAGGTATTAGCAGCTTCTCTTGTTTTACAACTCCTCAATCTTGCTCAGCCTCTTGTTATGCAACAGATTTTCGACAAAGTAATTGTTCAGCAGAATCTTGATACTCTTTATACTTTAGGCTTTGTTTTACTTGGCGTAAGTCTTTTCCAAGGCCTCATTGGTGCTGTGCGTACTTATCTTTTTGCTGACACTACTAATCGCATAGATATAGCACTTGGTGCTCAAGTTATACAGCATTTACTTCGTTTGCCATTGCGATATTTCGATAAGCGTCCTGTTGGTGAGTTGCAGACCCGTATTGCAGAATTAGGTAATATTCGCGGTTTCCTAACTGGTAGTTTGCTAACACTTGCCTTGGATTCAGTTTTTTCTGTTATCTATATTGCCGTAATGATCGTGTACTCCGGAGTTTTAACTGCTGTAACTCTAGGTGTTGTTCCTTTATTTCTTGGCCTCACCATTGTTGCTTCGCCCATTATTCGTGGTCAACTTAGAAAAGCAGCAGAAAAAAATGCTGTTACTCAAAGTTATCTCATCGAGTCCTTGAATGGTGTTCAGACCATTAAAGCTCAGAATGCAGAGAATAACGTTAGATGGCAGTGGCAACGACGGTATTCCGGTTATATGAGTGAATCCTTTCGAACTTTAATGATCGGTGTCTCCACTGGCACAATCGGAAGTTTTCTTAATCAGTTGACTGGTCTTCTTACATTGTGGGTTGGTGCCTATCTTGTCATTAAGGGTCAATTAACTATTGGTCAGTTAATTGCTTTCCGCATTATTTCCGGATACGTTGTTGGACCTCTTCTCAATCTCGCTACAAGTTGGCAAAGTTTCCAGGGAGTCGCACTTTCCATGGAGCGCTTGAGCGATGTTATTGATACTGAATCTGAGGGTGGCGAAGTTGACTTGGATTTACTTCCACTACCTCCTGTTGCTGGTGAAGTGGTTTTTCAAGACGTGGACTTTAGGTTTAATGATCTCGCACCATTAGTTATTAATCGGGTATCTTTCTCCGTAACTGCTGGCTCTTTTGTCGGAATCGTTGGTCGAAGTGGTAGTGGTAAAAGTACGATCATGAAATTATTACCCCGCTTATATGAAACTGTTAGTGGTAGAATTTTAATAGATGGTTATGATATCTCGAAACTTCAGCTTGGTTCTATTCGTCGACAGATTGGAATTGTTCCTCAGGAAAGTCTATTATTTGAGGGATCTATTCGTGACAACATAGCACTCACTACGCCTGAGGCGACTCCTGAAGAGATTGTTGCAGCTGCCAAAATTGCATGTGCACATGACTTCATTATGGAACAGCCTGATGGGTATGCTTCTCGTGTAGGTGAACGAGGCGCTGGCTTATCTGGAGGTCAAAGACAACGCATTGCTATCGCCCGTGCAGTCTTACAAGCTCCCTCTTTACTAATACTTGATGAAGCCACAAGTGCTCTTGATTATTTAACCGAACGTCAGGTTTGCGTTAACCTTAAAAGGCATTTTGAAGGTTCTACTGTTTTCTTTATCACTCATCGTCTTTCTACCATTCGCTCATCAGATGTTATTATTATGCTCGAATCGGGTCGTTTAGTTGAGCGTGGTACTCATGATGAGTTAATTAAGATGGAAGGTCGTTATTTCGCGCTTTATTCACAACAGGAGTCTGATCTTGACTGATAAAAAGTTACCGTCTGCTGATTCAAATAAGTTCAAAGTTTGGGAAGGTAGTTCTGTTTTTGTTTCGCAGGGTCGTCACTGGTCATCCGCATTTATCTGGCTATCTGCCGGTTTGTTAGGTGTAACTGTGATTTTTGCCTTCAGTTCAAAGATTGACCAAACTGTTAGCGTTCGCGGTAAACTATCTCCATCAGGAAGTGTTCAGGATATTGAATCTCCTTCTAGTGGCGTAGTACTTGATGTTTTTGCATCTGATGGTGACTTTGTTGAAGCTGGTGACATATTACTAACTGTAGAATCCAAGTCTCTATCTAGTCGTCTATCAGAGATTAATGAAAAAATTCAGCTTCTCTCTCTTGAAATTTCTGGCCTCAAGGACATTATAGAAAGCGGTGGAAAACCAAGTCTCTTTAAACCTTTGCCTCCTCTTCCGACAGGTATAGATGATGCACAGTTGGTTTCTCGAATGCTTACTGCACGTAATCAGGTCAATCAGATAAGGTCTGAACTCATTAAGGTTGATATTCGTCTTCAAAGTAAGAGTTCTTCACTCAACTACCAAACACAAATTACTAACGATTTGAAGCCTTTGTATGACAATGGTGCTATGGCCCGTAACGCTTATTTAGATCAAATAAATCGCCTTCAGGAAAATAAAGCAGAGTTTTCTACTCTGGTTACTGAACGTTCGCGCATAGTTGGATCTGTATCTTCCCGTGTCAATTCACTTAATCAGCAGCTTTTGTCTTTGCGCACCCAATTAACCTCTGTTAATGAACAAATTGGCTATCGCAATGTTAAGGCTCCTGTCTCTGGTAGGGTTTTTAACTTGATGGCTTCCCCTTATTCCGTTGTTTCCAGTTCGGAGAAACTACTCACAATTGTTCCTTCTAATAATCTTCAAGCTCTAGTTGAAATTCCCAACTCTGATATTGGTTTTATAAAAGTCGGTCAAGCTGTTAGTGTGTCGGTCGACTCTTTCCCTTCCGGTGAGTTTGGTTATATCCGTGGTTCACTCATCAGTATTGGTTCTGATGCTCTACCTCCTGATCAAGATTCACCTCAGCGCTATTTTCCAGGAACTGTTAAATTAGTACAGCAGTCTGTTGTTTCTGGTGATACTAGTCTCAACTTACAAAGTGGTATGAGTATTACTGCCAATATCAAGCTTAGGTCAAGACCAACTATTTCTATTTTGACTGACATCTTTACTCGTCAATTGGATGGTGTTAAGCGTTTTCGATAGCCTTTATGTAGATTTTTTCTGTCTGGTCTGCAGTTTTTTCCCAGTTGAAATCTGACAATATCCTTTTTTTTAGATTTTGTGATCTTTTATTGTTTCGACCAGCCGCCCAAGCGTCTAACACTGCTTCTTTAATACTTTCTGGATTACCAGGGTCGGCTAGCCACGCATCGTCCTTGAGATATTCGAGTTCATGACCAAATGTACTCCCTACAATTGGGGTTCCATTTATACCCGCCTCCAAACTTACCAAGCCACATGTATCCATCCAACTTGGTAAACAATGTACTCTTGCCGCAGCATATCCTGATGCCAAGACTTCTTGTGGCATATGCTTGATTAGCGTCAATTTATCTCCTGCAATTTGTTTGCACAACTTTGCATATGACGGCCAATGTTCATCTTTTCCTACTAGTACAATTGGGATGTCACAGTCTTTTAGTGCCCAGCAAAGCATCGCTTGATTCTTTCCTGGCTCTACTCTTCCAGCTTGTATTATAAAATCTCCTTTAATCCCTGTGTATTTTCTGAATATGCCTGGGTCAGCATCCATAAATTTTTGTGGATTAACTCCGTAATGCGCTACTCCATAATTTTTCCCTCTCCAATTTAGATCACTTTGTATTGCTTTCAATTCTAGCCAACTGTTTGGTAAGATTCCATTGCATGTTTGCAGTAGCTTACCTGCTTCCTTTATCCACTCTAAATTCATTGACCCGTTTCCCATCGAGTCAATAGTTCCTTCTGGTAGGTGTACTTTCAGTTCTCTATTACTAAGTAGCTTCAGCTTCTCGCTGATACTATTTTCACCGTTGTTTATTGCCTCTTGTAACAACATTGTTGTTGCCCTGCTCCCCCATAATGCTCTTCCAATTGAAATCCATATTGGTGATACTATTGCCGGAATTCCAGACTGTTGACATACTGATATTTGTTGTTTGAACGAATTAAATACTCTGCAATTGAAGATGTGTACGACATCCGCTCCTCTTATGTCGGGCCTATCACTATTTTGTATGCTTACTTCCCAACCTCTTGCTGCGAGTACTCTACCCGTCTCCTGTATTTGAATACTATCGCCCCCTCCCCACTCTGATGCAGTTCCATGGTTTACTAAGACGACTTTCATACTTTAAATCTTATCTTTGTTATTCTCTCATACCCCCCCCCTTTATAGATTCAGATTATTTCTATATTCCTTAACATGAATGTCGTTTCTCTTGGCATATGATTTTTAATTTCAATCAAAACTCCTCTTGCAATTATATTACCCTTTATTATGCAACATGAATTATGTCTTGATTCATCCATTTCTGCTGAATGACATGTTATTTTTTTCTCATTAAATAGCATTACTTTCTCTGCCATAACAATTTTTTTTGCATCGATGTATCCTTCGTCAATTCTCTCTATTGCAATGATAATATTTTTTATTTTGTAATGATTTAGCATGTCGATTACTATTGTCATCTTTTCTTTCTCTTTTAACTTTATCGATTTACTTTTGACAAAACACAGCTCTTCATTTATGTAAATCCCTGTATCTGATTTATCAAATACTATTGCGTATGGCTTGCCTTCAGCATAGTTTCTTTCTCTTTTTGCATAATTTTTAATCTTCTTTCTTTTCGAATATATATCTTTTATGAACTCCCCTATTATCATTCCTTGTACTATTTTTGACCCTTGCGGAAAGTTATCCAAATGTCTCCCATCTTTACTTAATTTCATTTCAGGTTCATACATATCATTTGTTACGATTTTATTTATACTACCAAAGTATACTCGCTTTTCTGTGCTCAAATTTTTCTCTATTTGCTCATTAAAATTCCTCATTATTCTATTTCTTTCTTCTTGTGTTCCGTGTGAATTGAAAGAAAACCCACTAAGCGCTGGTCCGTACACTAGTACTGTGTAACCTTCATTCTTGAGATTCCTTATATACTCTGTATACTTTACTGCCAGCTTTGTTGTTATTTCATCTATATTCTTATCCTCTCTGTATGAATTTTTCATTATATGTTCCATGCAATCTATTTCGCCATATACAAGTAGTATCGCATATTCATCTTTGTTTATATTTTCCAGTACTTTTTTAATCCTTTTGCCGCTTCCTGAAGTGCTTTTATCATTATTTAAATTATATGCAGTACCTGATCCTGTGTTATAGCAATTTATTTTCTGTATGTTGTTAAATACACTCCTATGCGAGTCTCCAAAACATACTATCCCCCTTTTGTTAATACTTTTTAGAAGAAGATCTAATATAATTTTTATTTTGTCATTTGATTCATGCTTCTCTATTGCTCTTTTTCTCATAACTTCACCAAATGTAAAGATATCGTCTGGTGTTATTAATGGACAATTTAGCTCAATTCTCTTTTTAATTATATTAACTGCTTCCTCTTTTCTATTATTTCTTGTTAATGCTTCGCATAAGTAGTAGTATGCCCTGCTTATTTCTGGATTAAGGTTTAACGCATCTTTTAGATACTTAATAGCTTTTTCATCTTGATTTTCCTGTAAATATATAAATCCAAGATAGTACTGAGCTTCACTATTCTCTTTATTTATTTTTGTTGCTTTTTTATAGTACTTTATTGCAATATTATGCTTTCCTAGATTGTGATATGTTAATCCCATCTTGCAGTATATTTTATCGTTCAACTTGTCTATTCTTGTTCCTATTTCATAGGCTCTTATTGCTTTTTCGTATTCAGCTTTTACGTGGTAATCGAAACCCATGTCTAGATAGTTTTCCGGTTTCAAAACTTCTTCCTCTTGTCCCTCTTTTATCCTGTTGTATATACTTACTTTATTCGAATTCATGATTCTTCCATAATTCATCTTGATGTCTAACCATAAAAAATCTATAATCCTCAGGGACTGTTTTAAATATTTTAAAATTCATTATTATCCTGCCGCTTGCTGCATGTTCTAATGGTCCAGATAGTTGATATTTGCTTTTCCAATTTTTTCTTGACCAATACTCATATAATATCTCGGCTTGTTCACTACCTATAAAGAAACACCCCGAATGAGGATTCGTCGCTCTGTAAATTGTTTTTTGTCCTGTTGGCCAATTTATATTGATTTTTTCTTTTGTATCCCAAAATAAATCTGGTCGCCCTCCATCAGGATCTCCTGAAAGTATAACATCTCCTTTATTTTTAATGTATTCGCACCTATGTGGTAATACTACATATTCTTTATCAAGGGACTTCAAAAAGAATCTTATTTTATTGAAAAATTCACCATCTTCTATTAGTATGTCGTCTTCTATGTAGCCTAATATATCATAACCTTTCCGTTGTTCTATCAATCTTCTTGATGCTATTGCTGGTACTTGCATGTAATCCTCTGTGTTTATATTTATAATTTCTAGTCTTTCATTCTCTTCTATCTTATTGCACAGACTTGCATTGCTATTTGTATATAGCTGAATCTTTATTTCAAAGGCATCTTTGACTTCAGATTTTCTGTTTACCACCTTACCATTTATTCCTAGCGATGAATGTATCCAGTGTTCTTTATTGTGCCTACATAAATTCTCAATTGTTGATTTTTTTAATGCAATCTCTTTTGATTTTCTTTTCTCCTCGTTCTGTGACGAATATTTCCCTTTTTCTTTTGGATGAAATATATGAGGTATGACGATCAAGCATTTCATTCCTTGCCATAACTATCGAATACTCTTGTATTCTACATTGCTTCTTGGGCTTCTTCCCTTTTATTATTGCTATTATTACTAATTTTTCGCTGTTCTCCTGATCTTCTTTCATGTTTCGTTCAACTAATTTTCAAGATGATGCTCCTGCTGCGCGTGTTCTATTCTCTCTTCGCAAATATGGTCTTTCTTCAGCCATCCGTCAATTAGATATTGAGATTTCTAATAATAATTCAGGTTTGCTTCTTGCTGAGCTCAATTTTCGACTTCGTGGCCACTCTTCTCCTAGGCTTATTATAGATACTATATGGCTTAAGTCTCAATATGGTGGTATCTCTAGGGTTTGGTTTAACTTGCTTAATTCGTTATCTCTTCCTGGTTTAGTTACTGATCAATCTCCTGTTGCGTTGATTTCGCGTTCCCCTAATTCTGCGAAATTTGTTGGTTTTGATATCTTTCATGGCTCTTCTATTAACCCTTTAGATTTTGCATCCTTAGACATGGCTTCATCTGAAAATCATACTTTTGCTTCTCATTGGAAGGCTGATGTTTTTTGTTCAACATGGATTACAAGGTCCTCTTCAGCCAGTCCTTACTGCCCCGAGATGGTCCTTTTCCATGACTGTATCCCTGAACTCTTCTCTTCTACATGTCCCAGCATGTTAGAGACACGAAGACGTTGGATCCTCTTCGCTAAATCCTTTCTTACTGTTTCATTAGATAGTAGCTTAGCAATTCAGTCTTTTTATGATGTGCCAGCTTCTAACATTCGCTGGTGTCATCCTTCCTACTTCTTTGATTACTTACCTCTCTCGACTTCTGTTCCTAGTTTTACTTCTCTTCAACAAAAATTGCTTTTAAGACTACCTTTTATTGTCCTCCCTGGTTCTGGGTCTGTTGGTTCATATAAAAATCCTGAGTTATTAGCCCGTGCTCTTTGTAGTCCTTCCCTTCTTCACTGCCAATTGCTCGTTACAGGCGTTAATGCACGTAACGTCTGTAATAGCATTTTAGAGCATTTTCCTTCATTGCATGGTCGTGTTTTTGCTGCAGGTTTTACTGATTCTGAGCTGTCTTCAGTCTTTAGGCATGCCACCGCTGTTGTTATTCCCAGTCTTGTAGAAGGTTTTGGCTTGCCTGTGCTTGAGGTTCTTGCGTCAAATGGTTTTCCCATCATTTCTGATGTCCCTGGTCTACGTGAAGCTGGTTCTGAGTGCGTCTTGAGATTTAATCCTTATGACGTTGATGAACTTATTTCTCTTCTCAATCTTATCCTCGACAAAAGTTCCCGGCAAATGATATCTCAATATCTTCTTCCCCGAAAAATACGTCGTCTTTCCAGGCTCAATCCTGATTTATTTTGTTTGTGTTTTCTGGCTCAGGTCCGTTCAGCATCTGACTTTTAATTTTTTATTCTACTGGCTTTTCGTATCCTTATTTTCGCTTTTCTTGTATTTTCGCTCTTTGGTCTTCCTTCAGTTACTATTGGTCTTACATTTACCTCATAATCATGCTCAAGCTCCTGCTGGGTGACCCTAATGCCCGCAAGCTGAAGCGTTATTCCCCTATTGTCAGTGATATCAACCTATTAGAAGAGGATATTTCCCCTCTGTCTGACGATGAACTTCGCAGCAGAACTTCTGATCTACGTCAGCGTCTATTTAATGCTGGTGACTTGCATAATCAGATTCCAATATTAGATGAGCTGTTACCTGAGGCTTTTTCCATTGTTCGTGAAGCCTCCAAGCGTGTTCTTGGTATGCGACATTTTGATGTTCAATTGATTGGAGGGATGGTGCTGCATGAGGGTCAGATTGCTGAGATGAAAACTGGCGAAGGCAAAACACTTGTTGCCACATTACCGAGTTATTTAAATGCTCTTACAGGTCGTGGTGTTCATGTGGTCACAGTTAATGATTATCTTGCTCGTCGTGATGCCGAGTGGATGGGTCAGGTTCATCGTTTTCTCGGATTATCTGTTGGTTTGATCCAGCAGGATATGCGTCCTGAGGAAAGACG
The DNA here is from genome assembly GCF_000012505.1 of Synechococcus sp. CC9902. Lineage (NCBI taxonomy): Bacteria > Bacillati > Cyanobacteriota > Cyanophyceae > Synechococcales > Synechococcaceae > Synechococcus > Synechococcus sp. CC9902. Next base: position 131,664 of record NC_007513.1, read on the forward strand.
TCGCAACTACGCTTGTGACATCACCTATGCGACCAATTCTGAGCTTGGCTTCGATTATCTTCGCGACAACATGGCTGCTGATATTTCTGAAGTAGTACAACGTGAATTTCAGTTTTGCGTGATTGATGAGGTGGATTCGATCCTCATCGACGAGGCGCGCACACCATTAATTATTTCTGGCCAGGTCGAGCGGGAGCAAGAAAAGTATCAACAAGCTGCCCAGTTGGCCGCCTCCCTTGAACGCTCTGCGGAGATGGGCAAAGACGGCATCGATCCTGAGGGTGATTACGAGGTGGATGAAAAGCAGCGCAGCTGCACCCTTACGGATGAAGGTTTTGCAAAAGCTGAGCAGACTTTGGGTGTGCAGGATTTGTTTGATCCCCAGGACCCCTGGGCTCACTACATCACCAACGCTCTTAAGGCGAAGGAGTTGTTTGTGAAGGATGTGAATTACATCGTTCGCGATGATGAAGCGGTGATTGTCGATGAATTCACGGGTCGCGTGATGCCTGGCCGACGTTGGAGCGATGGGCAGCACCAGGCGATTGAGGCGAAGGAAAGCTTGCAGATCCAACCGGAGACCCAAACCCTCGCTTCGATTACCTATCAGAACTTCTTCCTGCTCTATCCGCGATTGGCCGGCATGACCGGCACGGCCAAAACAGAGGAAGTTGAGTTCGAGAAGACCTACAAACTGCAGACCACGATTGTTCCGACCAATCGCATTCGTGCACGTCAGGACTGGGCCGATCAGGTTTACAAAACCGAAGTAGCGAAGTGGCGGGCTGTTGCTAACGAAACCGCCGATATCCACAAAAAAGCGCGTCCGGTGCTGGTGGGCACCACGTCGGTTGAAAAGAGTGAGTTGTTGAGCAGCTTGCTAACGGAACAAGACATTCCCCACAACCTGCTCAATGCCAAACCCGAAAATGTGGAACGGGAATCTGAAATTGTGGCTCAAGCAGGCCGCGCCGGTGCTGTCACGATTGCTACCAACATGGCGGGTCGTGGCACCGACATCATCCTTGGTGGGAACAGCGATTACATGGCTCGCCTCAAGTTGCGAGAGGTGTTGCTCAGTCGCCTGGTGAAGCCTGAAGATGGTCCACTTCCATCGCTCCCTGTCCAAGATTCAGCCACTGCGTCCGGGTTCTCTGAGGCGTCCGCGACTGTTGCTCCTCGGGTTAGTGCCAGCCTTTATCCTTGTGAACTTTCGGGCCCAACCGATCAACTCCTCGCGCAGTTAGCCCGTGATCTGGTGAAGGCATGGGGTGATCGCGCCCTCAGCGTGCTCGATCTTGAGGAGCGCATTGCCACCGCTGCTGAAAAAGCCCCCACCGATGATGCTCAGATCCAATCGTTGCGGGAAGCGATTGCTTTTGTGCGCGGTGAATACGACGCAGTTGTGAAGGAGGAGGAAGCCCGTGTGCGCGATGCCGGCGGGTTGCACGTCATTGGTACCGAGCGACATGAGTCGCGCCGAGTGGACAACCAGCTTCGCGGTCGTGCTGGACGTCAGGGCGACCCCGGTTCCACACGCTTTTTCCTCTCGCTGGGCGACAACCTGCTGCGCATTTTTGGTGGCGAGCGTGTTGCCGGTTTGATGAATGCATTCCGGGTTGAGGAAGACATGCCGATTGAGTCGGGCATGCTGACACGCTCTCTTGAAGGGGCTCAGAAAAAAGTCGAGACGTACTATTACGACATCCGTAAGCAGGTGTTTGAGTACGACGAGGTGATGAACAACCAGCGCCGTGCTGTGTATTCTGAACGCCGTCGTGTGTTGGATGGCCGTGCGTTGAAGAAGCAAGTGATTGGGTATGGCGAGCGAACGATGAATGAAATCGTGGAGGCTTATGTGAATCCGGATTTGCCCCCTGAGGAATGGGATTTGGATCAACTGGTCGGCAAGGTAAAGGAATTTATTTACTTGCTTGAAGATCTCACCCCTGCCCAAGTGAATGGTTTGGGGATGGACGAGCTCAAGGCTTTTCTCCAGGAGCAATTGCGCAATGCTTACGACCTCAAAGAGGGTCAGATTGATCAGCAACGTCCTGGTCTGATGCGGGAGGCCGAGCGCTTCTTCATTCTTCAGCAAATCGATACCCTTTGGCGCGAACATCTCCAGGCGATGGATGCGCTTCGGGAATCCGTTGGCCTAAGAGGCTATGGACAGAAGGATCCGCTTATCGAATACAAGAATGAGGGGTACGACATGTTCTTGGAGATGATGACCAATATGCGTCGCAATGTCATCTATTCGATGTTTATGTTCCAGCCTGCTGCACCTCAGAACCAGAATTGATTCCTTTGATACGTAGGATTTTGAATTCGCGGCTGAAGCTCTCGGTTGTAGTTATTGCCTACAATATGGATCGTGAGATGCTTCGGACAATTTATTCGCTTTCTCCTGCTTATCAGCGTGGTGTTACCGGTTCGGAGTACGAAGTAATTGTTGTCGACAATGGTTCTGAAAGTCCTCTAAAAACTGATCATTGGATTTCTAGGCCCGGATGGAAGATTCGATTTTTTCGTCTCCCTCCCGGTGATGTCTCTCCCTGTTCTGCGATTAATGCAGGTGTCGAAAATGCCCGTGCATCTCACGTTTGCGTCATGGTTGATGGAGCTCGCATGTTGTCGCCTGGAGTTATTGATGGAATTTTGCAGCAGATTCGAATATCTTCTGACTCCTTTGTCTTCACATTGGGCTGGCACCTAGGTCCCCAGCCTCAAAATGTGTCAATCACCCAGGGCTATTCCCAAAAATTAGAAGATAAAATGTTGCGCCAAGCTCGTTGGCGAGAAGATGGTTATCGGCTGTTTGACATTGCCAGTTTGGCTGCTTCCTCCAGAGGGGGTTGGTTTTCATCCATTAATGAGAGTAACTGCTTTGCTATTTCTCGTGCTCAATTTAAAGTGATGGGTGGTTTCGATCAGCGTTTTGTCTCTCCCGGGGGTGGCTTGGTTAATTTAGATTTTTTTAAACGGGCTGTGGAATCAGCCTTGTTGAAACCTTGTGTGCTCCTTGGCGAGGGTAGTTTTCACCAGGTTCATGGTGGTGTTGCGACGAATGTTCCGATGGAAGATCATCCTGGATCTGTTTTCGCTGAGGAGTATCAAAATATTCGTGGATTAGCGTATCAATCACCAATCTATGAGCCACTCTATGTAGGAAGATTGTCCCAATCGGCTCGTCGATTTCTCTCGTAAACCTTTTTGACTAAAAGAATTGTTCTTTCTTTGTATTTATGCTTTTCAGAAGTTTCTTAAGAAGGTGCCTATCATCTTCACAACAACTTTGGACTTTTCCCCAAAAAGTCATGTTGCGATTATGCCGGTTGGCTTCAAATAGGGTTCTTAATGGTGGGCCAGCCGTCTTCATTTCTGGTCCTATTCCTAAAGCTGATTGGAGGCGGAGTCAGGTTGTGGTGATTTTGGGTATGCATCGCAGCGGTACAAGTTTATTGACTGGAACACTTCAGGAAGCTGGACTCGTGCTTGGTGATGTCGTGACCTCTGCTCCCCATAACCGTAAAGGCAATCGAGAGGCTCTTCCGATTCGTGCTTTGCATGATGATCTGTTGCATTCTTCTGGTGGTTCTTGGGATCATCCTCCGTCGCAAGTGATCTGGAAGCCTAGTCATCGTGCTCTGAGGGATGACATTGTTGTCGGCTATCAACACGAATGTTTCTGGGGTTTCAAAGATCCGCGTAGTTTGTTTTGTTTGGAGGGTTGGCTTGAGGTATTGCCGGAGCTTCAGCCAGTTGCTATCTTTCGGCATCCTGAAGCCGTGGCTCGATCTCTTAGGGCGCGTGAGGGGATGGCCTTAGCTGATGGCCTTGTTCTTTGGACGTTGTACAACCAACAGCTGCTGTACTGGATGGATCAATTGGATGTGCCCCTTTTGCATTTCAGTTCAGATCTCAACGCTTTTTGTACTGATGCCGTTGCGTTGATTGATCGATTGAACTTGCCACATAGAATGAGTGCAAATTCGCTCCAGTTTCCCGATGCAAAATTGCATCATCAGAGCTCATCTAAGCTGCCTCTGCCTCGGGATGTTCAAGATCTCTATGATCAGCTTTTAGATCGTAAATTCTCTACTCTTTCTATATAATGTTGGCATCGGATTTGGATTGTTTGGACACAATAGTATTTCTTAAGTAATTTTTTACCCATTCTGCATGTTAATATTTGCATAAATTTATATGCTTTTACCTGTCTTGCAGTGTCGCGCTCTCCAATCGCTTAACGCTTGTGATTCATGCTAAATTAGTATAAGTATCCTCCTCAATTAGCTATAGTTGTCTAGCAGTTTGATTGAGTCTGCTCCCAGTTTCAAGGTCTTTTATCGGACCTCGTCAAAATTTGGACGTCATCCGATTGACTCGGTTGACAGTTTTCTGACAATTAAAACTATATTGCAGAGTTTCTCAAAACATGAGGTCGTTTGTATCTGTGATAATACATCTAATTTTCAGAGTGCTTTCTTTTCAGACCAGTTCCCTCATACTTACATCACAAAATTAGGTAATTGCGGCTCATTTCGTTTGGCAGTTAAGCTTGCAATGGCTTCTTTGCATCCTGCCTCGATTTACTATTTTGTGGAGGATGATCACCTTCACTTGCCTGATCAAAAAAAGTTTCTTATAGAAGGTCTTAAGCATTTTGATTTTGTAAGCCTATATGATCATCCTGATAAATATTTTGACCCTGGTTATCAGCAATTGCGTCGACGTATTGTTTGGACATCTATGGGTCATTTTGCTGAATCTCCAAGTACCGTCATGACCTTTGCTTGTAGTGCAGAGACCCTTAAACGTGCTTCGCCGATTCTCTTGGACGAACGCTTGACGGGATCCGATTTGAAGATTCCACTCGATCATTCGATGTTTATTGCCCTTGGTGAGGCAGGTTTTTCACTTGGAACAGCTTTGCCTGGTCGGTCAACGCATTGCGAGCAAAATTTCCTCTCTCCAGGAATCGATTGGCTCACTTATGCCAAACAAATTGCATTAGATTGCTTCACTTCTTCTAACGCATGACGGACGTTATTTGTATTCCAACTCTAAAACGCTATGATCTGCTATGTAGACTGTGTTTGGCATTAACTCAGGGTAAAGATCCTGTAGATTCATCTAATATTATTATTATAGATAACGGTGGTAGTTTGTTGGAATCGTTATGCTGGCGGCAAATTTCTTCTTTTTTCACGCTTAAAAAACCTGAAGTAATTATTCCATCTGAAAATCTTGGTGTGGCTGGTAGTTGGAATTATTTTGTTAAAAATTTCGGGCGATGTGTCATTGCTAATGATGATGTTGTCTTTTCTCGCCAGGTTTTGCAATGTTTTCGCTGGGCTTCTATGGCGTATCCGAATACTGTGATTTTCGAAAATGACGATCCTGTTGGTGGGTTTTCTACTTTTCTTGTCAATCGTCCGGAGCTCTGGTTGGAGATGGGTGGTTTTGACGAGCTTTTGAATCCTGCATACTTTGAAGATAACGATTGTCGACGTCGTCTTTTATTGGCGGGCAACCCCTCTAGGACTATTCCTTTAACAGGTTGGCGACACGACAATTCTTCAACGCTTCTTGCTTCTGATGAAAGCTATAAGCGGATGCATTGGTGTCTCTATAAACGTAATAGGGCCTATTATCACTTGAAGTGGGGTGGTTATCCTGGGCATGAGATTTATCAAACTCCTTTTGGGATTTAAATTGATAACTGTATCTATGGAATTTTAATGGGTGCTGATAATTGCTTTATTGTTGCCAATTGCTCTCCTTAGATTTGCCTGCTAAATCTACTTTAATGTCCTAAGATTTATTCTTGACGTGTTTTTGGCTTTGACTCCTTCTTGTTAATAAGCCTTATCGTGATTGATCCAGTTTTTGCAATCCCATCCCAGTAGTTTTTCTAATTTTTTAATTTCGCCGTCATAGATTTTAAAAAGTGCTGAAAAGATATTTTCGGGAATTGCTTTTGGTATGTCAGTGGGGTTCGGCAAAAAGTTTCCTTGGTCTTTGGATGGATGTGATTCCCATGAATCAACTAAAATTTCTTTTTCAAACCCCCTTGGCTCTAATTGAAGGTGATGGTAAACAATTTGAAGTGTTTGTACTGGATGGTATAAAAGGTCATCCTGTTTTATCGCTAGAAATTGCTCGCGTGGAAAATATCTCCAGACCCTTCTTATCTGTTCTGTGTAAAAGCCTCTGCTTAAATACGAGCAGGTTCTGTCTTGTAATGGAAGGGATTTGCGGCAGTTAATTTCTTCTTCTTCAAGGGTTAGCGGTATCTCTTTATTGTCTCTCCCCCTTAACTGCTCCATTCGCCAATTCGCGTATGCGCGTGTGATGGGATTTCTTAGGACTGCGATTAGTCTTATTTCTGGATTATATCGCCAAATTCTTTTCATGGATGGTTCCCACCACATGCTATTTGGGGTGGCTTCCCCGCAATGTTTTGTCTTGCTCTGTCGCTCGTAGTGTTTTTCTATCCTCCTATCAATTTTCTCTATCTCTTGATCAGACCAGTCTGAGAGTTCGTTATCAAAAATATGAAGTTCTTTTGTTTGGGGAAGATTGATTTCAGGGTGGTTTCGTAGGTATTGATGCAATGCACTTGTTCCACTCTTTTGGGCACCACATATAAGAAATGATAATCGACGTCCCATTGTTTATCTGTGCAAAGTCTTGCGTCTATAGTAAGGCATCGTTTTGATTGGCGCTCAATGCGATTTTATTTAGGCAAACTTAATTGTTCGATTTTATTGTCTTGTGGAAGTTTTTCGGAAATGATCTATCGATATATTGCCTGATTGTTCTGTGTAGTTCTTTTTATTAAAAAATATTTTCAACTCGTTTGAGTTTTGTTCCTTGGTTCTGACCCCATTTAATAGCTGCTCGACTAGCTGCTCTCCCCGAGAAATTCGAGAATCTCTCGGTCTTTGAGGCTCTGCGCTTCGCCGCCTCGGTCGTCTTGCAAGGCACAATCTGTCGCCACGTCATCGAGGCAGCTCCGGAGTGCGTTCACCGTGTTCTCCAGCTCGTCGATGCGCTCCATCAGGTTGCGGATCACATTCGCCTCCGCATCGGGGAGGGCGGAATGGGCCAGGGGGTTGATGCGGACGCCGCTTTGGTGGATCACCCGGCCGGGAATGCCCACCACGGTGGAATCTTCTTCCACATCGCGCACCACTACGGATCCAGCTCCAATGCGCGTGTTGGGTCCGATGGTGATCGCCCCCAGCACCTTGGCTCCGGCCCCCACCACAACGTTTTCCCCCAGCGTGGGATGGCGTTTGCCGTGGTCTTTGCCGGTGCCCCCCAGGGTGACGCCTTGATACAACAAGCAGCGGTGTCCGATTTCGGCGGTTTCCCCGATCACCACACCCATGCCGTGGTCGATGAACACGCTTGTGCCGATGCGGGCGCCGGGATGAATTTCAATGCCGGTGAGTGCACGCCCCACTTGGCTGATGCAGCGTGCCAGGAGCTTGAGCGGCAAGCGGCTGCGCCAAAGCCGATGGCTGAAGCGGTGCAGGCTGATGGCGTGGAGGCCTGGATAGCAGCACAGCATCTCCACCCAACCGCGAGCAGCCGGGTCGCGCTCGCGAATGATGGCGAGATCGGCTCGGATCTGATCAAGCATCGGCGGGGGTCAGCTGGCGGTCGCGGGGGTCTGAAGGCCGATCTCCTTGCGGAGCAAATCGATCGTATCGGTGCTGAGGTAGCTCTCGGCGCAGTGCAGCTGCGGCATGCGCATCAGTTGCGACCGGTTTTGGCGCAGGCTCTGTTCAACCAGGGGCAAACTTGGGCGATCGCAGAGCACGTGGCTAGAGGCCCGGAGTAGCGCCAACAGACGACTCCCCACATCTGGTGTGGCGGTCATCAACAGAAGGTCATTGCCACGCATCGAGTGCAGGATCACTTCGGCGGCCCGCAAGATGCCAGGGCTGATGCTCACGAGGCCAACACAACTGCCGGGGCGTAGCTCTTTGAGCATGGCCAGCTCATTGCGGAAATCGTTGAGATCCACTGCTACAGCACGAACGCTGTGTTTTTTTGCTAACTCCTCTATGGGCTGGAGGAAGTAACGGCTCGTCACCACCGTTCCATTGCTGGATGTTTCGAGCACGTTTTCCAATTCCTCCATCGGCACCACTTCCACGGGTACGTCGAGGCAGGGTTCCAATTCCTCGGCGATCAGCATCGAAGCGCCAATGTCTTCCCTGGGAGTGCTCACCAACACCCGGGCGCCACAACGCAGCCGCCAGTCGATCTCCCGGGTAAGCAGCTCACGCGTTTGCTGAAGTGTGCAGCCGGCGTTCAGCAGACCATCCACGCATTTGCGCACTTCCCGATCGAGATCGGTGACGCCGCGGTTGCGGATGTGCGGTGGAGTTTTGATTTCACGCGGTTTCTGCTGGTCGCGCACATAGATGCCCGATCCAGCCATGGCTTCTACGACACCGTCGGTTTCGAGCTGGCGGTACACCTTGCTGATCGTGTTGCGGTGCAGTCCGGTCTGCATCGCCAGCTGTCGCGTACTCGGTAAGCGGTGGCCAGGCGGGTAATGCCGGGCAGCGATGGCGAAACAGATTTGGTTGTACAGCTGGGTCGACGCGGGGATGTCGCTTTCCTGCTGGATATGAAATCGCACTCCGGTGGGCCAGGTTGTAATGCGGCCACCATACGGAGCGAATCCGCTGGTGACAATTGGTTGTGTGTCCCTGAGCTTGTGACAATCTCCAACTCTCCAAGCGGCGACTGGGTCGATTTGACCCTGGGAGCTGTGCCACTTAGCTCTCGGTGGTCGCCCGTCGCATCAGGCTTGAGCGATATGGATCATACTTCGTACCAAAAACGTGTATTTATCGTGTTCCGTGAGGTGTTTGGCGTGAATGCCTAAGTGCGCAGCGTTGCCGATCGACTTGCGGCGGCGGGGGTGTCGGCTGAGGCGATGCAGTTATTGCAAGAACGGCACCAGGTCTTGATTTGTTTTATTCGGACCAGGATCTGGCCGAGGGTCGACGCCACAGAAGGGCCATGAATGACTGTCGATCAGACAAGTCGAGCCCAACGGAGCCGACCACGGCTTTTTGGATTAGGAGCGCAGCAACTTCAATCCTTAGGCCTCATCCCAGGGTTGGTAACTCTTACTAGAGGGGTACTTATCAGGCCTGAGGGGCCGCCACTTTGGCGGCAGTGGACCGTGGAGGTGCAGGGATCGTGCGGATCGCTTGGTGCACGCTTGAATCCTTGTCGTCTTTTTTCAGGAGGGGGGTCTTACGAGGCGTCAGGAACATGATCATGTTGCGTCCCTCTCGCTTTGGGGATTGCTGGATTTCGGCCTTTTCTTCCAAATCTTTCGCCATGCGCCGCAACAAAACTTCTGCTAATGCGGTGTGTTGAATTTCCCGGCCACGGAAAATCACGGTGCACTTCACCTTGTCGCCGGCTTTGAGGAAGCGTTGGGCTTGGCCGATTCGCACGTCGTAATCATGGGAGTCAATTTTGTATCGCATTTTTACTTCTTTAACTTCGGTCTGGTGTGACTTCTTCTTCGCTTCCTTGGCTTTCTTTTCCTGCTCGAATTTGAACTTGCCGTAGTCCATGATCCGGCACACCGGCGGATCGGCCTTTTCGCTGACAAGCACCAGATCCAATTCACGCTCTTTGGACACTTCCAGCGCTTCTTCCCTGCTGATCACTCCGAGTTGGCTGCCGTCTGAATCAACAACCCGCAACTGGGGGTAACTGATTCGGTCATTGATGTTTGGAAGCTCCCTTACTGGAGCGCGACGGTCAAAACGGGGACGTGGAGCCATTCAGAGGGAAAAGGGAACAGGTGCAGACAACACGAAAAACAAAACGTCTGCTCAGTTCAGCCTAGGTGTTGTTCGATCAGCGTCATCGCTTCCGTTAACAGATCCTGTTCACTGAGCCATTGGGGAGTGTGTTGGCGCCGAAACCAGGTGCGTTGACGTTTGGCGAATTGCCGTGTGCGCTGGCAGGTGGTGGCGATCGCCGCCTGCCTTGTGATCGATCCATCGTTGATTTGCAGTGCTTCTCCGTAGCCGATCGTTTGCAGCAGCGGTAAGTCGGCTCCGTAGCGGTCGGCCAAGCGTTGGGTTTCCTCCACTAATCCGTCTTGATACAGCTGTTCAGTGCGTTGGTTGATGCGTTGGCGCAGGTTGGTGGGATTTAGGCCGAGTTCCAAAATTCTCCAGGGGGGAGGTTCCACGCTGGCCTGACCACTCATCGGTTGGCCTGAGGCGTAGAGCACCTCAAGGGCGCGCTGGGTGCGGACCACATCCGCAGGGGAAATTTTTGCAGCGGCTATTGGATCCGCGGCGGCCAAGAGCGGATGGCAGACGGCTTGTCCCATGGCACTGAATTGCTTACGCAGCTCTGGTTGCGGGCCCACAGCTGGTGGTTTGAGACCGCTTGTTAAGGCTTTCAGGTACAAACCGCTGCCCCCCACAAGTAGAGCGATGCCCCGTTCGCTTAGTTCACGCTCAATGCAGGGCGTGGCTTCCGCTTGAAACTCCTGCAGCGTGATCGGCTGGTTGGGATCGCGCAGGTCGAGTAAGTGGTGCGTCACCCGGGCCTGTTGTTCGGCTGTGGGTTTGGCGGTGCCCACGTCCATCTCCCGATACAGCTGGCGGGAATCCACGTTGATCACTGGCAGCCCGAGCCGTTCGGCCAGCTCAAGGGCGAGGGCGGTTTTGCCGCTGGCGGTGGGCCCCAGCAAGGTGATCACGAGAGGTTGTGTGGACATCGCCGCAGTTAGAAGGGGTTGGAGGCCAATTGGAGATAGCGCTTCAGAGGCCTCTGCAGGACGCTGTAGACACCCGGTGTAAAATTGAGAATGTCAGATCGTGGTTCAGACCCGTTGCGGCCCCATAGAACCCAGTTTCCTGACTTGAGAGCTTCTGAATGAGCGACGCTTCCAAGGTCCAGAACGAATACGGCGCTGAACAGATTCAGGTGTTGGAGGGGCTTGAGCCCGTCCGGAAACGCCCGGGCATGTACATCGGCACCACCGGACCCCGGGGTCTGCATCACCTGGTGTACGAGGTGGTGGACAACGCGGTGGATGAGGCCCTGGCTGGGCATTGCGACCGAATCACTGTGATTCTTGGTGCTGATGGCTCGGCTTCCGTAACCGATAACGGTCGCGGCATCCCCACGGATGTGCATCCCCGCACGGGCAAGAGTGCCTTGGAGACCGTGCTTACTGTTTTGCACGCCGGTGGAAAGTTTGGAGCTGGTGGATACAAGGTGTCCGGTGGCTTGCACGGCGTTGGTGTGTCCGTGGTGAATGCCCTGAGCGAATGGGTGCAGGTCACCGTGCGTCGTCAAGGTCAGGTGCACCGTCAACGGTTCGAACGGGGCGCTGCGATTGGCACTTTGTTGTCAGAGTCTCAGCCAGAGGCTGAGCAGGGTGAAACCGGCACCACGGTGTGTTTCTTGCCGGATACGCAAATTTTTACCGGCGGCATTGTTTTCGATTACGCCACCCTCTCAGCTCGTTTACGAGAGCTGGCCTACCTGAATGGTGGAGTCCAGATCGTGTTTCGCGACGAGCGCGAATCCTCCCTTAGCGATGCCGGTGATCCCCATGAGGAGATCTATTTCTACGAAGGAGGAATCAAGGAATACGTCGCATACATGAATAAGGCGAAGGATGCCCTTCACCCAGACATTATTTATGTGAATTCTGAGAAAGATGGTGTTCAAGTGGAAGCTGCATTGCAGTGGTGCGCTGATGCCTATTCCGACAGCATTCTTGGTTTTGCCAACAACATTCGCACAGTCGATGGTGGAACGCATATTGAAGGCTTAAAAACGGTCCTCACCCGCACCTTGAATGCTTTTGCTAAAAAATTAGGTAAACGCAAGGAAGCTGATTCCAACTTGGCCGGTGAAAACATCCGTGAGGGTTTAACGGCGGTTTTGTCGGTAAAAGTGCCGGAACCGGAGTTTGAAGGGCAAACAAAAACCAAGCTCGGCAACACCGAGGTGCGTGGAATTGTTGATAATTTAGTTGGCGAATCTCTCAGCCAATTTTTAGAATTTAATCCTTCAGTGATCAGTCTGATCCTGGAGAAAGCGATTCAAGCCTTTAATGCTGCTGAGGCAGCCCGTCGTGCCCGGGAATTAGTGCGACGCAAGAGTGTTTTAGAGAGTTCAACCCTCCCTGGAAAGTTGGCGGATTGCAGTTCCCGCGATCCCAGTGAGTCTGAGATCTACATCGTGGAGGGCGATTCGGCTGGTGGTTCGGCCAAGCAAGGACGCGACCGTCGTTTCCAAGCAATTCTTCCGTTGCGGGGCAAGATTCTCAATATTGAGAAAACAGACGATTCGAAGATTTATAAAAACACAGAAATTCAAGCTCTAATTACAGCTTTAGGCCTGGGTATTAAAGGGGAAGAATTTGATCAAAAAAGCCTCCGTTATCACCGTGTTGTGATCATGACTGATGCTGATGTGGATGGTGCCCACATTCGCACCTTGATCCTTACATTCTTCTACCGCTACAAGCGGGAGTTGGTGGAAGGTGGATATATTTACATAGCCTGTCCGCCTCTTTATAAGGTTGAGCGCGGTAAAAATCACACCTATTGTTATAACGAATCAGACCTCCAAAAGACGCTTAAAGGGTTTGGTGAAAATGCCAAATACACGATCCAGCGTTTTAAGGGTTTGGGAGAAATGATGCCCAAGCAATTGTGGGAAACCACGATGGATCCCAGTACGCGGATGATGAAGCGAATTGAGATCGAAGATGCTTTGGAAGCTGATCGAATTTTTACGATTCTGATGGGCGACAAAGTAGCTCCACGCCGTGAGTTCATCGAAACTCACAGCAAAGAACTCGACATGGCAGCACTCGATATTTAATGGGTCCGATGTTGCGATGGAGTTGGCTGCTCGGCGTGGCCTTGATGGCCCCAGCCGCCATGCCAGCCGGTGGTGCAGATTTTCGGCAACCTCAAGTGCGACGTCGCGTCGGTATTGGTGGTCATCTGCATGTGGCGTCTGATGCACCTCTGCGGTTGAGTCCGATGGCTGTTGCCCCGCGTCTGAGCACGCTTAGGGCTGGAACCTCATTGCGATTGCTTCGACGTTGGTCTGCTGCGGACGGCAACGATTGGTTGCACGTGCAACCAATCGGTGAGGATCAACCCCGTGGCTGGCTCCGCGCTTGAGGCGCTCTTAGTAGGGATAGGGGCGATCCCTGGAGCCTGGCTGCGCTTAAAAGCGGTCAATCATTTTGAGCCGATGGTGCCCAAAAAGCATTGGGGCACGTTTGCTGTGAACGTGATCGCCTGTTTTGGTTTGGGCTTGGTGTTGGCGCTCTATCAAAGCTGCAGTGCCAAAACAGGACTCGCCCTGTTGATTGGGGTGGGATTCTTCGGAAGCCTCAGCACTTTTTCCACCTTTGCGGTGGAGCTTCTCAATGAATTGCGGGCTGGTCGCCCCTTCGTATCGCTTGTCTTAGCGCTCGCTTCGATTGCGGCTGGGCTATGCGCGGCAGGGGTTGGTTATGGCCTGGGGGCTTATGGCTGAGCAGCAGCAACAGCGATCACTATCTGCAGAACTGCAGGAGCTAGTTCTTGTGGCTCTTGGCGCTGTCCCTGGAGCACTCTTGCGTTGGCAGGTGGCGCTCCATTGGGCCGATCGCCATCTGCTGGTGAATGTGCTGGGTGCTGCATTGCTGGGATTACTGGCTGGCTTGCCCGCAGCGCCACGTCGTCAGCTCTTGGTTGGCATTGGTTTTTGTGGATCCCTCACCACTTTCAGCAGCTGGATGGTCGACGCGATGCAATTGATCAGCGCTGGACAAATCGCTGAGGCTTTTGGTCTCATCGGCCTAACCCTCGGGCTGGGAGTGGGTGCCGCAGCCCTTGGGTTTTGGCTTGGCCAGAGGCTCAGGCTGCTAAAGCTGCCTCGATCGGAGCCTTAAGCGCTTCGGGAGTGGCATCGCTCTTGTAACGGGCAATCACAGTTCCGTCTTTGCCCACCAAAAACTTCTCGAAATTCCAGGCCACGTCTCCGGCTGGTTCAGCTTTGTTCAAGGTTGTGTAGGGCTCAGTGGTGCTGCCCTTCGCGTTCACTTTGTCGAAGAGTTCGAAGTCTGCTCCGTAGGTGGTGGAACAGAAGCTTTTGATTTCATCCAAGCTTCCAGGTTCCTGGCCGCCGAAGTCGTTGCAAGGAAAACCGAGCACAGCCAATCCCTTACTTGCGTAGGTTTCGTTGAGCGCTTGAAGCCCGGCGTACTGCTTCGTGAAGCCGCATTTGCTGGCCACATTCACGATTAGCAGCACTTTCCCGGCGTAGTCGCCCAGAGATTTGGTGGTGCCGTCTGGGGCCGTTACGGAAACACCACTGATGTTGATCGTCATGCCTAAAGCCGGATATTTCGAAAGATTAACCGGCATAAACGGCCATACTTGAAATCCCTGCCGGAGAAGGATGAAGGAGGCAGCGGGGAGCGAAGCAGGCAATGTCACGGTTGAGCTCGAGTTGGTGGCGGAAGTGGTCAGCCAGCAACTGGAGTCGATGCTGTCTGTCGGGAACTACGACGCGGTGAAGCTGTTGTTGAAGCCGGTGCAGCCGGTGGATATCGCTGAGGCGATCGGTAATTTGCCCACCAACCTTCAGGCCCTTGCGTTTCGTTTCCTTGGGAAGGATGAGGCGATCAGTGTTTATGAATATCTCGACAGTGCAACCCAGCAGAGCCTGTTGCGCCTGTTGCGTTCCGGTGAGATGCGCGACGTGGTTGAGGAAATGTCCCCAGATGACCGGGCACGGTTATTGGAGGAGCTGCCCGCCAAGGTGGTCCGTCAGCTCCTGAGTGAGCTCAGCCCGGAGGAGCGCAGGGTTACTGCCCAATTGCTCGGCTACGAGGCGGAAACGGCTGGTCGTTTGATGACGACGGAATACATCGCATTAAAGGAGAACCAAACCGCGGCAATGGCACTGGAGATAGTTCGCCGTCGCGCCCGCGATACCGAAACCATCTATTCGTTGTACGTCACGGATGCAGAACGCTGCCTCACCGGGATCCTTTCCCTTAGGGATTTGGTGACGGCGGATTTGAAGGCGCGCATCGGTGATGTGATGACGGGTGACGTGCTCAGCGTTGCTACCGACACCGACCAAGAAAAGGTGGCTCGCACGATTCAGCGTTACGACTTTTTGGCTGTGCCTGTGGTGGATTCCGAGCAACGTTTGGTGGGCATCGTCACCGTTGATGACGTCATCGACGTGATTGAGCAGGAGGCCACTCGTGACCTCTACGCCGCTGGTGCGGTGCAAGCCGGCGATGAAGACGATTACTTCAGCAGCAACTTGTTCACCGTCGCTCGTCGCCGGATTGTTTGGCTGTCGGTGCTCGTGGTGGCGAGTTTCTTCACTTCGGAGGTGATTGCCGCGAACGAGGCTGTGCTCAAGCAGGTGGTGCTCTTGGCGGCGTTCATTCCCTTATTAGGAGGCACAGGTGGCAACGTCGGCGCCCAAAGCTCCACCGTGGTGATCCGCGGATTGAGCACCCAAAGCATTTCAGTCTTGAAGCCTCTGCAAGCAGTGCTGCGGGAAGCAATGGCCGGCGCCCTTCTGGGGGTGTTGATGATGATTGTGGTGTTGCCCTTTGCCTGGTGGCGTGGTGGGGGCGCGTTGGTGGGGGTGTCGGTGGGGATCAGCTTGTTGGCGATTACCACCCTGGCGGCAACAGCTGGAGCAGCGTTTCCGCTCTTGTTCGACCGGATGGGCTTGGATCCAGCCCTGATGTCTACGCCGTTTATCACCACGTGCACCGACGTAGCCGGAACGCTGATTTATTTGAAAACGGCGGAATGGTTGCTGATCAACTTGCCGCAACTGGGTCAAGTAGCAGGTATTTCTACCCAATTCTTAGCGGCTTCTGCTTTCTGAGAGCTTGTTTACGTTTCTTAGGGGTACGCTTTACATAACTCAACGAAGCGCCATGGCACCCGTCGCTACCGCTGCTTCAAAACCAGCGACCTCTACCCGTTCCGTCAGTGTTGACGTCGATTTGGTGCGTTCTTATCTCCGGGATATTGGACGGGTGCCATTGCTCACCCATGAGCAAGAAATCACCTTGGGCCGCCAGGTCCAGCAGCTGATGGAGATCGAAACTCTCGAAGCTGAGCTGGAAAGCAGAGATGGAGCCAAGCCCGCTCGCGATCAACTAGCCAAGGCTGCCGAGCTTTCCACGGTCCAGCTCAAGCGCAAGTTGCAGCAGGGTCATCGCGCTAAGGAGCGGATGGTGGCCGCCAATCTTCGCCTCGTTGTGAGCGTTGCTAAGAAATACACCAAGCGAAACATGGAGCTCCTGGATCTGATCCAGGAAGGAACGATTGGTTTGGTTCGTGGAGTCGAAAAGTTCGACCCCACCCGTGGTTACAAATTCTCTACTTACGCCTACTGGTGGATTCGTCAGGGCATTACTCGTGCCATTGCTGAGAAGAGCCGCACAATTCGCCTGCCAATTCACATCACCGAGATGCTGAATAAGCTGAAAAAAGGCCAGCGAGAGCTCAGCCAAGAGCTAGGTCGCACTCCTACCGTCACCGAATTAGCTCAATTCGTTGATTTGCCCGAAGACGAAGTGAAAGATCTGATGTGCCGTGCTCGCCAGCCAGTGAGCCTTGAGATGAAGGTGGGTGATGGAGACGACACTGAATTGTTGGAGCTTCTTTCCGGAGATAATGAGCTTCCCAGTGATCAAGTCGAAGAAGATTGCCTGAAGGGTGATTTGCGCAGCTTGTTGGGCCAGCTTCCCCACCTGCAAGAACAAGTGCTCCGCATGCGTTTCGGCATGGATGGAGAAGATCCGATGAGCCTCACAGGGATTGGTCGCATTTTGGGGATGAGCCGCGACCGAGTTCGCAATTTGGAGCGTGATGGCTTGGCTGGATTGCGTCGCGTTAGCGATCAGGTTGAGGCTTACGTTGCCTGCTGATCATTCACCTATTGATTCTTCAATCAGTTTGGTGAGAACTGAGTTCACTTCATTTGGTGCTTCGTCGTGAGCACAATGACCTGCTTGTTCAATGACATTCATTGATTCAATACAAGCAATAGTGGATTTCCAGTTTTTGGCTTCTGCAATTGGTTCCCAAGGATCTTTTTCTCCCCAAATTAGATCGACAGGTACTTTTAAATTCTCCATCAATTGAGGGGCTAAGTGGTCGTCGAAGAGGTTGATAAAGCCTCGAAATGCTTCTGTTGCTCCCTTCCTTTTAGTTGGTTGATAAAGCAAATCGACTAGTTCATTGTCGATGTTTTGACCACTTGGGTAGGCCTGTTTCAAAACGCTGCGAATCACGCCTGGGCGAGCGGCATTACGGAAGAGTGCGGTGCTTAGCCAACGTTGGCTCACCATGGTTTTGAGTAACGGCCGGATCCAACCCATCCATGCTGGTTGTGTTGCTAATTGCTTGTCGTCCATGAGGCGTTGGGCACAGTCGATCAGCACCACCCGCTTGCACAGATCGGGGCCAAGTAGTTGGGCTGCCCGAAGTGCCACTACGCCACCGATTGAGTTGCCAACGAGTATCACCGGTTTGTCGATAACCTCACGACAGAAATCAGCCACCTGTTCGCCCCAGAGATCAAAGCCGTAGTGCACGGCCATGTCGTTTGGTGGTTCCTGTTTCAGCCTTGCTCGAGGTTGATCGCTGCGGCCGAAGCCCAGTAAATCGATCGCATAGGTGGGCGTGAGTTCAGCGAGCACTGGTTGGTTGAAGCGCCAATGGTTAGTGTTAGCCCCAAACCCATGGATTAAGAGCACCGCCTTCGGTGCCATTGGGTCCCCAACCAGTGACCATCCGATCTGGTGTGATTGCCATGCCCATATGTCTTGAATTAGAGGGAGTTTTCTATTCATTTAGGATTCGGGAATGAGTTAAAATGCATTCCTTAGTAAGTTTCAAGGCTGAGAAAGTTACTTGTAAAATTCCTATATAAAAGTTTGGAAACATTGATATAAACGGTATCTAAATGGTGTTCAATTGGTTCTAAGCTGGAATTTTAGCAAGGCTCAATTTTGCAGGATCCCATAAAAGGAACTTTGAACATTGCAACATGGTTCCGAGTGTCAGCGTCGGCACATTTTGTAGAAGGTGTTGATTCTGCTGATGGCAAGCTTCCAAGTTGTAGTTAGGTATCCGCTCACAGAGGTGATGAATGTTGTGGAAGCCAATGCTGGCAGTAAACCACTGGAGTAATGGTGGAAGAACGAGCAGGCTCGAACCTTCTAGAGCACCTCGTATCGGACTCCAACCTTCGCTTGGATTGGCGTAGCTGTTTTCAAAAATGTGCTGCACGTAGAACACATATATCAAGCTGCTGGCCGTTAAACAAAGAACAATGCTGTAAAGGCTGAGGAATAATCCGAAGCCAATCCACCACCCCAGGCAGACCACAGTAATCAAGCTAAATAAATTGCTCAGGCAAAGGTCATTTAATTCCTCTCTTGAGCCCCACATGCGATTCTTTGGGCTGATGAGCCCAACCAAAAGGTCTAGTCTTGGTTTGATCGCTAAGTAGTAAAAACCACCCGGAATAGCCATCAGTGGGTGGTGGGTCGTTTCGTAAATCCTCTGTTCTTTTCGGCTGAGTTTTTGAAATTCGTCCAGGCTCAGGAAATCAGCCACCCCTCGATAGCGTTCCCAGTCGCCGTTAGTTTTGTGGTGATAAGCGTGATCGATCGACCAAGACAGCTGCGGAATCGCATTAACGACGCCCAGTAGGAACCCGAAGATCCGGTTCAGTCTTGCTGTTTCGAACAACGATCCATGACCGCAATCGTGCATCAGTGAAAAACTCCTCAGCGAGAACAAGCTGAGAACGATCAAAAATGGTGGAGTGAGCCAGAGAGACACCGCTGCGGCTTGAAGCATGAGCCACCACAAGAACCCATACGGAATCAATGTGTTGGCAATTTGAAGGAGAGCTCTTGTGTTGCTTCGTTTGCTGAAGGGCTTCAGCGTGAATTCTTGGTATGAGGGTGTTGTCATCACTGTTAAATCGGGGAAACGAATTCAAGAGTCCGGTGTTCCACGAGTCGAATGGCGTCTTGGGGGAACGTTGCTTGAGAATGGAGAGCTACACCTTGGATTGCTGATGTGAGAGCGTCGGCCAACAATGTGTCGTCGGGTTGGTAGGCCTGAATCAGGTGATTTCTGTGCTTAAAAATTAAGCGTTCAGAAGAAGTCCCAGAATGTAATTTCAATAACGATAGAACGGTTTTTGTTGAACCGTTTCGTTGCTCCATCGCTACGCACCGATCACGGCTACGTCTGAGCCGCTTCTGAGCTGGTGGCAGCACCATGGCCGTCAAGAGCCAGCTCAGAAGCCCTGGATGTTCAAATTCGACGGCACTTGGCCTTTGCCTGACGACAGCTTGTCTCCCTATGGCATTTGGGTGGCCGAGGTGATGTTGCAGCAGACCCAGCTGTCGGTGGTGTTGCCTTTTTGGCAGCGCTGGATGGAGACGTTCCCCACTGTCAATGCCTTGGCCACCTCGTCGTTGGAGGAGGTGCGCTTGCAGTGGCAAGGTCTTGGCTACTACTCCAGGGCACGTCGACTTCACGAGGCAGCCCAGCTGTTGGTGGAACTGCCCTGGCCAAGGGATCTCGATGGCTGGATGGCGTTGCCGGGCGTCGGTCGCACCACCGCTGGGGGAATTTTGTCGAGCGCCTTCAACGCGCCAACGCCGATTTTGGATGGAAACGTCAAGCGGGTTCTGGCCCGTCTCCATGCCCATGGGCGGCCGCCGTCCCGCGATCAGCCACGGTTCTGGCATTGGAGTGAGGTCCTACTCGATCAGTCGCGGCCCCGTGATTTCAACCAGGCGCTCATGGATTTGGGGGCAACGGTGTGCACACCGCGCCGGCCGGGTTGTCACCAGTGCCCGTGGAGGGATTCATGCGCTGCTTACGCTTCTGGCGATCCCAGCGACTGGCCCGTGGTCGAAGAGCGCAAACCCCTTCCGTTTCAAGTGATTGGTATTGGTGTGGTGATCAATGAGGCTGGTGACGTCTTGATCGATCAACGCCTGGAGGAGGGACTTCTTGGAGGGATGTGGGAATTCCCCGGTGGAAAGCAGGAGCCGGATGAGCCGATAGAGGCCTGCATCGTCCGGGAGCTGATGGAGGAATTGGGGATCAAGGTTTCAGTGGGGGAAGGCCTAATCACCGTTGACCATGCCTACAGCCATAAGAAACTTCAATTTGTGGTGCATCTTTGTCGTTGGATTTCGGGGGAGCCTCAGCCCCTGGCCAGCCAGCAAGTGCGATGGGTTCGACCGGAGCAATTGAAGGACTATCCCTTCCCCGCTGCGAATGGACGCATCATTGAAGCGTTGCTTGGCAGATTGAATAAGAGCAATCAGCTTGAAGGATCTGGCGAAGGCAGCTGATGGCCGATCCCAATGGTGTGATCTGTTTGGGAGAGGCCTTGATCGATCGCCTTGGTCCCCTCGGGGGTGATTCGGCGTGTGATCAACCTGTCGATGATCGCTTGGGTGGAGCACCCGCCAATGTGGCTTGTGCTTTGGCGCGTCTTGGGACCGCCGTTGCGTTTGTTGGGCGTGTTGGGGGCGATGCAATCGGCGCAGAGTTTCAGCGTCTGTTTGTTCAGCGGGGCGTTGATAGCTCCACGCTTCAACTCGACCCATCGCGTCCGACGCGAATTGTGTTGGTGCGGCGATCTGGCGATGGGGAGCGCCAGTTCCAGGGTTTTGCCGGTGATCAAGGGGATGGGTTTGCCGATCAGGCGCTTCAACCGGTTGCACTGCCCTCCACCGCCTGTTGGCTGTTGGTTGGCACGATCCCCTTGGCATCGCCCCAGTCCGCCCAAGCACTCTTGGACGCTGTGGCCCGAGCGCGATCGCATGGCATTGCGTTGGCGCTGGATGTGAATTGGCGACCCACGTTTTGGAATGCCACCGCGGATCCCGATGCCGGACCCACGCAGGCGGCACGGTCTGCGATTCGTCCCTTGCTGGAGCAGGCGGCGCTGATCAAGTTGGCGCGGGAAGAGGCCCTTTGGTTCTTTGCTGGAGATGATCCCGGTGTGATCTCCTCCGGATTGCCCCAGCGGCCGGATGTGGTTTTGACGGATGGGCCCGCCCCGGTTCGCTGGTGCATTGGCGGTGAAAGCGGAACCCAACCAGCGTTGTCCCCTCCACAAGTAATTGACACCACGGGCGCAGGCGATGCCTTCACCGCTGGGCTCTTGCATCGTTGGTTGGCTCCAGTGACTGAACGACTGCGTTTTGCAGCCGCTTGTGGTGCTTTGGTGTGTGCTGGCGCGGGGGGCATTGATCCCCAGCCCACGGAGGCTCAAGTAGAGGCGTTTTTGGGAGGCGTCAGCTGAGCCCGTCGACCTCCATCGTTGGTGAGAGAGAGCTGTAGCTGCCAAGCCTCCGGAAGGTCCAGGCTGAGCCGTTCTGGCCATTCCACCGCCATGAATGCACCAATGGCTTTGGCTTCTTCGTCTTCCTGCAGAAAGAGATCGTCCGCTGCAGTGGATTGTTCGAGCCGGTAAAGATCGAGATGGATCAGCGGCGGATTCCCGTCCGTGTAGTGCTGAGCCAGGGCGAAGGTCGGGCTGGTGATGGGCTCGCCAATGCCCAGTGCCAATGCGATCCCTTGCACCAACGAGGTTTTGCCCGCTCCTAGGGGCCCTTTCAGCAGCAAAATCGCTTCTGCCGGAAGTCGTTGGGCCAATTCTGCCCCGAGGGCCTGGGTGGCCTCGAGATCAGACAAACGGATGGTCCCATCAGTAAGTTGGCTCCATCGCGAGCCCGAAGCCTCGGGGCCTCTGCAGAGATTCCAGTTCACATTCTCCCTACGGAGCTAGAAAACCATGGTGGCAGCGCCCACAACCGCGACCGAGCTGAAGCTTGGTACTGACTGCGTTATTGCTGATATCAACCTTGCAGCTTTCGGTCGCAAGGAACTTGATATCGCCGAGACCGAGATGCCGGGTCTGATGGCATTGCGAGCGAAGTACGGCAACGAGAAGCCCCTCAAGGGTGCTCGGATTGCTGGTTCTCTCCACATGACGATCCAAACGGCTGTTTTGATCGAAACCTTGGAAGAACTCGGCGCTGATGTGCGCTGGGCCTCTTGCAATATTTTTTCCACTCAAGACCATGCAGCCGCTGCGATTGCAGCGAATGGCACCCCAGTGTTTGCCGTTAAGGGTGAAACGCTTGAGGAGTACTGGGCTTACACCCATCGCATTCTCGAGTGGAGCGACGGTGGTGCTCCCAACATGATTCTCGACGACGGTGGCGACGCCACGGGTCTTGTGATTCTTGGTACCAAGGCGGAGCAGGACATCACCGTTCTCGACAACCCCTCCAACGAAGAAGAAACCTTCCTGTTTGCTTCGATCAAAAAGAAGCTTGCCGAAGATTCCAGCTTCTACAGCCGCACAAAAGCAGCAATCCAAGGAGTCACGGAAGAGACCACTACAGGTGTGGCAAGGCTCTACAAGATGCAAAAGAGTGGGGAGCTGCCCTTCCCGGCGATCAACGTCAACGATTCAGTCACCAAGAGCAAGTTCGACAATCTCTACGGCTGTCGTGAGTCGTTGGTCGACAGCATCAAGCGCGCCACAGACGTGATGGTTGCTGGTAAGCAGGCCCTGGTTGTTGGCTACGGCGATGTGGGCAAAGGTTCTGCCCAGTCATTGCGTGGCCTTGGTGCCACCGTTTGCATTGCAGAGGTGGATCCGATTTGTGCACTTCAGGCGGCGATGGAGGGCTATCGCGTTGTCCGTTTGGACGATGTGGTGGATCAGATGGACATCTTCGTGACGGCCACTGGCAACTACCAGGTGATCCGTAATGAGCACCTGGTGAAGATGAAAGATGAGGCCATTGTCTGCAACATCGGCCACTTCGACAATGAAATTGATGTGGCGTCACTCAAGGATTACAAGTGGGACAACATCAAGCCCCAGGTGGATCACATCACCTTGCCCAGCGGCAACAAAATCATCCTGTTGGCTGAAGGCCGTTTGGTGAATCTTGGCTGTGCCACGGGCCACCCAAGCTTCGTGATGAGTAACTCCTTTACGAATCAGGTGTTGGCTCAAATCGAGCTGTTCACCAAGGCCAACGAGTACGGCAAAGAGGTGTATGTCTTGCCCAAGCACCTCGATGAAATGGTGGCCCGTCTCCACCTTTCGAAGATCGGCGCCAACCTCACGGAGCTCAGCAAAGATCAGGCCGATTACATCAACGTGCCCGTAGAAGGTCCTTACAAACCCGACCACTACCGCTATTGATTTATGTCAGACCCATGGAAGACTTGCGCGGTCACACGCAAGTTCCATGGGATTTTCTGATCTCGTCACCCAGTTGCCGGAACTCATCGGGCAAGCCGTTGAGGCCAACCAGTGGCTGGGATACACCGCAATTTTTGCGGCGATGTTTTTAGAAAACCTGTTCCCACCAATCCCCTCAGAGCTGATCATGCCTCTGGGGGGTTTTTATGTGCAGCAGGGTCAGCTTCAGTTGGTGCCGGTGGTGCTGGCGGGCCTGCTTGGCACGGTGCTGGGCGCCCTGCCTTGGTACGGCATCGGCCGATTGGTGAATGAAGAACGCATCGAGCTCTGGTTGAGCCGCTATGGCGGTTGGATCGGTATTCGTCCGGAAGAGCTGGGCCGTAGCCGAAAGTGGTTTAGCCGCTACGGCACCGCGTTGGTGTTTTGGGGACGGCTCGTCCCTGGCATTCGCACGCTGATTTCGGTGCCTGCGGGTATTGAAATGATGCCCATGACGCCGTTCTTGCTCTGGACAACAGCCGGAAGCTTGATCTGGACGGCCCTCCTCACCGTGGCAGGCATGGTGATGGGAGAGGGTTACAGCAACGTTGAGCTCTGGATCGACCCTGTGTCGAAGGCCGTCAAGGTGATCCTTGTGATTGCAGTGTTGGGTGGCGCCACATGGCTTGGTTTGCGCATTTGGCGCCGCCGTAACTCAGCTGATTAACGCGTTTGAGGCCTCAGAAGGGGATGTCTTCGTCGGAGGCTTGTCCGCCGAAATTACCTCCCGACTCTTGGTTGTCCCGCTTTGAGCCGAGAAGTTCGAGGCGGTCGACACGAATCACTGGTTTGCTGCGCTCTTCGCCGCTGCTGCGGTCGGTCCAGCGATCAAGCTTGAAGCTTCCGATGATTCCCAGCAACGCCCCTTTCTTCACGTAGTCGGCGGCCACTTGGGCTTGTTTCCCCCAGATTTCGAGGTTGAACCAGTCAGGTTCATCATCGCGGCTGCGACGGTTTACAGCCATGGTGAGATTGGCCACCATGCTGCCGGATTCGAAGTAGCGAACTTCGGGGTCGCGGCCAGCACGGCCAACGAGGGTGACGGAATTTACGCCCATTGAAAAATCATCTCCTGATGATGGTTGTCATGATGCGCCACAGATGAAATGGCTGCATTCAAGGAGTTCCACCCGAGCCTCTGGTTGTAACAGGCAGCACCGGATACCGCTCCTATGATCCGTCGACCTTGGCCCCGGTGTCTGTGCTGTTTCGTCGTTTTCAGCTTTCACGTGATATCGGCATCGACCTCGGCACGGCAAACACCCTGATCTATGTATCTGGTCGGGGCATCGTGCTGCAGGAGCCCTCTGTGGTCGCGCTGGATTTAGAGCGTGGCACCACCTTGGCGGTTGGGGATGAGGCCAAATTGATGTTGGGCCGCACCCCCGGAAACATTCGCGCTGTTCGCCCCTTGCGCGATGGGGTGATTGCTGATTTCGATGCGGCCGAGCAAATGCTCAAGACCTTTATTGCCAAGGGCAACGAAGGTCGTGGAATTTTGGCGCCTCGCTTGGTGGTGGGCATCCCCAGTGGAGTCACAGGCGTGGAACGCCGTGCTGTGCGCGAGGCCGGCATGGCTGGCGCCCGGGAAGTGCACTTAATTGATGAGCCCGTAGCGGCGGCGATTGGGGCTGGGCTCCCCGTCACCGAACCCGTAGGAACCATGATTGTTGATATCGGTGGTGGTACCACTGAAGTGGCCGTGCTCAGTCTTGGTGGAACGGTTCTGAGTGAATCCGTTCGGGTCGCGGGCGACGAGATCAGCGATGCCATCGGCGTGTATTTGAAAAAAGTCCACAACATGGTGGTGGGCGAACGCACGGCGGAAGACATCAAGATCCGTATTGGCTCGGCCTTCCCCGATGACGAGTTCGATCAACAATCCATGGATGTTCGTGGCTTGCACCTGCTGTCTGGACTGCCAAGAACGATCAATTTGAAGGCGGGGGATTTGCGGGAAGCCATCGCTGAACCCCTCAACGTGATTGTTGAAGCGGTAAAGCGCACCTTGGAACGCACGCCGCCTGAATTAGCTGCCGACATCGTCGATCGCGGAATCATGCTGGCCGGAGGAGGCGCACTTGTTCGGGGCATCAGCGATTTGATCAGCCACGAAACAGGCATCTTTGTCCACATCGCTGAAGACCCGCTTCTCTGCGTGGTGAACGGATGTGGTCAGGTTTTGGAAGATTGGAAGCGCTTCCAGCGCGTCGTGGATACCCCGGAATTCGTCCGGTCCATGGCCAGCCTCTGAGGAGATGGCCCCTTCGCTCCGGCCTGGTAAAAGCCGTTGGCGCGGGCTTGGTCAACTCAGCCCATGGTTGCTCTTGGTTGCAGGCTTGTTGCTTATTCGATTCAGCAAAGGAGCTGGTTTCACCGATGCCTATGCCCTGATCACGCGTCCTTTTTGGCCCGGCTCAGCCCAGCGTGAATGGATTGTTTCTGCACGAACCGTGGAGGATCAGTCGCGCATGCAATTGCTGGAACAAGACAATCTCCGCTTGCGGGACTTGTTGGAGCTTCAGCGCAATGGATCGCGCCAAGGTGATGTAGGTGCTCCTGTGATTTCCCGCTCCCCTCGGGGTTGGTGGCAACAGCTTGAGCTCGGTAAGGGTGCGCTTCAGGGATTTCAAGCCGGCGATGCAGTGCTCGGTCCTGGCGGCTTGGTGGGTCGAATCGCCAGTGTTACGCCGGCAACGGCACGGGTGCGGTTGCTCACGGCCCCGGGGCATGAGATCGGGGTGTGGCTTCCGCGCTCTCGCAGCCATGGATTGTTGGTGGGCCGCGGCAGTAGTCGCCTTACCTTGCGGTTCATCGATAAAGACCCCAATGTCAGCCCTGGAGATCTCGTCACCACATCTCCAGCGAGCACGTTGCTTCCCCCGAATGTGTCGGTGGGCGTGATTCAGTCGGTGAATGAGCAGGCTGTGCCGGCACCGACCGCGATCGTTCAGCTGATCGCAGCGCCCGAGGCGATCGATTGGGTTCAAGTGCGCACCCGTTGAAGATGGCTCGATTGCATCGACAACCGATTTGTGCGGCCTCGGCCTTGCTCGTGCCCTTGCTGGTGTTGGGTTCCCCTGAGTGGCTCAGCATGAATGGTGTGGGACCAGCCTGGGTGTTGCTTTGGTTGTTGCCCTGGGCGCTTACTGATGGACCGATTTCGGGGGCATTCGCGGGGTTGGCCTTGGGATTGGTCCTGGACGGACTCAGCCTTGAGGGGGTCACGCAGGTGCCAGCACTCTTAGCGCTGGGTTGGTGGTGGGGTCGACTGGGGCGTCGGGGCAGTCAGATTCAACGCAGCCTCAATTTGGGTTTATTGGCCTGGCTTGGTTCGGTGGGATTGGGTCTGAGTGTGTTTTTGCAGGTGTTGATCCGTGAAGGGGGCACCCTGGATTCGTTCACCCAAGCCTGGGGCTGGCAGACCCTTTGGAGCCAGGCCCTGATCACGGGGCTTTTGGCTCCAATGTTGGTGTCTTTGCAATTGTTGTTTTGGCGTCGGAGGGTGCCGTCATGACCTTTCAGCTGACGCGTCGACGGTTGTTGTTGGCTGCCGTGGCGGCTGGCTTGGCGGCTTGTGGGCGACGAAGCCCTGGACCAGAACTGAATTTGTGGACGTTGCAGCTTGCGCCCAAGTTCAACCGCTATTTCGCCGATTTGATAGCGGCTTGGACAACGGTGCATCCCGAGGATTCGGTGCGCTGGACGGATCTGCCTTGGGGGTCGGTGGAACGCAAATTGTTGGCTGCTGTCTATGCCCGCACAGCTCCCGATCTGGTGAATTTGAACCCACCTTTTGCGGCGAATTTGGCCAGTAAAGGGGGGCTCACGGATCTCACGCCCCTACTGCCATCGGATGCGGCTGAGCGCTATTTGCCATCGGTGTGGCAGGCCTGTCGCGACCCAGATGCCGGACAGATCGCTGTGCCTTGGTATCTCACCGTTCGGCTCAGTTTGGTGAATCGAGAGCTGTTGGATCAGGCCGATATCGCGGCACCGCCGACCCGATGGGATGAGATTCCTGCCTTTGCCCGGCAGATTCGGAAGCGGACGGGGCGGTATGGCCTCTTCCTCACCACGGTGCCAGACGATTCTGCTGAGATGTTGGAAACCCTCGTCCAGATGGGGGTCTCGTTGTTGGATTCGGAGCGACGCGCCGCGTTCAATAGCCCAGCTGGCCGCAGGGCGTTCCAGTTTTGGACCGATTTATATCAAGAGGGATTGTTGCCGCGGGAAGTCGTCAGTCAGGGCCAACGGCGGGCGATTGAACTGTTCCAGAGCGGGGATTTGGCGATGGCGGCCACAGGGGCTGAGTTCTTGCGCAGCATCCAAACGAATGCACCAGGGGTGGCCGCGGTGACGGAGTCACATCCGCCCGTAACGGGTGCTGATGGCATGGCGAATGTCGCCTTGATGACGTTGGCGGTGCCTCGGCAAAGCAGCAAGCAGGCCCTAGCCCTTGAGTTGGCTCTGTTCCTCACCGATGCCACCAACCAGGCGCGTTTTGCCACCGAAGCACGGGTTCTTCCCTCGTCTGTGGAGGCTTTGGCCATGGTGAGGTCCCAACTGGAGCGAGAGAAAACCCGCACGCCTCAGCAGGATCAGATTCGTCAAGCGCGGTTGCTGTCGGCGATCACGTTGGAGCGGGCTCGTGTTTTGGTGCCGGCTTTGCCAGGAATTAAACGATTGCAGAAAATCCTCTACACCCAGTTGCAGCGAGCGATGCTGGGCCAAGTGGACAGCGCTGAAGCACTCGGGGCTGCGGCCATGGAGTGGGATCGATATGCCGCGTCGCGTTGGCCCCTGGATGGAAGTAATTCTTAAGAGAATCGGTAAACCACCTGTGCATCAGGCTCCTGGCTCCTGTTCTCATCCCCTGACCGGTAAAGTTTCAACTCGTTAAGCAAGGTGCTGATGACGGGCGAGTTGCCGTCACAACCAAAAGCAACGGTTCTTGTTGTGGATGACGAAGCCGCGGTTCGCCGTGTCTTGGTCATGCGTCTACAGCTCTCGGGCTATCGCGTCGTTTGCGCCGAGGATGGCGAACAGGCGTTGGAGTTGTTCCATAGCGAGTCGCCGGATCTCATCGTTCTGGATGTGATGTTGCCCAAGCTCGATGGCTTTGCCGTGTGCCGTCGTCTTCGGGCTGAATCATGCGTACCGATCATTTTTCTTTCGGCTGTTGAAGCCATCTCCGAGCGCGTCGCCGGCCTCGACTTAGGAGCTGACGACTATCTTCCAAAGCCTTTTAGCCCCAAAGAGCTCGAAGCCCGCATCGCAACGATTCTTCGTCGCGTTGGCCGTGGCAATGCTGTTGTTGAAAGTCGCGAACTTCCCACTGGTCAGGGCGTGCTTCGTCTAGGTGAATTAGTCGTCGATACCAACCGCCGTCAGGTCACCCGCGGCAGTGAGCGCATCAACCTCACCTACACCGAGTTCAGCCTGTTGGAATTGCTCTTCCGCGATCCAGGCCATGTTGTTCCACGGGCTGAAATCCTGGAGCAATTGTGGGGATATCCCCCTCGCCGGGCTGCCGATCTTCGCGTCGTTGACGTCTATGTGGCCCGTTTACGCGGCAAGCTCGAACCGGATCCACGCAATCCTGAGCTCATTTTGACGGTGCGCGGCATCGGTTATTCCTCACAGCGTGTGGGCGAAGTGTCCGCGACGGCCTAATCCAAGCAGCCTGAAGTCCTCTGGCCCGGCAAGATATGGCCGACTGCCCTTGCTGCATTGTCTGAGCTGCGCGATACCCGCCTCGAGAAGGCAAATACTTTGGAGCAGCTAGGGCAGGGGCCCTACGCGCTCACGTTTGACCCCAGTCATCGGATGGCGGAGTTACAGGCAGACCATGCTGATCTCCCCAATGGTGAGGAGCGTGAGCTGAGTGTGGCCGTCGCCGGTCGCGTGATGACCCGCCGTGTGATGGGGAAATTGGCTTTTTTTACCCTCGCGGATGAAACGGGAACGATTCAGCTCTTTTTAGAAAAAGCGGGCTTGGAGGCCCAGCAGGAGGGATGGTTCAAACAGATCACTTCCCTCGTGGATGCCGGGGACTGGTTGGGTGTGAGCGGCACTTTGCGTCGAACCGACCGCGGTGAGTTGTCGGTGAAAGTGCGTGATTGGCGCATGCTGAGCAAGTCGCTTCAGCCCTTGCCCGACAAATGGCATGGACTTGCCGATGTTGAGAAGCGCTACCGCCAGCGCTATCTCGATTTGATTGTCTCGCCGCAGTCGCGTGAAACCTTCCGTCGTCGGGCCTTGCTGGTGAGTGGCATTCGTCGCTGGCTCGACGAGCGACAGTTCCTCGAGATTGAGACGCCCGTACTGCAGTCGGAGGCGGGTGGCGCCGATGCGCGGCCGTTCATCACCCACCACAACACCCTCGATCTGCCTTTGTACCTCCGCATTGCGACGGAGTTACACCTCAAGCGGCTTGTGGTGGGTGGATTTGAGCGGGTGTACGAGCTCGGTCGGATCTTCCGGAACGAGGGAATGAGCACCCGCCATAACCCGGAGTTCACATCCGTTGAGGTGTATCAGGCTTACTCCGACTACATCGGAATGATGGAGCTCACGGAGGCGATGATTGCCGAGGTGTGCCAGCAGGTGTGCGGTGGTACACGGATTCATTACCAGGGCACCGATATCGATCTCACGCCGCCTTGGCGTCGGGCCACGATGCATGAGCTGGTGGAGGAAGCCACCGGGTTGAACTTTGAAGCCTTTACAACCCGTGCTCAGGCGGCTGAAGCGATGGAAGCCGCCGGTTTGGAGGTTCCTGGCGCTGCCGACAGTGTGGGTCGCCTGCTGAATGAAGCCTTTGAGCAACGGGTGGAAGCCAGCTTGATCCAACCCACCTTTGTGACCGATTACCCGATTGAAATTTCTCCGCTGGCCCGTAAGCACCGCAGCAAGCCTGGGCTCGTGGAGCGCTTTGAGTTGTTCATCGTCGGTCGGGAAACGGCGAATGCCTTTAGCGAGTTGATTGACCCTGTCGATCAGCGGCAGCGGCTTGAGGCTCAGCAAGCGCGAAAAGCCGCAGGAGACTTGGAAGCCCAAGGCTTGGACGAGGATTTCGTCCATGCGTTGGAAGTGGGGATGCCCCCCACGGGCGGCCTCGGGATTGGCATCGACCGCTTGGTGATGTTGCTCACCGACAGCCCCTCAATCCGTGATGTAATTGCATTCCCGCTTATGCGCCCAGAGTCGCGCCCTGATGAGGCCCCCTCAGTGGGATAATGAATCCAAAGGCATGGTCCAATCCTCATGAGTGGTGAGCGCGTAGGTTTCCGCTTCAAGCACGCTGACGCGGTGGTCAAGCGCAATCCACAGGGTCGTTCCCGTCGGGGATGGGTCATGGAACCTGTGGAACAGACCACGAGTCGCGGTACCAAAATGCCGGCATACCGCATTCGCTGGCGCGATAGCGAACGTCCGGAAATCGTTCTGCAGCACATGCTGATCGCTGATCCTGATCCCACGCCACCGCCCGAAGGTGTCAGCCTTGAGCCACCCGCACCCAAAGCCTGATCAGCTCAAAGCCCAGCCTTGTTGCGGAGCTCTCTTAGCTCCTGTTCGGCTTCAAAAAGCGCCCAGTCCTTCTCCAGATCGGAGCGGCTGGGCGTTTTTTGTTGGATTTTTAACTCCAACAATTGTTGCTCCACTTCGTTGAAGCGGCGACCAAGGTCATCGAGGTCGTTCCAGAGCTGACGTCCCTGGTCCATCAGTCCATGGAGATGTTGATCAGCGCGGTTGGCCAGGTCGCTCGCATTGGCCTGTCGGGCTTTGTCGGAGCGCTGTCGCCAAGCCCGTACGTCTTCGGCGAGGTGCAGGAGCTGTTGACGTTGCAGTTCGGCTTCCTGTTGCAGCTGCTGCCGTTGGCGTTGAAGTGATTGAGCGCGGTCGCGGCTGTGCTGTTCTTCAAACAGCTGATCTTGCAGCGGGTTGTTGCGCAGGAAGCCGGAGAGGCGTTGATCCAGCTCTCGCTCCAGCTGCTCCAGCCAACTCATGCCTGATCGCCCGCAGCAGGGGTGGTGATTAAGGGCTTTTCGATTTCTTTGAGCAGCGGCTCGAGGGCGGCCAATTTTGAGTTGAGGATCATTTGAGTGAGTTGAGCCGCCTTCACTTCGCCCACCTCTCCCTCGAGGGTTCCGAGCCGATCAAAAGCAGCTAAGTAGAGGGCCTCGAGATCTTGGATGAGCCGTTCGCGTTCCTGTTTGATTGCTTGGCGCCGTTCGTCCTGTTTCATGACGATGGAGGGTCTTTGTCGATTTCAGTTTGACGGTACTAAGAGGTGAAGGGAGATCTGATCGTGATCGTCATGCCAACGTTGTTGGATCTGCCACCCCGCTTGCGCGGCCAAGTCTGCGGCGGCGTCTGGGCTGTATTTCACGCTGTGCTCGGTTACCCAGCGTTCATTGTGGTCGAACGACCATGCTGACTCCGCCAGCTGGATGGTCTGGGCGCAGCGACTCACGAGAGCCATTTCGATGCGCTGCTGATCGGCTTGCCAACGTGCCTCATAGCGGAAGTTCTTAGCTTCAGCATTGCCATGTAAATCGCGGTTGAGGCGTTTCAGCAGGTTGAACGCGAAGGCCTTCGAAACTCCAGCGGCATCGTTGTAGGCGGCTTCCAGCAGAGCTGGATCGCGGGGTTGGTCCAACCCCAGTAGCAACGGCCCGCCCGCTAACAGATGCCGAAATCGTTGGAGCAGCAGTACGGCGTCTTTTGGTGTGAAGTTTCCGAGTGAGCTGCCGGGGAAGAAACCGATACGGCGCTCCCCGATGAGCCAGGGATGTGTGGGTAAGCCCTCGAGTTGGCTGTGGTCACAGCAGATGCCCAACATCTGGATGGCGGGATGCTGGGATGCCAGACCTGTGAGCGAGTCTTCCAGTGCGGATCGGCTGATGTCCAAAGCCACGAAGGTTTTGGGCCGCAGGGCTCTCAGCAGCGGGTCGACTTTCTTGGCATTGCCAATGCCGAATTCCACCACCACACCAGATCCAACAGCGCTAGCAATGTCGGACGCATGGGATTCGAGCAGGGCGATTTCGGTGCGGGTGAGGCTGTATTCCGGCTGATCACAAATCGCCGCGAACAACTGGGAGCCCTCAGCGTCGTACAGCAGCCACGCCGGCAATTGACGAGGTTGTCGCTGGAGTCCTTCCAGCACAACTCGTTTGAGATCCGTCGGGGCGGGGTGGAGGTCGATGACTGCGATGCTCATCGGGCGAGCCGCACTCCCGCCGCCATCCAACGGCTGAAGGGGGGGAAGAAATTTCGGTAGGTGTCTCGGCTATGGCCTGGGGGGGTAAGCCAGCAGCTCCCCCGCAACACCATTTGTGAGCTCATGAATTTGCCGTTGTATTCACCGATGGCTCCCGGAGGCGGACGGAAACCGGGATAGGGACGGTAGGGACTTGCGGTCCACTGCCACAGCACCCCATGGGCATGGTGCATCGCTGGGCCATGGAGAGCGCAGGCATGCTCCCATTCCGCTTCTGTTGGCAGACGGCACGCACTCCAGCGGGCGAAGGCATCGGCTTCGAACCAACTCAAATGCCGCACAGGTGCTGCAGGATCTCGCCGCTGCCGTCCGGCAAGGCCAAATTCGTCGTGCGCGTCGCGCCAATAGCGTGGTTGTGTCCAGCCGTGTTGGCGCACCAAGCCCCATCCATCACTCATCCAGAGTTCTGGACGCTGGTACCCGCCGTCGTCGATGAAGGTTTGGTACTCGGCATTGCTGATGAGTTCATCGCTGATCTGAAATGGATCGAGCCAAACCCTGTGCCGTGGGGTTTCGTTGTCGAAATGAAAACTGTTGTTCTGGGCACCGATCTCCAAGATGCCTCCTTCAAATGCCAGCCACTGGCGTGGGTTCGTACGTGTTTTGAGGTCTGCATCACCGCTGTAGGTGGGCTCCAGGGGTTGCCGGCTGAATCCATCCAGCAGATCCATCAGCAACAACTCTTGGTGCTGTTGCTCGTGCTGCAACCCAAGCTCCACCAGGGTTCGGAGTTCCGGCGTTGGTTCTTGGCCGAGCAATTGCGTCAACCCAGCGTCAACGTCGGCACGCCATTCGAGAATTTCGCGGATGGGTGGCCGGCTCAGAAGGCCCCGCTCCGAACGGGGGTGTCGTTCCCCCACTGAGTCGTAATAGGAATTGAATTGGTAGCTCCAACGGGGATCGCAGGGCCGATGGCCGGTGAGATACGGCTGAAGAACAAAGGTGTCGAAGAACCAGGTGGTGTGCGCCAGATGCCATTTCGGTGGGCTGGCGTTTGCCATCCCCTGCAGGCCAAGATCTTCTGGTTCAAGACCTGCAATCAGGGCTTCACTGCGACGCCGCACCTCCATCAGGGTGTCAAGCAGCAAGGTGTGAAGGAGAGCTTGCGAGACCCTAAGAGTTGAAGGCGTCTAGTTCAGCCTCGGTAGCATCACCCCAATGATGCAGCGTGGATTTTGAGCGTTACCGGCACAGTGCTGGTGGAGCGCTACCGATTGGAGGAGCGCCTCTCTGGGCCTGATCCGGTTCAGGGGTCCCTGTGGCGCGGTGTGGATCTTTTGGCGGGGGAGATCCCTGTAGTGATCCGTCAGCTGGAGAGCCCCGCGTCCAAACAGCGCCTGCAGAGGCACTGGCCTCTGTTGCAAGCGATCTTGCATCCCCAAATTCCGCGATGTGGTGAGCAGTTGGAGGTGGACGGGGTCCTCTGGACCGTTCGTGATTGGCAGGAGGGTGTGAGCTACGCGCAATTGCTCCAACAGCGGGAGCAACGTCAGATGCTGTTTGGCCCTGGGGAGGTGCTGCTGTTGCTGCGTCAGCTGTTGCCTGTGTTGGCTGTGGTGCATGGCCGGGGCTTGGTGCACGGTGATGTGAATCCCCGCAACCTGTTGCGCCGTAGCGCCGATGGGTTGCCCGTGCTCTTGGATTTTGGCTTGGTGCAGGCGGAGGGGGAGGAGCCCTTGGCGGGGGCCACGCCTGGCTATGCCCCCCGAGCCCAAGGCCGCGGAGAAGCCTGTGCGGCGTGGATGGATTTGCACGGTCTTGGGGTTTCGTCCCTTGTGCTGCTCACAGGACGACCGCCGGAACAGTTGATCTCCCCCTCTGAAGATGGGTGGTGCTGGCCTGAGCAGCTCCAGCTGAAGGATGTCTTTAAAGAGGTGCTGCAACGGCTCTTGAGCGAAGATCCGCAGCGGCGTTTTGCTGATGCGGCATCGGTCCTGGCAGCCCTCAAATCGGTGCCGATGCCTGAACAGTCGGGTCCAATGGCCCGGGCGGATCGAACTGTCCCGCTGGCTCCCTCGTCGATCACTGCAACTGAGCCAGCACTTCCATCGTTGACGCCAGCGGCCACGCCCTCGCGTCGGCTGAGCCGTCTTGAAGAACGGGAATTGGGGGCTGAGGGCCGTTTGTGGCCTGTGGTGGCTGCCTTGGCACTGTCTGCCCTGGTGGGTTCCGCGATCGGTTGGTTTCTGTTGTCGCGTCAGGCCGCCCCTGGTAAGGCGCCCTCAACGGCAACTGATGTGGTGGGACAGCCCCAGACCGCAAGCCTTCCACCGGCGGAAGTGGATGAACGCCAGCAGTTGCTGAGTCGTCTGAGGGCCCTTCAGGTGGACCGCACTTGGTTCTTGAAGTTGGCGAACACCGCCGTTTTGGATCGTTTTCCCGAGCGAGGGGGACGTTTGCCATCCGACGATTTGGAGGATGCACCGCTGCGTCGGGTTTGGAACGATCTGGCCGAAGATTGGTTGGCGCGGATAGAACAGCTGCCTCCAACGTTGCGCTCACGGCTGGGGAGCCTCAAGCAGGCCGATTGGAGTGAGCAGCGCGCAGCGTTGGTGAAACAGGGTGTTACCCCTCGCGCAGTGGAGCAGCTGGTGAGTGCCGGTGCCCGAGACCTCTTGCCTGGCGATGCCCGAGGGCGGCAACCGCAAGAGCCCTATCGCCAACTTTGGTATGCGGCAGCGATTGAGAGCCTTCGCGATGTTCAGATTGAGCAGGTGAAAGCTCGGCCGCGGATTGCAACGAATCTGTCGTTGCGGATTCCAGCAGGGGGCGCACGCTTGATCTCCGTTGTTGTGCCTGCTGGTGCAGGCCTTGTGCTTGGCATCAATGGCACTCCACTGATGGAAATGACCGTGTTCGGCGCTGACGGCGAGGTCAGGGCGGAGCGGGGACCCTTGCGGGTTTCAACGCTTCAGCCGGACCTTGGTTCTCCCGTTCAGGTGTTGATCACCAATGACGGAGTCTCGTCGGGATCTTTCACGTTGTCTTGTCGGGCTGATCAACCGCGGTCGCGCCAACAAAAGCCTGTACTCGAGCGGCGCCGGCGGGTGCCATTGCCTGAAGTTGAGGCTGAACCAATTCCAGACCCAGCAACGGGGGAGTGAGTCGAATCGTTTCCGTTTTGGAATCGATTTCTTCAGGAATTGAATTGTAAAAATTAAAAATAGATCTAAAAATTATTGATATTTGGCCATGGCAGAACGAACCTCTTTTTTTGATTGTTTTTCCTTATCAGCGGCGCGTTTGTCGTGCAACTTACGGCCTTTGCCAACCCCAATTGTGATCTTGATCCAGGAACCTTTCAAGTGAATGTTCAGGGGGATGAGAGCGAGTCCTTTTTTGTCTAATTGCCCCCGTAGCTTGTCGATCTCACGACGGTGGGCGAGCAGCTTTCGCGTTCGTAAGGGGTCGTGATTGAAATAAGCGCTCGCGTGGCTATGGGGGGAGATGTGCACGTTGTGAAGTTGCAGTTCTCCGTTGCGAATCAGGCAAAAACCATCGCGGAGATTTGCTTTGCCATTGCGGATTGATTTCACTTCAGTGCCAACGAGCTCGATGCCTGTTTCAAGGGTTTCGAGGATTTCGTACTGATGCCGAGCCTGGCGGTTGTCGGCCATGAGCCGGTTTGCGGCGGCCCTGGCGGCGGCAGCGGCGGCTTTTTTGACTCCTCCTTTTGCCATGACATTGCATGCGTCTACCGAGGCTATCCAGGCCTGGGTAGCCTTGCCCCATGGCGATTGTCTCTTCCAGCTCCGGTCGCAAGTCCCCTTGTCGCGAAACAGCGTTGGTGGATCCGCAGCCAGCTCCTGAAGAACAGGTGATTCGACCGGAAGACAGCTTGCGGCCGAAACGCCTATCGGAGTACATCGGCCAAAGCGAGCTCAAGCAGGTGTTGGGCATCGCTGTTGAGGCGGCGCTGGGCCGTGGTGAAGCCCTCGACCACGTGCTGCTCTATGGCCCGCCTGGGCTGGGAAAAACCACCATGGCATTGGTGCTTGCTGAGGAGCTTGGGGTGAACTGTCGAATCACCAGTGCCCCAGCGTTGGAGCGACCGCGCGACATCGTTGGTTTACTCGTGAATCTCCAGCCGCGAGATCTGCTCTTTATTGATGAGATCCATCGGCTTTCGCGGGTAGCCGAGGAGCTTCTCTATCCAGCGATGGAGGATCGTCGCCTGGATCTCACGGTTGGGAAGGGCAGCACGGCCCGAACCCGCACTTTGGATCTTCCGCCCTTCACTCTCGTGGGTGCCACAACGAGGGCAGGTTCCTTGAGCTCTCCGTTGCGTGATCGCTTTGGCTTGATTCAGCGTTTGGAGTTTTACGGCCAAACCGATCTTGAAGCGATTGTGGCTCGAACCGCCGAGTTGGTGTCGGTGGATCTCACGTTTGATGCCTGTGCTCGTATTGCCGCCTCATGCCGAGGGACACCGCGGATCGCGAACCGTCTGCTGCGTCGCGTCCGGGATGTGGCCAGTGTGCGCCAGGGAAAGGGAACGATTGATGACGCGATGGTGGCGGAAGCGCTCAGCCTGCATCGCGTGGATCACCGTGGCCTTGATGCCAGTGACCGTCGCTTGCTCGCCATGTTGATGGATCAGCATGGAGGAGGCCCCGTTGGGCTTGAAACACTGGCGGCGGCCTTGGGCGAAGACCCCGTCACGTTGGAAACAGTTGTCGAACCATTTTTGCTCCAGCAGGGCTTACTGGTTCGTACACCGCGGGGACGCATGGTCACCGATGCTGCGCGTTCGCATATCGCGGAGGCCGCATGAAGCGGTGGTTGGTTGGCTTTCTGGCGGTGAGCTTGATCTGGCCCTGGTCCGCCCTCGCATTGGATCTAAAGGGTCTTTATGAACAGGCTTTAAATGCGAGCCGATCGGGTGATTTTGTTCAAGCTCTACCGCTATGGGATCGGGTGTTGGAGCAGTCCCCTCAAGATGCGGCGGCCTTGAGCAACCGTGGCAATGTGCGGCTGGCGCTTGGCGATCTTGACGGCGCGATTGAGGATCAAACTCGATCGATTGAGTTGGCCCCAGATGAGGCCGATCCGCATCTGAACCGCGGCACTGCGGAGGAAGCATTGCGAGATTGGTCAGCTGCTGCTGCCGACTATCTCTGGATCCTTGAACGGCAGCCGGACGATGCGTCCGCCCTGTACAACCTCGGCAATGTTCGTGGCTCCGAAGGGGATTGGGATGGAGCTCGCGATTTGTATGGGCAGGCTTCCCTTGCTCGGCCGGGCTTTGCGATGGCCCGTTCCAGTGAGGCCTTGGCTGCCTGGCAACAGGGTGATCTGGCCTGGGCGGAGCTGGAGTTGCGCAAGTTGATCAGGCGTTATCCCCTCTTTGCCGATGCCAGAGCTGCCTTAAGTGGTTTGCTGTGGCGTCAGGGTTCTGCCGGAGAAGCCGAAAGCAATTGGGCCGCGGCGGCGGGGCTGGATCAGCGCTATCGCCAGGCAGATTGGTTGGTGGATGTGCGTCGCTGGCCACCCCAGCCCACCCAAGACCTGATGGCTTTTTTGGCTTTGGAGAAGTCTTGAGATGGATGTGTTGAGCTCTCCTTTGGATCGTTTGGGGCAGGAGTTGCCCGAGTTACTCGAATTGCGCCAGCACTTGCATGCGCATCCGGAACTCAGTGGAGAAGAGCATCAGACGGCAGCGTTGGTGGCTGGAGAGCTGCGGAGCTTGGGTTGGCGGGTTCAAGAGGGCGTCGGCCGCACAGGGGTTGTTGCCGAATTGGGGCCCAATCAAGGGCCCATCGTTGGATTGCGCGTTGATATGGATGCCCTTCCTGTGGAGGAACGCACGGGCTTGCCCTATGCCTCTAAGTCTCAGGGGGTGATGCATGCCTGTGGCCATGATCTGCACACTTGTACGGGGCTGGGGGTGGCCAGGCTCTTGGCGGCCTTGCCGTCATTGCAGGCGCGAGTGCGCCTCCTTTTTCAACCGGCTGAAGAGATAGCTCAGGGGGCTATTTGGATGCGGGATGCGGGGGCGACCAAGGGATTGGATGCTCTGTTTGGCATTCACGTGGTCCCCAATTTGCCGGCTGGGATTGTGGGGATCCGTCGCGGTTGTCTAACGGCCGCGGCTGGAGAGCTGGAGATTCTTGTGCGAGGAGAAGGGGGCCATGGGGCCCGACCCCATCAGTCGGTGGATGCCATCTGGATGGCTGCAAAGGTGGTCACCGAGTTGCAGCAGGCGATCAGCCGTCGGTTGGATGCTCTACAGCCGGTGGTAGTGAGTTTTGGAAAAGTAGAAGGGGGTAGGGCTTTCAATGTGATTGCTGACCAAGTTCGCTTGTTGGGCACGGTGCGTTGTTTGGATTTAGATCAGCACGCGATGCTGCCCGGTTGGATTGAAGACACGGTTCAAGCCATTTGTGCGGGTTGTGGAGGCAGTGCTGAGGTGCGCTATCGCTGCATTGCGCCGCCAGTGGATAACGATGTTGCCCTCACCAACCTTCTCGAACGCTGTGCGATCGATCGACTGGGTCGAGATCGGGTAGTGCCTGTAGAGCAACCATCCTTGGGTGCGGAGGATTTCGCAGAGTTGCTGCGAGATGTGCCTGGAATGATGATGCGGCTGGGGGTGGCAGGTCCGGATGGCTGCGCCCCCCTGCATAACGGAGCCTTTGCACTCGATGACACAGCCCTTGCCGTAGGTATCGAGGTGTTGGCCGCAACACTCTTGGCCTGGATGGCGGAGTACGGCGGCTGATGAAAGTGGAGCGTGTGGTGGCTTGGCTGTCATTGGGAGCACCGTTGTTGATCGTGCTTGCTGTTGTTGCTGCACAGCAACGCGATGGGAATGACAGGGTTCAGGCTCTGCCTGTCGCGGTCGTGGGATCGGCCCTCATCGTGAGTTCTGGCCTCGGACGACGTCGTCGACGCGCCAGGCTGTTCGCAAATTTGAAGCGGTCGCGTGTTCAGGATGGTGATGGATGACTGAGGCCAGCCCACAACCCGATCTAGGTGCCCTAAGGGATGCAATTGCCAGTGGAGATCCAGTCAGGGCAATGCCAGCGCTAACCCAGCTGCGGTTCTGCGAAGCGGAGGATGCAGTGCCGTTGTTAGTTCTAGGCACAGAGCAAAAACCCTTCCTTGT
This sequence comes from Synechococcus sp. CC9902, assembly GCF_000012505.1. Taxonomy (NCBI): domain Bacteria; kingdom Bacillati; phylum Cyanobacteriota; class Cyanophyceae; order Synechococcales; family Synechococcaceae; genus Synechococcus; species Synechococcus sp. CC9902. Next base: position 171,446 of record NC_007513.1, read on the forward strand.
GCGTTCTCTTAGTTGTAGTGGCCTGGGTTACAAACGCACTGAACAGGGTTGGGATGTTTTAAGTCGTTTGCTGGGTTCGGACGAAGATCCAAATGTTCGAGCGGAAGCCGCGAATGCCTTAGCCAGTTATGGCGTCGAGCGTTCCTGGCCTTTGCTTCAAGCGACGTTTACAGCAGATGGTGCCTGGCTGGTGCGTTGCAGCATTCTTTCGGCCTTGGCGGAACAGCCTGAGATCAAGCTCATCTGGTTACTCGAACTAGCTCAAGCGGCGATTACCGATGGTGATGGCACGGTTCGGGTGAGTGGTGCGGAGATTCTTGGTCGAATTGTGCGGGATGGCATCAACAAACCGATTGGTGCAGAAGCCCGAGCTCTTTTACAGCCGCTGCAGCAGGACGTTGATCACCGGGTTGTTGCGGCAGCATTGAACGGTCTTCAGGTCAGCTAAATATTTCATTGCGGGGCTGTTGCTAGTTTTTAAGAACCACTAGGGGTGCCCCACACATTTTTATGTGCGGGGCTGAGATCACACCCTCGGAACCTGATTCGGTTAACACCGGCGAAGGGAAGTGAACGATGTGATCTGCGGCCGTTTGGCTGGCTCCTGGCAATTCAGTTGCAGCCAATCACATGCGTACTCAATGGGTTTCTGCTCGCAAGGGCCAAGCGAATGTGTCTCAGATGCATTACGCCCGCAAGGGTGTGGTCACTGAAGAGATGGCCTATGTGGCCAAGAGGGAGAACCTGCCCGAATCGTTAATCATGGAGGAGGTGGCGCGTGGTCGCATGATCATCCCCGCCAACATCAATCACACGAATTTGGAGCCAATGGCGATTGGCATCGCCAGTAGCTGCAAAGTGAACGCGAATATCGGTGCTTCCCCGAATGCTTCCGATGCCGCGGAAGAGGTGAACAAGCTGAAGCTGGCGGTGAAATATGGCGCTGACACCGTCATGGATTTATCCACAGGTGGTGTGAATCTCGACGAGGTACGTACCGCAATCATTGGTGCATCTCCCGTTCCGATTGGAACAGTTCCTGTTTATCAAGCGCTGGAAAGTGTGCATGGTTCGATTGAAAAGTTGGATGAAGATGATTTTCTCCACATTATTGAGAAGCACTGCCAGCAGGGAGTTGACTATCAGACGATTCATGCGGGTCTGCTAATTGAACATCTACCTAAGGTGAAGGGTCGAATCACAGGCATTGTGAGTCGTGGTGGTGGGATTTTGGCGCAGTGGATGTTGTACCACCACCGTCAAAATCCTTTGTTCACTCGCTTTGACGATATTTGCGAAATTTTTAAGCGCTACGACTGCACGTTCTCTTTGGGGGATTCACTGCGGCCCGGTTGCCAACATGATGCTTCTGATGCTGCGCAACTGGCCGAGCTCAAAACTCTTGGAGAGTTAACGCGGCGGGCTTGGAAGCACGATGTACAGGTCATGGTTGAAGGGCCAGGTCATGTGCCTTTGGATCAGATTGAATTCAACGTGAAAAAACAAATGGAAGAGTGCAATGAGGCACCCTTCTATGTTCTTGGACCATTGGTGACTGATATTGCACCTGGTTATGACCACATCACCTCTGCGATCGGTGCAGCAATGGCTGGCTGGCACGGCACTGCGATGCTCTGTTATGTGACTCCAAAAGAGCATCTTGGTCTTCCGAATGCAGAGGATGTTCGTGAGGGACTGATTGCTTACAAAATTGCTGCGCATGCGGCAGATATTGCCCGTCACCGCCCTGGTGCTCGTGATCGCGATGATGAATTGAGCCGCGCACGTTATGCCTTTGATTGGAACAAACAATTTGAGTTGTCATTAGATCCAGAAAGGGCGAAGGAGTATCACGACGAGACGTTGCCTGCAGACATCTATAAGCAAGCAGAGTTTTGCTCGATGTGCGGTCCGAAGCACTGTCCGATGCAAACCAAGATCACGGATGAAGATCTCGAAGGGCTTCAAAAAGTTCTTGAGTCACAGGGTGCCGCTGAACTTGCCTCAGTAAAACTTGATAAGGCTGAATAAATTATTCGGCCTTTTGTACGATTCTTATAGGCGTCCCGGCTTCGTTATTAGGAGCCGGGCTTTTTTGTTGATTGACGCATCAAGCCAAATGGCCAGTTTTGATATGGGCTTTCATAGAAAAAGCCCTTCGATTTGAAGGGCTTATATGTGTATTTATCGAAGCCTGGTTGTGTAACTCAGCCCAGCAGCGCCTTGGATTTGGCGACAACATTGTCCACAGTAAACCCAAACTCCTTTAAACAGGTTCCGCCTGGAGCTGAAGCACCAAAGCGATTCATGGTGATGCTGTCGCCATCGAGTCCGATGAAACGGTGCCAACCGAACGATTCAGCTGCTTCTACCACGATCCGTTTGCGAACAGCGTTGGGGAGCACCTCTTCCTTGTAAGCATCGGCCTGTTCGTCGAATAGTTCGACACAAGGCATTGAAACGACGCGGACCTTCTTGCCATCAGCGGTGAGCTGCTTAGCGGCCTGGACGCAGAGGTCCAGCTCGGTGCCGGTGCCGATCAGGATCAGATCGGGGGTCCCAGCGCAGTCTTCGAGCACGTAACCACCAAGTGCAACCTTGTCGATCGACGAGTTGGCTTGGTTGGCCATGCCCTGACGGCTGAGGCACAGTGAGCTGGGACGTTTGCGGTTTTGAATCGCCAGCTTGTAGGCGCCGCTGGTTTCGTTGCCGTCTCCGGGGCGGAACACCAACATCCCAGGCATCGCCCGCAGTGAAGGGATCGTTTCGATTGGCTGGTGGGTCGGGCCGTCTTCTCCCACACCGATTGAGTCGTGCGTCAGCACATAGATCACACCCAGCATGCTCAAGGCCGAAAGGCGCATGGAGCCGCGCATGTAGTCGGCAAACACCAAGAAGGTGCCGCCGTAGGGGATCAAACCACTGTCGTGATAAGCAATGCCGTTGAGGATGGCGGCCATGGCATGCTCGCGAACACCGAAGTGCAAGTAGCGCTTCTCCGGTGATTCAGGTTGATAGGAGCCCGTTTCGCCCTTGATGTCGGTGTAGTTGGAGTGGGTGAGGTCCGCGGAGCCTCCAATTAACTCAGGAATGTTCGGACCTAAGGCACCCAAGCAAATCTGCGAGTGCTTGCGGGTGGCAAGTCCACCGTCGTCTGGGGTGTAAGTCGGCAAGCTCTTCTCCCAACCTTCGGGAAGTTCACCGCGAAGCATCCGCTCGAATTGGGCGGCTTCTGTGGGGAATTTAGTGCGGTAGGCGGCGAGGGTTTGGTTCCACTCGGCTTCTTTGCTGGCGCCACGCTCGATTGCACTACGGAACTGGTCGTAGGCTTCCTGCGGAACCTCGAAGGGGCCGTAGCTCCAGCCCAACTGCTTGCGGGTGAGCTCAGCTTCTTCTGCGCCAAGAGCAGCACCATGAACACCTGCGGTGTCGGCTTTGTTGGGGGAGCCGTAGCCGATGGTGGTGGTCACCTTGATGATCGATGGCTTATCTGTCACTGCCTTGGCCGCTGCGATTGCCTTGGAGATGGCATCGACGTCGGTGTTTCCGTCCGCTACGTGCTGCACATGCCAGCCATAGGCTTCGTAGCGCTTCAGCACGTCCTCGGTGAACGACACGTCGGTGCGGCCGTCAATCGTGATGTGGTTGTCGTCGTACAGGGCGATCAGTTTGCCCAGCTTGAGGTGTCCTGCCAGGGAGCAGGCTTCCGAGGAAATGCCTTCCTGGTTGCAGCCGTCGCCCATCACCACATAGGTGTAGTGATCGACGAGGGTGGCGTCGGGCTTGTTGAACTTGGCGGCGAGGTGGGATTCAGCAATCGCGAGGCCCACAGCGTTGGCGATACCAGCACCCAGGGGGCCGGTCGTCACTTCAACGCCGGGGGTTTCAAAGGTTTCGGGGTGCCCAGGGGTCTTCGATCCCCACTGACGGAACTGCTTGATGTCGTCGATGCTCACCGAGTCGTAGCCGGTGAGGTGCAGTAGCGCATACAGCAGCATGCAGCCGTGTCCGGCCGACAGCACGAAGCGGTCGCGGTTGAACCATTTGGGGTTCTTTGGGTTGTGATTCAGGAACTTGTCCCACAACGCATAGCCCATCGGTGCACAGCCCATGGGCAAGCCGGGGTGGCCGCTGTTGGACTTGTTGATCGCATCGACCGCCAGCATCCGAATGCTGTTGATGCAGAGGGTGTCGAGGGATGCGGGCGCAGCGACCATGGGGTTAAAGGGAAAAGTTGGGGAGAGTTTGATGCATAAACGGGAATCCCGTTCAGCTGAAGCGTCGGAACGCAAGGCAGACGTTGTGGCCGCCAAACCCGAAGGAGTTGGACAACACAGTTGCCAATGTCTGATCTCGGGCGGTGTTGGGCACGACATCCAAATCACAATCGGGATCTGGAGTTCTGTGATTGATCGTCGGTGGGACGATTCCGTGCTGCAGAGCTAGCACGCAAGCGACGGCTTCGATACCACCGGATCCACCAAGAAGGTGGCCAGTCATCGATTTCGTCGAGCTCACGGGAATTTGCAGGGCACGCGATCCGAGGGCGCTTTTGATCGCCGAGGTTTCGTTTTTGTCGTTGGCGGGGGTGCTGGTGCCGTGGGCATTCACGTAATCCACCGCGTCTGCAGTGATGCCGGCATCGTCCATGGCCAAGCGCATGGCTTCAGCACCACCGACTCCGCCTGGGGTTGGAGAGGTGATGTGGTGGGCATCGCAGGTCATCCCGTAGCCGATCACTTCGCCAAGAACATTGGCACCACGGGTTTGGGCGTGCTCCAGGGTTTCCAGCACCAGAATGCCGGCCCCTTCGCCAATCACAAAGCCATCCCGCTCTTTGTCGAACGGGCGACTCGCGGTGGTGGGGTCGTCGTTGCGGAACGACAGGGCTTTGGCGCTTGCGAATCCAGCGACCCCAAGGGGGGTAATCGCCGATTCCGCGCCACCGCAAACCATCGCATCGGCTTTGCCGAGCTGGAGCAAACGGAAGGCGTCGCCAATGGCATTCGAGCCGGCGGCACAGGCCGTCGCCACGGCAGAGCTGGGCCCCTTGGTGCCAAGCGCAATCGCAGCAAGCCCTGAGGCCATGTTGGGAATCATCATCGGCACCGTGAACGGACTCACCCGTCCCGGTCCTTTGCCCTCCAAGACGTGGGCCTGGGTTTCCATCGTCAGCAAGCCGCCAACGCCGGAGCCAATGATCATGCCAATCCGGTGCGCGTTGGCATCCGTGATCTCCAAACCTGCGTGGGCGATGGCTTGCTTGGCGGCCACCACTCCAAATTTGCAGAAGCGATCCCAGCGTTTGGCGTCCTTGGGCTCGATCAAGCCAGCGGGATCAAATGCTTTCACTTCTGCTGCAAAGCGACAGGCGTGGTTTGAGGCATCGAACAGGGTGATCCCATCGACGCCGTTGCGTCCTGAGGTCAACCCGTTCCAGTAGTCCTGAACCGTGTTGCCGATCGGTGTAACCGCGCCGAGACCGGTGATGACGACGCGATGGAGACCCTCCACCATGCCGATCCTCAGGCCTGCTTGTCTTCGATGTACTTGACGGCGTCGCCGACGGTGAGGATGCCTTCAGCGGATTCGTCGGGGATCTCGATATCGAAGGCTTCTTCCAACGCCATCACGAGTTCAACGGTGTCGAGCGAGTCAGCACCCAGGTCGTTTTGGAAGTTGGATTCCGGCTTCACTTCTCCGGCATCGACGCTGAGCTGCTCCGCGACGATCGATCGGACTTTCTCAAGGATCGCTTCCTGGGACATGGCCGTGGCAACGGGTCAACGGGACGCTGCATCTTACGAGTAAGCCCTCTGATTCCCTCGTCTTGGATGCCTCGGTCGTTAACAACGGTGACGGCTGCTGTCTATGGGGGATGAGGGGCAGGTACGTTTTGCACAAGTGTTTGTTCGCACCGGGCACATGTCCCACGCCGTCAAGATCTACGACACCTGCATTGGATGCACTCAGTGCGTGCGGGCTTGTCCCCTCGACGTGCTCGAGATGGTGCCCTGGGATGGCTGTAAAGCCGGCCAGATCGCATCCTCTCCTCGCACAGAAGACTGTGTGGGTTGCAAGCGTTGTGAAACCGCTTGCCCCACAGACTTCCTCAGCATTCGCGTCTACTTGGGCGATGAAACAACCCGCTCCATGGGCTTGGCCTACTGATTTTTTGGTTTTGAAGCCATAAGCTCAGCCCGGCAATCGCCGGGCTTTTTTTATATGTGCGGAATTGTTGCCCTTATTGGTTCCCGTGAAGCGGCACCGCAGCTGCTCGACGGATTACGTCAGTTGGAATACCGGGGTTATGACTCTGCAGGGATCGCCACGGTGGATGCCAAAGGGCGGCTCACCTGTTTGAAAGCCAAGGGAAAGCTCGTCAATCTCACGGCTCGAGTGGAGGCCCAAGGTGCTTTTGGCCAGTGCGGCATTGGCCATACCCGCTGGGCCACCCATGGCAAACCGGAAGAGCGCAACGCCCATCCCCATTGCAATGGGGATGGATCCGTGGCGGTGGTGCAGAACGGCATTATCGAAAACCACCGCAACCTGCGGGAGGCGCTTGAGGCGGATGGGGCGGTGTTCCTGTCAGAAACCGACACCGAGGTGATCCCCCATTTGATCGGTGTAGAACTGAGTAGACGGCTGGCTGTCGGCGAAACCCCCAGTGGAGCTGTGTTGCTTCATGCGGTGCAAGCGGTACTCCCCCAGTTGCAGGGGGCCTATGCCCTGGCCGTGATTTGGGACCAAACACCGGGTGCTTTGGTTGTGGCCCGAAAGGCAGCGCCATTGCTGATCGGCTTAGGAGAAGGCGAGTTTCTCTGTGCCAGTGATACCCCTGCATTGGCCGGGTTTACGCGCACGATTCTTCCGATGGAAGACGGTGAAGTGGCCCTGCTATCGCCGTTGGGAGTGGAGCTCTACGACGCGCAAGGTGAGCGTCAGCAGCGGATGCCAACCCTGCTCACCGGCACCGATCACGTCGCGGATAAGCGCGAATTTCGCCATTTCATGCTCAAGGAGATTCATGAGCAGCCAGAAACAGCCGAGCTTTGGGTGGCCCGTCACTTGCCTCAAGGGCTGACCGAGCAAATGCCCGTGGCCCTTCCCTTCGAAGCTTTGTTTTACGAGGGCATCGAGCGAATCGAAATCCTGGCCTGTGGCACCAGTCGCCACGCCGCCATGGTGGGCGCCTACCTGCTGGAACAGTTCGCCGGTGTGCCAACGGCGGTGTACTACGCCAGTGAATTTCGCTACTCCCCGCCGCCCTTAGCGCCCAACACGCTCACCATCGGTGTCACCCAGTCGGGGGAAACCGCCGACACCTTGGCCGCTCTTGCTATGGAGGCCAAGCGTCGCGTAGCCCATGGCGATCCGGCCTATGCCCCACGACAGCTGGGAATCACCAACCGAGCCGAAAGCTCCCTCTCCCGTCAGGTGCCCCACATCCTCGACATCGGTGCTGGCATTGAGGTGGGGGTTGCCGCTACTAAAACATTCCTGGGGCAGCTCTTGGCCTTCTACGGCCTCGCGATGGCTTTCGCAGCCAATCGCGGCAGCCGTTCAGCATCAGAGATTGAGGCATTGGCTGACGAATTGCGCGCGCTTCCAGAACACTTGCGGACACTCGTCGATCTGCATGATCAGCGGTGTGCTGCGTTGGCCTATCGCTTTGCCACCACCCAGGCCGTGATTTTCCTGGGTCGGGGCATTAACTATCCGATTGCCTTGGAAGGTGCCCTCAAGCTCAAAGAGATCAGTTACATCCACGCCGAGGGGTATCCCGCTGGCGAGATGAAACACGGACCGATTGCGCTGTTGGATGCCCAGGTCCCCGTGGTGTCGATTGCCGTTCCTGGCCTGGTGTTCGACAAGGTGCTCAGTAACGCTCAGGAGGCCAAGGCTCGCGATGCCCAGCTGATTGGTGTGGCGCCAGAGGGACCCGATACGGCGTTGTTTGATGAGCTGTTAAAGGTGCCCGCGATGAGTGAGTGGATCAGCCCCCTACTCACCGTGATTCCGATGCAGTTGCTCAGTTATCACATTGCTGCCCATCGCGGTTTGGATGTGGATCAACCCCGCAACTTGGCCAAGAGCGTCACCGTTGAATAACTAGCTACGTAACAGCCCCATCGAGCGTCGCTGTCTGAAGTCTTCGATGGCTAAGGGCAATCCCTGTTCAAGGGGGATTTTTGGCGTCCAACCAAGATTGGTGAGCCGGCTCACATTCAGTTGTTTTTTGGGCGTTCCGTCGGGTTTGCTTGCATCCCATTCGATGGAGCCTTTGTATCCAACAATTCGAGCAACCTGTTCAGCCAATTCTTTGATTGATAGATCAAAACCAGTACCAACATTCAAGAATGCCAGAGGTTTTCCTTGGTCGTCTTTTGGGGCACTTGGGTGGGAAGGATCCCAATTTTCTAATGCAAAAAGGCAGGCGGATCCAAGATCATCAGCATGCAAAAACTCTCTAAGTGGTGTCCCGCTGCCCCAGCAGGTCACGCTCTTCAAATTCTGATCAGTAGCTTCTTGAAAGCGACGAATCATTGCAGGTAGAACATGGCTCCCGGTGGGGTCGTAGTTGTCGCCAGGGCCATAGAGATTGGTTGGCATCAAGCTGATGACGTCAAAGCCGTGCTGCAAACGCAAGGCCTCTCCTAATTTAATTCCGGCAATTTTGGCGATGGCATACCACTCATTCGTAGGTTCGAGCGAGCCGTTCAAGAGAGATTCCTCTCTGATTGGCTGTTCTGAGAATTTTGGATAAATACAACTGCTTCCCAAAAACAACAGTCGCCTCACCCCATGCCGCCAAGCTGTTTCGATGACGTTCGTTTCAATCTGAAGGTTTTGCAGCAAGAAATCGGCAGGCCGAGTGGTGTTGGCTTGGATCCCTCCAACGGTTGCAGCAGCCAAAACCACAATTGTGGGTTTGTTGGCCTCGAACCAGTTATTGACAGCTCGTGCATCAAGGAGGTTGAGGTCTGTCCTGGATGGGGTCAGGAGTGCTCCGTCTCGAGCTGATTTCCCATAACCAGCGTTTGCTAGCGCTCGAGCAATGGCTCCACCAGCCATGCCGCGAGCACCCGCTATAAAAATTTGGTCATTTGAGTTCAGTAGTGCCATCACTCTCTAGGCCCAACCACATCAAAACCTTTCTTAAGGAGATAGGCCTCCTTGCGGGCTTCGTTGCGATCATGGCCAATCATCTCAGCGACGAGTTGCTCCAAGGTTGTAACTGGAGTCCAGCCAAGTTTTTCCCTGGCTTTCGTGGGGTCGCCGAGAAGTGTTTCGACTTCTGCTGGTCGGAAGTAGCGGGGATCGATTCTCACCACCACAGCACCAGTGTCGCGCCGTCGTCCAAATTCTTCGAGCCCTTCGCCTTCCCATAGCAACGCTGATTCATCGGGCTTAATACACCAGCCGAGTTCACGAGCGGCGAGTTCAATGAATCGGCGCACCGACTCCTGTCTCCCTGTTGCTATCACGTAATCCTCAGGTGAGTCTTGTTGCAGCATTCGCCATTGCATTTCGACGTAATCGCGAGCATGACCCCAATCTCTGAGGGAATCGAGATTTCCCATGAATAAACATTCTTCAAGTCCAGCATCAATACGGGCAAGTCCACGTGTGATTTTTCGGGTGACAAAAGTCTCACCTCGACGTGGTGATTCGTGATTAAACAAGATGCCGTTGCAGGCATACATTCCATAGGATTCTCTATAATTAACGGTAATCCAATAGGCGTAGAGTTTTGCGACGCCATAGGGACTTCGCGGATAAAAAGGTGTTGTTTCGCTTTGTGGTGTTTCTTGCACCATTCCGTAAAGCTCTGAGGTTGATGCTTGATAAATTCGTGTTTTATTATCCAGTCCTAAGAGTCGAACGGCTTCAAGAATTCGTAGTGTGCCAAGAGCATCTGAATTGGCGGTGTATTCAGGGGCCTCAAAGCTCACTGCTACGTGGCTTTGTGCGCCCAAGTTGTAGATCTCATCCGGTTGAATGTCTTGAATAATTTTAATGAGATTGCTGCTGTCGGTGAGGTCTCCATAGTGAAGAACGAGATTTTGGTTTTTCGCGTGGGGATCTTGGTAAAGATGATCAATGCGACTCGTATTGAAACTACTGGCCCTGCGCTTGATGCCATGCACGATGTATCCCTTCTCTAAAAGGAGTTCTGCTAAGTAACTGCCGTCTTGTCCTGTGATGCCCGTAATCAGAGCGACCCGTTGAGTGTGCTTTGGCATCGTTAATTTTGTAAGAGGCTTAGATCACTGCGGCCATAGCGGTCTTCGAAGCGCAAGATGTCGTCTTCACCGAGGTACTCGCCACTCTGCACTTCGATGAGCTCCACTGGGATGCGGCCAGGGTTGGAGAGACGGTGCCGGCATCCCATTGGGATATATGTGCTTTGGTTTTCACCCACCAGTTGCTCACTGCCGTCGCGTTCCACAAGCGCCGTGCCCTTCACGACCACCCAGTGTTCGGCTCGATGGTGGTGCATTTGCAGCGACAAACTGGCTCCTGGTTTTACGGAAATGCGTTTCACCTGCCAACGGTCCCCTTCTGTCACCCCGGTGTAGTGGCCCCACGGGCGGTAGATCTTGCGGTGCGCTTTTCCCTCTGGACTGCCGTCGGCCTCGAGTTGCTTCACCACGGTTTTGATCGCTTGGGCCTGGGATCGATCTGCGATGAGAACGGCATCATCCGTTTCCACCACCACCAGGTTCTCCACGCCCAGCCCCACCACCAACCGGTGCTCGCTGCGGAGATAGCAGTTGCGGCTGCCTTGGGAGATCACCCGTCCCTGTAGAACGTTGCCATCGCCGTCGCGATCGGATGTCTCCCAGAGGGCACTCCAACTCCCCACATCGCTCCAGCCCGCATCCAGGGGCAGCACGGAGCCCAGTTCTGTCTTTTCCATCACGGCCACGTCGATGGCCACATTTGGGCACTTAGCAAAGGCTTCCCGTTCCAAGCGCAGAAACTCCAGGTCGGCGGTGTCCTGCTCCAGGGCCGCCCGGCAACAACTCACCACCTCGGGGTTGAGGCGGTCCAGTTCTGCCAGCATGGCGCTGGCACGGAACAGGAACATGCCGCTATTCCAGGTGAAACGGCCGGTCGCTAAGAACTGCTCTGCGGTTGCTTGATCCGGTTTTTCGACAAATCGCGCGATCGGAACATCCTTCAGCTCTCCAGCGTTGAAGTCTTTGGCTGCTTCGATGTAGCCGTATCCGGTCTCCGGAGCCGTAGGCACGATGCCAAAGGTCACTAAACGGCCCGCTTCTGCGGCCGGCCTCCCAGCGGCAACGGCGGCGCGGAACTGTTCGGCATTGCGGATCAGATGGTCCGCCGCCAGCACCAGCAAGAGGGGGTCATCGCCATCAGCGGTGGCTTGTAGTGCTGCCACGGTCACTGCTGGAGCGGTGTTGCGTCCCATTGGCTCCAACAGGATCGCGTTGGGTTCAATGCCCAGTTGGCGCATTTGCTCCGCCACGATGAAGCGGTGGTCTTCATTGCAGATCAGCAAGGGAGCCGCCAGTGCCTCCAGCCCCTCGAGTCGCTGCTGGGTTTGCTGCAGCAAGGTGGCGTCGCCATCACCACTCAACGGCCAATACTGCTTGGGGTAACTGGCGCGCGACAGCGGCCAAAGCCGAGTACCGGTTCCGCCGCAGAGGATCACAGGAATCAGGGGTGTGGCAGCCAAGATGTCCTGAGCGTGTCTCTGCTCCAGATTCGCTTGCTTGGGGTGAGTGTGTCGAGGCCTGGTTAAAGATCCATCAGCCCAGGCGGTGGGGTCAGCAAGAGCCAGCCGTCCTTGAGATGAACCTCGGGAACAATCGCCTCCACGAAGGGAATGAGCAACTTGCTGCCATCGGTTCGCTTGATCTCCAGCAAGTCGTTTCCTCCACTGATCAGATCGGTCACGGTGCCGATGGGGTCGCTGTCCGGGCTGAGGCGTGCCTCGAGACCAACCAAGTCCAGCAAGTGGAACTCCCCCTCACCGAGTTGTGGTCGGTCGTCGGCGGGAACCATCCAATCGCTTCCCACCAGGGCTTCTGCCGCATCGCGGTTGTCAACGCTGTCGAGGCGCACCACAAACAGGCTTTTGCCTGGCAGCTGACGCCCTGTTTTCAGTTGCATTTCCCGTGGAGGGGAGCCTTTGCTGCGCACCCAGCGAGGACCCGGCACGGTGAAGCGTTCTGGGAAGTCGCTGGCGGGATTCACCCGTAGTTCCCCTTGCAACCCTTGAACCCCCACAATTTTTCCCACCGTGAGCCATTCTTCGAGCCATTCCTCGCTGTCGGCCATGCCATCGGGGGTTGCTTTGTTGATAATGGCGCCAGACCCGTCCGTGATCGAGCCATGGCGTCCGCAGCTGCTCCAATTCTTCCTGGCTCCACGGTGACCGTGCAAGACGTCACCTCGATTTACAACGGCTACACCGGTTTTGTGCAGCGGATCAGTGGCGATCGCGCAGCCGTGCTGTTTGAAGGGGGCAACTGGGACAAGCTGGTGACCTTGCGGCTGAAGGACCTTCAGGCCGCCTGATTTTGATGGCGTCTGACCGCAGTTTTCGGCAACGGCTTCGCGCCACGGTTCTGGAGGCCAATACCCCGGCCGGAAAGATCTACAACCTGGTGATCTTCGGGGCGATTTTGCTCAGCGTGGTGGTGTTGCTCCTTGAGCCCAATCCCCTCGGCAATTCAGCGTTGCAGCAAACCGAGGTGCTTTGGATCGATCTGGTTCAAGACAGTTGTTTGGCGGTGTTTGCTGCGGATTTTGTGCTGCACCTGGCGGTGGTGCCCAGTCCGCGCAAGTACCTGTTCAGCTTCACCGGCTTGATTGATCTCAGCGCCGTGTTGTTCTTTTTTGTGCCTCAGGTTCGCAGCGAATTGCTGCTGTGGGTGTTCAAGTTTGGCCGCATTTTGCGGGTGTTCAAGCTGCTCAAATTTATTGATGAAGCCAAAGTGTTGGCTCAGGCGTTGCGCGGCAGTGCACGCACCATTTGTGTGTTCCTGTTCTTTGTGTTCCTGCTGCAGGTAGTGCTGGGCTACGCCATCTTTGTAATCGAGAGTGCTGGTCCGAACTCTCAGTTCGACACGGTTTCGAAAGGGGTGTACTGGGCGATCGTCACGATGACCACGGTTGGCTATGGCGATGTGGTGCCGCAGACGGCTTTGGGTCGGTTGTTGGCCTCGGTTGTGATGATGCTCGGCTTTGGCATCATTGCGATTCCAACGGGGATTCTCACCGTCTCAGGGGTGAAGCACCACCAGAACCAGCTGGCTGGAGTGCCCTGTCCTCAATGCGGTCGGCAAGGTCATCGACGCGACGCGCAGCACTGTGATCAGTGTGGAGTGTTGTTAGGAGATTCGGAGTTGATCTCAGAACCGACGTCTTGAAGCCTTTGTACGGCTTCCGTGGCGGCGTTTTGCTCCGCTTCTTTTCGAGATCGGCCGAAGCCATTGGCGCTTAATCGCGATCCCACTTCTACGCGGCTTTTGAAGCGTTCCGGATCGCCGTGGCGAGAGCTCTGCTCAGTGGTGGTGTAGTTCGGCAATCCCAGGCCTTCGGCTTGGCTCCATTCTTGAAGCATGGTTTTGCCGTTGAACAGATGGGGCCTGGCCAGAACGTCGGCTGTGGTTTGTTGCCAATGGGGCGTGAGCCAGTGATGGATGGGCTCTAAGTTGTTGCCGCTGCCGCTGTAGATCGCACCGATCAGCGCCTCGGTGGCATCGGCCTGGAGGGTTGCTTGTGCGGCCGCATCCCCCAGTGCTTTAGGTCCCAGCACAAGGAAGGATTCCAGCTGAAGCTGCTCCCCCAGTTGTGCCAGCCAACGGTCACTCACCAGTTGAGCCCGCAAACTCGAGCAGCGGCCCACAGGGAGGTTGGGGTATTGCTGGTCGATGAACTCCGTGGCAGCTAGGCGCAGCACGGCATCGCCGAGGAATTCCAGCCGTTCAAAGTTTTTGCTTCGGCCGGCAGATACGTGGATGAGTGCTTCGTCCACCAGGCTCAGCAGCTTGGAGCTGTTGAGCTCTTGCAGGCCAATCGTCTGCAGCAGCTCCAGCAGTTTGTTTGTTCGTGTGCTGTCCAATGCCTGACTGGATTAGGGGTGAAAGCAGGACATAAGCCGGGTTCTGTTCACACCACCACAGAGGTTGGTCTGCAGAGGGTGGGTGGTTATCTATCTGGGACCGCCGTTGCCGACGGCCTCGAGCGGCGCATAAAGCGGAACGGGGCAGATGGCCAGCCATCGTTCCTTGGCCTTGCTCCCAGCCGGGGTTTACCGAGCCAGCACCTCTCGATGCTGCTGGTGCGCTCTTACCGCACCTTTGCACCCTTGCCTGTGCCGGCGAACCGGCCATCGGCGGTGTGTTTCTGTGGCACTCTCCTCACGGTCACCCGCACTGGGCGTTACCCAGCAAGCCTGGCCATCGGGGAGCCCGGACTTTCCTCAATTGAATCGCGAACGATTCAATTGCAACCACCTCGCCTGCTTTCAGCCCTCATCATGCCTCGTTGGCATAATTAAGGAATCTGGGGCTGTAGCTCAGCCGGATAGAGCAACGGTTTCCTAAACCGTAGGTCGTGGGTTCGAGTCCCGCCAGCCCCGTCACGAGCTTTTCTGCCGGTAGCCAACGCTACATCTGGTGGGGTGGCCAGTTCGCTCACCACCGCTAGTGTTAGTCCACTCAGGCGGGCGCCATGACCCAGCTTCACGACCTTCGTTTGCGTCTTCTTGTTCAGCAGGAAAGCGAACAGATCGCTGATTCCCAGCCTGCAGACCTTGATTTGTCGGTGGTTCAAGCGCGCTGTCTTTGTTGGTTGGCATTGCTGGCTGAAGCCCATGAAGACCAAGCCAGTGATGCTGAAGGGCGCGGTGATACGGAGCAGGCCATGGGCTGGTTTGCGGATTCCATGCGTCTCCGGGATGTAATCGGGGTGGTGTCGTCGATTGAAATCCCTCTCCCTGGGGTGCTCGACGCGGATCAATCCGATGCTGGCGACAACCGCGGCGCTGAGGCGGCTTGACGGGTGTCATAGTGGAGAACGACTAAGAGGGACTGCGGTGCCGGACGAGCCCTGCCAATGCCCGGACTGCCAGAGGTTTTACAGGGAGCACGATCGGCTCATCCGTGAATCTCCAACCCTGCGTCAGCAGCAAGAACTGAACTGGGCGGCGTTGCAGTCGTTTCGGACCTTGTCCGGTCGTGTCTTGGAAGAACTCCAGAAGCAACAGGTTCCCAGGCAGGCCGCTGAATCAGCAACGCCTGCACCGTTGAGTTCTTCGGCGGCACCTGACGAGGCCACAGACACCATCCAGCAGGCCATTGCTGATCTGGAGAACATCAATGCTCACTTGTTCTCCATTGAGGCCTTGATGGAGCGCGTGTTTGATGTCCGAGTTCCGGAGGACATCGAGCAAAAATTCCGTGAATTGGCCGGCGAGTTGGCACCCGATCCTCTGAATGTGGATCGTTTACGCCTCAATCGTCTTTTGCATCAAACCCCCGACTTTCCAGATCGCGGCTGAAGGACGATCCGATCTTGAGGTTGAAATGGATGGTTGAAAAAGCCCTGGTGTTGAACCAGGGCTTTTTTGATGGATCAACGCGCGTCGCAGGTGATTTCCAAGTTGAGCGGATCGACGTTCCAAATGTTTTGGCAGTACTCCCTGATCGAACGGTCGGAGGAGAAGAAGCCTGAACGGGCGGTGTTCAGCACAGACATGCGCTGCCAATGCATCTGATCACTCCAGGCCAGACTCACCGCGTCTTGGGCTCGTACGTAATCAGCAAAGTCGGCCATCACATAGAAGGGGTCATGCCCCATGAGGTTGTCCAGGAGTGGGCGGAACAGTTCTCCGTCGCCGTTGCTGAAGTGGCCCGTCTCCACGAGGCGGATCGCTTCCTGCAATTCCGGCATCGCTTCGATGAAATCCCGAGGGCGATAGCCGCTCTGCTGAAGCGCGCTGATCTCTTCAACGGTTCTGCCGAAGAGGAAGAAATTGTCTGCACCCACTAAGTCTCGGATTTCAACGTTGGCGCCATCGAGGGTTCCGATGGTGAGTGCGCCGTTCATGGCAAATTTCATGTTGCCGGTGCCGGAGGCTTCCTTGCCAGCTGTGGAGATTTGCTCTGAGAGATCCGATCCCGGATACACCTGCTCACCCAGCTTCACGCTGTAATCCGGTAGGAACACCACCCGCAGTCGTCCGTCCATATCTGGATCGGAATTCACCGTTTCAGCGATGCCATTGATGAAGCGAATAATTAGCTTCGCCATGTAGTAGCCGGGAGCGGCTTTCCCGCCAAACAGCACTGTGCGCGGTGCCATGTCACCCGCTTGTCCATTTTTGATGCGCAGGTATTGGGTGATGATTTGCAGCGCATTTAAGTGTTGGCGCTTGTATTCATGAATGCGCTTCACCTGCACATCGAAGAGGGAGGAAGGATCCACCAAAACACCGGTGTTGCGGTGGATGTAGCTGGCGAGCTTGCGCTTCACTGAGAGCTTGGTGCTTGCCCAATGCTCAAGAAAAGCGTGATCATTTTGGCGTTCTTCCAATTTGCGTAGGTTGTCCATGTTGGACATCCAGTCGCTGCCCACGTGCTGATCCAGCAAGGTGGACAGCTCTGGATTCGCGAGGGCCATCCAGCGCCGGGGGGTGACACCGTTGGTGACGTTGGTGAATTTGTCTGGCCACAGAGCAGCGAATTGCGGCAGCAAATCGCTCTTCACGAGATCGGAGTGAAGCGCAGCTACGCCGTTCACATGGTGGGCACCAATGGTGGCGAGGTGGGCCATCCGGACAGCTTTGTTTCCCTCTTCATCAATGATCGAGAGCCGACTCAAGATGGCTTCATTGCCCGGGTAGCGCAGTCGCACCTGTTGCAGGAAGCGTCGATTGATTTCATAGATGAGCTCCAGATGACGGGGTAACAGGCTTCTGAACATGTTCAGATCCCACTTCTCCAGGGCTTCTGGTAGCAGGGTGTGGTTGGTGTAGGCCACGGAGCGGGAGGTGATGTCCCAGGCCCGATCCCATTCCAGATGGCGATCATCGATCAGCAAACGCATCAGTTCCGCTACGGCGATCGCTGGGTGCGTGTCGTTCAGCTGAACGGTCCAATACTCCGGAAAGTCTTCGGCGCTCAGGCCGCGATGGTCGAGGCTGCGCAGCATGTCCTGGAGCGAGCAGCTCACAAAGAAGTGCTGCTGCTTCAAACGCAGACGCCGCCCTTCATCAGTGCCGTCGTTGGGATAGAGCACCTTAGAGAGGGTCTCGCTCCCCACCTTTTCTTCCACAGCACCGGAGTAATCGCCGATGTTGAAGGCATAAAAATCGAAGCTTTCAGCCGCATCAGCGCGCCACAAACGCAGCCGATCGCAGATGTTCACCTTGTAACCAAGGACTGGCACGTCATGGGGGATGCCAATGGCGTGTTCAGCAGGAATCCAGCGGGATCGGTAGTTGCCCTTCTCATCGACGTAGCTCTCGGTGCGGCCCCCAAAACCCACAAAGCACGACTCATCGGGTTGGGGTAGCTCCCAGGGCCAACCTCCTTTCAACCATTTGTCGGTGATTTCCACCTGCCATCCGTCACGGATCAGCTGGTCAAAAATTCCGAATTCGTAGCGAATGCCATATCCCGTTGCTGGAATCTTCAGGCTTGCCAACGAGTCCATGTAGCAGGCTGCTAGCCGCCCCAAACCACCATTTCCAAGACCAGGCTCTTCTTCTACATCGAGGATTTGCTGGAGCGATTCGATGCCGAAATTGCGGAGAGCCTCTTCTGCTTCCTGTTGAATCCCCAAATTGAGCAAATTGCTGTTCAGCTGGGGGCCGATCAAGAATTCAGCGGAGAGATAAGCCACCGATTTCTGCGGTTTGGCGCGCAGCGCTTCGGTGGTAGCGAGGTACCGCACCATCAAGCGATCACGGACGGCGTAACTCAGCGCCATGTAGAGATCGTGACGACTGGCCGTCGATGCAAGTTTGCCGAGGGTGAAGAACAAATGTTCCGTCATGCCATCGAACACGCCCTTGGCATCGAGCCCCACACGTTCAGGATCGTTATGACAACCGGGGGTTGGCAGGCGTAGATCGAAGGGTTGGGAGGCAGTCATGACGACAGATATCTGAGAGAGCGGCAGCCCCCATGGGCAGCTGATTACACAGATGTTGATGAGCTATCGCCAGACGTGCAGCACTAATTGTTGATATGCGGAGGATTCAGCCAATCGTTGTTGGGCCCCTGAGCGAAGCCGTCAAGTCCGGAAACGACATCACACCCGAGATTCAGCCCAGATTTCATCACTGACCCGCTTCAAGTTGTTTCCGTTCAAAACGGACCACCCGATGGACAGTCTGTTGGGTCATTCACCATTAATGTCGGCTCAAATCACCCGGCACCGATGCTGCTCCCCTCACTGCTGAGCGAAATCAGCAGTCATGACCTGGAGGTCGCCGAAACGCTGATCGGGATTCTCCGTTTTGTCTTGATTTTCGTGGGTGCACGCACTCTGTCGGAGATTTTGGTGCGGCTTGAACTGCCCACAATTCTTGGTGAACTGCTGGCTGGCGTGATCATTGGTGCCTCAGGGCTCCACTTGTTGGTTCCTCCTGAAACGCAAGTTCAGCTCAGCGGTGCTTTTGCTGATGTGATTGCCGGAATGGCGCACATCCCTGCGGAGGAAGTGCCTGTTTTGTACAACGAGAGTTTTGGGGCGCTTCAGTCGGTGGCCACCCTTGGCCTCTATTCACTGCTGTTCCTTACGGGACTGGAAAGTGAGCTGGATGAATTGATGGCTGTTGGGAAGCAGGCCTTCTCGGTGGCCGTGGTGGGCGTAGTGCTCCCCTTTGCCCTGGGAACCCTTGGCCTGATGAGCCTTTTCCATGTCGATGCCATCCCGGCCATTTTTGCGGGGGCATCGATGACAGCCACCAGCATTGGTATTACGGCCAGCGTGTTTGGAGAACTGGGCTATCTGCGCACCCGCGAGGGTCAGATCGTGATCGGCGCCGCTGTTCTAGATGACATCCTCGGCATCGTGATCCTTGCGGTGGTGGTGTCGTTGGGTGCAGGTGGCAGTCTCGATATCGCTCCGATTATTCAATTAGTCGTCGCCGCAGTGTTGTTCGTTGTTGTTGCCCTTGTGCTCAGTCGTAAGGCAGCGCCAGCCTTCGATTGGGTAATCGATCAGCTCAATGCTCCCGGCGGCAAATTGGTGGGCTCCTATTTGTTGTTGGGTGCTAGTTGCTTTGCAGCCACAGCCATTGGTTTAGAGGCGGCCCTCGGCGCTTTCGCCGCTGGTTTGATCGCCAGCACGTCGAAGCACCGGCATGAGATTCAAGCGGCGGTGACGCCCATCGTTGGCTTGTTTGCCACTGTCTTTTTCGTGCTGGTGGGAGCCGGAATGGATTTGTCGGTGATCAATCCTTCTGATCCAGAGGCTCGTTCGGCTTTGGTGATTGCGGCCTTCTTATTTGTTGTTGCCGTGATCGGCAAGGTGGTTGCTGGGTGGGCCGTGTTTGGCAAAGAGCCCACCAATCATCTGGTGGTGGGGCTGGGCATGATGCCCCGTGGCGAGGTGGGCTTAATTTTCCTTGGCCTTGGCACGGCGTCTGGATTGCTTAGCCCAGGGTTGGAAGCAGCGATTCTTTTGATGGTGATCGGCACCACCTTTTTGGCCCCAGTTCTGCTGCGATTGGTGCTCAAAGACAAGCCGCCAGAGGATGGCAATCAGGTGCCCGAGGAGTTCGCTGCAGATCCCCTTGGTGGGTCGTCATGACCTACCCGTTGGAGTTTTGATTATTCCGCCCGAGAAGCGGCGATGATCAACAGACTCCAGCCAATCGCAATGAATCCCAGGCTTGAGGCCCAGCCTGGGCCAAGGGCCCAGCTTGCGATGAGCTGGGTGACCACTCCAACGCCAAGGGCCAACAGCAGGCTGCTGATCACCAAGGTGATTTGACGCCACTTCTCTGAAAGCCGACTATCCGTGAGGCTGGCCTCAAAGGCAGACAAGGGGCCGCTCAAGGGGACGTAGAGAGCGATGGCCCAGAGCAGAGCACCGCGCCACACCGATGGATCGGCGAGTGGTCCACCAAAGGCGATGTAGTCCTGCATTCGAACTTTGGCGTGGGCTTCCTAGCATCGCGCCACTTGCCTTTTGTTGTGGAGATCAGTCCCTGGAGCCATCTCGGCCATGCCGTCCATACGGTGTGTCAGGAACCGGATCAGCCGATTCCCTCCGATCGTCCCGCTCTTTTGCTGGTCCACGGCTTTGGAGCCTCCACGGACCATTGGCGGTACAACATTCCCGTGTTGTCCCGCAGTCATCCGGTCCACGCGATCGATTTGCTCGGTTTTGGTCGGAGTGCCAAGCCCGCCACTCTTCAGTACGGCGGTGCCCTCTGGCGTGACCAGCTCGTGGCCTACGTGCATGAGCGGATTGGGCGACCAACGGTGATCGCCGGTAACTCTCTTGGGGGATTCGCAGCCCTTGCAGCGGGTGCGGCCCTTGGTGAGGACTGCGCTGGTGTGGTGTTGCTCAACGCAGCGGGCCCCTTCAGTGACGAACAAAGACCTCCCAAGGGATGGGGTGCCATCGCTCGGCAGAGCATTGGGACGGCCTTGTTAAAGAGTCCTGTGGTTCAAAGAATCCTGTTCGAGAACCTCCGCCGTCCGGCCACGATCCGTCGCACCTTGAACCAGGTTTATGTGGATAAAACCAATGTGGACGACTGGCTGGTGGAGGCGATCCGACGTCCGTCGATGGACCCTGGGGCCTTCGGGGTGTTTCGCACCGTGTTCGATATTCCGAGTGGTCAGCCCCTCGATGAATTGTTTGCCGAGCTCACGGCTCCCTTGCTGCTGCTGTGGGGCATCCGTGACCCCTGGATCAATGCACCGGGGCGCCGATCCACCTTTCAACGCCATGCCCCAGAAGCCACCAAAGAGGTGGTGTTAGACGCCGGACACTGCCCCCACGATGAGGTTCCGGAGCAGGTGAATGCGGCTTTACAGGAGTGGCTGGCTGAACTCAATTAAGAGATCTGCTGCCAAAGGTTCATCCCGGCGCTAGGCCGGTTAGTGCAACCTCTCTCTGTTTTGGCGGACGCCGATGACTCTGACGCAGCAATCCTCGCCCTATGCGCACTGGGAGTTTGTGCATCCTGAAACAGGAGATCGCCTTCGGATCATTCCCGAACGCGGCGGCATTGTGAGCGAGTGGCGCTGCAAGGGGCGTGAAGTCGTTTATTTCGACCAAGAGCGTTACGCCAATCCAGCGAACAGCATTCGGGGTGGGATCCCTGTGCTGTTTCCGATCTGTGGCAACTTGCCGGGGGATCTGCTCCGGGTTGATGGTCAAGACCACACGCTGCAACAGCATGGTTTTGCTCGCAATTTGCCTTGGCAGTTGCAGGTTCTTGACGACCAGCAAGGGGTGCGGGTCAGCCTGTCCAGCACGGAAGACACGTTGAAGGCCTATCCATTTGCGTTTGAGGTCGCCATGGATGTGCGTCCAACACCGGCGGCGTTGGAGATCACAACCACCATTCAGAACCGCAGCTCTGCGGAGATGCCCTTCAGCTTTGGGTTGCATCCGTACTTCAACATCAGCGACCTCTCCCAAACCCGTTTGACAGGTTTGGCAGACCGCTGCCTGAATCACTTGGAGATGGCCGATGCGGAGACTGCCGCTCAGCTGACTCGGCTTCCAGAGGGCGTGGACTTTTTGTGCCGGCCGGCCGGTCCGGTCACTTTGATCGACGATGCAACGGGCGCGCAGCTCCAGCTTCAGCATCAAGACCCGATGGACCTCACCGTGGTTTGGACGGAGCCTCCCCGCAAAATGGTGTGCCTGGAACCCTGGACTGGCCCGCGTCAATCCCTCGTGAGTGGTGATCGCAAATTGGTCTTGCAGCCTGGGGCGGAGCAGACCCTCTCCTGTCGCTATGCCCTGGTCTGATGCTGATCAACCCCAGGTAGCCGTCCTCGGCTGAGTTGCTGGAGGGGATCAAACTGACGTTTGACAGCTTCAATCACCGGCCGAGCTGGTGTATCCCTCCAAGCCACCAATGGTTGATCTCTGGTTTGCACCAGCACCATCAGCTGTCCTCCGAGGGATTCCACTTGGCGTCGTAGGGCTTCGATTTGGAAGGTCGGTGCGGCGTCGCTGCACCAGCCGTCGCCGCAGCCGGCTCCGGCTGCCAGCTCCCAAGACCAACCCTTGAGTGAGGCCAAGGCCTCGCTGGTGATCAGTTGATGCATGCTTGCTGCTGGCAGCACCAGGCGCAGAACCTGGGATGGCTTCTGGCACCGCATCGCCACATCGAGTGGCGATGCACATGGTTTGGGATTGGCTTGCAGCCCATGCTCTGTGGCGAGGGACTGAATCCGGTTGAGCTGATCCTGAACGGCTTGATCCGACACGCTGCTCAACACGAGGCGCAGTGCCCAGCTGCCATTCCCTGAGCATTGCCAATCACAGCGTTCTGGAGTGAGGGTTGACAGCAGTAGCGCAGCCCGGAAGCGTTCTAAATCTGCGAGTGCGCCGGTGAGCAGCAGGCCCGCATGGGCGGGTCGGATCGGTTGCACCCGCAGGGTGACCTCCGTAATCAGCGCCAGGCTGCCCCAGCTGCCGCAGAGCAGTCGCATCAGGTCGTAACCAGCCACGTTTTTGACAACGCGACCGCCGGCTTTGGCGGCTGTTCCATCACTTCGCAGTAGCCCAATCCCGATGATTTGGTCGCGGATGCCGAGGTGCCGTTGCCGCAGGCCACCGGAGAGCCCGCGGGCGATGAGCCCGCCAATGGTTCCGGCCTGAGATTGGGATTCATCGTCCGATCGATCCGTTGTCGTCGGTTCCCCGCCGCGGGGCCAGTCCACCGGTAGCCACTGACCTTGCGCCGCCAGTAAACGTTGCAGGTCCACAAGGGGGAGTCCCGCCTCCACGGTGATCGTGAGATCGTCCACGGCATGGTCGATCACCTGATTGAGGTGCTGGCAGCTGAGCACCGCATGGTCGGGATCCAGTGCTGGTCCCCAGTCCAAACGGGTTCCTTGGCCACTGGGGATCCAGGGGGTGGAGTCTTGATGCCACTGGCGCACCAGGGTGATCAGCTCGGCTCGGGTTGCAGGGGTATGGCTCACGGCACGATGGTGCCATGAAGGTTGTGGTGATCGACGACGACCCCACCGGCTCGCAGGCGGTGCATAGCTGTCCTTTGCTGCTGCGCTGGGATGTTCAAGCTCTGCGCCGTGGTTTGCGCCATGGCTCGCCGTTGCTGTTTGTGCTGGCCGATACCCGCTCCCTCACACCAGATGCCGCAGCGCAACGCAACCGGGAGATCGTCACCAACCTTGAAGTGGCTCTTACGGAGGAAGGCCTCGACCGCTCGGAGATTCAGCTCGTAAGCCGCGGCGATTCAACCCTGCGTGGCCATGGGGTGTTGGAGCCAGCTGTTTTGGAGCGTTGTTTTGGTCCGTTTGCGGCCACCTTGCACGTGCCGGCGTTCATTGAGGGGGGGCGCACCACGGTGAATGGTGTGCATCTGCTCCATGGGGAGCCCGTCCACACCACTCCTTTTGCCAAGGATCGTTGGTACGGATTCAGCACAAGTGATCTCTCCCAGTGGCTGGAGCAGAAGAGTGCTGGTGCCATCTGTGCGGCTGATGTGGTGAAAGTCAGCCTCGAAGACCTGGATCAGGCTTCAACAGGGGGGATGCCCCACTTGATCCAACGGTTGGCGGCCCTGCAAGGGAATGTCGCCGTAGTGGTGGATGCGGAGCATCAATCGCAGCTGTCTGCCCTCGCGGCTGCTGTGCTGGCCTTGAAAGGCGAACGGCGGTTTCTCTTCCGCTCAGCGGCAAGTGTGGTGAAGGCCCTGGCCGACCCCGGTCCCCAGCCGTTGGATTCGGATGGCTTGGCCCGCTTGCGACGACGCGGCCTCAACGGGGAGGAGCTTCCTGGGTTGGTGATGGTGGGTTCCCATGTTCCGCTGGCTGATCAGCAGCTCATGCGGTTGCTGGCGGATCCCAGCTGCATCGGCCTTGAACTGCCTGTACGGCGCATTGCCCGGGTTTTGGAAGGTGGAACGCCAGACCTGCTGTTGCTGGATTTAGAGCGGGAGTGGTGCGAGCAACTTCAAGCCCTGTTCCAGTCGGGTCGAACGCCGGTGTTGTTCACCAGCCGCGGTGAGATCAGATTGGCCAGCGCGTCGGCGGGACGCTTGTTGTCCCAAACCATCGCGCGTCTCATGGGGCGTCTTGCCAATGCTGTGGCACCCGGTTTGGGCTACCTGATTAGCAAGGGGGGGATCACCTCCCAAACCTTGTTGGCGGATGGGTTGGGTCTGGAGGCGGTGGAGCTGGAAGGTCAGTTGATGCCTGGGCTATCGCTTGTGCGTCCTTCGGAGGGTGTCGCGCAAGACTTACCGATCCTCACGTTTCCGGGAAACCTCGGTACTGAAGGCACTTTGTTCGAGGCTTGGCAGCGGATGCAAGCCAGCTGATGCTGCTAACAGTTCCATCGGGTGGTGCACCGGCTGACGTCCCTGGAGATGCCGGCGTAGTTGCAAGGTGCAACCGATGTTTGCGCTGGCCACGAGCGCTGCCCCAGTGTTGCTGAGGTCGTTCGCCTTGATCGTTCCCAGCTCTGCGGCCTCCTCCGGTTGTACAAGGTTGTAGATACCGGCGCTTCCGCAACACACGCCGGCTTCCATCGGTTCTCTCAGTTCGAGATCAGGGATGGCGGCGAGCAGGGTGCGTGGCTGTTGCTGAATGCCTTGGCCATGGATCATGTGGCAAGCGTCATGCATGGCCACTGCCTTGGCGATGGGCTTCAGCTGGGCGGAAAAGCTGTCGCTCAACCCCACGTTGGTAAGGAATTCATGCACGTCCAAAACCGGCGCCCGGAAGCCGTTGCTGTTTTGCAGGATCTCGCCATAGGCCTTCATCGTGTGGCCGCAACCGGAGGCTGCTACCAGCACCGCGTCGAGCTCTCCTTCGATCGCATTCATGCTGTCAACAAGGGCTGAAGCCAGTTGGCGGGTGAGCTCCATCTCCCCTTGGTGGTGACTCACGGCACCGCAGCAGCCCTGATCAGGGGGGAGAACCACCTCAAACCCATTCGCTTGAAGCACGCTCACCGTGGCCGTGTTCACGGATGGATCGAAGCAGCGTTGGACGCAGCCCAACAGCAGCGCCACCCGGCCGCGGCGGGGGGCGCTGGCAGGGTTCACCGTTGGCAACGCATCGTCGAAGGCAGTGGCTGCCAGGGATGGCAGCAGCTGTTCCATCGCTTCGATCCCTGGGCCAAACAAGCGGGTCAGGCCACTGCGGCGGGCAAGGGCCTGGATGGGGGTGCCGGCGTAGAGCCGCAGCGGCTGGAGTAGAGCCCGAAGCCGGCGTGGGTAGGGCAACACCTGCAGGAGCAGCTGACGAAAACTGATTTGCCAGCTGCTGCGCAATTTGGCGTTGTTCAGTTTCGGTCGAGTGGCTTCGATCAGCTGGTCGTAACGGACGCCAGAAGGACATGCCGTGACGCAGGCATAACAACCCAGGCAGGTGTCGAAGTGGCTTGCAACGGTGGCGTCGAGTTCCAGTTCACCGGCTTCGATCGCCCGCAGGGCATGGATGCGGCCACGGGGTGAGTCCATCTCACTGGCCAGAACGCGATAGCTGGCACAGGTGGGTAAGCAAAATCCGCAATGCACACAGGGATCGGCGGCTCCGGCGGGTAAGCCTGGGAGAGATGTGGATGACGTGGGGTCGGCGCTGAGTGGCTCGCTCATTGAGGAAGTCTGGCTTCCTCGGTACGTGAACGGCTGTCCTGGACAAGGAAATGTTGTTGATTGACCCGTTGCGAGAGCTTCATTGCCGAATAGCCGTGATTCTGCGGATAACCCCGGTTCGTTCGCTGGGATTGTGCTGGTAGATCAGATCTGTCTCGAGATTCTTCAGGATTGGCTCAATCAGGCTGATTTTTTTGTCAAGGTTCGCAATTAAATCGCCAACCTTCGGGGTGTAGTTAGAGCGTTTGTAAGCACCATCTTTGACGATAAATTTCTCTTTATTTGGGATGTATTCAATCAAAGAAGTGTAGGGAATTCGATTCAAATGGCGATGGGCTGAAAGTCTTGAATTTGTGTTGATGATGATGTTCACATTGTCACCAGATTCGCGAATTGTTCGGGTAACTTCGTCGAGCTTTTCGTACGTCAGCTGGACGTATGATTGTTCAAATTTTTGTTCTGAAATGTTATTGATGAATGTATCTTTAGCTGTCCCATGTTCAGCTCCAATAACGATTGCAGATGCTAGAGCGGCTCCAACAATCTTTTTTCTTCCCTTAATATTTTGATTGCTGCCTTTCTCTGCGATTGCAATCCATGCCCACGCAATATTAATAGTCGCAATTAGTTGAAAAGGGAGTGCAAGGTAGCTGCTTGTATCCAACTCATATGTAGCAGCTAGAGCGAAAGCGTATGCAAAGCCTGAGAGGTTGATAGCGTCGAGGAGATTGAAATGGGTCTTCTTTTTGGCAATGCTGATTGCTCGGACTGTTGAGATGAGTGCGAAAAGATAAAAGCGTAGGTCAAGAACGATGTTGAAAGCAGAGTTAGCGTTGTAAGCCCCTTCGGATGCATAGCTGCTGGGAATCAAGGCTAAAATGATATAGCTAGTGATAAAAACTAGTGAAAGGCTGCAGAGCCAATATTCGAGTGGTTGGTCCCTGCTAAAAGATGGAAGAAAATGACTAAAATGTTTAGCTTTGTGCCGCATGTTGATTGTATCTGCTGCCCAGATGCTTGCCGGCGGGATGATGAATAGCAGAATAGCGATGTCCTTTATATAGATCCCAATCAGGGCCCACAAAAGTGTGGTGTAGAAGGTTGAATTGCTTCTTGTTTTTAGGTGTAGAAGGTATGC
Organism: Synechococcus sp. CC9902; assembly: GCF_000012505.1. NCBI lineage: Bacteria > Bacillati > Cyanobacteriota > Cyanophyceae > Synechococcales > Synechococcaceae > Synechococcus > Synechococcus sp. CC9902. Next base: position 198,400 of record NC_007513.1, read on the forward strand.
ATTGATGTAGAGCATGAATGCCAGGCATAGTAGTCTTTCGCAGTAAATGACTTGGAAAAAAGCTGTTCCCGTTGAGGGGTGAATGAGCAGTAGTGATGTGATCAGTAACACTGTTGATGCCCTCGCCCATGGCTGTTTCCCCAGGTTGTTGAGGAATCGCACGCTCAAAAGAATGATGCCGATGAGCTCTGCTGCGCTGAAGAGCATCCAGGTTTTGATGTGAATGCTGAACCAACTCAGAATGTGAAGATCTTGATGGGCTAAGGGAAAGAAGCGATAGTCCGTGCGGCGCATTGTTGCTTCAATGAAGCTCTCTCGCACAGAAAAATGATCGAGAAAATATCCTTTAACTAAGTCTGGATACCAGCCGAGCATATCTTTGTAGAGATATGTCGTTCCTGAAATCATCGCCACGGTGTAAGCGATGAGCAGCACTGTTGTGACTGGGTTGTTGTGAAGGAACTGCAGACACGATTCCACCGGTCGTGGAGAAGTTTGATCGCTTTTATGAGCCTCTCGTTTTTTGCTGACGTAAATCCTGTTGATCAGATATCCCACTGCAAGCAGAAGAAGAATCAACCAGATGTCATGGGTAAGCCCCTGGTATTGGCGTAGGAGAGCTCTGCCGGCTTTTGAGTCGGGTAGGGGAAGAAGTGGTCTGTTGTGTTGCAGCCAGACCCAGCAGCCCATGCCCAATGTGCTGATGCTGCAGAGTGCGATCAACAGTCGTTTCAGCGCTGTATCGCCGCCCAAGCCTTCGACAGCGTTCGATTGATCGCTCATGGCTGCTAAGGGTGGATATGACTAATTTTTGAACTGCGAGTCGGCATTCTTGCGGAGCGAGAGCGCTCGTTCGGCCTGAATTAGAAGTGACGAATCACGGCGTCAGCGAAGCCGCTGCAGCTCACGGGATCCACTTGAGGCTCCATCAAACGTGCGAGGTCGTAGGTGACTTCACGGTTGGCAATGGCGGCGCTCAGCCCTTTGGTGATCAGATCGGCTGCCTGTTGCCAACCCAAAAATTCGAGCATCATCACGCCGCTAAGGATCACTGAGCCCGGATTGATGCGGTCGAGGCCGGCATGCTTCGGTGCCGTGCCGTGTGTCGCCTCAAAAATGGCAGCTTTTTCTCCGATGTTGGCTCCCGGTGCCATGCCCAATCCACCCACCATCGCTGCGGCGGCATCTGAGATGTAGTCCCCGTTCAGGTTGAGGGTGGCCAGGATCGAATACTCCTGTGGTCGGGTTTGTATCTGTTGAAAAATGCTGTCGGCGATGCGGTCGTCAACAAGCACCATGGCCTTCCACTTCCCCTGGCCATGGCTGCTGCCGATGGCGTCGATCACAGCTTGCACCTCTGCATCGATGTCGGCTTTTTTCTCTGGAGTGAGGCTGTCGTATCCCGGCTCGATCATGCGGGCGTTGGCCTGCACGCTCAGGTCGGTGTCCTTCTCGAGGTTGCCGAGGATCCAGCTCTCGCGTTCAGTGATACAAACATCACGGAACTCACTGGTGGCGAGCTCGTAGCCCCAGTCACGGAAGGCCCCTTCCGTGAACTTCATGATGTTGCCCTTATGCACCAGGGTGACGTGACGCTTGTTCCCCTCGAGCCGCAAGGCATGTTGGATTGCCTTACGAATATGGCGCTGGCTACCGTGCTTGCTCACAGGTTTGATCCCGATGCCTGATCCTTCTGGGATTTGGCGTTGACCCAACTTTCCGTTGGCAGGGATCACGACGTCGTTGAGGTATTGGCGCAGCTCTTGGCCAACGGCATCGTCGGCTTCCCACTCGATCCCCATGTAGATGTCTTCGGTGTTCTCCCGGTAAACGATCACGTCCAGGTCTTGAGGACGCTTATGGGGGCTGGGGGTGCCTGCGTAGTAGCGGCAAGGCCGCACGCAGCAATAGAGATCAAAAATTTGTCGAAGGGCCACGTTCAGGGAGCGGATGCCGCCTCCCACTGGGGTGGTGAGGGGCCCCTTAATTGCCACGCCGTAGGTGCGGATCGCGTCAAGGGTGTCCTCGGGGAGGTACTGGTAAGTGCCATACAGGTCACAGGCCTCGTCGCCGGCGTACACCTTGAACCACTCAATGGATTTAGTGCCGCCATAGGCCTTGGCTACAGCCGCATCGAGCACCTTTTGCGTCGCGGGCCAAATGTCCACCCCCGTTCCATCACCTCGGATAAATGGAATGATCGGATTATCGGCAACCACGGGTTGACCGTTCTCGAAGCGGATCGCAGTGCCTGTGATGGGGGCAGTGAGCTTCTCGAACTTGACCATGACGGGTGATCGTGCTTCAGCCCTTGGAGCCTATGACTGAGCGGGGTGGCTCTACGGTTCAGCCGGAACCGGAGGCGTGTGATGGCTAGCAATGCTCTCTGGGTCGTTGCGGCCTGCTTCAACGAAGAGACGGTGATTCCTCGGTTTATCGAGCGGGTGATCGCACTGCCGGAGGTGGATCGTTTGCTGTTAATTGATGACGGTTCATCCGATGCCACGGTGACCGTTATTCGTCAGTGGCAAGCGCAGCACCCCAATGCTGGGGTGGTTCTCCTTGAGCTCACAAGGAATTTCGGGAAGGAGGCAGCGATGCTGGCCGGCCTCGACCATGTTGACGGCGAGTGTTCTGCAGCATTGCTGATTGATTCAGACCTGCAACACCCGCCTGAACGCATTCCAGCGATGGTGGCGGCCTGGCGTGACGGGGCTGAGGTGGTCACGGCTGTTCGTGACGATCGTGATGAAGAATCCCGGCTGAAGGTGGCAACAGCCTCATGGTTTTATCGGGTGTTCAATCGACTGGTGGATTCCATTCAGTTGCAGGAAGGAGCGGGTGATTTCCGGCTGCTGTCCGCCCCAGTGGTGGCCGCTATCACGCAAATGCGTGAGGCCACGCGCTTTTCCAAGGGTTTGATGCCCTGGACTGGGTATCGCAGCGTGGAGATTCCATACAGCCGGGTAGCCCGTGCTGGAGGGCAGACCTCTTGGAATTCGATCAAGCTTTGGCGTTATGCCTTAGACGGCATCTTCTCGTTCTCGGTACGACCCCTAAAAGTGTGGGGAGTGATCGGTGTGCTGATTTCTTTTTTGAGCTTTATCTATGCCGCCCTGATTGTGTTGCGAACGTTGGTGTTGGGTGCGGACTTGCCAGGCTATGCCTCATTAATTGTGGCGATTTTGTTCCTCGGTGGAATTCAGCTCATTGGTATTGGTGTGTTGGGGGAATACATCGGTCGGATTTATGTCGATGTCAAGCGACGGCCGCATTATTTTGTTCGAGGTATTTATCGATAGATCTTTTCGAGAGTATTTGATTTGAGGAATTTTGCGTAATAAAGAGGATATTGATTGCCTGACTTCCTAGAAGTAGCGCTGTCAGATTTTCAAGTTCTTTATCGCTTGCCATTCTTGCTGTCGCTGAGGCGACGAGAAAAACGCGAATGATTCAGTGAATTGGTGTTCTTGCATAACATCACCGCCACCTGGTTGAGCGGGGTGGATCAGCAGCATTGCTCTCGAGCCGTTTTCGGAGGTGTTTTGGAAATGGTTGGTGTGCCAACAGCATTCCAGAGCTGCTCCGGTCATCCGACCGGTGAACAGCACCCCGGCAAAGCTTTGGTTTGTGCCCATGTTGGCGGCCCGTAATTTCGGTCTGGCGAGACTGGTGAGGCACTGCAGCACCAACCACTTCAATGCTCCGCCTTGGCGGAAACAATCCCACCACAGATGGAGGGGCAGGTTGGTTGGTAGGGGCTCCGCTGTCGTTCGGATCCAGGTCACCTGTTCGCGCTGGGCCAGCCCCAGCACGGTATCCAGCACCATCGGGATCAGATGGACGTGCTGATGGCCATCAAGATGAATTTCGTTCGTTCCAGTGAGCTGCTGGTAGCGACTGATTTGCTGGCGGAGGCTGCGCCGAATTTGTGGCTTCAGTCGGCGTCGTTGCCAGGGCAACCATGAGGCTAGGAGTAAGCGTCCAAAGCTTGTTGGTAGGTCCACATTGGCGGAGTCTCCAGGACCTTCCGTGAGGCAGAGATGGAGGTAAAGCGCTGGAGGATTCGGTAGTTGTCGCCAGGTGTCAGTTGCTGTCTTGGCGGAGGGCCCATTCACCAACAAGCTGGCCCCATCGAGCCGGCCTGATTGATTGAGATCGAAAATGGCGTGATCAACTCCAGCCGCAAGGCCGAGGTCATCGGCATGAAGTAATGGTGGCGTGCCGCTTTGAAAACGTTGTCGGGCGCTGAACCGCGCAGCGCGGCTCCAAATCAGGGCATTGAGAACTGTGGGCGTGAACACCAAAATGACCGTGCGAAGGATGGGTTGCATCCATGCCCCAAGGATCAAGGGCAGCAAGGCGCACACACTCAGGTTCACCGCGTACTGGAGCGCCAGCCAGCGGCGGGCAAAGCGTTTGCCACCGGTCTCCTCCCGGAAGGTCACCAACGCATGGCCCACATAGCCAGCCAGAGACGCCGCTAGAAAAGCGATCGGGTTGGCCAGGCTGAGGGAGATCCAATTGCTGAGCAGCAACAGAATTACGGCGTGAACGGCCGCGGCAACAATCCCAACGGCTCCATAGCGACCCAACCGCCCCAACAACCTCGTTTTGTTCATCGCTTAGGTGCCAGCTCCACCCGTGACAACAGTGCCTGAAGAAGACACCAAGCCCGGTGGTCGTACATCTGGATGAAGTCTCCGAAGCTTTGGGCTGCACTGGCATCGGCACCATCCGAAATCACCCGCAGCACGAGCCATGGCATGCCCTCCTGTTCCGCCACCTGTGCAACGGCAGCACCTTCCATTTCCACGGCCTTGAGTCCAGGTAGCGCCTCGCGCAGGGCATCCAGCACGTCGGCATCGCCGATGAAGCGGTCCCCCGTCGCGATCAGTCCGGTGCTTGGCAGTCCAAATCCGTCGAGTTCTCCCTCTTGAGCAGCCTGGGCCAAGGCTGTGGAGGCCCATCTCAACCAGCTGGTGTCGGGGTTGAGTTGGGCCCGGTTTAGGGCTGGCAGGGTGAAGCGCGGGAAGAGCGGTCTTGAATCCATATCGTGTTGCACGACGGCATCGGCAAGCACGACATCCCATTGCGTGAGGGCTGGATCGGCGGCGCCGGCGACGCCCGTAAATAGCAGGAGATCAATGTCAGGCGCAGAACTCAGCAGCCGCGTTGCCGCTCGAGCGGCGCTCACCTTGCCCCATCCGCTCCAGGCGAGGCTTAGGCGGATGCCCTCTGCCCAAGTCCCGTGATGGATGGTGAGGTCGCCATGCTGTTCACTCTCAAGCAGCTGGAGATGGCTCAGGTCAGAGCCGATTTCTTCGGGCATTGCACCCAGAACACCGATATGCAATGCGCGTGCCATGGATTTATGAACCTGGCGCAACCGTAACGGCGGCCCCTTGCCGCCCCCTGCAAGATGAGCCCAATTGATCAGTGTGTTGTGAACGCGGGCGAGTCAGTGAGGAGCGTTGCCCAAGTGCGGGCCGTTGCCTCCACGGTCAACTTGGTGCGTGAACAGTTCCCAGCAGCGAAGCCGAATCTGCGGCCTTGGCGGGACGACGCCCAGACCCGTCAGTGGGATGAACCCGAATCGCTCGACCTCTCGTTTCATTTCCCTGGTTGGAGTCCGCGCCTTCAGTGCCGAAGCCTGCTTTTACAACTTCGTTTTCAGAACCATGAAGGCGATGAGGTTCAGAAATTACTCGGTGTGTTGATTCGCGGGATGACCTACGACGGTGAGCGCTGGCGATTAGCCACGGTGGGGGACTGGATCCCAGAGGGCTCCCACGTACCCCAAGCGGAGCAGGCAGCACAACTGCGTCAGATGTGTCGCGATCTGTTCCTTTTGTTCGATTTAAAGGTTCATCAACGCGAAGACCCGTAACCCTTCGCAACGCTCGTGACTACAGCGCCAAAACTCCTTATAGGGTCTTGGAATTGGTGATCTCGATAGCATTCATGTCCGTCGCACTTGCTGCTCAGCTCAGGGAAGGCACGAAAAAGGCCCACACGATGGCCGAAAACACCGGTTTTGTGAGCTGCTTCCTCAAGGGTGTTGTTGATAAGTCCAGCTACCGCAAACTCGTTGCCGATCTCTATTTCGTCTATGAGGCGATGGAAGAAGAGATCGACAAGCTCGCAGAGCATCCAGTCGTTGGTCCTGTGGGGAAGAAAGAGCTGAATCGAGTTGAATCCCTCTCGCAAGACCTTGCCTATTACTTCGGAGAGAATTGGAAGGAAGAAATCCAGCCATCGCCATCTGCTGCACTGTATGTGGAGCGGATTCATGCCCTTGCGAAAGAGTCTCCTGAATTATTGGTTGGGCACCATTACACCCGCTATATGGGAGATCTTTCCGGTGGTCAGATTCTGAAAAATATTGCTCAGAAAGCAATGAATATGGATGGAGACGATGGTCTTCGTTTTTATATTTTCGACGATATTGCTGATGAGAAAGGGTTTAAAACGATGTATCGCTCCACGATGGATGAGCTACCCATCGACCAAGCGATGGCTGATCGGATCGTTGAGGAAGCCAACAACGCTTTCCACCTCAACATGAAAATGTTCCAGGAACTTGAAGGCAACCTGGTTGCAGCAATTGGCAAGGTGCTGTTTGGTTTCCTGACCCGTCGTCAGCGGACAGGTAGTACTGAGGCTGCCACTGCTTGATCTGTCACTGCTTGATCTGTGGTCACAACGCTGATTCGCTTTCTGGTTCCTGGCACCAGCAATAGGTTCCGATGTGGCGGACTCAGCGTTGAGTTGCAAACAGCTCGTCTTGTATCCGGCCTCTGTGCAACTGAAGTTGTCACGTATCGGCAGCGCCAGTTGGATTCTCCCTTTTTAGACGACTGTCTAAAAGCTGAGAAGCCGGATCCAGGTGTTCTTTGGATTGTGAGTTGGGGCTTCGATGTCCCGGGTTTAATTCGACGACTGAGAGGACATCGTGTCGCTTATCACGCCCACAGCAGTGGGTATGGATTCTCTCTTCCGCCAAATGTTCCGGTTTTGGCAGTCAGCAGAAACACGCTGGGTTATTGGGGAGCACGGGCCCCTCGAAATTCGCTCCATTTGCTTCCTAATGCCCTGGATGAGGCTTGGTTGAAGCGTGGAGCTCGTGGGAGTACTGAGCTGCGCCCCATAGACGTTTTGGTGCAAGCACGGAAGTGCAGCCCATATGTGCTGAATCAGTTGGTTCCAGCGTTACGCAGTTCAGGTTTGATTGTTGAAGTTCAGACTGGATGGGTAGAGGATTTAGTTGATCTTTTTAATCAATCAACTGTTTATATCTACGATTCGGCTGAGTATTGGAGAAGCCGTGGCGTGTCGGAGGGTTTTGGTCTGCCGCCGCTTGAAGCCTTAGCCAGTGGCTGTGTGGTGTTCTCGAGTTTTAATCATGCTCTTTCAGATTACGCAAATCCGGGATTCACTACACATCAAATCGGTTGCTCAAGCCTTGTCTTTGACCAACAACGCATTATTTCTGCGGTGAATGCGCCTCAACAATGGTCTGCAGATCCATTTGCGATTGATCGGCTGTTGGATGATTGTTCTGAAAAAATTCTGATATCACGTTGGAAGACTTCACTGACCAATCTGGATGCTTTGAATGCATTGCAAATGGACGGCCATCCTTATCTCAAAACTATTCCTGGCTGGCGCTTACGTCTTCGTGATTGGTTGGGAAGAGTAGCAACAGTGGTCAATCGGTTGCCTGTCTGGCCTGCGTCATCAAAGCGAAAGGGGGCTTAAGACCTTATGGTCAGGGTGCTGTTCAAATCTGGTGCAAATGAATCGCCGGGTGCAGCAATTTTCATTAAAAAGTCAGACTTGGACTGAACTTTCCGCTCTTCTTGGAAAGCTTCCAAGACGTCGGAAGCGTCTGCTTGGACTTGTTCTTCTGGCTTCGTTTTTTCAGGGCATTTTAGATATTCTCCTGATTGCCTTTTTGGCACGTTTTGTTGGTTTATTTTCTGGCGCAAAGCTCGACGATCGATTACCAGGTGTTTTGGTTTTTGGAGGTGGATTACTAGATCAGGCGGGATGGCTTTTGGCTCTCTTAATCGCATCATTTTGGCTGACATCAGGACTTCGTTTTGCAGTCGCTTATATGCAAAGTATGTTGAGTGCGGAAATATGGAATGATCTGGTTAATCAGGTTTATATGAACGTTTTGAGGCAGAGGTATGAGTTTTTTGTGCAAAATAAAACAGCCAATTTGTCTGAGCAATTTAATAGAATTCTAAATAGTGTTTCGACAAAAGTTGTTAGTCCGTTGATTGCAATTTCTGGCAATGCTTTGTCAGTGTCTTCGTTGATGATAGGTGTTGTTTTTGTTCTTGGTTGGAGCGCCTTTTTTATCTTCAGCCTGATGTTGTTGGCCTATGCATCGGCTTCGCTTCTGATTACTCCATACTTGCGTTTAGCGACAAAGCAGCGTGTTCGCTATGGTCGCCGAATCAATTTATTGCTGATGGAGTCATTGCGATCAATTCGTGATGTTCAGCTTTATTCTGTAGATCAATATTTTATATCTCGTTTTTCCAGTGATGGTGTTATTGCTAAGCGATACGATCGTTTAACTCGGTTGCTGCCAGATGTCCCGAGATTTGTCATTGAGCCTGCAGGAATTACCATCCTATTCATGATCGGTTTGGCGCCAGCAGTTCTTGGCGGAGATGCTTCGGATGTTAGAAATGCGATCCCATCTTTATTCGCAATCATGTTCACTCTGCTGAAGGTATCAGGGCCTTTGCAAAATACTTTCAGGAGTTTAAATCGTCTTAGAGGGGGGCTTCCAGAGATCAAAGATGCTTTGGAGTTGCTTGAGCTTCAGTCAGAGCGGATGGTGTTGACGTCCCCTGGTGTGCCAACAACCGATGGTGTAATGCCGAGGCGTTTAATTCAACTTAAAGATGTAAGTTTTTCGTATCAAGGCAGTGATAAAAAAGTTGTTAATGGAGTCAATTTATCGATTCCCGTCGGATCAAGAATTGCACTGGTTGGTCGTACTGGAAGTGGCAAAACAAGCTTGGCCCATCTTCTCTTGGGACTATTGCAGCCAACATCCGGAGAGCTTGTATTGGATGGGATCCCAGTCAACAGTCTTGATTTGCCAGCTTGGCAAGCGAATTGCGCATTAGTTCCACAAGATATCCGATTACTTGATGGCAGTATCCGCGATAACGTTGCATTTGGTGTAAACCCTTCTCAAATCAACGATGATGATGTTTGGGCTGCACTGGCAATTGCTCAATTTGACGAAGTTGTTGCCCAGATGAATTATGGCCTTTACACCATGATTGGTGAAAATGGAATCAAGCTTTCTGGAGGCCAGCGCCAGCGCTTGTCCCTTGCAAGATCCTTTTATCGCGGCGCCAAGGTTCTAGTCCTGGATGAAGCAACCAGTGCCCTCGATAACAAAACTGAATACGATCTAATGCAAGGACTTGATCTTGTTGGTCGTCGTTGCACGACAGTTGTGATCGCACACCGTTTAAGCACCGTTAGAAAATGCGATCGCATTTATGAAATTAGTGACGGCCAAGTTATTGCCTCTGGAAACTTCGATGAGCTCTACGCTGGCTCATCATCCTTCCGTGAGATGAATTTGCTTGGGGAAAGTCATTAATCCCCGCTGTGGCAGACATCATTCTTTTGTCGACTGCCGATTGGGACCATCCCCTCTGGACCAATAAGCAGCACACTGCTTTGGCGCTGGCAGAGCTGGGTCATCGCGTCCTCTATGTGGAGTCCCTCGGTTTGCGTGCGCCTCGGGCAGGCGGACGTGATGCCCGTCGGATTCTGCGTCGCTTGTGCCGGATGGTCCGTTTGCCACGTCAAGTGGCTCCACGGGTTTGGGTATGGTCTCCGCCGGCTTTGCCTGGTGGGCAGTCCGGTTGGCCTCTAGCCCTGAATCGACGCCTGATTCAGCGTGGTTTAGAGCAGATGGCCTGGTGGCTGGATTTCAAACACTGGATTTTGTGGACCTACAACCCTCTGACGGCGCTGTATTTGGATCTGCACAGTCACCCAATCAGTGTTTATCACTGCGTTGATCGCATCCAAGAACAGCCGGGGATGCCAACGGAAAGGATCGATGCTTGGGAAGAACGCCTGTGTCGCGCCGCGCAGGTGGTCTTCACCACCTCACCGGATTTGCAGGCCAACCACTGCCGTTGGAACCATCACACCTATTTTCACGGCAATGTTGCTGATTTTCAGCACTTCAATCGTGCTTTGCATCAGCCCTCGCTTGCGTGTCCCAAGCCATTAACTCTCATATCTCGACCGAGGTTGTTGTTTACAGGGGCGATCGATGCCTACAAGCTCGATTTGCCCATGACGGTCTCATTGGCAAGAACCAACCCCAATTGGTCGTTTGTGTTCGTTGGCCCCGTGGGTGAAGCCGACCCGAGCACGGAATTGGCTGCCTTGAGGGCGTGCCCCAATGTGTTTGTCGTCGGTTCTCAGCCTTATCAGGATCTACCGGCTTGGGCGGCCCATTCCGATCTTGCGTTGCTGCCTCTCCAGCAAAACGGGTACACGCGTCACATGTTCCCGATGAAGTTCTTCGAATATCTGGCCGCAGGGCTGCCTGTGGTGGGAACGGCGATCCCAGCGTTGAAAATCCATTCGGATGTGGCGTGGCTCTGCGAACCGGATCCTGTCGCCTTTGCGTCTGCGATTGATCGTGCACTTCAGGGGCAGGGGCCGGCTTTGAATGAGCGTCTGGCGCGGGCACAGGCCCATACCTACGCCACTCGTACTAAATCCATGCTGACTGTGCTGCGTCGCGTCGGCGTGTTGGCTGAGGCTGAACAGGGCAATCCTCAACGTTTTCGTTTGCATCGTTCGCGTTGGAATCGCGGCAAAACTTGGCTGGTGTCACCACTGCTGAAGTGGGTTGGCTTGATGGCCGATCAACTGGTGAGCGCTGGATGTGGCAGGAGTTTCACTCGGTTGTTTTGTTTTTTGCAGAGCCGCGGTTGGCTTGCACCCGATCTTCAGAGTCGCCTGGCGTTTCTGCTGGTGCAGAACGGTGACTATCCCCAAGCACTCGCTGTTCTGGAGCAGCTCTGGAGGGTGCATGGTCGCGTGGATGCGATTAAGCGTTTGTTGTTCCGCCGAGGCTCTCGTCCCCAAGATCGCTACGAGGCCTTGCAGATGTTTGCGGTGTTTGCCACCAGTAAGCATCTTCCCGAGCATTTCACTGGGTATTGCTGGATTGTTTTTGCTCATCGCAGTGCTGATCTCGAGGATGCAGTCTTGATGCGTCAGGCCTTGGTGGGTGTGGTGGCCTTGGCGGAGCGGTTGGAAGCGGATCCAGACACGGTGGTGTGCCTTCGGGACAACCGCCGCAATCGACTCAAAATGCTGGTGTCTTGTTATGCAACCCTGCTGCGTCTCCAGTTGGCCCTCGGTGACGCGACTGCTCTTAAAGCCGTTGGTCGTGCCGGGCTGGCGTTGATGCAGCGTCTTGATCCAGCGGCTATCGATCCGAACACCTCATACCGCTTGACGCGCAACAGTTTGCGGGTGCTCAGTATTGCGGCATTGGAGGCGGTTGAGTCCAAAGATTCCGCTTTGCTCGATGCAGTTGCCGATGCGATGGCGGTGCAGCACCGGCACATTCATCAGCCCTGCTTCGATCACCAGGCTGCTCAAGAAGATCATCGGGGTTTTTCCTCCTTGATGCTCGATGCGGCACATTCGATGGTTCCCACCCTGAGGACGGGTCTTGATGCCAGCGGTTGCGATGCTTTGGAGAGATTGCTGGTGCTGGTGATCAAGAGCGAACGCGACCTGGACGATCCGCAGCGTCAGCTCCGCGCTTTGGCGAAGTCCAAGGCACTTTTTGCTTCGTTCTGGTCCGGATCGCCTCCGTACTCACCATGGTCGTGAGGCCTGAACTCAGCCGTGGACGTGTGGTGCTCTACATCGACAGCCTCAAGTTGGGTGGAGCTGAACGGGTGACCCTGCGTTTGGCTAGTTGGTTGCACGCTGCCGGGTGGGAACCGTTGTTGCTCACCCGCAAACCCATCAGTTGGGATTTCTACTCCGTGCCTACTGGGGTCTCCCGTCATGTTGAGCCGGTAGACCCAGCCTGGATGCGTTGTTTGGGACCGCTGGCTCTTCCGTTTCGTCTGCTGCGTTTACGCGCTTGGATGAAGCATCAGCAGGTATGCCTGGTGATTGGGATGACCACCATTCCTGCGATCAAGATGCTGTTGGCGCGCAGAGGACTCGGGATGCCCTGTGTGGTTTCTGAGCGCAACTACCCACCGTTGAAGCCCCTCGGTCTGCCCTGGCGTGTGCTCCGGCGTCTCACTTATCCCTGGGCTGATCTTCATTTGGTGCAGACCGAAGCGGTAGGTCGCTGGTTGCGCCGCCATCTTGCGGCCGAGCCCCAGTTGTTGCTGCCCAATCCAGTGATCTGGCCGTTGCCGGATGGAGAGCCCCGCCTGGATCCACAGGAGTGGTTGAAGAAAGCGGGCGTACGTGCCGACGATCCGGTACTGCTGGCGGTTGGGACGAAAGCGCGGCAAAAGGGCTTTGATCGCCTGGTGGATTGGTTCCGGGAATTGGCCCCACGGCATCCACGGCTGCAGTTGGTGATCGTTGGGTTGGCTGCTGGTAGCTATCACGGCCGGGATCAGCAGCAGGATTTGCGGCAGCAATTGTCGTTAGACCCCTTGTTTCGTAGTCGCCTCCACTTCCCTGGCCAGGTTGGGAATTTGCAGCAGTGGTACGAACGGGCTCAAGTGTTCGTTTTGTCGTCTCGCTACGAGGGGTTCCCGAATGTGCTGCTGGAGGCCATGGCGAGTGGATGCTGTTGCATCGCAGCGGATTGCCCTCAGGGGCCGGCGGAACTGATCAAGGATGGCCTGAATGGTCGATTAATTCCGGAGCAGGCATCGCAGCAGATTTGGGTGGAGGCGATTGATGGGCTTCTACAGACGCCGTTCCAATGCCAACGCTTTGGTAGTGCGGCACGAGCCGTTCGAGAGCGTTATGAGCCAGGTCAGCTGGCGAGGTCGTTCGTCGATGCGATGGAGACCCTGCGGAGATGAGCGACGATCTTTGGGTGGTGCTCCCGCATCTAGGGGCAGGAGGGGCTCAAAAAGTGGCCCTGCTCGCGGCTGAGCGGTATCTGGCCATGGGCTGGAGGGTGCGGTTGGTGACGTTGTTGCCAAACCAGCCGGTTGTGCATGAATTCCCCGTTGGTTTGGTCCACACCGATCTTGGCCCGGAGGTCGCGTCGCGATGGGCGCTGTTTTTTACCCCCCAGCGAAGACTGCATCGGCTGGCGGTGAAAGCGATCTTCAGCCTGGGTTGGCCCCTCGTCGCCTTCGCGCCATGGCCGGTTTGGCGTTGGTGTGTGGAGGCGATTGGAGGGCCTCAGGCCGAATTGTTGCGTCGCCGCTGCGCTGCCGATCGGCCTCAACGGGTGCTTTCGATGCTTAGTCGCACCAACATCATCAGTTGCAGCGCGCTTTGGGATCAGCCCTGTCATCTGGTGGTCTCCGAACGCAATGATTTGCGTCGTCAAACCTTGCCGTTCCCCTGGCCGCTGCTGCGGCGCTTGCTGTATCGCCGGGCTGATGTACTTACGGCTAACACTCTTGGAGTGCTGGAGAGCCTGGCTGCTCTTGATGGGCTTCGCGATCCGGTGTTGCTGCCTAATCCTTTACCCCAGCGCTCCGGGGTCGAGATGGCCCATGCTGAGATGCCACGTCAGGGCTTTATTGCTGTGGCGCGCCTTGTGCATCAAAAGGGATTGGATGTGTTGATCGATGCCCTCGCCATGGCCGGTGGAGTAGCGCGAGATTGGCCGCTCACGCTTGTGGGCGAAGGCCCGGAGCGAGAGGCACTCATGGCCCAGGTGGCGCGCCTGCAGCTCGGGGATCGCGTTCGCTTCCTTGGACACCGCTCCGATGTGCCGCACTTGTTGGCAGAAGCAGCGGTGTTCGTGTTGCCGTCTCGTTTTGAGGGAATGCCCAATGCCTTGCTTGAAGCCATGGCGCAGGGCCTCGCAGTGGTGGTCAGCGATGCCTCCCCCGGTCCGCTGGAGGAGATCGACCATGGTCGAAGTGGATGGGTTGTACCCAGTGAGGATGTCGGCGCTCTCGCCCAAGCGCTCGAGTATCTGGCGGCTGATCCATCCCAACGTCAGAGGCTTGGTGGAACGGCACGGGACCAGGTGTTGTCGCGTGATTGGTCGCAGTTGGCACCGGTCTGGGATGAGGTCTTGGGCGGAACATGACCCTGCAGCGTGTGCTGGTCTTGGCTCCAACGCGTCGGGCGGCTTCCGAGACCTTTGTGCGCGCCAATCTTGCCGGTCTTCCCTTCGCGACAACGGCCTACTTCGGTGATGAGCGACCGCTGGGTCAGCCATGGCGTCTTGTCTATGGCGTTGCTGTGCTGATGAGCAAAGTCCTGACCCGTCTGGGTTGGCTGCGGCTGGCTGGCTGGCCGGCCGCCGTGGTGACCAAACTGCTACTGCGACGACATCAGCCGGATCTTGTATTGGTGGAGTTCGGCTTCCATGCATTGCGAGTGATGGAGGCTGCAGCGGAATGCCAGATCCCTTTGGTGGTGCATTTTCGAGGTTCGGATCTTTCGGCCTGGACCAAGTTCGGTGCCCAGAAGATGCGCTACCGCCGCTTGATGCGGATTGCTTCTGGAGCGATCGTGAAATCTCAGCCGATGCGGCAGACCCTGCTGGATTTGGGGATGGAGTCTGAGCGGATCTTGATCAGTGCGTCGGGTGCTAATGCCCAGTTGTTTCACTCCAGTGCTCCAGGGTCGGCGCCTCCCGTCTTCCTGGCTGTGGGGAGGTTTGTTGATAAAAAAGGCCCTCTGTACACGATTCGGGCCTTTGCACAGTTGGTGGGGCAGCATCCCAGAACTGATTTGGCGTTATGGATGGTTGGGGAAGGACCCCTACAGCAGCAGGCCGAAGCGTTGGTCAGGGAGCTGGGCCTCGAGTCCGTCGTCAGATTTTGGGGTGCCCAGCCCCAGCAGAAGGTTGCTGAACTGATGCGGGAGGTGCGGGGGTTTGTGCAGCACTCAGTTGTGGCTCCCGATGGAGATAGTGAGGGCAACCCGGTGGCGGTGATGGAGGCTCAGCTCAGCGGTTTGCCCGTGGTAGCTACCCGGCATGCGGGGATTCCTGAGGTGGTGCGGCACGGAGAGAGCGGTTGGCTTGTTGCTGAAGCGGATGTGGTGGGGATGGCGGCAGGGCTGCTGCGCCTCGTCGAAGATCCTGGGTTGGCGCAGCGTTGGGGGCAGGCTGGCCGGCGCCGGATTCAAGAGCGGTTCACGATCGATCACCATCTACGGGATGTGGCGCAGTTTTTACGCGGCATCTCGCCAAGATCCCGTTTTCAGACGTCCGACCGATGACGACTCGCCCGAAGCTGTTGTTGATCCGTGGGCTCGGACATAGCGGCACCACGATTCTGGATCTCGCGCTTGGAGCTCATCCCTCGATCATGGGCCTGGGGGAAGCGGTCCGGATCCTTGAACGTCCTCGACCGGATGAAGCCCAGCGAGGTCCTGCCCAGCTCAGGGGAGATCTGCGGTACGAACGTTCCTGCACCTGCGGAAAGTTGGCAGCGGACTGTCCTGTTTGGGGGCCTCTTTTGGATTGGCTGCCAACCCACGACGACTTGCCACTCAAGGCGAAGTTGAAGCACCTCCTGGCGACGTTGCCGAGCGCGGATCAACCCCGTTGGGTGGTCGATTCCTTCCAAGACGACCGCCTTTTGCCGTTCTGGACAGAGAACGATCTTGAGATTCGAGTGATTCATCTCACCCGTGATGTCCGCAGTTGGGTCCATTCCCGATCGCGCAAAGAGCGTCAGCACGGGCGTTGGCTTCCAGAGCTGCGCCCACTCCTCCGCTGGTGGAGGCTGAGTGCCCGCGATTCCTATCAGTTCAAGGCCCTTGGCAACAGAGTCTTGCGTCTGGGGTATGAGGAGCTGGCCTTACAGCCTGATGTTGCTCTGCGTCGCGTCTGCGCTTGGCTTGAGCTGCCTTTTGTGGAGACGATGCTCCAGCCCGGAGATCACTCCACGAGCCATGTGCTGTCCGGTAATCGCATGCGTTTTGATCCGAACCAGCGTCAACGCATTCAGTACGACGGCAGCTGGATGCAGGCTGCTTCGGGATTAACTCACCTGGCGCTCTGCATTCCGGCTTTATCTCGTCTGAACCGGAGCTTGGTTTATTCCGGTTTGCCACCCAGGGATTGACGTCCCCTGTGGCGGTAAATCTTGCCATTATCGATATTCGGATTTAAGTCGAAAATTAAGTCGTAGTCCGAAAGATCAATATCAAATTTCTTTAGTCGGCGTCCCGTGTCGATATTAAGGAAAAAGTCTCCTTTTTTTGGATTGTAAGAGTTTCCCTTGCCAATGCCGTCTTGGATTCTGATTTCCTTTGTGTCTTCATTGAGGTAAATCAGTCGGTCGTATTTAAGCCGTCTGAGATGGTTATTGTTCCGAAACCAGCCTTTGGTGAAAATCAGATTGATTTCTTCTCCATGAAGACGTGCTGTTTCGGTTACGTCGTCTACGGCGGCCAGGCTGGCTGCCCATGAATCGTGGGCTGAAGTGATGTCTTTAACCCGATGGACGAATGTATTAGGAAGGCCATCTTCGATTGCCACTAGCGCGATACTGCACCCGATGCTGAGGCCGGCGGCAACTCGTTGCGTTGTTGCTTTCCGGGGGAGTCGAGGTGCCAGGGTTTCTGTGCAAAACACCATCAAATTCACGATCGCGATGAACTGCACGGGTAGGGCCATGTAGTTGCTCGCTTTAAATCCAACGAGGTAAAACAGAACTCCGATGTAGCTCCATGCCGCCAGGTTTATGGCATCGAGCAAGCTGAATGACCACCGTCTTCGGGCGATCTGTAATGCGCGCAGACAGGAATACCCCAGTAAGAACAGCAAGCGTGGGTCGAGTTGGAGGGCGGCGAATCTCAGCTCTGAGTCATACCGCTGTTCACCCACGTAATGGCTTGGAAGAACGCTGAGATAGACGAAGCTAAGAAGGAAAAAGATGCTGACCCCAATTAAATGGATTTCAAGTTGAAATCTGTTGCGACAAAAGATCCCTATCTCGCGGAGTGAATGAAGCCCTGTTCTGCGCTGCTCTTGGATTAGCCCATGGCCCATCACCCCGAGAGCTGGAATCAAGAACAACAGAATCGCCGTGTCTTTTGTGAAAGCGCCGATCAAGCTGGCGATAATGGCGGCATAGTGATTCTGAACCCGTTGCGTTTGCTGATAGCGCAAGTAGTTGTAGGTAAAAATTGCAAACAGCAGGACAAGAATCCGTTCGCTGTAAATGAACTGGAAGTAGTTATAAGCGCTGGCAGGTGTAAATAAGAATAGAATTCCTGTAACTGCTAGTAGTGATGGTATCTGTTTGCGACGAGTTAGCAGTTCAATGATCTTTGTAAGCAGCACTACAGTGGCTGCTAATTCGATGCAGTTAACGAGTGCCCAGATTTTGACGTAAGGGGTAAACCAGCTGAGGATATGAATATCTTGATGCGCAAGCGGAAAGAATCGGTAGTCATTCCTCGACATTGTCTCGATTAGGAATGTCCAGCGCAGGGAGAAGTTGTCGAGCAGAAAGCCGCCGACAAGATCGTCGTACCAGCTAATAATTTCTTTGTAAAACCAGCTGCTCTTGTGGACCACATAGCTGGAGTAAAGGGTGAAGAGTCCTGTGCTAAATGGATATTTTTGGATGGCATTCCAAAGTCGTTGAGTGATTGTCTTTGAATGGCTTGTGGGATGACTGATTCGATCGGTATGTTCAGCTTCGACATGGTTGGCTTTGCGGATTCTCCAGCTCATCCAGCCCACGGCGATGATTAGAATGCTGATGAAGATTGCATGGGAAATGATGTTATAAGTGAGTGCTAGATCACGGCCAGCATCTGTCGTTGGGATCGGAAAAGATGCTCGGTTCTCGTCGATCCAGATCCAGGCGATTGCAGCGAGGATGGTTAACACTCCACTGAGTGTTAGGGCTAAACCCATCCGCCGCACGACTATTTGAGAGGACATTAAGTGCACCATTGTGTAGCGGTGGGCCAATGTCGATCGAGATTCAGCTGAGGCTGCTCTCTGAGCAATGTTCTGTAGGTAGTTGCCTGAGTTTTTCCGATTCGCGCCAGGATCTCTTCGGGCACAGGAGTAGTCGAGCTGCTGGCATTCACCTTTTTGGCGATGTCCATCGGCTGATAGGGAAGTGTTAGCTGTTCGTAGAGATGTTGGTGGCTAGATGCATCAAAGAGTTGCTCGAACAGCATTAGGCAGATGTCCTCTTTGGCGAAGCTTTCGTTGAGGGATCGCAGGGTCCTGACGTAGTCGCTCCGTAAGCTCGGAGTCCGCTCCAATTTCTCGGCAAGTTTGTGAAATGCCCGCAGTTCATCGGCCGGGTTGAGCTGCTTTTTCTTGCGGAGCTGCATCCGTTGTTGGGAGAGCAGGCGCTCAATCGGGTCACGCAGGATGAAAACTGGGCAAGTGCGAACGGAGCGTTCCCTGAAGGCATTGCGAATCCATCGAAGTGTGTTGGCGCTTAGGCAGGAATAGGAGGGTGTGATGTCACCGCTGAGTCGGTACCCAGGTCGATTCAGTAGCCCGGTGAAGTAGTCGAAATACCGAGTTGGATCTTGAAAGAAGCGCTCGCGACGCCACGTACGCCAGCGCCAGAGAGGAGGTTTTTGGGGGCGGTAGCGGGCGAAGGCGTCCAGGGTTAGCGCATCGAAGACGTGATATTCCTTGCAAAAGCCAAAGTCCGCGTCTTTGCGGCGGTTGAGCTGATCATGAAGCCAGGAAGTTCCTGCTTTCTGGGCACCCACGCCCAGTAAGAAAGTGGGATCAGAAGTCAAGGCGTTTTGTGGGAGGGATTCTCATCACTTGATCTGGAGCATTGGCATGCCCTTCACGAGATCGTCGATGGCTTTGACCTGGGTGAGGAATGGTTCGAGCAGGTTTAGGGGCAGGGCGCTGGGACCGTCGCAACGAGCTTGTGCTGGGTTGGGGTGCGCTTCTAAGAACAGGCCTGCCAGTCCGATGGCCATCCCAGAGCGGGCCAGATCGACAACTTGGGATCGACGACCACCCGATGCGGCACATCCGGGATCGCGACATTGCAGAGCGTGAGTCACGTCGAAAATCAGTGGGATGTCTTGGCAGGTTTGCTTCATGACCCCAAAACCGAGCATGTCGACCACGAGGTTGTCGTAGCCAAAATTGCTGCCGCGTTCGCATAACAACAACTGCTCATTGCCGCACTCTTTGAACTTTTCAACGATGTTGGCCATCTGTTCCGGGCTTAGGAACTGGGGTTTCTTGATGTTGATGACAGCCCCGGTGTTGGCCATCGCGGTGACCAAATCCGTTTGGCGGGCCAGGAACGCTGGCAGTTGAATGATGTCGGCAACCGCCGCTGCAGCCACAGCCCCCTCGGGGGTATGGACATCGGTGATCACTGGGATGCCGTGGGTGTTTTTGACGGCTTCAAGGATGCTTAGCCCTTGTTCGAGGCCAGGGCCACGAAAAGAATGGATGGAGGATCGGTTGGCTTTGTCGTAGGAGGCTTTAAACACCAAGGGAATGCCAAGGCGTTCACAGACGGTTTTGTAATGGCTTGCGCAGTGCAGTGCGAAGTCCAAGTCTTCCAGAACATTCACGCCGCCCAGCAGGACAAAGGGTCGGTCGTTCGCGAACGTGATGTTTCCGAGTTGAACCTGGCGCGCCACGATTGTGTTCCCAGTGATGAGTTAGGTGAGCTTACGCGGTTGAACTAATTATTATTCAAAATTTAACTTTATTGAGTGTTGAAGTGATCCCTTGTTTAGAGATTGATTAATGATTGCGTATGGGCTGAATTCCTAAAGTCGAGCAGCTGACTTGTTCAGGTACAAAATTATCCTAAGCAATCGAAGTGATTATTCATGGCTTTGGTGACGCGTCTAAAGTCGTCAACACTAAGAGGCAGTTTTTCTTGACAATGCAACGTTTTTGGGCTCATAATTTTGAGTTTTGCGTTTTAACAAAAAGGTGTAAATGTTTCCCTTCTCCTTGATTTCGATCTTTCGTCTGCGGCGTTACTACGTTGAATTAAAAGCATTGCAGCCACCCTATTGGGTGCGTTTTGGTGACTGCATGTGTCAGGCTATTTCCTCCTCTGTTGTGTATTTTCCCCTGACATTTTGGCTTGGTGTTTGCAGCGAAGCCCTACGCACAGCCCTCTGGTGCGTATCGCCTCTTGTTTCTTCGCTCTAACGTTCTGATCATGAGCTTTTTGGCCGGCCTCAACGACGCCCAACGCCGGGCGGTGGATCACCACCAGGGGCCTTTGCTGGTGGTGGCTGGTGCAGGGAGTGGGAAGACGCGTGCTCTCACCCATCGCATCGCCCACCTCATTGGAGAGCACGGAGCCGATCCAGGCCAAATCTTGGCCGTCACCTTTACGAATAAGGCGGCTCGGGAAATGAAGGAGCGGCTGGAGCTGTTGTTGGCCCAACGCCTGGCCCAGAGTCAATTTGGTCAGCCTTGGAGCACACTGCCGCCGGTGCAACAGCGGCAGCTGCGATCTCGGATTTATCGGGAGATCACGAAGGAGCTTTGGATCGGAACATTCCATGCCTTGTTCGCCCGGATGCTGCGCTTCGATATCGACAAATTCCGGGATCCAGACGGACTCACCTGGACCAAGCAGTTTTCGATCTACGACGAAGCCGACGCCCAAAGCCTGGTGAAGGAGATCGTTACCCAGGAATTGCAGATGGATCCGAAGCGCTTCGAGCCCAAGAAGGTGCGCTGGGCGATCAGCAATGCCAAAAATCAGGGTTGGTTGCCAGACCAGCTCGAAGCGAATGCGGAAGGTCAGCGCGGCAAGCTCACGGCGGATGTGTATCGCCGTTACCGCAAAGCCTTGGCGGCAAACAATGCCCTCGACTTTGACGACCTGTTGCTGCTACCGGTTCAGTTGCTCCAGCAAAACGAACAGGTTCGTCGGTACTGGCATCGACGTTTTTGTCATGTGCTGGTGGATGAATATCAAGACACCAATCGCACCCAGTACGACTTGATCAAGTTGCTGGTGACGGATGGCAAGGAGCCGCAGGCCTACGACGACTGGTCTGGTCGTTCGGTTTTTGTTGTGGGCGATGCCGATCAGAGCATCTATAGCTTTCGTGCCGCCGACTTCACGATCCTGATGGGCTTTCAGGACGATTTCGGTGATCAAGCGCCGGATGATGCCACGCGCACGATGGTGAAGCTCGAGGAGAACTACCGCTCCACGGCCACGATTCTGGCTGCGGCGAATGCTCTGATTTCCAACAACAGTGAGCGGATCGACAAGGTGCTCCGCCCCACCCGCGGTGAGGGGGAGTTGATCACGCTCACACGCTGCGACGACGAAATTGCCGAGGCGGAGGCGGTGGTGCATCGGCTCCGCATGATGGAAGCTGCGAATCCCGATCTGAGCTGGGGTGACATGGCGGTGCTCTACCGCACCAATGCCCAGTCGCGGGCCATGGAGGAATCGTTGGTGCGCTGGGGCATTCCCTACATCGTTGTGGGTGGACTTCGCTTTTACGACCGCCGCGAGATCAAGGATTTGTTGGCGTACCTGCGCCTTTTGGTGAATCCTGCCGACACGGTCAGCTTGCTTCGGGTGATCAATGTGCCCAAGCGTGGGATTGGTAAAACCACCATTCAGCGCCTCACCGATGCGGCTAATCAGCTCGGCATTCCCCTTTGGGATGTGGTGAGTGATGCGGAAGCAGTGCGTTCACTGGGTGGACGCTCGGCCAAAGGATTGCTGCAATTTTGCGAGCTCGTGAATGATCTGAAAACTCAGGTGCAAACGGCTGCGCCATCGGAGCTGCTCCAGCAGGTGATGGAAAAAAGTGGTTATGTCAGCGAGTTAATCACCGAGGGAACTGACGAAGCCGAGGAACGCCGTCGCAATCTTCAAGAACTGGTGAATGCTGCTTTGCAGTACCAGGAGGAAAACGACGATGGCAATTTGGAGGGATTTTTGGCTTCTGCTGCGCTGTCGAGCGATGCCGATAACAAAGACACTGCAGCGGATCGTGTCACCTTGATGACCTTGCACAGCAGCAAAGGTTTGGAGTTTCCTGTGGTCTGCCTTGTGGGGTTAGAGCAGGGCCTCTTCCCGAGTTATCGCTCCTTGGATGACCCTGCATCCCTGGAAGAGGAGCGGCGGCTTTGTTATGTCGGAATCACCCGTGCCAAGGAGCGTCTTTTCCTCTCCCACGCCAGCGAGCGTCGTCTTTGGGGTGGCATGCGTGAGGCGGCCGTTCCGTCCGTTTTCCTCTCTGAGTTGCCCGAGGCGTTGGTGCAGGGTGATCTTCCGCAAACGGGCGGTGCGGCTCTAAGGCGCGAGCGCCGCTTGGATCGACTCACCCGGGTCGATCGCGGCCAACCCTCATCGGCTCCTGCAAACGCTGTGCGTCGTCGTCAGGCAGGACCAGCCCCTGGCCGTAGTTGGTCTGTGGGGGACAAGGTCACCCATTCCAGCTTTGGTGTTGGAGAGATCACTCACACCTTCGGTAGTGGTGAAAAAATCTCGATTGCGGTCAAATTCGTGGGAATGGGGCCGAAAATTTTGGATCCACGCCTAGCGCCGATTGAGCCACTCCCCGACAGTGATGGCTAATCCCTTGGCTCTGAATCAAGTTCGCTCTTTGGAGGCCATGAATCGTCGTCTTATTGACAGTCATGGATTCCTTGGCGCGACCAGGCCAGCGGCTTAATCTCCCCCCAGCAACCAACGGCCCGTGTCGACCGCCCAGCTGCCGATTCCGATTTTCATCGGCTACGACCCGCGTGAGCGTGCTGCCACCAACGTTTTGATCGACAGTTTGTACCAGCACAGCAGTGTGCCGCTGGCGATTACACCCTTGGTGACGCCGCAGTTGGAAAACCAGGGGTTATTCCAG
The DNA here is from genome assembly GCF_000012505.1 of Synechococcus sp. CC9902. Classification (NCBI taxonomy): domain Bacteria; kingdom Bacillati; phylum Cyanobacteriota; class Cyanophyceae; order Synechococcales; family Synechococcaceae; genus Synechococcus; species Synechococcus sp. CC9902. The sequence goes on from NC_007513.1 coordinate 221,416, forward strand.
CGTGAACGGGATCCCAAGCAGAGCACCGCGTTTTCTTTCACGCGTTTCTTAGTGCCCTATTTGATGGAGTATCAGGGCTGGGCTCTGTTCATGGATTGCGACATGCTCTGCCAAGCCGACATCAAGGCGTTGTGGGATCAGCGTGATGATCGTTATGGCGCCATGTGCGTACAGCATGAGCATGTTCCTGGAGAAACGGTGAAGTTCCTCGGCGAAGTGCAGAGCGCTTATCCGAAGAAGAATTGGAGTTCTCTGATGTTGCTGAACTGCAGCCGCTGTAAAAACCTCACTGTGGATTACGTCAATACGGCTTCGGGGTTGGAGCTGCATCGTTTCCATTGGTTGGAGGGTGATCACGAGATCGGAGCCATTGAGGGGGGATGGAACCACTTGGTGGATGTGCAGCGCCCTCCAGCACAGGAGGAGCCGGCGCCAATGCTGCATTGGACCCTCGGTGGCCCTTGGTTTCGCGAACAACGCACGATGGGAGGCCCGCTGGCCGCTCAATGGTTTGCTGCCCGCGATGAAGCCATCAAGCTCTGGGATTAATGGCAATTCAGAAATGTGTCGTTGCTGTTCCAGCTCGTTTGCAGTCGTCGCGGCTGCCCAACAAAGTGCTGGCCGATATCGGTGGAAAACCGATGATTCAGCGGGTTCTCGAGCGTTGTCGTGAATCCACGTCGGTAAATGCCGTAGTGCTTTGTACCGATAGCCAGGAGCTTCAGCAGCGGGCCGCGGTTTGGGGATTTCCCGTCTTGATGACTGCTGAATCCTGCAGCTCTGGAAGCGACAGGATCGCTTCAGTAGCCGACGCGCTGATGGCCCTCGCCTGGGGGGATGCAACTCCTGCGGCAGAGCAAACCGCTGTGATCAATGTTCAGGGGGACCAGCCGTTTATTGATCCCCAGGTGATTGACGCGATGGCGGCTGAGTTCCGCCGACTTGACCCCGTCCCAGCAGTTGTCACTCCGGTATATGGCTTGAAGCCAGAGACAGTTCACAACCCCAATGTGGTGAAAACGTTGTTGGCTCACGATGGGCGCGCGTTGTATTTCTCGCGGTCCGCGATTCCCCACGTGCGTGATGTGGATCCCTCGCAATGGCATCGCCACACCACCTACTGGGGACATGTAGGGATGTATGGCTTCCGTGGAGATGTGTTGGCGGGTTGGAATCGACTTCCGGCGTCACCCCTCGAAGATTTGGAACGCCTCGAACAACTTCGTTTGATTGAAGCTGGCCTCACCATGGCCACCTTTGAAGTGCAGGGAACCTCCTTGTCGGTCGACACCGCTGAACAGCTGGAACAAGCAAGGTCAATGGTTTGAATGAATTGGCGCGACCCAAAATCAGCGGCCAAACATGAACTAGATCGGTGTTGTCACCTCAGTCATGGTCAACATCGATTAATCATTTCGATCGCGCCACCCATCCCGCTTCAGGTTTTGCCAACGTCCACGGTCTTGAAGGATCGTTTCTGCGAGTTCCCGGATGGCGCCGTGGCCTCCTCGTTTTCGCAAAACAGCATGGGCTCCCAACCGCACCGGCGCGCATGCATCGGCTGGAGCGATTAGGAGTCCAACAACTGGGCGCACGGCTAAGTCATTGAGGTCGTCACCGACGAAGGCCGTTTCCGAACTGTCGATCCCGAGTTGTTGTTGGAGCTGGAGCAGCGCCTCAGGCTTGTCTTTGATGCCCACAAGACAGTGTTGGATTCCCAGTTGGTGGGCCCTCACCTCAGTCGCGCCCCCTTGCCCTCCGCTGAGAAAGGCGATTTCGACTCCTGCCTGTTGCAGCAAGCGAATGCCGAGACCATCCCGCACATCGAAGCGTTTGGTTAGCTGCCCGCTTGCATCAAACCAAAGTCCTCCATCCGTGAGCACGCCGTCGACATCGAGCACGAGCAACTTGATCTGTCTCAGCCGCTTTCCGATTCGCCACCAGCGCCATCCCCTCATGCCAGGCCTGCTTGAACGAGATCATGGAGACGCAACAGACCGATGAGCTGTTTGTTGTCTCCAACAACTGGGAGCACTGAAATCGCTTTGCGTCGGTTGTTTTCCATCTGCTCTAAGGCTTTCACCACCAACACATCGGCACGGACTGTGATGGGGTCGGCTGTCATCAGATCGGCGGCCGTCAGGCTGCTCCAGGTGTTGGCGTTGTGGTCTTGAAGGGCTCGTCGCAGGTCTCCATCCGTGAGGATTCCCATGAGAGAGCCTGGAGATGTGGGGTCTTCGACCCAGCCGCTGCCAATCCCATCTCGGGTTAATCCTCCGATCACGTCCGGAAGGGATGTGTCCGGTTGAAGGGGGTGCAACTTGCTCACGGGAACCATCAGGTCTGCAGCGGTCATCGTGAGTTGCTTTCCCAAGGAGCCGGCTGGGTGATTCAGGGCGAAATCGGCGGGCGAGATGCCTCGACGCTCCATCCACACCGCCGCCAGCGCGTCGCCAATGGCCATGGCAACAGCTGTGCTGGCGGTAGGAGCCAGATTGAGCGGACACACCTCGCGGTCGATGCTGGCCTCCAGCACCACATCGCTGCCACGACCAAGGGATGACTCGGCTCGGCCAACGATGGCGATGCGGCCGGTTCCCCGTCGTTTGAGATGGGGCAGCACTTCGAGCAATTCAGTGGTTTCTCCACTGTTGGAGAGCATCAAACAGACATCTTCTGGTGCCACAACACCCAGATCTCCATGCAAAGCATCAAGAGGGTTGAGGTACAACGCCATCAAGCCAATGGATGAAAACGTGGCGGCGATTTTTCGGGCCACGATGCCGCTCTTGCCTACCCCAGTAATCACCAGCTTGGCTTTTCGATCAGCGCAACGTTCCAGCAGCTGGATCGCGGCCTCAACCTGCTCACTACTGAGTCGTTCTGCTGCGGTGGAGATTGCTGAGGCTTCCTCTTGCAGGCAACGGGTCAGAGCAGACAAGACCGAGATCCACGATGATCGGCCCATTGTCATGCACGTCATGCGATGAACCTGACCGGTGTGCCGTCCTCTTTGCTGGCTGAGTTGCGATCGGCGGCTGTGGGTGCAGGTGTGAAGCGGTTGGCGATTGTCGGTGGTGCTGTGCGGGATGGCCTGCTCCATGAGCGCTATGGCCGGGTTTGGACAGGTGTGCCTGATTTGGATTGGATTCTCGAAGGTGACGCCATGCGCCTTGCCGCTGAGCTAGTGAAACGGTGTGGAGAGCAACGGGTGACCGAACTTCAGAACTACGGGAGCTTTGGCACGGTTGCCCTGCAGCTCGATGGCATTGCCTTGGATTTCGCGATGGCGCGCAAGGAGACCTACCCCATGCCAGGTGAGAACCCCGTGGTTGAACCAGGCTCGTTGGACTCTGATCTAGTGCGTCGCGATTTCACGATCAACGCGATGGCTCAGGATCTGCTGTCTGGACAGCTCATCGATCCGCACCGAGGTCAGCAGGATTTGGCCGAACGACGTTTGGTGTTTCTCCATGATGAGAGCGTGTCGGATGACCCCACCCGTGTGATCCGTGCCAGTCGTTATGCGGCTCGGTTGGGATTTGTTCTGTCGCCGGAGGCGCTGCAGCAAGTGACTGCCACGGTGCGGCGTTGGCCATGGTCTTGGCAATTGCACGATGCACCGGATCAGGCTCCACCGGCATTGGCGAATCGACTGCGGATGGAGCTCGATCGTCTGTTTGCGGGTGAGCCTTGGGCTTTGGCACTCGATTGTTTAGAGGAGTGGCAGGCAATGGCGTTGTTGGATCCGTCCTTGCAGCACGATCGGGGCCGAAACCGTCGAATTGCTTGGGCGCAACGGCTTGGACTTCCCTTGCTACCGGCCTGGCTAGCGGGTGCACCGGATCCCGAGGCGGTTGCCCGTCGCTTGGGTGTGCCTGGTCAACAGCAGCGGTGGCTCAAGCAGCTTCTGCAGCTTCAGGATTGGTTGGTGTCTACAGATGCACCTGACGTTCATGCGGCCCCAGACGTCTGGACTGCTGCTCTGGAGAACCAGGGCTGGATGCCAGAAACAGTGGCCTTCATGGTGTGCTCACAACCCCCGCAATGGAAACCGTTGTTGCGCTGGTGGGGGCGTTGGCGACATCTGAAATCACCCAGAAGCGCTCGGGATCTCATCGCCGATGGTTGGTCGTCTGGTCCCGCATTAGGGAATGAATTGCAGCGTCTACGCCTGGAGGCGCTGAAGCGAAGCCGATGATTGGGTCCCGTTCGGCTTCGATCGTCCTGGTCGTGGCTTTGGTGTGTGCAGGATTTGCCTTGAAGGCTCTCTGGCTCATCGATGCCACGGCGCTCTGGAGCGACGAGTTGTACAGCGTGGGTAAGAGTTTTCAAGCCAGTCCGGCGGCTTTGCTTTCAATGCTTCGCCACGACACCCATCCACCTCTTTATTACGCCGTGCTTTGGGGATGGGGCCAGCTGGTGGGGCAAAGCCCGATCACCCTGCGGTTGCTCTCATGGCTCGCCTACGGCGCGGGTGGGGTTGTGATGGTGGCCCAGGCAAGGGCCTTGGCTGTGCACAAGCGTCTGGGCTGGACCGTCTCATTGGCGGCGCTGATGGCGTTTTGTAGCCCCTATCCCATCCGTTTTTCGATTGAAGGCAAGAGCTATGCCCTGCTGGTGTTGTTTGTGGCTTTGGCTTGGTGGTGGCGCAACCAAGGCCGTCTTGTCCCCTATGCCTTAGCGGTGGCCCTGGCTTCACTAACTCATTTTTATGGTCTCTTTTTGCTGGTGGCTGCTGGGGCTTGGGACGGCTCGCGCCGTCGCTGGGGATTGTGCTTGGCTGCTGGCCTGGGGGTAATCCCAGCCCTGGCTTGGATCGCCTACGCCTCCGACTATCTCTTCAGCTCGAAGGCCGGCAGCTGGATTGGCGGCCCAAGCTTTGCGTTGTTGGAGGACACCTTGGCTCGAGGGCTTGGCGTTTGGCCCCTGCCCAAGTTGGCCCTGCTGCTACTCACGCTTGTAATCCTGCGTCGTTGGGGTGGTCTGAAGCCAGTGCGCTGGCTCGATGTTGATCTGTTGGATCGCACTGGTGTGATCCCATCGGGCTTGATGGTGGTTGGGGTGGTGCTGATCTCTTTCTTCAAGCCCCTCGCCTTTGGTCGTTATTTCGTTGTGCTGATTCCGGCTCTTGTGCCTGTCTTGGCAGTTCTGCTTGGAGATGCTCAGTTGAATCGCGGGGGGCGCTTGTTCGCTGGCGTTGTTTTGATGATGGTGATCGGCAGCTGGTGGGGGCCAGGGTTTGCTGAGCTCGACTCGGGATTGGGCGGAGTGCGCGAACAGGATCAGTTTCGAATGGTGAGCCGGTATACGGATGGATTGGTTGAGCGATATAGCCCTCGAGCGCGCCTGCTCAACCTCAGTGATCGGATGGAGCAATCGATGGGGCGAATGGCTCCTCCCGTCGCTGCATGGGGAGATCGCAGTGCCTTGCATCAACGGTTGTCGATCACCCCACATCCCTCCGTGATTTGGTTGGCCAGTAGTGGGCCCGAACAGGCGCTTTTCCGCAAACTGAACCCATTGCACGAAGAGGTTGAGCAGCTGGGCTATCGCTGCGTTGACCGTTCACAAGGTCTTAGCCATGGCCGGATCCTGCAATGCCAACTTGAATCCAAGCTGAATCCTGTGCCATAAGACATTCGGCAGCTGCTGCGGTGCAGGCCAAGAGGAGTGGTCCACAGGTTTGTGGGTCCACCAGTAGTTCCAGACAGGCCTGGGATGGTGACGCGTTGAGTTGAACTGGCCCCTCAAGCCAGCTCCAGGCATCACGATTTGCGGGGGCCAGGCTGCTGGCTATCCCTTGGTCGAGTAGGTCCAGTGCACCTGGATGGGCTTGAATTCGATTGGGCCACAGTTGGATGGTGATGGGCTCGCTTCCCTGCAGCATCTCTCCGAGATGTCCCAGTAACCCAAAGCCGGTCACGTCAGTACAGGCATGAATGTCGGCGCCATGCTTCTGCAACCCATCCACCAAGCGATGTTGGCTTTGGTTCATCGTGCGCAGGGCCGCTTCGACATCCTTGGGCTTGGCGACCCCTGCCATAGCTGCAGCGAAGAGCACGCCGACGCCAAGGGGACGGCTCAGCAGGAGCGCATCTCCAGGCTGAATACCACCCTTGGGCCAGGGTTTTGAAGTTTGGCCATTCACGGTCAGGGCGACTTGCAATCCCAGGGTGGTCGGGGAAGGCGTGGGACTGCGCGACTCCAAGGTGTGACCCCCGATCAGTGACGCTCCCTGTTCGATCAACACCGACTGAACCCCAGCCAAAGTTTGATGGAGAAGTTCTTGCTGTTCGGTGGAGTGGATGGACGGCAGGGTGACGACGGCCATCGCACTGGTGACCTTGGCCCCACAAGCCCAGAGATCAGAGCAGGCGTGCAAGGTGGTGAGCCGACCATTCAGCCAGGGATCACTCACGAGAGCAGGAAAGCCATCAACGCTTTGCAGTAGTGCTGGCGTTCCGCCGAGGTTGGCGGCATCTTCCGCTTGGGTTTTGAGTCCCGCCTGCGACAACGCTGCGTTGAGGGGGCGCGCGGGAAGCTTGGCGGCACAGCCACGGCAGGCCATTGGTTCGGCTGCTCCCATGGGGGCGAGTTGGCTGAAACCGGCCATGAACGAATGATCAATTCGTTGTTTCAGGCTCCAGAGCAGCCTGAATGCTCCGGTATGAGCATGGCCTCGCAGCATCCAGGCCGCGTTGTTCCCGGTCCCAATTAACTGCAGGGCATCGCGTTGTGGTGTCCATCGCTTCAGGCTTTGGCCGTTGCAGATCGCCTCAAGGTTCTGGGCCAAGGGCACGGCGGAACGCACAGCCCACACCCCTGAGGCGGGCCGCGGTTGGGCCTCCATCACGGCGCAATCGCCGCTCGCAAACAGATGGGAATATCCCTCGAGCTGGAGGAAAGAGTTGGTTAGAACCCGTCCGTCGTGGTCCACCGCAAATCCACTGTTGGCCAGCCAAGACGGTGCGCGACTTCCCGTGCAGAGGAGGGATGCGTGGGCATTGGCGTCGGTGACGCACTGAATGTGAGCACGACTGAGGATCGACTTGGTGGTGGCGTTGAGTTGGCCTGCACGGATCTGTAATTCCAGTGGGCGACGGGGCCAGCGTCGTCGCAGTGCCAGGGCCACTTCGATTCCGGCGGGTCCCGCACCCACGATGCGAAAGGGTTGTGGATCTTCAGGGTCTTGTTGAGATAAAAACTGAAGGGCTTCCTCCAACGGCTTGACTGGAACACCAGAAAGGTGTTCAAGGTTTCGCGTCACCGCTCCAACATCAAGGCTGAGCACACCAAAGCTCAGGGCTGGTCGCTGGTGGAGCAGGAGATCTTGGCGTTGGGAATCAATACCACTGATTTCGGCCTGCACAAAGGCCACCCCCGCTCGATCGCAGAGGTGCGGAAGATTGATACTCAGCTCCTCCCGCCGATAGATCCCGGCGATCAAGCCGGGCACCATGCCGGAATACAGGGCAGTCGGATGCCGATTGATCAGCACAATGCTGCGCTTGGGCCGCAACCTCGGCGTCATTGCCCAGCGTTTGAGCAGAAGAGCATGGCTGTGCCCTCCTCCAGCGAGGAGGAGAGATCCCGATGGGGTCATGGGACGCTGCGGTACCCCAGCGGATTGGCCTGTTGCCAAGTCCAGCCGTCTCGACACATCTGTGCAAGATCCCGCTTAGCGCTCCAGCCCAAAATGTCTTTGGCTTTTTGAGGACACCCTTCAAGCTTGGGCACATCTCCTGGTCGTCGTGCCACCACCTCGTAGGGAATCGGCAGTCCGGTCGCCTTTTCAAAGCCGCGCACCACGTCGAGAACGCTGAGTCCGCAGCCGGTCCCGATGTTCAGTGTGAGTTGGTGAGGGGCTGTGGAGTGGAAGAGGTGATCCAAGGTGACGCTGTGGGCTTCGGCGAGGTCCATCACGTGCAAGTAGTCACGAATGCCGGTGCCATCGTGTGTTGAGTAGTCCTGGCCGAAGATCCGGAGTTTGTCGCGTCGTCCTGCGGCGACTTGGGTGATAAATGGAAACAAGTTATTGGGAGTGCCGAGGGGGTCTTCTCCTATCCGTCCACTGGGGTGGGCTCCGACGGGGTTGAAATAGCGCAAACAGGCCACCCGCCAGTCTCCAGAACGACAGAGGGCACTCAGCATCTGCTCAACGGCCAACTTGGTTTGGGCGTAAGGATGCACTGGCGCTGTGGGCATCTCTTCGTGGAGTGGAAAAACCTCGGGCTCTCCATACACGGTGGACGTGCTGCTGAAGACGAGGGTGCGGCACTGGTGCTGCTCCATTGCGGTAGCCAAAACCCTGCTGCCATTGAGATTGACATCCCAGTAATGGAGAGGGTTGGCTACTGATTCGGCCACGGCCTTGAGACCGGCGAAATGAATGACGCCATCAACAGGACCACCACGATCAAAGGCGCGATTCACAGCGTCTAAGTCACGGACATCTCCTTCAACAAGTTCCAACGCATTGGAGTTCGCAAGCGTCTTCACTCGCTTCAGAGCCTCTGGACTGCTGTTGTCGAAGTTGTCGAGAACCACCAGCTCATACCCCTGCTCCAACAGAACAAGAGCGGTGTGGCTCCCGATGAAGCCAGCGCCTCCAGTGATTAGGACGCGGCGAGCCATGGCGCTGAAGGTACGAACTGAGTTTGATTCTGAAGGACCTCTCCATAACTCGAGTCAACGTGCGTTTTCGTCCCTACGTTTTGCGGACTGAGTACTGACGTGTGAATTGCCCTCAGGTCTTGCCTGATTTGAAGCGAGTGATTGGGGGAGAAGGCCGAGCTCTTTTGCAACGCTTCGATCTGCTTCGTCCTCTTGTAGAGCAAATGGTGACGCAGACCGTTCTTGCTGATGTGGAGATTTCGGATCAAGACCTCGATCAGGCCCGTCTGGAACTCCTGGAACAACGGGGCTATGAGCGGCTTGATCAATGGTCTGAGCTCTTGAATGAGATTGGGCGTTCCCATCAAGAGGTTGTGGATCGCATGGCCGTTGTGATCCGCCGCCAGTCGTTGATGCATGAACAATTTGGTGCGAAGGCGGAGGCGCGGTTTTTAGACCGCAAACACGAGCTGGATCAGGTGGTGTACAGCCTGCTTCGACTGGAGAGCAGTTTTCTTGCGCGCGAGTTGTATTTGCAAATTGAATCGGAGGAATCCAATTTCGCCGATTTGGCCAAGCGCTATGCCGAGGGGCCAGAGCGCAACACCAACGGCATTGTTGGTCCCGTATCCCTGACGCAGGCTCACCCTGACTTGGTCGAAAAATTGCGAGTTTCTCAGCCGGGTGTGCTGCTTGAGCCCTTCAAAATTTCTGATTGGTGGTTAGTCGTTCGGCTAGAGCGCTACTCCCCGGCCACCTTCACAGCTGAGGTGTCAGACCGAATGTGTCGGGAAATGTTTGATGCCTGGGTGAGCGAGCAGGCCGATTCGTGCCTCGAGCAACTGCAGAACGCATCGCATGAAAACAAAGAATCCATCGATTCCGAGCCGATGACGGCGTTCAGCGACTTCAGCATTTCCAAATGACCCAGGCTTCATCCTTCCCGTTGCTGACCCATCCAGCCTTTAACGGTCTGAGTGAAATCGGGTCCAACGACCTTCAACAGGCCACGCGGCTGTTGAAGTTTGAACTTGGCCAGCAGATGTGCGATGCCGAGGTGATCCCTGCACGGGTGCTTGTGCTGCTGAGTGGCCAAGCCCGATTGGTGGGGAGACAAATGGGTCGGCTGACCACCGTGGGCAAATTTGGCCCGGGCAGCGTTATTGGAGCAGCCAGTCTCCTAACAGGATCGGCCTGCGAGAACGTCATTGCTTCCGATGACGTGGTCGCTTGCGCGATTCCGGATCAGGTTTGGTCCGAGTTGTATGCGTCGGAAGCGTCATTTCGCGCCTGGTGTGACCAACAAGTGTGGCCTCAGGAATTGCTGCAACTTCTGGAACGGTTGGATCGCGGATCGGCTGATGCCGACGAATCTCCGTTGGAGCAACTTGAGCAGGCATTGCAGGGGGCTTTGCACTGTGCCCCCACCCCGGAATCGGTGGGTGCGGCGATCGCCGTTGGCCAGTTGGTGTATGTGACCAGCTGTTGGGGTGAGGCGCGGGTTGGCCAACAACTCGATGCGGCGAGTGTTTTGCCTGAGAGCGACCGATTTGCGTTGCGCTTGGTGGCCTTGGCTGCTCCGGAGGCCGCTGATAGAGAGGATTCTCCAGCACCCCTTGTGCACGCTGATGCGGTGGAGTCCGCGGAGCTTCTGCCCCCTGTCAGCCGTTTCAGCCCAGAGCGCAATGTGGTGGACAGCCTTCATCTCATTCGCGCCGACGGTCCGTTGGCGGAAACGCTCGCTTGTTTTCAAATGCTCTCGCAGCTGATGAAGTTGCCGTTTCGTCGGGATTCGATCGAAAAGGTCCTTCAAGACAACATTCGTCGCGGCTTGACGCCGAATTTGCAGCTCTGTGGCCAGTTAGCGGCAAGTCTGGGTCTTCATGTGATGGCGGCCAAGGTGCCTTCGCTGGCCGGCACACGCTTGCAAGTGCCGTCCCTGTTGCCGTGGCAAGGCGGCTTCGCCCTGGTGGTGGCCAGCAATGAGATGGGGTTACGCCTGGCATCTCCGAAGCATGGTTTGGTGGTGCTTGGCCCGCAGGAGCTTCAAGCGAGTTTCCCGGAGGGTATTGATCTGCTTCTGATGGAGCGGTCGAATGCCACGCCCGACCAGAAGTTTGGGCCCGGTTGGTTTTGGCCTGCATTGAAGCGTTATCGCAGCGTCTTGATTCAGGTTTTGGCGGCCAGTTTTGTGGTTCAGCTCTTCACCCTGGCCAACCCTCTATTAATTCAGGTGATCATCGATAAGGTGATCACTCAGCGCAGTCTTGACACCCTTCAAGTTCTGGGAATTGCTTTGGTGGTTGTCACCATTCTGGAGGGAATTTTAGGCAGTCTGAAAACATTTTTGTTCGCAGAAACTACCAATCGCATTGATCAGCGCCTTGGCGCGGAGGTGATTGATCACCTTCTTCGCTTGCCGTTGGGGTATTTCGACCGTCGTCCCGTCGGAGAACTGGGGACGCGTGTTGCAGAGCTGGAAAAGATTCGGAATTTCTTGACTGGACAAGCTCTGACAACGATTCTCGATGCCGCTTTTTCAGTGATCTACATCATGGTGATGTTGGTGTACAGCTGGCTGCTCACCTTGATCGCCCTTTCGGTGTTGCCGATTCAGATCGGCCTCACGCTTCTTGGGGCGCCATTATTTCGCCGGCAATACCGGGCCGCGGCAGAGGAGAATGCCAAGACCCAGAGCCATCTAGTGGAAGTGCTCACTGGGATCCAAACGGTGAAAGCACAGAACGTCGAAATGGTGAGTCGTTGGCGCTGGCAGGAGTTTTATTCCAATTACATCGCTCGCACATTTGAGAAAACGATTACTGGCACGGCTCTCAATCAGACCAGCCAGGTACTTCAAAAGATCTCTCAGCTAATGGTGCTGTGGATCGGTGCCTCCATGGTTCTGAGTGGGGATCTAACTCTTGGTCAATTAATTGCTTTCCGGATTATCTCCGGTTATGTCACCCAGCCTTTGCTTCGTCTTTCCACGATTTGGCAGAGCATTCAGGAATTAAGAATTAGCTTCGAACGACTCGCTGATGTGATTGATACTCCCCAGGAATCGGATGAGGTTGATAAAACAAAGGTCATGCTCCCTCCGCTTCAGGGGCAGATTCGATTTGAAGATCTCAGCTTCCGATTTCGGCCTGGGCAGCCTGAAGTACTGAAGGACATCAATCTGGAAGTGAAGTCTGGAACTTTTGTTGGGATTGTTGGACAGAGTGGGAGTGGAAAGAGCACGCTAATGAAACTTCTGCCAAGGCTTTATGAGCCTGATAGAGGACGAATATTGATTGATGGTTTCGACATTTCTAAGGTGGAATTGTATTCACTCCGTCGTCAAATCGGAATTGTTCCCCAGGATCCTTTGCTATTTAGCGGCACGGTGAGTGAGAACATTGCGCTCACCAATCCGGATGTGTCGAGTGAGGAAATTGTGCGAGCGGCGCGCCTTGCGAATGCTCATGACTTCATTATGGAATTAGCCAGTGGTTACAGCACGCCTGTTGGAGAGCGTGGAGCCAACCTCTCGGGAGGCCAGCGCCAGCGTGTGGCCATTGCCAGAACGTTGTTAAGCAACCCAAAATTGTTGGTGATGGATGAGGCGACGAGTGCTCTGGACTATGAAACAGAGCGGAAAGTTTGTGACAACTTGCATGGCAATCTGAAAGAGCAAACAGTCTTTTTCATCACCCATCGTCTTTCTACGATTCGTCAGGCCGATATGATCGTGATGATGCACCAAGGTGCCGTGGTTGAGGTGGGTTCCCACGATGATTTGATGAAGCATCGTGGGCGTTATTACGCTCTTTATCGCCAACAGGAGAGTTTGTAATTATGAAGTTCAATCCTTTTAAATTTCTTTCTCCGGTGCCTGATGATGTTCAGCAAGGAGTAACGAATTTCGATGAATCTGTTTTGCAGCAGGGGCGGTTCTGGATGCGAACCGTCACCTGGACTCTGATTGGTACCACCGTTTTCGGTGTGGGTTGGCTGGCCTTGGCTCGAACGGAAGAAATTGTTGTGGCCAAAGGTCAGTTGGAACCCATCGATTCTGTTCAAGATATTCAGATGCCCGTGGGAGGGGTTGTTGAGGAGATTTTGGTGAAGGAAGGCGATTCGGTGAAGGCGGGTCAGGTTTTGATAAAACTCGATACCGAAGCGAGTGAACAGCAACGAAAAAGTTTGGAGACCTCGATGATATTGAAGCGAGAACAGCTCAATCTCAAGCAGATTGAGCGCCAAAGATATGAGCAGGTGAATAATGCTGAAGTTCGAATGTTGGAAAATAATTTGGCATTGCAGACCGAGATCCTCTCTCGTTATATGCAGTTAAAGGCTGCTGGTGCCTTTTCGGAAGTGCAGCTTCTCACCCAGAAGAACACGGTTGAGGGAACTCGTGGTCGCTTGATGCAAACCAGGGCCGACCGGCTTCGACAGTTGGCCCTCTTGGATCAGCAGATGGCTCAACTGAATTCTGAGGTTGCTGATATCAGTAGTCGGTTGGCTGAGGCCAGGGTGACGTTGCGTTACCAGCAATTGAAATCACCCCTTGATGGTGTGGTGTTTGATCTGCAGCCCACGTCGGCTGGTTACACAGCCCAGTCCACTGAGACCGTCATGAAGGTGGTGCCCTTTGGCTCTTTGGAAGCCAGTGTTGAAGTGCCGAGCAACAAAATTGGTTTCGTGAAGGTTCCCGTGGGATGTCCGAAGCAACTTGCAAATTGTATGAATGCAGATATCAGTATTGATTCTTATCCGGCTACTGATTTCGGTATTTTGCCAGGAAAAGTAACGCGAATTGGATCCGATGCTTTGGCTCCTAATCCTCAGGAGCAGCGCCAGGAATTGAGTTACCCAGTTACGGTCAAGCTTATACAGCAACAATTGCAAATGAAACGTGGTGCGAAGCTTCCACTTCAAGTTGGTATGAGTCTGACAGCCAATATCAAGTTGAGAAAAGTGTCTTATTTGCAGTTATTGTTGGGCGAGTTCCAGGATAAGGCTGAGTCCTTGCAGCGACTCTAGAGGGTATGAAAATCTTATTTGTCCATCAAAATTTTCCCGGCCAGTATCTTCATATTGTCCAACGCTTGGCTAAACTTGGTGGCCATCAATTAGTGGCCTTAGGGATTAATCCATTAGATCAAAGTCGTGAACTTTCAAGCAGAATTCAGTATTTTCAGTATTCGCTAAGGCGAGGTAATGCCAAAAATGTTCATCCTTTAGTTATGGAAACAGAAGCTAAAGTGATTCGTGCCGATGCGTGTGCAATGGCAGCTGAGCAGCTTAAGAGTAAAGGTTTTATGCCTGATATTATTTGTGCTCATCCAGGCTGGGGCGAGCCGTTATTCTTAAAAGCAATTTGGCCCGAAGTCTCTTTACTTTGCTATCAAGAATTTTTCTATAATAATATTGGTTTTGACATTGGTTTTGATCCAGAATTTCAAGACGAATGTGGTTGGTGGAATCAGGCAAAGCTTGAAATGAAAAATGCTTATTTACATTTAATTCTTGAACAAGCGGACTGGAATATTACTCCCACGCATTTCCAGGCTAGTAGCTTTCCTGAGAATTGGAGAAAAAAAATAAGCGTGATTCATGATGGAGTCGATACGCAAAAGGCAACTCCAAATCCCTTGGTAAAGCCATTAATGCTCCCTGATGGTGTTGTAATTAAACGAGGAGAGCCTGTCATTACATTTGTGAATAGGAGGCTCGAGCCGTATCGCGGATGCCATACTTTCTTGCGCGCAATTCCTGAATTGTTGCAAAGATGTCCCGAGGCGCGAATTGTCATTGTTGGAGAAACAACTGGTGTTAGTTATGGTGCGGCTTGTGAGGGTGGTGAGTGGAAAGACCGTTTCTTATCTGAAATCGAAGGTCAGTATGATCCTTCCAGAGTTCATATAACCGGTTCTTTGCCTTACCACCAATTCATACCGTTGTTGCAAATTAGTGCTTGTCATGTTTATCTCACATACCCTTTTGTGATGAGCTGGAGCCTTCTAGAAGCGATGGCCTGTGGTTGCGCAGTGGTCGGTTCCGATACGGCTCCAGTGAGAGAGGTGGTCCGCCACGGAGTGAATGGTTTGCTAATTGATTTTTTCTCTTCTGATGATCTTGCTCAAGCAGTGGCTGAGCTTCTTCAAAATCCCGAACGTGCACAAGCTTTTGGAACTGAGGCCCGACGCACCGTTCAGCGCTCCTATGAGCTTGAAGGGTGTGTGACTCGTCAACTGGCTTTGATGGATTTAGTGGCAAGTCGGAGTCTCAAGTGATGACCTACCCGGCAGACTGACCTGTTGATGATGAATTCAGCACCGTGACGCAGCTGCAGAGCCTGAGGGGAATGGTGGATTTATTGCCTCAAGCATTACAGCGTTGGCAGGCTGTTGAATCAGTTGCGCGAACACACTTTCAACGGTCGGGTTTTGGTGAGATCCGTACACCGGTCATGGAACCCACGGATTTGTTTTGTCGCGGCATCGGTGAAGCCACAGATGTTGTTGGCAAAGAGATGTACACCTTCAACGATCGTGGGGATCGTTCATGCACCTTGCGTCCAGAGGGCACGGCATCTGTTGTCCGCGCTGCTTTGCAACATGGGTTGTTGAGCCAAGGGCCTCAAAAGCTTTGGTATGCAGGCCCCATGTTTCGCTATGAGCGACCCCAGGCCGGACGCCAACGTCAATTCCATCAGATCGGTGTGGAGTGGTTAGGGGCAGCAAGTGCACGTGCCGATGTTGAAGTGATTGCGTTGGCCTGGGATTTATTGGCTTCCTTAGGCGTTGGTGGTTTGGAGTTGGAATTGAATAGTCTCGGTTCTACGGATGATCGGTGCGCTTATCGCACTGCTTTAGTGGCCTGGTTAGAGCAACGCTCAAATCTTTTGGATGAAGACTCGCGGGCTCGCTTGAACACCAACCCGCTACGAATTTTGGACTCTAAAAACAAAGCAACTCAAGCTCTGCTTGATGGGGCTCCAACCTTGGCAAATTCTCTCGCTCCTGAGAGTCGGGAGCGTTTTGAGGTTGTGCAGCAGGGGCTTGCTTCACTTGGAATTCCATTCCGC
This sequence comes from Synechococcus sp. CC9902, assembly GCF_000012505.1. Classification (NCBI taxonomy): domain Bacteria; kingdom Bacillati; phylum Cyanobacteriota; class Cyanophyceae; order Synechococcales; family Synechococcaceae; genus Synechococcus; species Synechococcus sp. CC9902. The sequence goes on from NC_007513.1 coordinate 237,110, forward strand.
CTTAGCCCTCGATTAGTTCGCGGTTTGGACTACTACTGCCATACCGCTTTTGAGATCACCAGTGACCAGCTTGGTGCCCAGGCCACGGTCTGTGGCGGTGGTCGATACAACGGTTTGATCGGTCAACTAGGAGGACCAGATACCCCAGCTGTGGGATGGGCGCTGGGCATGGAGCGTTTGCTGTTGGTTGTTGAGGCTGCCGCCAACGCTGATCCTGATGGGGACTCTGCTCGGCTTACAGCTGTGGTCCCACCCAATGCTTATTTGGTGAATCGTGGCGAACAAGCTGAAAAAGCCGCCCTCATTCTTGCTCGGTCGCTGCGTTGTGCCGGATTAGTGATTGAACTCGACAACTCTGGAGCATCTTTCAGCAAGCAATTCAAGCGTGCTGATCGTTGCGGTGCACGTTGGGCTCTGGTGCTGGGTGATGAAGAAGTTGAAAAGGGAGAGGTTCGGATTAAGCCTTTGAGTGATGAGAGTGACGATTTTTTTCTTGGACTCCATGATCTGACAGGGTTACTTGCCAAGCTAACTGCCATGTAATCCAGTCACTGTCCTTGCAGCGCATGGTATTTTCATATGCGAATAGCAACTAGTCGTTGATTAATTTAGTGACTGGGGGAGCTGGATTTGTAGGCTCGCACCTGACCGATCGTTTGATGCAAGCTGGTGAAGAGGTTATTTGTCTTGACAACTATTTTACTGGCAGAAAGACGAATATCAGCAAGTGGATAGGCAACCCTCGATTTGAATTAATTCGGCATGATGTGACCGATCCAATTCAACTAGAGTGTGATCGAATTTGGCATCTAGCCTGCCCTGCATCGCCGGTTCACTATCAATTTAATCCTATTAAAACTGCGAAGACTAGTTTTTTGGGAACGTACAATATGCTCGGACTAGCTCGTCGCGTAGGCGCGCGATTACTCCTTGCAAGTACAAGTGAAGTGTACGGTGACCCTGAGGTGCACCCGCAGCCTGAATCCTATCGAGGTTGTGTAAATACCATTGGGATTCGGAGTTGTTACGATGAAGGGAAGCGTATTGCCGAAACACTTTGCTTTGATTATCAACGGATGCATGAAGTTGAAATTCGCGTGATGCGGATTTTCAATACCTACGGACCTCGAATGTTGCCAAATGATGGTCGTGTTGTCAGTAATTTTATTGTGCAAGCTTTAAGAGGTTCGCCGCTCACTCTTTATGGTGATGGATCGCAAACTCGTTCTTTTTGTTTCGTTGATGACCTCGTCGAGGGAATGATTCGACTAATGAATGGAAATCATACTGGCCCAATGAATATTGGTAACCCTGGAGAATTTACGATTCGCCAACTCGCGGAATTGATTCGAGCAAAAGTCAATCCTGATCTTCCTTTAATAGAACGGCCTCTCCCGGCAGATGACCCATTGCAGCGACAGCCTGTGATCGACTTGGCTCGAAAGGAACTTGATTGGGAACCAAATGTTGCGTTAGAGGATGGCCTTGCCGTAACTATTGAATACTTTCGTCAGGCGCTTCAGCCTTCTGGATTTCAATCAACTGAGGTGTCAGTATGATGATTAAGAACATCTGTTGTATGGGGGCTGGTTATGTAGGTGGCCCGACGATGGCAGTCATTGCTGATCATTGCCCAAATATCCAGGTGACGGTTGTTGATCTTAATCAGCAAAGAATCGATGCTTGGAATGATTCAGATTTGAGTCGCCTTCCTGTTTATGAGCCAGGTTTGGACTTTGTTGTTGATCGTGCTCGCGGTCGTAATCTGCATTTCTCTACTGATGTTGATTCTGCAATAGCAGCGGCCGATATTGTTTTCATATCCGTTAATACACCTACTAAAGTAAAAGGCTTAGGTGCTGGCCAGGCGAGCGATTTGCGATGGGTAGAAGCCTGCTCTCGCCAGGTCGCGAATGCGGCTCAGGGTCACACAATCGTTGTCGAAAAAAGTACGTTACCAGTGCGCACTGCGGAGACAATTCGCACCATTCTTGAGGCTTCTCAAGCTCCGCTCCAAGAGGGAGAAGTCCCTAAATCTTTTGCAGTTCTTTCAAATCCGGAGTTCTTGGCAGAAGGTACAGCGATTCGAGATTTAGAATGTCCTGATCGTGTTTTGATTGGTGGAGAGGACGACGACTCTATTAATGCTTTGGCTGATGTTTATATGCATTGGGTTGAACCAGCAAAGATTTTGCGAACCAATCTTTGGAGTAGTGAATTGTCAAAATTAACTGCCAATGCTTTCCTGGCTCAGCGCATCAGTTCGATTAATTCAGTTGCTGCTCTATGTGAGTCGACCGGTGCTGATGTTCAGGAAGTGGCGCGTGCGATCGGGACTGATAGCCGAATTGGACCAAAATTTCTGCAGTCGGGTCCAGGATTTGGAGGGAGTTGTTTCCAAAAAGACATTCTCAATCTTGTTTATCTTTGTAGGCATTTTGGCCTCCCTGAAGTTGCAAGTTATTGGGAAAGTGTCGTCGAACTCAATACGTGGCAGCAGCATCGTATCTCCCGACTGATTGTGCAGCGTTTGTTTGGAACCGTTACGGGCAAGCGTGTGGCGATTCTTGGTTTTGCTTTTAAGGCAGATACAAACGACACACGCGAAGCTCCGGCGATTCGTATTGCACTTGATTTGTTGGAAGAAGGGGCGCAGCTTGCGATTCATGACCCGAAAGTTGAGCAGGCCCAGATTGCGCGTGATTTACGTGAGGCACCCGTTGAGTTAGATCCTGCGACTGGTAAATCTCAAGGCCTTAGTGGTGTTGGTAGTTGGTTGAGTGCTAATAGCGTTGAGGAGGCTGTAGAAGGTGCAGATGCCGTGGTGCTCTTAACAGAGTGGTCTCAATACAAATCTCTTGATTGGCAAGATCTCTCTCGTCGTATGCGGCGGCCTGCATGGGTTTTCGATAGCAGAACTATCGTCGACCCCGATCAAGTGCGTTCAGCTGGCCTCAGGCTGTGGTGTGTTGGGAACGGATCCCTTTGACACGCACTGTTCTGGTTACCGGCGCGGCGGGATTTATTGGTTCCGCGTTGTCCCAGCGCCTCCTTCAGCAGGGCGACCGCGTTGTGGGTGTCGACAATCTCAACAGCTACTACGACCCAGCGTTGAAGCAAGCGCGGCTGCGCCAGATCGAGGCAGTCGCCCAAGAGGGGAACTGGCGGTTTGAGTCTGTTGCGCTCGAACATGGTGAGGCGCTGATGAAGCTGTTTTCAGCTGAAAAGCCCCAAGTTGTGGTGAATTTGGCGGCCCAAGCGGGGGTTCGCTATTCGATTGAGAATCCTGCTGCTTACATCCAGAGCAATCTTGTGGGATTTGGGCACATCCTTGAGGGATGTCGTCATCACGGCGTGGGCAATTTGGTGTATGCCTCCAGCAGTTCGGTGTATGGCGGTAACCGCAACCTGCCTTTTGATGAACGCCAGCCGGTGAATCATCCGGTGAGTCTTTATGCCGCCAGCAAGAAGGCCAATGAGTTGATGGCGCACACCTACAGCCATTTGTATGGTCTTCCCGCAACAGGATTGCGTTTTTTCACGGTCTATGGCCCTTGGGGACGCCCAGATATGGCGCCGATGCTGTTTGCGCGGGCAATTTTGGCGGGTGAGCCGATCAAGGTGTTCAACCACGGCAAGATGCAGCGCGATTTCACCTACATCGACGACATTGTCGAAGGCGTGCTCCGTTGCTGCGATAAGCCCGCCACGATCAACCCCGATTTCGATCCCCTTCAACCTGATCCGGCAACGGCAGCAGCACCGCATCGGGTGTTCAACATTGGAAATAGCCAACCCACGGAGTTACTGCGCTTTATCGAGGTGATGGAGCAAGCACTGGGGTGTGAAGCCATTAAAAATTTCCAGCCGATGCAGCCTGGTGATGTGGTGGCCACCGCAGCGAATACCGCTGCCCTTGAAGACTGGGTCGGCTTTCGTCCTTCAACGCCGATTCAAGTTGGAGTCGACCGATTTGCTCAGTGGTATCGGTCGTTCTACAGCGTTTGAACGTTGTGAAACCCATAAAAAAAGCTGGCCTTGTAGCCAGCTTGTCGAATGAATTGCAATGTGTGATTCAGGCGGAACCGACTCCGGTATAAGCCCCGAAGAAGAACAAGCCCACAACAAAAAACACTGCCATGCCACCAGCCGTAGCGACAAGCCAAAGTGGCAATACACCTTCAGTCCAGCGGGAGCGCCAAGCCACTGCAGGGCGTCCGTCGGGCAAACGATCAGGGATTCGACCGTCTGGATAGAGAGATTTCTTACTGCTCATAATTCAGTCGCTCAGTTGAAGAAGTAGCTGGACATCAGCACTCCGGTGACGAAAACAAATAGCAACCCCAGGTACAAGCTGGTGCGGTTGAGTTCGACTGGAAGATTGTTGGGGTTGGTGTTGCGTTCCATGATTAAGGGTCAGCGACGGATGAACTGCATCGCGGCAAGAGCGCCGAGGAAAAACACCGTGGGAATACCGAGGGTGTGTAAAGCAAGCCAGCGCACCGTGAAGATCGGGTAGTTGCGCGGCGTTGTGGCCATTGGAGCTTGTGACATGGGTTATTTCAGGCGAACGTCGAGTTGAGCTTTTCCTTCGTAGCGCTGGCTGACGACGGGAGCTTTGGTGTCTGTGGCTTGGAAATAGGCATCAGGACGAGGAGTTCCAAATGCGTCGTAGGCCAAGCCTGTGTTGACGAAAAGAAATCCGGCAAGGAAGATCGACGGCAGCGTCACTGCGTGAATCACCCAATAACGGATGCTGGTGATGATTTCGAAGAACGGACGTTCCCCGGTAGAGCCTGCGGCCATGGCTTCGGCGTTTCAGATAAGTGATCTTAAGAGGTGATGACGGGTTGTTGAGCCCGTCTTTTCATCTCGGTTACACAGCGTTGCCGACCCAGCGCAGCAGATTGCCCCGCTCTCCCAAAACGAAGGCATGGTCGTCGTCAAAGACGAAGCGTGTGAAGTTGCTCGGTTGCTGATCGCCAACGGGATCGGTTTCCCAGCTATCGCCACCGTCATGGCTTACCAGGAGAGTGCCATTGCCACCGCCGGCCCAAATGCCACCATCGTCATCCCAAGCCATGTCCATGTAGCCATAGCCATTTGTGATCGGGATAATCGCTTTGCTCCAGTCTTCAACGTTGCCGTCGCCATCGTTGAGACGAATTTGAGCGCCGCGGGCGACCATCCAAAGATTGCCATCAGGTTGATAGCCGATGCTCTGCAGGCGTTGGCTGCTCACCCGCTGATGAACTTTCCAAACCGTTTCTCCTGGTTCCCAGGTGGCATAGAAATTGCCAAGACCACTCACACTGACGTAGCTGCCATTGCTGCTTCGGCGTAGATCACGCACCGCGCCAGCTGCGTCGGTCACGCTGGCTTCCCAACTCTCACCACCATCATTGGTTTTGTATACAGCTCCAACATTTGTTGCGAGCTCGGCAGAGCTTTTGCCTAGGGCGGTGATCAGGTAGGGCTCGCCAGGGAGCTTGGTATCCAGGAAAAGACGGGTCCAATTTTGGCCACCGTCGGTGCTGTGCATTAGCAGGCCTGGTTGTCCGGCAATCCAGCCTTCTTGGCCCTCGAAATCGATGCTGATCAGCCTGAAATTTTCTTCGTCGGGTAAATCGAGACTGCGATCGTTCCAATGGGCACCGCCATCATCGGTTTCTCGAATCATCCGGTTGCTGCCCACCAGGAAGCCATGGCTGGGATCGGTGAACGACACATCCAAGGGATTCGCCTGGGTTTCCAGGTCGATCGCTTTCCAAGGGCTGGAACTGGCCGTTGGGACGCGCGTCGAAACGCATCCACTCAGGCCTACGCCGAGCACGAGCACCAGTAAAAGATTGACGGCGGATGACAGCAGTCGATTCATGACGAATGAGCTCAGCGCAGGGAGTAAAGAGAAAGGAAGAAGGCAAAGCCCAAGGCAAGGCTTCCGAAGATCAAAACGTTCTTCTGACCCGGAGTCATGCGGTTAACGCCAAGACCGTAATTGAGGTTTTCCTCAAAACCGCTGGCTTTTGTTCGAGGACCGATGTCCCGAAACGCTGCCACTTTGCTGCGGCAAACCGGGCAACGAAAACTGAGGGGGTCAAGATCGCTGAAAGCTGTGCCCGCATCAATGCCTACCTTCTTGACCCCTTCTTCTGGGTCATAGACGTATCCGCAGCTGCGACATTCGAACCGGTGGGTTCTTGGATCTGTTTCAGCTGATGCTTCAACAGCCGTTTCAGGAGCAGGTTCGCTCTGTTTGACGGACTCAAGTTCGTCGCTCACCGCTGCTTTCTCAAGCGTTTCGGCCGCTTCAGCGGCAGGTTCGCTCTGTTCGACGGACTCAAGCTCGTCGCTCACCGCTCTACTGCTGGGATGCACGACTCTATCGGCGACAACTCCCCACGGCGAATGCCAGACTGTTCTTATGTACTTGGACGTCCATGTTCGCCCTGCCCGGCTATGACGCCTTTTTGGGGTTTCTGCTGATTGCGGCAGCCGTTCCGGTGCTGGCGCTTGTCACCAACAAGCTTTTGGCTCCAAAAAGCCGCGCTGGTGAACGTCAACTCACTTACGAATCAGGCATGGAGCCGATCGGTGGTGCGTGGATTCAGTTCAATATTCGCTACTACATGTTTGCGCTGGTCTTCGTCATTTTTGATGTTGAGACGGTGTTTCTGTACCCCTGGGCCGTGGCTTTCAATCGGCTCGGTCTGCTGGCGTTCATCGAAGCGCTCATTTTTATTGCCATCCTGTTGGTAGCCCTTGCCTATGCCTGGCGCAAAGGCGCCCTCGAGTGGAGTTGAGTTATGCCTGAATCACCATCGATTTCCGCCGTTCGCGACCTGCGGGAGGCCACTTGCGGCCCCATCGGTACCCCTGAGGTAACCAACGAGCTGAGTGAAAACATCATTCTCACCAGCCTTGATGATCTCCACAATTGGGCACGACTCAGCAGTCTTTGGCCACTGCTTTACGGCACTGCCTGTTGCTTCATCGAGTTTGCAGCGCTGCTTGGCTCACGTTTCGATTTCGATCGATTCGGTTTGGTGCCGCGCAGTTCACCCCGTCAGGCGGATCTACTCATCGTGGCTGGCACAGTCACCATGAAAATGGCTCCTGCTTTGGTCCGTCTCTACGAACAGATGCCTGAGCCGAAGTATGTGATTGCCATGGGTGCATGCACAATTACCGGCGGCATGTTCAGCGCTGATTCCACGACGGCCGTCCGCGGCGTTGACAAGTTGATTCCTGTGGACTTGTACCTCCCTGGATGTCCTCCACGGCCGGAAGCCATTTTTGATGCAGTAATCAAGTTGCGCAAAAAGGTTGGCGATGAGTCTCTGGCTGAGCGCAGCAAGCACCAGCAGACCCATCGTTATTTCACGATGACTCACCAAATGAAAGCGGTGGAACCTCAAGTCACCGGTGCATATTTGCGCGCTGAAAGTCAACAAGCAGCTTTGGCGGCAGCCCCTGCTGGACAAACATTGGCGACGGATGCCGCCGTTTTGAATCCCGCTCCTGAAATGGTTCAGCCATGAGTGATTCCGCACCAACCAACCCAACGCCAACCAATCCAGCTCCAGAGGAATCCGCGTCTGCAGTCGCGACGCTTGAACCTGGTCCTGTCAGCCAGTGGTTAAACACTCAGGGGTTTGATCACGACGTTCTCGATCCCGACCACGTTGGTGTCGAACAGATTGGTGTTGAGTCGGCCGTGTTGCCGATCATTGTTGCAGCGATCAAAAGCCATGGTTTTGATTATTTGCAGTGCCAAGGCGGGTACGACGAGGGTCCTGGAGAGAGGCTTGTTTGCTTCTATCACTTCATTGCCATGGCCGAGCAAGTGGAGGCGATGACCGCAGGTCGGCCCCATGAGTTGCGCGAAGTTCGCCTGAAAGTTTTCCTCAGTCGTGAAGGGACACCATCACTGCCATCAATTTATGGATTGTTCCGTGGCGCTGATTGGCAAGAACGTGAAACATTCGATATGTATGGCATCGAGTTTGAAGGTCACCCCCATCCCAAGCGTTTGTTAATGCCGGAAGATTGGAAGGGTTGGCCACTGCGAAAGGATTATGTGCAGCCCGACTTTTATGAAATGCAGGATGCTTTTTAAGGTATTTAATTATCTGTAAAGATTGAATTACTGCGATTGTTCTCTTTTGTGCTTTCGGTAAAAGCGCATCACGGCCAGGGCAAGACTGCGAGGATCATGGCGCAATGTTGATGTGGGACGTGCTCCTTGAAGGGGGGCTTGGGTAACGTCGTAGCCATCTTTTTTCAAGCCTTTTGAATCGCAAACGACCGGTTCGGCTCCACGGGATTGGTAATGCTTGATTAGGGCTGAACTAGGCAAATCATCTTGAGCTAAAACGGCAGGAAATAGCCGTTGATTGAGGCCAAGGCTGGCGAGTTGCGCTTCGATCGCCCTGAGATGACCGCGCACATCAAGGCCATCCGTTTCTCCCGGTTGAGTCATCAAGTTGCAGATGTAGAGCCGAGGGGCACGGCTGCGTCGGATCGCTGAAACCAGTTCTGGCACAAGCAAATTCGGAAGCAGTGAGGTGTAGAGACTGCCAGGGCCCAACACAATTAAATCCGCATTGGCGATGGCTTCCAGGGCTCGGGGAAGAGCCGGAGGACGCTCGGGAATACAACCAAGCCTCACAATCGGACTTGGGGCATGGCCAATGTTGCTTTCGCCTTCAATGCGTTGGCCGTTTTCGAGTTCTGCCCACAAACGCACGTCGACGTTGGTGGCTGGAACCACCTGGCCTTGTACAGCCAAGACGCGACTTGAGGCGGTGATCGCAGTTTCGAGGTTGCCGGTAATAGCCGTCAGCGCTGACAGGAACAGATTTCCGAAGCTGTGCCCCTCAAGTCCGCTTCCAGCGGAAAACCGGTATTGAAAGAGACGGGTTAGGAGTGGTTCTTCCGTGGAGAGAGCTGCGAGGCAGTTGCGGATGTCGCCAGGAGGTAAGACGCCGAGCTCCCGTCTTAAAACTCCGCTGCTGCCGCCGTCATCAGCCACTGTGACGATGGCGGTGATGTGGCTGCTGTAGCGCTTTAGGCCGCTCAACAATGTTGATAACCCGGTGCCTCCACCGATCGCAACGATATTTGGACCACGGTTTAAGCGGCTTTTGGCTCGCAGTGCATCAATGAGCACCGTGTCTTTGTCGGGAGCTAAGGCCTGTTGAATCGAGCCAAAGCTTCGGCTTTGTCCCCATAAAACGAGGGCTACGCCCACAAGTACTACTAAAGGGCCGGTGAATTCCCTCGGAAGGATTGTGGTGAGTGCTCCCAGAAGCCAGCTCAGGGTTTCAAGAATCCAATAAATCGGTTTGAGATCGGCCCAAACGGCTCCTCCGATTAAGGCCAGTAGTAGGCCCAGGCCAGAGGTGAGAACCCAGCGCTTCACCACCAAGCCAGGCTGTAACCAGCGCACGGCGCGCTGGGAACGCGTCATAAGTTCTTGTCGCCGGTGCCCCCGGTTGGCTCTGGCCTGCTGGCGTCTGCTTTGAGGAGATTTGGGCGCCAAGGGGCGACTCATCCAGTCATGTCAGAACTGTACGGAGACTTTTCGAGCGCGGCAGGATGGTGACATGTTTCGGCCTTTGATGTGCCTCAGCTCCAGTCCGTGGTGGAGATGGACAACCTCACCATGCAGTGGGGGGCCAGGCCTGTGCTGGACAGGGTGAGCCTGACGATGCAGCCCGGAGAGCGGCTTGCTGTGGTGGGGCCCTCGGGGGCAGGGAAGTCAACGGTGCTGCGACTGTTGGCTGGTTTGCAGCTGCCGACAAGCGGGCAACTGCGCTTGTTTGGTGAACCCCAGGACTATCTGCGGCTGGATCAAACGAACCCCCCTGATGTGCGTTTGGTTTTTCAGAATCCCGCGTTGCTGGCGTCCCTCACGGTTGAGGAAAATGTTGGTTTCTTGCTCCGGGAAAAAGGGACTCTGTCCAATGTTGAGATCCGCGAGCGCGTTGAAACGTGCTTAGAAGCTGTTGGCCTGTATGAGGTGGCGCATCTCTATCCCGGGGAATTAAGCGGCGGGATGCAAAAGAGAGTGAGTTTTGCCCGCGCCTTGATCGATGACCCCCAGCGGGGAGATCAGTCGATGCCTCTCTTGCTGTATGACGAGCCCACCGCAGGGCTCGATCCTGTGGCATGTACACGCATTGAAGACTTGATTGTCAAAACCACAACGGTGGCTCGGGGCTGTTCCGTTGTGGTTAGTCATGTCCGCAGCACGATTGAGCGCTCGGCGGAGCGAGTGTTGATGCTCTACGAGGGCCATTTTCAGTGGCAAGGATCGGTGGATGAATTCCGCAGTTCTACGAATCCCTATGTGGAACAGTTCAGGACGGGTAGCCTGCGCGGACCCATGCAGCCTGCGGAGCACTGATCACCATGCGACGCAGTGTGCGTGATGCCATCGTCGGATTCACTGTCCTGGGTGGCCTGGTGGGTTTTGCTGCCACGGGGATGTGGATGCGTGGCATTCGATTGGGCTCGAGCGAGTGGAGACTGACGGCGAATTTCAATGATGCGTCAGGACTGGCCGAGCGTTCGCCGGTGACCTACCGCGGCATTTTGGTTGGCTCGGTGCGCTCGATCAAAGTCACCTCGAGTGCGGTGGTTGCAGAGTTGGAAATCACCAAGGGTGACCTGCGTCTGCCCTTACCGGTCACAGCCACCATCGGCTCAGCGTCGTTGCTTGGAGGCGATGCTCAGGTTTCATTGATGAGTCGTGGCAAGCCCTTGCCAGAGAATGCGCCGTTGCCGAAAGCCGTTACTTGCCAGCCAAAAGCTCAGTTGTGTGACGGCGCCACGGTGATGGGCCAGGAAGCCTCAAGCATCACAACGGTGACCGAAACCCTTCAGGAGTTGTTGACACAAGCCAAAGCTGAGAAGTTGATCCCGAATGCGGCGGCTTCGATGGAGCAGATCGATGAAACCGCAAAGTCCTTTGAAGCCCTGACGGTTCAGCTGCAAGCAGAGTTATTAAAAGTGGATCCGGTATTGCGCAATCTCCAAGCAGCGACGGCCCACGCCAACAACATTGTGGCTTCGTTGGATAACCCAGAAACCTTGACGAGCTTGCAACAGACGGCGACAAATGCGGCAGAGCTCACCGCCAAATTGGATGCCGTGGGAGGTGACGTAGAAACTCTTACGTCCGATCCAGCGTTTATGGACGGCCTGCGGAATGTGACTATTGGCCTTGGAGCTCTGTTCTCAGAGGTGTACCCCGCCCAAACAAGCCGGTAATCACGATATTCGCGCAATATCGTGATTGTTTAGTGTTTAGATCGTGCCAATTGCCTCCATGGCGATCGAGGCAATCGCTTGATCGCTGGCCTTTGGTAGCTGGACGTATTTGCCACCGGCGGCTTCGGCGAGGTCTTTGCCCATGCCGCTACCGATGAATTTGCGTTCGGTGTCGATCACGAGCAACTTGATGCCGAGCATCCGATAACGGGCCGCCACATCCAGCACCTCCTGCTTTAAATCGGGCTTCTCTTCTCCGTCCAGCTCGGGTTGGCCAAGCGATTTGCTGAGCGGTACGTTGCCCCGGCCGTCGGTAATCGCCACCACCACGACTTGGCCGAGGTCGCCGGTGGCCAGAGCATTGGCTCCCACCCTGGCCGCTTGGGTGAGTCCGTGGGCGAGCGGTGAACCGCCCCCGCAGGGCATGGATTCAAGCCGTCGCCGTGCGGCTGTGATTGAACGCGTTGGCGGCAATAACACCTCGGCTTGCTCGCCTCGGAAGGGAATCAACGCCACTTCATCGCGGTTTTCATAGGCCTCGGTGAGCAGTCGAATCACGGCTCCCTTGGCACTTTGCATGCGGTTGAGCGCCATCGAACCACTGGCATCCACCAGAAACACCACGAGGGCGCCAGCTTTGCGCTGCAAAAGCTTGGCGCGCAAATCGCCTTCCTCCACGATCACAGCGCGGCCGGGCTGTCGTTCACGCCGCGCTTTTTGGTACGGGGCCGCTGCCCGCAGCGTTGCATCCACTGCAATCCGGCGAACGGGGCCCCGGGGCAGCATCGGCTTGACGTAGCGGCCTCGGCTATCGCTTAACACCACCGAGCGACTGCCGCTGTTACCGGCTTTGCTCTTGGCTGCGTTGAACAGAAGGAGATCTGGATCCACATCAATCGCCTCTGGATCGAGCATGAATTCTTCGGGTACCGACGGAGGGGCTTGGTCCTCCGGACTGTCGTCATCGGTGTTGTCGTCGTCGGAGTTGTCCTCGTCCGCGTTGCTGTCGTCTGGTGTGTCGTCCTCCTCTCCAGATCCCTCGGGTGGGGGAGGTGGATTGTCCTGTTGATCTTGCTGATCGCCTTGGGACGGAGGGGGTTCTTGCTCCTGTGGTGGTGGAGGCTCCATCTGCTGATCCGGTGGAGGCAGCTGCGATGCCCGTGGGGCGATCACCAGCGCGACCGCCACTTGTAGGTCGTCTGCTTCAACTTGGTCGCGACCGCTTAGGGCGGCATGGGCTCGAGCGACGCGGACGGCATACAACTCGGATCGGTGGCCTTCTACTCCGCCCCGAATCGCTTCGGTCACGAGATATTCGATTTGTTCACGGCTGATTCGCACATCGGGCAGCCATTGCCGGGCCAGCAGCAGTTGGGTGGCTAGAGCGTCGGTTTCTTCGCTCCAGGTTTCGGCAAAGGTGCGGCTGCATTGGCCGTGGGCCAGTACGGCATTGGTGATTTCTACCCGTTGTTCGGTGCTCACCAGCTGATTGGCCGAAAGCGCGATGGCAAAGCGGTCCAGCAAGTGATCGCGAATGTTGCCTTCTTCGGGGTTGTAGGTAGCGATCAGCAGCGGTCGACAGGGGTGGCTGAGGCTGAGGCCTTCCCGTTCCACACGATTCTCGCCACTGCCAACGGCCGCCAGCATCAAATTCACGATGCCGTCATCGAGAAGATTCAGTTCATCTACGTACAGCACCCCCCGGTGCGCATCGGCCAGGAGGCCCGGCTGAAACACAGCACTGCCACTCGACAGCGAGGCGGCTACATCAACGGCCCCCACGAGACGGTCTTCGGTAATCCCGAGGGGGATTTGCACAAATGGTGCCGGAATCACCTTGGAGGGGGCATCGCCTGAGATTTGCTCATGGGTGGCGTTGTCCCACTCCTCTTCATTTTGAGGATCGAGGTTCCGTCCGACCCCTCCGTCAATGTCGAGGATGTCGATCGGAGGTAGCAGGGTGTGAAGCCCACGGGCCAACACGGATTTACCGGTGCCACGTCCTCCTGCTATTACCACGCCCCCTAGGCCTGGATCGACTGCTGCCAACAGCAGCGCAAGCTTGAGCGTTCCATGGCCGGTGATCGCCGCCAGAGGAAAGGCACGGGTTGCTTGGTCGTTTTTTGCGACTACACCGCTTGCCACCATGGAGGCTTCTCATCCCGCTCGTCCACGCCAGTCTCGCTGATGCTCCGCAGTGACGATCTTCCCCTCGCGATTGCCCTCGGTGCGAACCTGCCGTATGCCGATGCTGGGTCGCGACAAACCCTGTTGATGGTGCGTCCGTTGTTGACCGTTGTGGTGAACGATTGGGCTGCGGTTCCACTGCGGTTCAGTTGGTCGCCGTTATTCGACACCACCCCGATCGGTGGTCCACCGGATCAGCCGCGCTATTGGAACGCTGTGGTGGTCGTGCATGGGCTCGTTGCAACTCCATCGAATGAGGCGGCGATGAGGTTGTTGGGCGAATTGCACCAGCTGGAATCGCAATTTGGGCGGCAGCGATCCTCGGAACAACGTTGGGGGCCGCGCACCTTGGATCTCGATTTGTTGTTTTGGGGAGAGCACCGGATGGAGCATCCCAACTTGGTGCTCCCCCATCCGCGTCTTCATCTCCGCGGCTTTGTCCTTGAGCCGCTGTTGGCCGCCATGAATCAATCCTCCGACTGGATCGCCTGACCCCAGCGGATGAATGCAATGACCCGCCATGCTGGTGACTCCTAAAGCCTGATCCGATGGCACCGTTGCCGGCTCCGGAGCCTTTTGAGTTGCTCGAAACCGTCGAAACGGTGGATGTGCGCAAGCTTCGGTTCGAACGCAACAGGATCAGGTTGCCAATGGGTGTGGAAAGCACCTTCGGCATGGTTCGTCACCCCGGTGCCTCCTTGGCGGTACCGATCACCGATGACGGTCGGGTGGTGTTGTTGCGGCAATACCGCTTTGCGGTGCAGGCCCGCTTGTTGGAGTTCCCCGCCGGCACCCTTGAAGCTGGAGAGGATCCGCTTCAATCGATGCAGCGGGAGCTGGGGGAGGAAGCCGGCTTCAGCGCTGCCCGTTGGGATGCGCTTGGTCCGATGCTTCCTTGCCCTGGGTATTCCGATGAGGTGATCCATTGTTTTTTGGCCCGGGAGCTCACGGCTTTGGAGAATCCACCGGCTGGGGATGACGACGAGGATCTGGAGGTGGTCACGATGACCCCCGTTCAATTGGATGACGTACTGGCGTCTGGAAATGAGTGGCTGGATGGCAAGTCCGTCACGGCTTGGTTCCGAGCCAAACAGCTGTTGGGTCTCTAATGACAGCCTCCCGCGTTCTCTTTTGGCATCGCCGCGATCTGCGCTTGGCCGACAACCTCGGCATTCAGGCCGCTGTTGAGATCAGTCCTGCGGTGACTGGGGTGTATGTGCTGGATCCAGCCCTGATCCAGCCTCCCCAGTCGTTGCCACCCATGGCACCGGCCCGGTTGTGGTTTTTGTTGGAGAGCCTGATCGAACTTCAGCAGCGTTGGCGTGCTGCTGGAAGCCGGTTGCTGATCTTGGAGGGTGATCCCGTGCAGGTGCTGCCGCCGTTGGCAGAACGGCTTGGTGCCGAAGCTGTGGTCTGGAACAGGGATGTGGAGCCTTACAGCCGTGAACGGGATCGGCAGGTGGCGAAGCGGTTGCAGGCTGATGGTCGAAAGGTGGTGGTGGATTGGGATCAGCTGCTGATCCCCCCGGAGTTACTCAAAACGGGTGCTGGCGATCCGTATCGCGTGTATGGACCTTTCTTGCGCAACTGGCGGGGCAAGGTGCAGGCTCAACAGCCCATCACCATTGAGGCTCCTTCAGGCCTTGTTGATCTGCATTCCGACTTGGTGCCGGATAGGGATCCCTTGGCTGCGCTACTCCATAGACATGGATTCCAAGGCACGGAGATCTGCCCGTGTAGGCCTGGCGAATCGGCAGCCCTGGAGCAGCTCACCCTTTTTGCGGATGGGCCCCTCTCCGGCTACGAACCCGATCGGAATTTCCCCAGCGTGGTTGGTACGTCGTATCTCAGTGCGGCGTTGAGCGTTGGCACGTTGAGTCCCCGGCAAGCGTGGTGTGCGGCACAACAGGGTCGTGACCATGCCCGTAGCGATGAACAGCGCACGGCGATTGCTGTGTGGGAGCAAGAACTGGGCTGGCGTGAGTTTTACCAGCAAGCCTTGTTTCATTTTCCTGAGCTGGCGGATGGTCCTTACCGGGAGCAATGGCGTCGATTCCCTTGGGAGAACAACGAAGCGTGGTTTTCCTCTTGGCGGGAGGGGATGACGGGCATGCCGATCATTGATGCGGCGATGCGTCAGCTCAATGAGAGCGGTTGGATGCACAACCGTTGCCGCATGATCGTGGCGTCATTCCTGGTGAAGGATCTGATCTGTGATTGGCGTTGGGGCGAACGCGCCTTTATGGAACTGGAGGTGGATGGCGATTTGGCGGCGAACAACGGTGGTTGGCAGTGGAGTGCCAGCAGTGGCATGGACCCCAAGCCGCTGCGGATTTTTAACCCCGCCACCCAGGCCACAAAATTTGATGCCGATGGCGAGTACATCCGCCGTTGGGTGCCTGAACTACGGCACGTGAACACCAAAGATCTACTTACCGGTGAAATTGGTGGTCTCGAGCGTCGTGGTTATCCCGAACCTTTGATCACTCACAAAACCCAGCAGGCACTGTTTAAGACGCTTTACGCCACTATCCGGTCTTGAATAACAAACAATGGATAAGTAATTTATGAATTTAGCAGGTGTGCTTTAATAAGTGTTTAAGACGATATTAATTGGCAAGAATTTCATCACTCTCTAAGTCGGACCAAAGGCTTTTACGCAGGATGTGGAAGGGGAAAGAAGTTCGACCCAAAAAGATAATCCGTTTGCATGACGAAATCCGATCAGATTTTTATGAACAAAGTGATTTAAGTCCTGAGGGTTTGGATTGGAAAAAGCCAACAAAGAAAATCAATGCCGAGGTGCCCAAGGGACGATTAAAGCCAATGGAGGAAATTTCGGATGGTTTTATTGATGAAATCGTCAATTTTAAAGGGACTAAGCGTCATGTAATTGCAAATTTAGGAATTCGCAAGGCAGGCACGCGTGTTGGTATTCATGTTCATGAGAATGATGGAATTACATTTGTGCTCAAAGGTAAAGGAGAGATCACCGATTTTGTTGAAGGAAGCGAAAGGTCTTTGAATAAGCAAGGCGATTATTATTTCATGCCTCGAAATGTGCCAATGTCTGCATCGAATTTATCGGGTAGTGACATGACTTTGTTGGACTTATTTGTCACTGATATCTCAACTCCGCTCATCACAATCATAGAGCCTGGCTATCCTGGATACCGCAATCCAGTTTTGTAATTGCACGGAACTTTAAGGAGTAGGGTGTTTTTTAAAGTATTGATAATTGACAGCTGTAGGAACAGCTATTTACTTGTAGGACTTTTCTAATAAGGCTGTGTTGGCCTGGTGCCAGTTCCTGAAGGCTGATAGGTGAAATTAATATCTAAGATTGTTGATCATTTTTAGGGTTGATGTGCAATTGTTTTGATAGCAGCTCAACTTCAAGGCGCTTTGAGCTTCGGTTTGTAATAGGAGAGATTAGTGTTTGATGAAATATTCGGAGGGTGCTTTGTATGTCCTGTTAAATCAGGTTGTCGGAAGTCCAGATAAAGAATGTGCCACTTGCTAATGTCTGATCAATCACGCCACCTGGGAAGTCTGTCAATGCTTTGACTCCCGCATCATTGTGGCGGCAATGCCGATTCATCGATGTTGGCTTTAGTAAATTGATTTGAACTAATCAGAATTTTGGCCGACTTACGATGTTTCTGATGAAAATCTCTTCCTGATTTTTGTCCAATTAGTTAAGACTATTGTGATCGCAAATTTCACGAATTTTGGTGCTCTTTACGCCACCATTCGATTTTGAGTCACGTTTTTGACTAAAGGGTCGTGGCTGAGGAGATTCTCCAAAGCCTTCACGACTTGGTCTTGTTGCGTGGCCGTTAATTCAGGAAAGATCGGCAAGCTCAGGACCTCACTACACAATCGTTCTGTGACAGGAAAAGTGCCTTCTCCATGTCCGAGGTGGGCGTATGCCGGTTGGCGATGAATCGGAATTGGGTAATAAATAATCGTGCTCACCCCTGCATCCTGAAGCGCTTGCTTGAACCAATCCCGGCAACGGCTCTCGGGCAGGCCGTGGGTGGCGCTGGTGGCGGAGGTTGGGCAGCTACCTGCACAGAGTGGGGAAGCATTGGCACATGGACCCACGCGCACAACGAATTGATTCCAGCTGTGCCCGTTGTCTCCCTTGGGTAAAACGATGCCGGGTAATTCGGCCAGCCGCTCTAGGTAGCGGTTTGCAATGGTGCTGCGGTTCTTGATCCAACCCGCCAGTTTTGGCAATTTCACATTGAGCACCGCTGCCTGGATCGCGTCGAGGCGGCTGTTGTATCCGAGGGCCGTGTGGAGATAACGCTGTGGCATGCCATGCACAGCAAGCTCTCGCATGGTTTGGGCGAGCCCAGCATCGTTGGTGGTGACGGCACCACCATCACCAGCCGCACCAAGGTTTTTGGTGGGGAAGAAACTAAAGCAGCCCACATCACCGAAGCTTCCTACAGGCTGACCAGCCCAGGTGGCGCCAGTCGCCTGGGCGCAGTCTTCGACCACCTTGAGGTTGTGGGTGGTAGCAATGGCCATGCATCGGGTCATGTCCACCGGACGACCGAACAGATGCACTGGAATTAGTGCCTTACTGCGTGGTGTGATCACCGCTTCGATTTGATCGAAGTTGATGAGGTACGTGGTCGGGTCGACATCCACAAAAACGGGAGTGGCGCCAACGGCACTGATCGCTTCCGCTGTGGCGAAAAAACTAAAAGAGCAGGTAATCACCTCATCACCAGCCCCCACCCCTAGGGCTCGCAGCGCCAGGATCAGGGCATCAGTGCCGCTATTGCAGCCCACAGCAAAATCCACACCCGTGGCAGCAGCAAATGCTGTTTCGAAGTGTTGGATTTGAGCGCCGCCTATGTATTGGCCGCTCTGCAGCACAGATAGCACTGCCCTCTCGAGATCGGCACTCAGATCATTGATCTGTTGGCTGAGGCTGAACGGAGGAACCTGCATGAAGGAAATCTTAAGCGGTTTAGCCAAACCACTCGGGCTCTTGGCCGGGGTTCCACTTCACGTTGCATCCCACTGAGGCCACCTGTTTTTGGCTAACTGATGTTCCTGTCAGCACCGCATTGAGCGCGGCTCGGAGGTCGGATCCATTCAAGGGTTGGTTGTTGCCGGGCCTACTGGAATCCAGCTGACCCCGATATTGCAGGGTTGGACTGCTGTCCTTGCTGTCCTGGCTGAACAGATAAAACTCTGGTGTACAGGCGGCTTGGAGGGATTTTGCGAGCACCTGTTGATCGTCCAATAGATACGGAAATGCCCAGCCATGGCGTTGAGCCTGCTCTGCCAGTTGTGCTGGTCCGTCCTGGGGATGGGTGATCAAGCTGTTGCTGCTGAGGCCAACGAATTGCACCTGAGAAGCGAAGTCGTTCTCCAGGCGAGTGATCTCAGGTTCGATGTGCTTTACGAAGGGGCAATGGGCACAAAGCACCATGAGCAGGATTGGCTTTTGCTCAAAGTCCGTTGAGGCGAACGTGTCAGCTTTGACCTGGACGCCGTTGACCTTGTCTCCGTTGACCCTGGCCAAACGAAATGCTGGCAAAGGTGTTCCAAGGGCCAGCATTGTTGAAGCTGTACGAGCCATCGCAGCACTGCAGATCCAAACGGTCTCCATCAGGATGGCGCCAGATGGCATGGATGGATGCGGCGGGTCTTGTTGCTCTCAGGCCTCGTCATCGGCCTGGTGAGCTGCGGTGTTTCGTCTGAACCCCCAAGTTGGCGGATCTTTGCGTTGCAGCGGCATGGTGCCCATGACGGCCTCGCAGTGGTGAACCAGCCGGATGGCTACGGCATCCACATTGTCTTAGAAACCGACACCAGTAATCCGGAGGTTTGTCAGCCCCGTTGGTTGCCGGACGCGGCTCGTTTGTTTAATGGCAACGGATCAACCCCATTTAGCTCTGGCCTCGCCAGCCGCACGGAATTTTTTCAGTCCGTTGCCCGCCGCGACGTCTTGCGGGCGCTTCAGGGTGAGCTCCAGCAACTGTGTGCTCTGCGTGCACCCCAAGCGCGGTGGACCTGGACCAAGCCTCCGCGGTCAGAAGCGGAGGTGATCCCGGTGGAGTTACCGGCTTTGGAGGAGGAGGACCTCCTGACAAATCCCTTGGAGGAGCTGAAACGGCTCAAACAACTGATGAAGAATCAATCCGACGGCTTGAAGAGCTCCCAGACCACCGGCTCTGCTTCGCGCCAATAGCGACTGAATCGCCCGAGACGAGGAGGACGCGGTAAGTCAACAAAGGGCTCCCCATCAAGAATCCAAAGGGGGCAATCACGGTTGATGGCTGCCCCATGGCGTTGCAATCGCGGCTCAATGGCACCACTACTGATCACGCCATCAGCTCCATGACGTTCGGCAAACGCCAGCACCTCCGCGACAACATCGCCTTTACGAAGGGTGACCGGGAGATCTAAACAGCATTCGTAGAGAAAGCCCAGGCGCTTGCGGCTGATGTGCTTCGTACGAATCCAGTCTTGATCGAAAACAAACAGAGCCGGGGCGTCTGGGTAATCCTCGAGGGCTGGGTTGGTGCTGCCGAGCGACTCCTCATGCACCCAAACAATCGGTCGTTTTAGATCCATCAGAAGCGCTGGGTGCTGGGGTTTGGACGAGCCGTCGACTTGTTGCGGTGGTTTTGTCGACGGGCCGGAATGTCACGTATTGGTGCCCGCTGAGTGAACAGGGTGGTCTCGAGCTGTTCGTAGCTGGCATCGAAGGGGCACTGATTTGCGCTGGAACAGGTCTTGCAGAAACGCCCTTCGCTGTAGCGCTCAAGATTGTCGCGATTGAAAAAGTAGGGCTTGTGGCTGAAGGTGCTGGCGATCCATTGCCAACTCAAATGGTTGCTGGCGGGATCTCCATCAAGCAAGTGCTCGAGGAACCAATCCGCGCCGGCTTTCCAATGCACATGTCGCCAGTGCACCAGCCATGCGGCCATCCACATCCGGGCGTGGTTATGGAGCCAGCCCGTGCTGACCAGTTCCTCCCGAAATCCATCCATGCAGGCCAATCCTGTGCAGCCATCACGGACGTCGTCTGGGAGCTCTCGGCTGTAGCTGGCCGCGCTGTGGCCGGTTTTGAATGCTTCTTGGTCGTCGTCGATGCGATCACCGAGGTCTTGCCACATGCGTTGCCAAAAGTCGCGCCAGCCCAACTCATTGATCAACTTGCTCCCGTCATCGCGTTTGCTGATGCCTTGAAACACCGCATCACGCACCTCCGCAAGAGTGAAAACACCGTGGCGAATGTAAGGAGACAGACGGGTTACGGCGCCGTTGACGTGATTGCGGCTGCGGGCGTACCGCTTTACATCCATTTTTCGGATTTGCTTTTCGGCTGCTCTCCGACCGCCACGGATCGGGCTGATCGCACCACTTGCTTCTGGAAACTCTTGTTCCAGCAAGGTATTTAGAGCTTCTCGAGAACTTATATCTCTTGGCAAATCACCGGCGATTGGAGGCGAAGCAGGGGCTGGCACCGGCTTTCTGAAGCATCGGGCGTTTGATCTTGGCGGGGGATGGGGGAGAATCGCGCGAATTCAACCCTGTTCCGGTTCGTTCTGATGCTGCTCGATCTCACCGGCAAAAAAATCTTGGTTACCGGCATTGCCAACAACCGCTCGATTGCCTGGGGCATCGCTCAGCAACTCAAAGCGGCAGGTGCTGACCTTGGCATCACCTACCTCCCCGACGACAAAGGCCGTTTTGAATCCAAGGTGCGTGAGCTCACCGCTCCTTTGGAGCCCAGCTTGTTCTTGCCCCTGAATGTCCAAGATCCAGAACAGATGGCGAGTGTGTTCGCCGAGATCAAAGAAAAGTGGGGCGTCCTTGATGGTTTGGTCCACTGCCTGGCTTTCGCCGGCAAAGAGGAATTGATTGGTGATTACAGCGCCACCACGGCGGAAGGTTTTGCGCGCTCCTTGGATATCAGCGCCTATTCCTTGGCTCCACTCTGTGCCCATGCCAAGCCGCTGTTCAGCGAGAAGGCTGGTGTGATCACCCTCTCCTACCTGGGCGCTGACCGCGCGATCCCGAACTACAACGTCATGGGTGTTGCTAAGGCAGCCCTAGAAGCGTCAGTTCGCTACTTGGCTGCCGAGCTCGGTCCGGACAAGCAGGTTCGCGTCAATGCCATCAGTGCCGGCCCCATCCGCACGCTGGCCAGTTCAGCCATCGGCGGCATCCTCGACATGATTCACCACGTTGAGGAAAGAGCTCCTTTGCGTCGCACCGTCACTCAGATGGAAGTGGGAGGCACTGCTGCGTTTCTCTTGAGCGACCTGGCTAGCGGGATTTCGGGGCAAACCATTTATGTGGATGCCGGCTACTGCGTGACTGGGATGTGATTCCCGATCCCTAGCCCATGGGGATCGTTGGCTTGGCTGTTGAACCACAACAGATTGGTCCGAGCGAAACATCCCCTCTTGCCGGGGTTTGGGTTGAGTGGTTTGGCGAATGGGCCAATGCTTCGCCATGATCAGCGCACAGCAACGGTCGATGGGAATTCAGGAGCATGCGCACGGGTGAAGTTCACCGCCATACCGGCGAGACCGACGTCAAGGTCAAGCTCGACCTCGATGGAAGTGGTTGTTGCGAGGCTTCTACCGGTGTGCCCTTCCTCGATCACATGCTGAATCAAATCAGCAGCCATGGATTAATCGATCTGACGATTACTGCGGTGGGTGATACCCACATCGATGATCACCACACCAACGAAGACGTGGGCATCGCGGTGGGTCAGGCCCTCAGTCAAGCCTTAGGTGATCGAAAGGGGATCCATCGGTTTGGTCATTTTGTGGCGCCCCTCGATGAAGCCCTTGTGCAAGTGGCATTGGATTGCTCTGGTCGGCCTCATATCAGCTATGGGCTAACCATTCCTACCCAAAAGATTGGCAGTTACGACACAGAATTGGTCAAAGAATTTTTCGTCGCAGTTGCGAATAACAGTGGGCTCACCCTGCATATCCGCCAGTTGGATGGTGTGAATTCCCATCACATCGTGGAGGCCTGCTTTAAGGCTTTTGCCCGTGCTCTGCGTATGGCCACTGAAATTGATCCCCGTCGAGCCGGCGCGATCCCGAGCAGTAAAGGTGTTTTAGAGCAGGCTGGCGCCAACTAAATCACCTGTCATTGGCCGCGTTTCATGGCCGATTACGAGATGATGGTTTGTATCAGAGTCGTTATTCGTGACTGTTGCACCCACCCGTCCATACAGCCGCGAGGACTGGTCGAGTGCCTTCGTCAATGTGGATGAAGAGCTCACCGATGTGGCGCTCATCCCTGTGCGTGGCACCATTCCCTCCGAACTCAAGGGCACGCTCTATCGCAATGGTCCTGGCCGCCTAGAACGCAATGGCCATCGGGTTCACCACCCCTTCGATGGCGACGGAATGATCGCCGCGATGCGGTTTGAGAATGGCGCTGTTTCCCTCACCAATCGTTTTGTCCGCACGGAAGGTTGGCTCGCCGAGGAAAAGGCCAATAAGGTTCTTTATCGCGGTGTCTTTGGGAGTCAGAAGCCCGGTGGGCGCCTCGCCAATGCCTTCGATTTACGGCTGAAAAACATCGCCAATACCAATGTGGTGCGGCTTGGGGATCAGCTTCTAGCTCTCTGGGAGGCTGCAGAGCCCCATGCCCTTGACCCCGTCAGTTTGGAAACGCGTGGCTTGTCACGGATGGATGGTGTGTTGAAAAAGGGAGAGGCGTTTAGTGCTCACCCGCGCTTCGATGCTGGGCACCACGACCGCCCGAGGATGGTCACATTTGGGGTGAAAGCTGGCCCCCGCAGCACCATCCGCTTAATGGAGTTCGCCACCGATGGCCCAGATGCTGGTGTGCTTTTGAACGACCGATCCGACAGCTTTCCGGGCTTCGCGTTCTTGCACGACTTTGCGATAACACCCAACTGGGCGGTGTTTCTTCAAAACGCTATTTCCTTCAATCCGCTGCCGTTTGTCACTGGAGAAAAGGGCGCTGCGCAATGTTTGGCGTCCCAGCCGGGTGGGAAAGGACGCTTCTGGTTGATTCCTCGAGATTGTGGTCGTTTCGCTGGTCAAAAACCGCGCATCCTTGAAGCTCCAGATGGATTTGTGTTCCATCACCTCAATGCCTTTGAGGATGGAGATCACGTGGTGGTGGAGAGCATCGTTTACGACGACTTTCCATCGATTGGTCCAGACGATGATTTTGCCCAGGTCGATTTCGACAGCATTCCAGAGGGGATCCTGCATCGTTGCCGGCTTGATTTGAGTCGTGAGATGGTTCAAACCGAGCGGATTGCCAACCGCACCTGCGAGTTCGCCATGGTGAATCCTCAGCGCCAGGGACTTTCAGCGCAATATGCCTGGATGGCGGTGGCCGAACGGGATATCGGTAATGATCCGCTGCAGGCTATCCAGAAGCTGGATCTGAGCTCTGGCGACACCAGCACATGGAGTGCTGCGCCCCGTGGTTTCGTTAGCGAGCCCTTGATGGTTGCTCGCCCTGGTGCTTCCGCAGAGGATGATGGTTGGGTGCTGGATTTGGTCTGGAACGGAGCGCGCGGAGCGTCCGACCTGGTGATCCTCAATGCGGCTGACTTATCTGAAGCGGCCGTACTCGAATTGCCCTTGGCGATTCCCCATGGACTGCATGGCAGCTGGGCAGCATCGGTCTGATTCGGTTCAGTCACATCTAGGCAGATTTCAGTTCGCGTCTGGTTGCTGATTGCAATCCGTTCAGTCTCAAGCTGGTGGAACTGAACGGTGAGTTTTGATGCGGAGTTTTAGAGCTGTTGTGATCGTTGGCTTGCTGTTGGGAGCGGCAACTCCGATGCATGCGCACGAGGTGAGGTGTGACGGAACTCTGTTGGAGCTTGCCGTCGTCGAGGAGGGCACCAGCCACACAGATCGTTTTCAATTCGCCTTGCGTTTGGAAGCGAAAGCCAGTTCGAAGAACGATGCTTTGAACGAATTGAATCGTCGGCTCGGCACGGTTCGCCGAAAGATTTCTGGCTTGGCGATGGGGGGACTCATCGTGTCGGCCCCACGCACTTATACGGTTGGCAGCACAACTGCAACTCAGCAGCGTCATCAGGCCACCTCCAGCATCACCGGTGAGGTGAGCCGTTCCAACTACGACCCCTTGATTCAGCAGGCTGGACGTTTGCCCGGCGTCAGTCTTCAGGGGATGACGTCGCTGTCCTCCACGGATGGTGCACGTTCTCTGCAACAGCAATTGCTTGAGAGAGCCTTAGCCACAGGGCGGCGACAAGCGGAGTCCACACAGCAGCTGTTGGGACTACGCCAACTTCGGTTGATCCGGATTGATCAGCGCAGTGGGGGAGGTGCTCTACGCATGAGTGCCCTGTCTCGCAAGGAAAGGAGTTTTGACCCAGCTGAAGCGCCCAAACCCCGTCAATCCATTCGACTCAATCTCGACTATTGCTTGAATTGATCCCTATGCCGTTGTTGTGACTGTTGAGCGGAAGTGAATTCGTTGGTAAGACCATATTTCTAGCGTGATAATTTGATGATCATCGTTGATCCTTTGTGCCCACTTCATTTGCTCTTCCGCAGATCAATAGCGATGAGCGGATGTTGTGGATTCATGCTGGGCCTCATAAGGCAGCCAGCAGTTATGTAACTGAACGGTTGCGTAAAAATCGCAGCACCTTGGCGGCACAAAGAGTATTAATGGATGGAGATAATAATCTCCTCGCTAATTCTATTGCCGAGAAAAATTATCAGCCTTTGGAACAGGCCCTTTCAGGATTGCCGAGTGATTTTCAACGTATTTTAATTAGCAGTTCATCCCTTGATACGCGAATTCTGAAACGGAGTGTTCTGACTATTCTCCGTGATATGGCATCATCATATGGATTTAAACTTGGCATTAGTTATTTTATTAGAGACCAGCAATCCTGGCTGAATTCGGTATATTGTCATCGTGTCCGACGCTTTCGTTCAACGCAAGATTTTCCTGATTATTGTCGATATATTATGAATAATCCAAGCTCTTGGGATATTAGTTATCCGTCAAAATTTAGCCCCCTGAAGGATTATCCAGAGATTGTAAAAATGTTTCTGCCTTTGTCCCGGCAAGTGGAAATAACAGATCCTTTTCTTGCCTTGACGTCCGCTTTAGGCTTAAAGGAGCCCCCTGGAATTGGCTGGCTAAAGGGAGAGCCTTCGAAAAAGAATATTCAGCCCGGTGCCAAAGGGATTTGGATGTCTCGGGTTTGTTATCAGCTTATGGAATCTCTAGGTTTTGATCCGGATGTGTTGAATCGCAAGGGGAAAGTGATTCG
This sequence comes from Synechococcus sp. CC9902, assembly GCF_000012505.1. Lineage (NCBI taxonomy): Bacteria > Bacillati > Cyanobacteriota > Cyanophyceae > Synechococcales > Synechococcaceae > Synechococcus > Synechococcus sp. CC9902. The sequence goes on from NC_007513.1 coordinate 262,881, forward strand.
TGATCTTGCGATTGAGCGAGGTTGGGATCAGGAGAAGTTTGATGGTTTTGATCAGCCACTTCTGGATCGCGTGGCCGGTTTTTATGCGTCATCCAATGATGCCTTTTCGCGTGAGCATTGGGGTGTTTCTTGGAATGAATTGTTTCCGGTGAAGGCGGCTTCTCAATTTGTTTATTCGGGGCCGGACTCTGAACAGGAGAAGAAAGAAATGCGTCGTTTGATGGTTCGTGTGTTGCGAGAGCTTCACTTCCCTTGGCCTTTGCGCAAGAGATTTTTTAAGGGCTATGACTCCATCGTTGCTGGATGAGCTAATTCTCATATCATCCAGATGTCATTTATGCATAAAATGTTAATTGATTCAAAAATGAATAGTGTTAATAGCCTTCTATATTCTCTAGTTTCGGGAATTATCCGAAGCTGGTATTTTCATGTTTTGCAAATAGCTTTTTAAATTATATTTTATTGAGCTAGTTAAATATATGTTTGGATTAATTTGATCTGTTTTGCTTTAAGGATTCTTTCCAGGCGAGGCGCGGTGCACTCCAAAGCGTGAACAGCACTAAGGGTGTTACCGGAACAGCTGTAATCACGATGAAGGCTTGCAGGGCATCGATCGAGGTGCTGTCACCAAGCCCGGTTCCGATGCGCAGCAGCACCAGGGTGAGGCTGCCGATCATTAGGGCCCAGAACAGGCGCAGGGCTGGAGGTGGCTCGTTGCGGCCACTCACCACCATGGCCGCGGCATAACTCATTGAATCGGCACTGGTGCACATAAACAGCACCACAAGAATGAGTCCGACAGGGATGAGTAGGCCAGAGAGTGGAAGCGCGCTGAGAATTGCGAGCAAGGCTGCTGCTGCTCCGTTCTGTGCAAGGGCGTCCGTAATCCCAGCGCCGGCAAGCTCAAGATGCATGCCAGTTCCACCGAGCAACGTGAACCAAAGGTTGGTCACGATCGGGCAGAAGATTGCGACGGCCAACACGAGTTCTCGCAGGCTGCGTCCACGGCTCACTCCCGCCGTAAATAAGCCCATGAGTGGTGCGTAACCAAGAAACCAACCCCAATAGAACACCGTCCAACCATTGACCCAATTGTTCGCAGAATCGTTCTGAGCCAGGGCCATCTGGGGGAGATGGATCAAGTAGGTGAGGAAGCCGCTGAAAAAATGCTGAATCAACCAGAGGCCAGGGCCAAGCAGGAGTAGTGCTGCTGCCATCCCGATGGTGAGCCACACATTGAGCTCAGAGAGCCATTTGATGCCCTTTTGTATTCCGCTAACTGTCGATGTAGCGAACACAGCTGTAAGCATGAGCACCACGACAGATTGCAATCCAGCGCTATCGCTTAACCAGGGGAGCTGACCGGCGGCATTGCTCAGTTGGAGGGATAGGAAGCCCAAGGGGCCCACAGTTCCTGCAATGGCAGCCACCACTGATAGGCCATCTGCCAAGTCACCCAGCGGACCATCAACGAGTTGTCTCGGCAGGATATTGACCAGCAGGGTGCGAGGGCGGAGTGGTTCTCCACGTCGTTCCAAAATGGAATAGGTAATGGTCGTGGTGGTTGCCACCAACGCCCAAGCCAAAAAGCCCCAGTGCAGGAAGCTCACGGCTAATGCTGGGTCGACCGCTGCGGCAGTTCCTCCCGTTACCCCCTCGAAGGTTGGTGATGGTGTTTGGAAGTGAAAGAGCGGCTCAGCTGCCGACCAAAACACCCCACCTCCTGCCAACAGCGTGCAGATCAAAACTGCACACCAGTCAAAGAATTTCAGGCTTGGCTTCGCATCTTCTCCGCCGAGGCGGAGGCGGCCAACCGGACTGATGGCAATCGCGATTGCGATCAGAAACAGCAGCAACACCATCCATTGCCAGATTCCTCCAAGCGCATTGCTCACAATCGCCTTGCCTGTTTCGGTGAAGTGCTTTGCCAGAGCTAAATCGATAGCGGAGACCACCAGGAAGATCAGCAGTGGTCCAGCACCCACCCAGAGCGGGGGTTGTTTCCACCAGGAGCGAGACGTTGTTGGAATTTCAGACACAGTTCAAAAACGATGGATTCTTCGGTGCGGACTTAGGCGCAGACGGCAGAACGCTTGTGGTTCCAGCAGGAAATATCGACGGCGGGTGATTCTCCTCTGGCTAAGCGTGCGAGGGAGTCGCCAATCAAGGGTGCGAATTTGAACGATTGCCCAGATCCGCCGCAGAACAAACTCAACTTGGGGCTGAGGCGATCAAGAACGAAGTTCACATCGCTGGTCATCGAATACGGGCTGATGACAGTTTCGACGCGCTCCTGAATCCCACTCACGTTGTTGAACAGAAAATGGTCGAGCAATTCGACTAGCCGTGCCGGTGGTTCGCTGCACATGGCATTGGGTTCTTTCACCCGCAACTCTTTGGGGGCCCAATCGATGCCAGCTTTGATGCGAGGACGTCCATCGCTGGTGGTGCTGAGGACAGGAAAGCCGTAGTACAAGCCACCGTCATCACCCCGTTCCTTCTGGAAGCAGAACCACTGGGGATACCGATCGGCAAGGGCTGGATCCACGGTGTAATGTGCCCAAAGCATTGGCCACACCTCAAGTTTGGGCGCTAACCCCAAAGGTGCCAAGAGCAACTGGCTCCAAACGCCGCAAGCCACAACAACTTGATCGGCGGCAATGTGCTGACCGGATTCCAGGAGAACACCACCGCCATCGTCATCCAAGCTGCGCACCGGAGCATGTTCAACCAGCCGGTGGCCGGCTTGTTCAGCCGTTTTTCGCCAATGGGCAATGACTTTGTCACTGCGAACCGCACCGGCAGTGGGTTCAAACAGGCCAGTGAAGTCTGCTTTTGGCTTTAAGGGGAACCGCGCTGAGATCTCCCCAGCATTCAGAGCTTCATATGGGATGCCTTGGTCGTCCATGACGCGCCGGGCGCCAGGAATTGATCCTTCAATGGTTTCTTCATCCCAGCTTTCTCCATAAAAGAGCAAGCCATGGGTTTCACGCAGGGTCTCACCGGCGTGAACTTCCTCTTCCCTCCAGAGCCGATTGGCTTCTTGGGCCAGCTTGCAGAGCACTGGGTCGGAGTACATCTCCCGGAACATTCGGGTTTCGCCAAAGCTGCTGGCTTGGGCGTGAGCCAGAGTTTTGGCCTCTAACAGCACAACATCAGAAACGCCCTGCCGGGCGAGCGATGCGGCGCAACTCAAGCCGGCCATTCCTCCGCCGATGATCACCACGGAGGCTTGATCGGGGAGGGATGAAAGGTTGTTGCTCATGGGGTGTCTTTAAAGCTCAGGCCGATGGGATCGGTGGCGGTATCTGCTGCGACTTCGGTGAGCGCATCTCCTACTGATAGCCCTTGTTCGCGTTGCGACAAGTATTCGGTTGCCCTTCGGCGCACTTCGCTACGAACGAAGGCGTAAACGTCTTCAGCGCCGGCACCTTTCCAGGCTTGTGGTGAAAAACGCTCGATCGAGTCGGCAATCACCGCACCAGCATTCACCAGAGGATCGGGGAGAACGGGGATCCCACGCTGGCGAAGTTCGTCGGCGAGTTGAGGGTTCTGGAAGGGAGCATTGGCCGCCGGCACCACGGCCTTTGTTCGCATTCCTTCAGCAATCTCGGAGTTGATCAATCCGGAGATTGAGCAAGGAAGCATCAGATCCACTTTCACTTCCCACCAGGGGCAGCTGGGAGGCAGAGGAGTGGCACCGGCCAAGCCAGCACGCTCCCGGTTGAGATCCACGGTGAAGACTGTCCAGCCTTCCTCCACCAGAGTTTTTGCGACGGTTCCCCCAACGGCTCCACAACCATGGACGAGGGCTCGTCCGGGGGTGGCATCTTTAAGGTCGCTGCTCAGTACGGCTTCGACGGCTCCGAGGGTGCCGTGGGCCGTGGCTGCACTCGCATCGACGGGGCTCCCAACGGCTGCAAGAACATGGGGTGTGAGCGACATCAGCCGCTCCATGTCTTCCAAGCTTGTGTTCAGGTCACATCCTGTGATCATCGAGCCATCCAGCGACTCCAGCAGACCTGCGGTCACGCTGATCAGTTCGTCTTTAACCGCAGCGGGCTCTTGCGCGCGTGCCACGATTTTGCCGCCGGCGAAACCGGTGCCATAAAGGTCGTGCTTGTGGGTCATTAAACCCGCCAACCGTTGACCATCAGCGATGCAGGCTTCATCGCTTGGGTAATTCAAAAGTCTTAATCCACCATTGGCTGGTCGTTTCGAGTCGGTGTTTTCTGCGACGACAAAAACTGAAAGATGCGCTGAGACGTGTTGAGCCAGAACCGACACGCTCGGCTCTGGCTTGGTTGCATTGGCCATCAAGCAACTTTCTCCATCATCTGGTGATGCTCCACGTAATCCAGGCTCCACTCATCCGGGGCAGCGGCGATGCGCTGTTCAAGACGGTCATACACCTGATCCGCGATCGTGTCCCCAGCGACGGATGCAAAGCTGTGGCGGCTCCAACTCCGGATGGTGGCCATGAGGCCAGCCGCGAAGGTTGCCGTGTCGCCGTCCTCATTCCAACGGCGGCGGTATGGGCACTTCACATACACCGTGCGTTCATCCACCAAACGGAGTCCGTTGCGGTATGCCGCTGAATTGGTGTCTTTCAGCGGTGTCATGAATTCTTCAGGGGATTTGTAGAAATTCAGGACAGTTCCTTTTTTATAAATCTCCTCAGTAATGACGCCTTCATCGGCAAGGCCACGCCAGATCTGATGCAGTTGGTCGTGCACATTGCGAGTTTCGCCTCCGTTGTGGCCCAAATAGCGACCTTCCTCATCCCGGGAGAGGTTCACCGTGAGGAGTCGGCCGCCAACTTTGAGCTCCAAACTGCGCAGTTCGAGGACGTAAGCCCAATCCTTCAGTGCTTGGGTTGTGAATCGCGTCAGAGCCTCTGAATCTCCAGATGCCAACACGTGCGTGTGGGTTTCAAGGGGACCAGGGGATTCACTCAGCCAGTGCATTGCAGTGGCTGAGAAGCCAAAACTCACCGTGTCTGGCGCGACGGAGGGTTCATAGAAGCTGCGCTCACCAAAACAGTTGGTTTTGGTGTTCGTGCAATTTGTTGGGCCAAGTTTTCAGCCAGAGCCACGTTGTCGTTGCTCGGCAGGTCGTTGCCGATCAGCGTGAGGTGGGCCTTGGGTTGATTGGCGTGCAACCGGTCCAGCACCTGGCTCCAGAGACCGACTGCAGTGCCTCCATCAGCAGCGCCGTAATCGATCAGCACGTAGCTGGATTGGGCAGGAAGTTGGTCTACACAAGTCAGGGCCCAGTCCGAGGCGGCGTTGATGCAGAGCAGTGCGCCTTCGGTCTGTGCGCTGTAACCCGTGGTCATGGCGATGGCCATTGACCTCGTCAGCGTCAGATCGCACCGTACAGGGTTTAACCCTTGCCGTCTTGAACTGATGTGCGCTCGTTGTTAATCAACGGCAATCAGGTTTTTTAGCAGTGGTTCCAGGAGAGCGAAGGCTCGCCCTCGGTGGCCGTAGCTCTTTTTTTCAGCCAGGGACATTTCTGCAAATGTGCGCCCAGTGTTGTTGACCTCAAAAATGGGGTCGTATCCAAAGCCTTGATCGCCGCGGGGGGTCTTCGTGATTTGGCCTTCACAACGGCCTTCCACTTCGAGCAACACTGCACCATCAGGAGCGGCAACACAGAGCGCTGCACTGAAGTGAGCGGAGCGCTCGTTGCACTGGAGCAAAGCTGCGAGCAATTTCTCGATGCGCTCAGGATCCGTTGGTGCGTAACGCGCCGAGTGCACTCCTGGGGCGCCATTCAAGGCTGAAACGCTCAGGCCCGAGTCGTCGGCGAGGGCCCAATGTCCTGTGGTTTGCGCCACAGCAAGGGCTTTGATTCGAGCATTCGCAGCGAATGTGGCGCCGGTTTCTTCCACGTCGAGGCCTTCTGGCTGTGGTTTTACCTCCAGAGGTAATCCGCTCAAGAGCCCTTGAAATTCATGAATTTTGCCTTGATTGCCACTGGCGATCACGAGCACCCGGTTCTCTGTCATGCCGCCTCAGCAAAGTGTTGTGCCCAGGCCAATACGGCGTGCACGCGATCGACGTCGGGTGCTTCGCAATACAAGCGAAGCAACGGTTCTGTTCCTGAGAAACGCAGCATCAGCCAGTGGCTTGGTCCCATACGAAGTTTGATGCCGTCAGTCCGAATCACCTCTCGTACATCTTCGCCAGCCACTGTCTTTGGAGTGGCTGTCGCAAGGGTCTGCTCGAGGCGTTCGCGGGCCTCCATATTTGCGAGTCGTAAATCCAGGCGGTCGTAATGACTAGCCCCACCGTGTTGGTCTTGAAGTGCGGTCAGTCGAGCGCCAAGTGGTTGTCCGCCTTCCACTAAAGCTTCCAAAACAAGAACGGCTGCATACAGCGCATCCCGTTCGGGCAGGTGCATGCCAAAGCCCACTCCTCCCGATTCTTCGCCTCCGATCAACACATCTCCCGCGAGCATTTCCGCCGCGATGTATTTGAAACCCACAGCTAGTTCCAAAACGTCTCGACCTTGCGCCTCGGCCACCAATCGCATGAGGTCCGATCCGCTGACGGTTTTCACGATTGAACCGGGCAGCGCACGGGCGCGGGCCAGATGATCGATGAGGAGGGGCATCAAGAGCTGGGTGCTGCAAAACTCACCGGCCTCGTCAATGGCGGCAATGCGATCCCCATCGCCATCGAACACGAGCCCGACCGCTGGCGTGCCAGCAGCCGTGGAGGCGCGCACCGCTGTAATTAACTCCTGCAGGTAAGGCGCAAGAGGTTCCGGAGGATTCCCTCCGAAGAGTGGGTTGCGCTCACTACGGATTTCTTCGATCCATCCAGTGCCAGCGGGTCCGAATAAATCCGAGATGCAGCCCGCCGCGGAGCCGTGCATGGGATCAACGATCACCTTGAGGTTCATTGCTTTCAGCCCCGCCATGATTGGGGCCAGATCCAGTTTTCTGCGCAGCCCATTGAGGTGTTCGTCCCGCCCTGGGAACCGTGCAACCTCGGTTTGGATTGGCGTTGTGATTCCGCCGGCAGCAAGCCGGCGTTCCACTGCTGCGGTGAAATCCCCTTCCACGGAGCCTCCGAAGGGGCCTTTGATCTTCAGCCCGAGCCATTCCGGGGGGTTATGGCTCGCAGTGATCACGAGGGCTCCAAGGGCCTGACGCTCGACGACGGCCCAGCTACAGGCTGGGGTTGGGACGGGTGTGTCCGTTAACAGGGGCTCTAACTCGCATCCACGTACAGCGGCGGCGATGGATTCCGCTAGCTCAGGGGCAAGAAAACGGCGGTCATAGCCGATTACCACTGTGCGGCTTTCAAGGCCTTCTGGGGCGCGGTGTGCGAGTTCTTGGGCGGCGGCGGCAGCCACGGGAAGAAGACGCTCCACTGTGATGTCGACCCCCAGCACTCCGCGCCAACCATCCGTGCCGAATTGAATTGGAGCTGGGCCGAGCGGTAATGGAGCCGATGCCATGGGGACACCCTGCAGTGAAATTGATCTAGCAGCCCATGGCCGTAAGGTCAGCGGATGGGTGCCACCCCGCTCGCCGACAACGTCCTGACGGATCGGCTGCTGCGCAGCTGGTTGCGTTGCCGCCGAAAGGCATGGCTGGATCGCCATGGAGATGCAAATCAGCGGCGATGGACCGCGCATCGCAACCTGCTGCTTGACGATCAGCAGAGATCATTTGTTGCGTTGCTTCCCCATAAGCCAGGTCATGGCCTAGCGGCCTGTGCTGCTGGTGATGAAGGGGTGGTGGGGTTGCGTTTTAAAGGGGAAGGTCCTTCCGGTGAGCCCGTGGAGGCGCATCCACCGCTGTTGCTTCGGGTGGCGGGTCAAAGCCGCTGGGGCCCGTTTGCTTACCAACCTGTGTTGGCGCGCCAGGGGAGGCGGATCACGAGGGAACATCAACTGCCCCTTGCCCTAATGGGCCATTTGTTAGAGGCCTATCAAGCTGGCCCTGTACCTGAGCTTTTGGTATTGGGTGGCGGTGGGCGTCGCCTGGAGCGGGAACGGATCAGGCTGACGAGTGGGCTGCGAAAACAGCTCAGCGAAGCGCTTCGGAAACTCAATGCAGATTTAGAACGGCCTCAACCACCAGCCTTGGCGGCGGATCGTCGCAAGTGCACGCTGTGTAGTTGGCGTGAAAGCTGTAGCCGTGTTGCTTCGGCGGATGGCCATCTCAGTGAGGTGAGTGGCATCGGCGCAAAGCGGCGAGAGATGCTTCAGGAGCTTGGGGTCCATGGCCTCAACGACCTCGCGTCGGCCAATCCAGAACGTTTAGCCGTTGAGATGGAACGGTTTGGCGAACAACATGGGGACGTCGCTCGAGTTCTCGTTGCCCAGGCCGTTGCCCAGCGCGATGGCCTGGTGGAACGGTTGGATAGCACCTTCGCTTTGCCTGAACTGCAGGGGGCGCCTGGGGTTCTGCTCTACGACATCGAGTCCGACCCCGATGCGCGACACGATTTTCTCCATGGTTTTCTGCGTTTGCCGCGTCAGAGCGATGGTCGTTGGGATCTTGCGGCCGCCACCTATCACCCGCTTCTTGTCATGGCTGAGCATGGAGAACAGCGCAGTTGGCTTCGACTGCAACGTCTGTTGAGTCGGTACGACGGTTGGCCGATTTTGCATTACGGCGAAACAGAAACCCTGTCCCTTCGTCGCCTGGCCCAACGGCAGGGCGCGTCAGATGCGCAGTTGCGTCGATTGAAGCGACGTTTAGTGGATGTGCACGCCAGGATTCGGAGCCACTGGCGATTGCCACTCAGCAGCTATGGGCTCAAGTCGGTTGCGGCTTGGCGCGGGTTCCGTTGGAGCCAGTCCGGTGTGGATGGTGCGCGGGCTTTGCTCTGGTGGCGCCAATGGTTGGGGGAAGGGCCGAAGCGTCGAGGCTCGCGTCATGGTTTGGCGTGGATTTTCCGGTACAACCAAGACGATTGCCGAGCCACTTGGGCTGTGGCGGAATGGCTTCTTAAAGAAGATGATCGGCTCAAAACAGGGTCGGATACGGATCAACCGACCGCTGGGCCCTGATCAGCGGGCAGGAGGTTCATTTGCACGGTCTCGCCGTCTGAGCCATCCAGGGTTTCCGCTGAAAGATGTCGACGACGCACCAAGGCAAGGCCGATGGAACCTTCCGAGGTGTCGAGCACGCTGGTGATCGTTCCTGCTCGTTCGCCGTTGGCGCGCAAGGTGTCGCCCACAGACAGCACCTGGTTGCAGATCCATCCCCTGAGTTCCTGCTTGGCTCCGCCGAGGTTGGCGAGTTTGGCCACGGTTTCCTGGCCGAGATAACACCCCTTGCTCAGGCTCACGTGATCAGACAACCCCAGCTCTAGTGGATTGGCATCAGCGTTCAACTCTCCAGGGCCAAAGACCAGTCTTTGTTCAATCCGCCAGCGCTCAAATTGCTTTGGGTTAGCAGGATTGCTGGTCCAGTTCGGCGGCAATTGGGAATCATCGTCGAGCCACAGCGCGGCACTGGATGTGCTGAGGCGTTGAACACGGCGTTGTTCCGCTATGGGTTGCAAGCGCACTCGGTCTGCCGGAAAAATCACTTGATCGAATCCCCTCGCCACGGCCGTCGCGTCGCCAGCCAGAACGAGCACATCCGCACCGTTGGCCCGTAGGCGAAGTTCCAACAGGGCTCGCAATCGACCCGTCGCGGTGAGCCAGCAGGTTTGAACCAAATTTCCCTCAGGGGTATCGGCCACATCTGCGCTGGTTTGGCCCTGCAGAAAGTTGCGGGTTCCTTCTCCCTCGAGCTTTAGCAATGGGAAGGTTGCATCCCAGTGAAGAGCCCCATTCATTGGTTGAGTTCGGCTGCAAAGGCTGAAATCTCGGATAAACGGAACAGGCTGATGAGCTCGAGTTCCGCGGCGTCCATGGCTGCCGCTCCTCCCTCTTCGCGATCCACGATCGTGATCACACGGTTCACGACGTAGCCAGCTTCGCGCAGTTGGTTCACGGCTTTGAGGGATGAACCCCCGGTCGTCACAACGTCTTCCAGCACCGTGATCAGAGCACCGGGCTGCGGGAGAGGTCCCTCAAGCCAGGCCCCTGTTCCATGCCCTTTCGCGGCTTTGCGCACGATCAATGCGTCCAGGTCGCGGTGGGCCAAGGAGCCCGCCACAGCCACTCCGCTTACGAGAGGGTCCGCCCCAAGGGTGAGGCCAGCCACGGCAACGGACTGATCCTCCACGTGGCTGAGCATTGCCGTGCTGATCAGGAGTAGCCCTGTCCCACTGAGGCTCACCGGCTTGCAATTCACGTAGTGCTCGCTCTGGCGTCCAGAGGCGAGGGTGAAATTGCCGCGTTTGTAGGCCGATGTGGCCAAGCGCCGCATCAAGTCGCTGCGCTGCTCCTCGGTGAGTCCGGGCGAGGTGGGCATGGGACTGGCCAGTGGTCACAGATGTCCTTAGTTTGCGCTGAGAAGGGACAGACGTTTGCCTCGCCGGGTATGAGGAAATTTTCAGCGTTGCTGACGGCCTGCATGGCCACGGCGGTTTCGGAGATGGCGCTTTCCCAGATGGCTGTCCCTGTCATGGCTGGTCCGGTGATGTGTACGACCACCCTTGAAGCGCCGGATCCTTCTGCCGGTTCTGGCTTGGTGCCTGTGGAAGTCACCACCTGTGGCCCTACCGAAACGACATCCGCATTGCTCAACCGGCGGATGTTCACCTGGACAGCGCCCTTTGTTCGGGGCATTGATGTGACCCATCAAATCACCGACCTTTTGGGAATTGCGGTGGCTGGCACGGGTGGTAACCAGCTGATGGGCTTTGGTTTCCCTGATCAAACGATTGTTTGGGACGCTTCCGCGATTGAGAACACCGTTGAGGCGTTGATCGAAGAGCAGAGCCCCCTGAGCGCATGGCGAACCCAAGACATTTCCAATGGCTTTGGCTCCAGCCTTTCAATGGAGCAGGGGCAACCTCCGGCACAAATGGAGATTCCATTGGTGACACCCCTGTGGTAACACTCCTGGGAGGGGGGTCTAGCAATCTGGTGAATGCAGCGAACTCATAATTCGCCTAAGGCGGGTTCGATCCCCGCGACCCCCATTGACGTCACTTGATGCGGCTTTTCTTACTAGCTGTTTTGTTGGTTTTGCCGGCATTCTTCGCTGCGGCGGAGGTTTCGCTGCTGCGCTTACGGCCGAGTCGGGTCGAGTTGCTCGTTGAAGAAGGCCATGCAGGGGCCCAGGCGATCCAGCGATTGCAGAGAAGGCTGCGGCGGGCGCTCATGGTGTCTCAGCTTGGAGCCACCTTGGCTTTGGTCTCTCTTGGCTGGGCCGGTCGAGGTTTGGGTGGGCGTCTTTGGTCCGATGGATCGCTCGGTGTGGCTTGGCGGGACGCCTCGTTGTTTGTGCTGATTGTGTTGCTGGCCACATTCCTCGGGGGGCTGTTGCCAAAGGCGTGGGTGCTGAATCGTCCGGAAAAAGCAGCTTTGCGTCTGGCGCCGTTGCTCGAAGTGGTGATGCGCTGTCTGGCGCCGTTGCTCAATCTGCTGGAGGCTGTTGCTGGCTTGCTGATGCGGCTTTTAGGACTAGCGCCCCAATGGGATGTGTTAGTGCCAGCCCTATCAGCTGGTGAGTTGGAAACCCTCGTCGAGTCCGGCCGGGTAACGGGATTGTTCCCTGATGAGCGCAACATTCTTGAGGGGGTTTTTGCGCTTCGGGATACTCAGGTGCGAGAAGTGATGGTGCCGCGTTCCGGCATGGTGACGCTGCCCGCTAGCGTTTGCTTTGCCGAGCTGATGGAGGCGGTGCACCACACTCGTCACGCTCGTTTCCCTGTGATCGGTGAATCTCTCGACGATGTGCGTGGGGTGCTGGACCTGCGGCAGATGGCTGAACCGATTGCGCGGGGACAGCTCGAGTCCAATTCGCCCTTGGAGCCCTATCTCCAACCCGCCGTCCGGGTTTTGGAAACCTCAACCCTGGCCGAGTTGCTTCCCATGATTCGCAGCGGTCAGCCCCTGCTTTTAGTGGTGGATGAGCATGGCGGCACCGAAGGGCTTGTGACCGCCGCTGATCTCACGGGGGAAATTGTTGGCGATGACGTTCAAGACGAAACCGATGAACCGGAATTGCAGGCCGAAGAGGGTCGATCTGGTTCCTGGTTGGTGGCTGGAGAACTTGAGATCTTTGAGTTGAATCGGCAGCTCGACTTAGACCTGCCTGAAGCCGATGACCATCACACCTTGGCGGGCTTTCTGTTGGAACGGCTCCAGCACATTCCTGCACCAGGAGAGGCCTTGAGTTTTCAGGGTCTGCAGTTTGAGATCACCGTGATGGCAGGACCACGGATTGATCGTGTTCGCTTGATTCTGCCGAACTTGGACGAGGTTTCTGACTGAAGGCCGATAGTCTTCCCACATCTTTCTTGGCTAGCCGATGTCTGCCGACCCCATCGTTCCGGTAAAGGTCGGGGTGATCGGCATCGGCAACATGGGCTGGCATCACGCCAGGGTGCTCAGCCTTCTTCGCGACGCTGACCTCATTGGTGTTGCTGATCCAGACCCTGAACGTGGCCACATGGCCACCGAACAATTCGGTTGCCGTTGGTTTGCGGATTACCGCGAGATGTTGTCTGAGGTTGAAGCGGTCTGTATTGCAGTGCCGACATTGCTGCATCACCCGGTTGGTTTGGCCTGTCTCCAAGCCGGGCTGCACGTTTTGATCGAAAAACCGATCGCCGCCAGCCAAGACGAAGCCACGGCACTGATCAATGCGGCCCATCAAGCCCATCGCCTCTTACAGGTGGGGCATATCGAACGGTTTAACCCCGCCTTCCGAGAACTCATCAAGGTGGTGGCGAATGAAGAGGTCGTGGTCTTGGAAGGCCGTCGTCATAGCCCCCATTCCGATCGGGCTAACGATGTGTCGGTGGTGCTCGATTTAATGATTCACGACATTGATTTGGTCTTGGAGCTGGCCCAAGCTCCAGTGGTGCGATTAGCGGCTGCTGGAGGTCGTAGTGCCGAGGGGCCTATTGATTACGTGAATGCCACGCTTGGTTTTGAGAACGGGGTGGTGGCAAGCCTGACGGCTAGCAAGATGAGTCATCGCAAGATCCGCAGTTTGAGTGCGCACTGCCGTTCGAGCTTGGTGGAAACGGATTTTCTCAATCACACCTTGCACATTCACCGTCGTGCCCATGAGTGGGTCTCTGCCGATCACGGAGAGCTGCTGTATCGAAACGATGGATTCATTGAAGAGGTCAGCACCACGTCGATCGAACCTTTGTATGCCGAACTGGAACATTTCCTCCAGTGCGTGCGAGGACGGGAAACTCCAGCGGTGGATGGTCTTCAGGCTTCAAGAGCGCTCAAGTTGGCTGATTTGATCGAGCAGGCTGTCGAACACCCCGACTCTGGTCATCCGCTTGCCGCACCGATTTAATGCGGACTTGATCGGCCCCGAATCAGACCAGGCTGTTTTGCTCAGTGAGCTCCTTGAGGGCAATCACCTGCCAGCGTCGACAATCTCCAGGTGAGGCCAGGTAGAACTGATCCCAGGCTTGAGCTTTGTGCTTCGCATATTCATCGACATCCATCGATGGATGTGAGTGTTGCCATCCCACCCGCACCGCATGGCCAATCACCACATCGAGTGCCAGATCATCATCGAAGCGCACGTCAGCGTTGGCTTCCACGAAAGCCATGAGCGACAGCAAACATTCACAGCACAATTGGCGGTATTCCGGAGCCTCGATTCGGCTTAAGAGGTGATCGACCAGGGTTGCGAAATTACGTTCCCCTGCCGTCTTTTCAAGAACAAGACGGCTATTCAGTCGGTTGCGGCGTTCCAATTTGTCGCCGATCACGAGGCCGCGGCAGTGCTGCAGCAAGGACCAAATCCCCGCGTAGAAATCGCGCGGCACTTTTTGGAGTGAGCCGAGACGAATTCGATGTTGCAGCCAATCACCGTTGCCAGGACGGCGTTCCAGGGGATCGGGCACCGTCCATTGCACACGCCCGCTCACATGGAGCTGCTCACTGCGTTTGAGAGCGGCTTTGGCATGGTCGACATCGGTGAGCACGGAGCGAAGACGGCTGCGAATCCTGTGGGGCGGTTCGCAGCAGAGGATCTCAAAAGCCTCGTCCTGACTCAGGCTTTGTTCCCCTGAAAGTTCGGATGTGAGCAGCAACAGGAGTTGTCCGAGCTGCAGGGTGAGGCTCCCGTCGAGCAGCGTTGGCTCGCGTCGGACCATGCTGTCCAGGGCGAGCAAGAGCTCTTGCTCCAGCATTCGCTCGCGGGCATCAATGCCGCTGGTGCGTTCGATTCGTTCCGCGATCGCGGTGCTGTCTTGCGGTTGGCTTAGACGGGACTCTCCTGTGTAATTGCGACCAACCACGACTTGTTTTTGGCGAACAAGCAAATCGGTGAGGGCATCTTCGAGTTGGGGGTGCACCATGCCCATGGCGCCCGCACAACGACGCACCACATTCCAGTCTTGGCAGCGCAGGCCGTGTTGATACACCTCCGCCAGTAGCTGCCGCAGCTCGATCGGGCGCTCTCCAGGACGGAGCTGCACTTTTTGTGAGCCCAGACGGCGTTGGAGAAGTTCCAGCACCTCCGCTTGTTCATGCAACAAGGAACTTCTCGATAGCCGCTTCGTGAGCTGCTCAATCGAGGTGTCATCGAGTTCTTGCTCTTCTGCTGCGGTGAGGTCGCGAAGGTCCGTGGCATCGCGGAGCACGATGGATGGAGTGATGTTTGTCGAATTAAGGGGGGCTTGGTTGTTTGGCAAATCGACCCATTGCCCCTGTGCTGCTAGTCGACTGAGGCAGTCGCATTGCACTGAGATGGTCTCGAGGGAGCCGCTCTCAAGCTTTTGACAAAGTTGGAGGTAGATCTCGGGATCTTGGTGGAAGAGTGCGCTATTGACGGGAATCACAAGCAGAGGCAATCCGCTCCCTCTCCAGTGGCGTTGCAGTAAGTGCAGCTCATCGACAACGCTCTCGAGTAGTTGCTGCGTGTCATCCGCGAGGTAGCTGTTGCTGTCTTCTAAAACAGTCGGCGTGAACACTAGTTGTTGGCCGTTGTGTCGGTAAAACCGAGCGGTCTCTTCGGTTTCGACTCGATGTCCTGGGCGGCCGCTGAGGCCGAGGCGTTGGTTGTTGCCCGCTGATTTCAGGTGGTTTTTGAGGGCGGAGGAGGAATGGATGCTGATTGTTTCCTCCGCATCGACGGGACAGCCAGCGGCGATCAGCGCCTCCCGCACGTCGGCTGTTTGAGGCGCAAAGGCCACCAGCACTGAATCCGCACCGAGCGCTGCGGGTGTGCGTCGGTTGCAGGGATCGATATCAGCGGGGGTGATTAAGCGTTCCAGCAGCATTTCTCCGAGCCAGGCCAAGCTCTGGGTCCAGATCAAGGGAAGGTTGGTGTTGGCGATACGGCGTTGGCTGCCGGGGGTGCGGCGCTCGTCTTCGATGGCACTCCTCTCCACCAGATAAAGCTCGGGATACAACGCGTCTCCGTTTGTTTGAACGGCCAGCGTTTTTAACTTGGCGTGCCAGGTTTGCGCGTCATCCCAACGCTGTTCACAGCAGGCTGTGACCAGTTCGAAGGCGAGGAACAGGGGCCATTCCGACTCAATTCCTTCGAACTCGGAAAGCTCTTCAGGCTCGTAGTGCAGTCGGCTCGCATCTTCCACGACGGTTTGATGGCCGTCTCTGAGAAAGCGTTTGTAGCCGTAATGGCCTCCAAGTTCCCGCCGGATCCGCCGCAGGGTTCGATCCACCAGGTCCGAGTCCTCCACGGCCCATGCCGGATAGCCCACCACCGATAAGCAGGCGCTATCGGCTTCTTTGCTGGCGGATTCCCTTGGCAGCAAGCCCACCAAGGCCCGCCGTAGACGCACGATCGCCCCTTGTGGAACCAGAACGCGGCAAGATCCATTTCCATGGGGTCCATAAAGATCAAGCCCATCGAGGGCTTCCAGGGCGGCTTTTGCCATGCCGATCGAGCTGGCATTGCGCTCGGGGCAACCATGGTTGGCCTTATCACCCCGCTCCCAAATGCCGTAATCCGGGATGCGGTACGCCCGAGCGATGTAGTGGATCAAGTTTTGAATGAAATCGGCTTCGTCCCGACTCCGGATCACGGCACATCCGCTCCGCGTCAGCTGAGCCAGCTGGAGAAGAAACAGCGATGTGGCATCGAGCTGCAAGTGACCCCAAGCGTCGTCGACGACGACGGGATCCCCCGAGCATCCGTCGTATTTCGCATGGAGTGCATCCAGCGGATTCAGGCTTGTTTTGAAGCGTTCAACCTTGTTCGCCTGGCGCAGCATGGAGCGCAACAGACCGCGCATGAGAGCAACGACGTGCTGCTCCAATTCCCAGGCTCTGGGGCTACTGCTCCCATCACGCCGACGGTGGGCGAGGGTGAGTCCCCAGACGCACTGGATGGAGTACACACAGTCGCGCACCCAGGCATCGCCGTAGTTGCCATGGATGGTGTGTGCCGTACTGGCGGGCAACAAGCCACTAATGGGATCCTGTCGTTCAAGGACCACCCTCTCGATCGCTCGATCGAGTCGTTCAAGAACCTCATCGCGACGGCTGTTGTCTTGGGGGAGTTCCGTCGTCGACAAAACCATGCCTGGCTCGATCACCACTTCTAAATTCTCCAACGCGGAAGGATGACCATGGATTCAGTCACGACAAGTCCTTATGACCATCGGCGCTGTCACGTGCTTGGTGTTCCAGTGGATGCTTGCCGCGATGTGCAAGCGGCTGCCTTAGGTCTCCATGCCAATGGAGGCGGACGCATTGTCACGCTCAATGCGGAGATGACGATGGCAGCCAGGGATGATCAGCAGCTTGGTGCTGCGATTCAAACGGCTCAGCTCGTGATTCCTGATGGCGCAGGCGTTGTTTGGGCCCTCTCCAAACAACGCGTGCATGTGGTGAAAAGTGCAGGGATTGAATTGGCTTGGAGCCTGTTGAGCTATGCGGCCTCCCATGGCTGGCGCGTGGCCTTAATCGGTGCATCCCCCGCGGTGATGGAGTCGCTCAGAATGTCCTTGCCTCAGAAGTTTCCGGGCCTCAACCTGGTTTTCGCCGTTGATGGTTATCAATCGGATCAGGCATGGCCCGGTTTGGAATCAGAGCTCAAGATTCTGCAAGCCGATTTGGTCTTAATTGCTCTGGGCGTGCCTCGCCAAGAAACCTGGTCACAACGGGTCCAGCAAGGACAATCCGGGTTGTGGATGGGAGTTGGTGGAAGCTTTGATGTTTGGGCCGGTACCAAAAAAAGAGCACCCAACTGGATGTGTCGGATGCAAATCGAGTGGCTTTATCGACTGCTCCAAGAGCCAAGCCGATGGAAACGCATGTTGGCGTTACCGGCCTTCGTTTGGCAGGTCGTCAAAACTGGCTGAAGAATTCAGCGGAAACCAACGGATGCTTGCCACACAAAGGCAAGCAGCAGGAAAAACACCGGGATCAAGGGAAGGATGTCGATCAGCGGTGAGAAGGCTTGATAGGCCTCGGGCAGCTGAGCCATCAAATCGAGGGTAAAGGCGGCCATCCCTAGCGTTAAACAGGCATTGAGGTTGGACGCTACCACGTGTGATGGGCTGGTGAGTCCTCTTGCCAGGGAGCGAAATCCTCTGAAAAACAGCCGTCTTGGATGGCTTGAGCCATGGCATTGGTGAATCGCACCAGATGCGTGATGTTGTGCAGGCTCAGCAGTGTGAGTCCCAGGAGCTCGTCGCTGCGAATTAGATGGTGGATGTAAGCGCGGCTATGGCCCGTACAGGCCAAACACGAACAGCTGGAATCAAGGGGCGTGTGGTCATTCCTGAAGCGGGCATTGCGGAGGTTCCAGCGTTCTCCACCCACCAGTGCTGTGCCATGGCGGCCCAGGCGAGTGGGGAGTACGCAATCGAATAAATCGATGCCGTTGGCGACGGCAACGGCCATCTCACGCAACGTGCCAATCCCCATGAGGTAACGGGGTCGATCCAGCGGTAAGAGCGGACCGATGTCGCGCACGATTCGATGCATGTCGTCCGTCGGTTCGCCCACGCTGACGCCGCCGATGGCGATGCCAGGAAGGTCGAAGGCGGCGACGGCTCGAGCGCTTTCGCGACGGAGGTGGGGGAAGCAGCCACCTTGAACGATGCCGAACAGGGCTTGGTCGGATCGGGTATGGGCATTGACGCAGCGTTCAAGCCAGGCGTGGGTGCGTCGACAGGCATCTTTCACATCGTTTTCTGTTGCTGGGTAGGGCGGACATTGGTCAAAGGCCATCGCCACATCAGCGCCAAGGGCCATTTGAATGTTGGTGGCATGCTCTGGCGTCATGTCGATAGTGCGCCCATCTCGCGGGTTGCGAAACACCACCCCTCGTTCATCAATCTTGTTCAGATTCCCGAGGCTGAAAACTTGGAATCCCCCTGAATCGGTGAGCATGGGTCCATCCCACCCCATAAACCGGTGAAGGCCTCCAGCCTCTGCGACGACTTGTTCGCCGGGTTGAAGATGCAGGTGATATGTGTTTGACAGCACCATCTGGGCTCCCGTGCGGGCCAGTTGCTCTGTGCTGATCCCTTTCACTGTGGCCAGGGTGCCCACAGGCATGAACCGCGGGGTCTGCACCGGGCCATGCGGGGTGTGGAAGCAGCCACATCGCCCCTTCGTGTGGGGGCAATGGGCGCTGATCTCGAAGTTGAACACGGCGGTCATCCCGCTTTTGCTGAACCTAAGGTTCAGCCGATCCAGGCTTACCGCTAAACGTCATGGCAGATCGGTGGTTTTCTGGTGTCGACGAAGCGGCTGATTAAATTTTTTGGAATCGCATGAAGGCTGGGATCGTCAGGATTGTTTTCCCTTGGTTGTCGGATTTGGCGGGAGCCTGGATTTTTTATTCGGTGTTGCCGGCCTGGCCTTGGCCACGGCCTCGTTTTGAACGCATTGCCCGTTTTGCTCCATGGATTGGTCTGTGGATCGGGGTGCTGCAGGCCTTGCTGTGGTGGGGCCTGAGTGGACTGGGTTGGAGTGATGTCGCCTTGGCGCCAGTCGTGATGGCAGTGGGGATTTGGCTGGGGGGTGGTCTGCATCAAGACGGCTTGATGGATACCGCCGATGGCTTGGCTGCTGGGGCCGCGAGACGCCTTGAAGCCATGGAAGACAGCCGGGTGGGAGCAAGTGGTGCGTTGGCCTTAGCTGTTGTGTTGTTGCTTCAGCTCGCTGCCTTGTTCCAGCTCCAGGAACAAGCGCCTTTGGCTTTGCTCTTGGCGGGATTTTGGGGGCGCGTTTCGCCCCTATGGGCGATGGCACGATTCGACTATCTCCGCTCCGATGGCACGGCGGGTTTTCATCGGCGTTATGGACAACCGTTGTGGGATGTGGTGCCAACGGTGGTTGCTTGTTTGGCATTCGTTCCTTTTGTCGCTCCCCTGCCCCTGCTGATCGGTGCTCCGGTGGCCGTCGGCGTTGCAGAGCGTTTGGGACGACGTCTTGGCGGCCATACCGGCGATAGCTATGGCGCCGTGGTGGTGGTAAGTGAGGCGATCACGCTGTTGCTGCTGGCAGGGCTGGCTGCGGCCAACTGAGTTGAAATGCATTGCCCTGTGCCGGCAGGTTGGTTTGGATCCGCCATGGCTCAACGCTCAGGGTGAGATGGCCACCATTGCGCTCAGCCAAGGCTCGAGCCAGGGCCAATCCAAGGCCGGTGCCAGGTCGATCGCGGCTGCTGGTGCCCCGTTCGCCGCGGTGGAAAATCAGCTCTCGTTCTTCGCTTGAAATTGGCGGGCCGTCATCCCAAACGCAAAGACCATCGGGAAGTAACGCGAGGCCAATGGCACGTCCTGGCGGGCTGTAGCGGAAGGCGTTCTCGAGCAGGTTGGCAACGATCTCAGCTGTGCTGCCATCTCCAGCGGAGTGGGTGCTCCATGCAGGCCACTGCGAGGGGCCATGCCAGGGACGGCCCTGAAGGCTGGCTGTTGCGCTGGCCCGCTCGATGAGGGGAAGCAGGAGTTCCTTCAGGCTTTCCCGCTGTGGAGCAGCGCCAGGAGGGAGCAAGTAAGCCGTTGAAGGATCAGGACCATTCGGGAGGCTTTGTCGCCCTAGGTTTTCGAGCGCATCGATGTAACGCCCCAGTTGATGCTGCTCCGTCAGGATTCCATCGACGAGGGAGAGATGGGCGCTATCCGGTTCCAGGCGGCGCATCATCAGCTGGGCATAGGTGCGCAGAGCCGCTAGGGGGTTGCGGAGCTGATGCACCAGGGTTTTGAGCTGATTGCGTTGCTGGTGGAGCTCCTCCTGCAGCTGAATGCACTCCAGATCGCGTCCGAGGGCGTGGCTAATCGCTAAGGCGCATCGCCGCATCTCTTCTTCGAGGTCTGCGGTCCAGCTGAGGCCTGGCTCGAGTTCGACGCGCAGGGCACCAAGAATCAACCCAGCATCCTGAAGCGGGTACCAGCGGCGCTCTTCACTGGCTTGCCTGAGCTCTGGATCCACATCTGCGGCGGGTAAGGCACGGTTCGTTGACGACCATTGCTTGATCAGGATCAGCGGAGGTCCTTCTTGGCCTGGTGGCGCGCTTAGGTACAGCCCGAGGTGGGTAAAACCCATGAGCGACACCACAGGAGTCAGCTGCTGGTCTGCAAAGTCGAGGAACCGATCAGTTAGTTGCATGGGCTTCTGACGGTGAAGTGGGTCAGGCCCATCGCGCTGGCCGACTTGATAAATCTGAGAAAAGTCTTAAGATCTTGGTATCGACCGAGGCGCAGCTCGTCAAGAGCGAATGCCCGCCAACGCGCATAAAAGTTGCATTCTTGATGCAATCGCGGCTACAGCAGAGACAGATGAGTTCTCCGCTGGATATCCACTTTGGCATTGCTGAGGTGTTGGTGTCCTTTTGACGGTTGGGGCTTTGCCTCTCTGTCCTGATGCGGTCCACCCCCAGCGTCCGACGTTTTCCGTCGACCCACTTGCGGCGAAGAGATCGAAACAGTGATTTCACTTCTTTGATTTCCGGCTGCCATTGCGTCCATCCCTAAATCGTTCTCCTTGAGGGGATTTCTCTATGTCCAAGAAAAGAAAGCGCATTAGCCGTCGCAGGCTTGCTGGACAACGCGTTCTTGCGCATGTTCAAACGCATCATTTAGAGACTGGCGAATACAAACCTGTTACCGCCGCACGCCGTTATATCGCTGAAGGCGGTCTCGTACCACCTGCTCTGTTGAATGTGCGCCGTAATGAGCACACCACAGACCGTTTCTTCTGGGGTGAGAAAGGTTTGTTTAGTGCTCAGTACGCAGAAGAGAACCACTTTCTCTTCCCCTCTTTAAGAATTATCGTCGACTCTGTTGGTGAGGACACCCTGTTTGAGGGTCTGGATCTCACCTCCGATGACTGGGAGGAAATGGAGGAATATGAATACGCCTTCGTCTGATCAAGGCAACTTCAACATTGTTTGAAGTGTGACGTTTAACGGTTGCATCATCTCCAAAGGGATGGTGTGGCCGTTTTTGAATAGGAGGGCTTCGCAGCGCTCAGAATCAAGACGTCCCTTGATCAACTCGAGTGCACCGGGTGGCACAATTTCATCCTCACTCCCATGCATGGCGAGAACGGGGGGATGGTTGAGCGGTGGCTGCCAATCGGGATGAGGGTAGCCACTGCAACTAATGACGCCAGCGAGCGGGAGGCTGCAGCCGCAGCTCAGGGCCATCGCTCCACCTTGGGAAAAGCCAAATAAAACGGTGCGCTCGAGCGGAATGCCATCCCTTGAGAGGCCGAGTAAGCGAGTCGTGAGCTGTTGAACAGCGTTGGGGACTGCATCCCAGTCCGATGGAAAGAGTCCGTACCACTGGCGCCCCCCCGGTTGTGGATGTGGTTCTGGTGCTTCGAGGCAAACAATGTCCAGTGGCTCTGGGTGTTGGGCTGCTAACTGCTCGCCTAGGGGTTGTAGGTCAGCTGCTGTTGCGCCCCATCCATGCAGCAGCACAAGGCGTTGAGGCATCCGGATGTTTGGTCAACTCATGCGTAGGTTGGCTCAAGACTTAGTCATGTCGCCTGATGGCTCCTGTCGCTCTGCTGAGTGTGTCCGACAAATCTGGGCTTTTGCCGTTGGCCGAGGCTCTGCATCGAATCCATGGCTATCAATTGCTCTCCAGTGGTGGCACCGCCAAGGTGCTTGAGCAGGCTGGCCTTCCGGTAACCCGTGTTTCCGAGTACACCGGGGCCCCTGAGATTTTGGGTGGCCGCGTCAAAACGCTGCATCCCCGTGT
The DNA here is from genome assembly GCF_000012505.1 of Synechococcus sp. CC9902. Taxonomy (NCBI): domain Bacteria; kingdom Bacillati; phylum Cyanobacteriota; class Cyanophyceae; order Synechococcales; family Synechococcaceae; genus Synechococcus; species Synechococcus sp. CC9902. Next base: position 285,137 of record NC_007513.1, read on the forward strand.
TCACGGTGGAATTTTGGCCAAGCGTGGTGATGCGGCCCATCAGAACGACCTTGAACAACAGAACATCAACTTCATTGATGTGGTGGTCGTGAATCTGTATCCCTTCCGGGAAACAGTTGCCAAGGCTGATGTCACTTGGGATCAAGCGATTGAAAACATTGATATTGGTGGGCCCACCATGGTGCGCTCTGCCGCGAAAAATCATGCCGACGTTGCTGTTCTGACCAGTCCAGATCAGTACGACCGTTTGCTTGAAGCGATGGCTCAAGCCGGTGGTGAGGTGCCGGCGGCATTACGCCGTCAGCTTGCTCTTGAAGCCTTCCAGCACACTGCGGCCTACGACACCGCCATTAGCCGCTGGATGGACCAGGCGGTGGCCGCAGATGGATCCCCTTGGCTTGAGGCGGTTCCTCTGCGTCAAACCTTGCGCTACGGCGAGAACCCTCATCAGAAAGCCCGTTGGTATAGCCATGCCCAGCAGGGATGGGGCGGTGCGGTTCAACTGCAAGGCAAGGAACTGAGTACGAACAATCTGTTGGATCTCGAAGCTGCTCTCGCCATGGTTCGGGAGTTTGGCTACGGCTCTGATGGCGCTGAGCCGGCTGTTCAGCCAGCCGCGGTGGTGGTGAAACACACCAATCCCTGTGGTGTTGCCATCGGATCGGATGTGTCAACTGCACTCACGAGGGCCTTGGATGCTGATCGAGTCAGTGCCTTTGGGGGAATCGTCGCCATCAATGGCGTGGTGAGCGCCGCAGCGGCAGGGGAACTGAAAAGCTTGTTTTTGGAATGCGTCGTGGCGCCAAGCTTTTCTCCAGAAGCCAGAGAGATTCTTGCGGCCAAAGCGAATCTGCGTTTGCTGGAGCTCCAGCCTGCCGCGATCGATGCGGCGGGCCCCGACCACGTCCGCAGCATTCTTGGTGGATTGTTGGTTCAAGACCTAGACGATCAAGCGATCACACCAAGCGAGTGGACAGTGGCAAGTCAGCGGCCTCCCTCATCCCAGGAACAGCAGGATTTGGAGTTCGCTTGGCGATTGGTGCGTCACGTGCGTTCCAACGCCATCGTGGTCGCCTCCAAGGGGCAGAGCTTGGGCATAGGGGCCGGTCAAATGAACCGGGTTGGCTCGGCTCGCCTCGCGCTTGATGCGGCTGGGGATCAAGCCACAGGGGCTGTGCTGGCCAGTGATGGATTTTTCCCGTTTGACGACACCGTGCGTCTTGCGGCGAGCCACGGAATTACAGCTGTAATTCATCCAGGTGGCAGCTTGCGCGATGCGGATTCGATCAAGGCCTGTGACGAACTGGGGCTCGCAATGCTGTTAACAGGCCGTCGACACTTCCTTCATTGAGATGGGGGGGGTCCATGGACCCCTAGCCTCGCGGCAGAGCCGTTACACCTCCAATGCTGGCCACCCTTCCTTTCACGCTGAATTTCGCCCACCCATTGATGGAGTGGAGTTTGTTGGCAACCGGTGGTTGGGCGCTTTATCTCGGCATCAAGGTCAAACGAACTCGAACGGGAACTCCTGAGCAGCGCAAGCTTCTCGTGCCCAAGAAGTTTGCTCAGCGCCACTACCTCTGGGGAAGCATTTTGTTGGCGTTGATGACGCTGGGAACCCTGGGTGGCATGGCGGTCACGTATCTCAACAACGACAAGTTGTTTGTTGGCCCTCATCTCCTGGTCGGCTTAGGGATGACAGGAATGCTGGCGGTCGCGGCTTCGCTTTCCCCCCTGATGCAGCGGGGAAATGTGATTGCTCGCAAGGTCCACGTCGGCCTGAACATGGGAATGCTCACCCTGTTTCTTTGGCAGGCCTTCAGTGGCATGGAGATCGTCAACAAGATTTGGACGAGCCGTTAAACAACCTGGCCTTGGTTGAGTCCCCTCTCTAGTTAGAAGGCTGCTCGTCGTCGAGGCGGGCAGTCCAAGTCGTGGGACGCGTGGAAGTCTTCTTGCACTTTCCAGGTCAGCCGTCGCGAGATCTGACGCACGATCTGCTTGAGCAAATGGTCTCCGCTGGACTGGACAAGATTGTCCGGAAGCATGGTGATGACTTTTGGCAGACGAATCCAAACGGATAAATCAAGATCCCATTGAACCGACGTGCCGACTTGCCCCTTGGGATTGGGTTCATCACCACTCTCCTGCATGGGAATGAGGTGCATGCTTGCTTGAAAGTCGACGTCGTAGTGCTCCCTCAGGTCTTGCGCTTTGGGGGTTGATGGGATGGTTTCGATTCGATAAATGCCCTTGTGTTGGGGGAGGAGTCGTAAGGCAATGGTGGGTTCAACTTCAAACCCGAAGTTCCCAAATTTTCCGAGGGTGAGGTCATAGGACTGGGCGTCGATCGGATGCACTCGCATCGGAGCGGCACAGCGTTCGAACCAACCCTGATGGCGATCTAAGTACTCCTCGACTTGATCGCTTGCCAACATCATCTCCATCTGATCGGAGAACTGACTCCGGTAGCAGCGCACCTGAGGGTCATTTTCATGACGCAAATTAGCGGTGTCGGTGCGCGACAAGAGCAACAAAATCGGGAGTTGGCTGGTGCAAGACCAGGGAAAGATGAACCAATGTAAAGCTGATTGGCGTCAGTTTTCGCTGAGGCGCATCAACTTTTCGATCACAGCTTCCACGGCTCGATCTGGAGTGGATGCTCCAGACGTAATTCCTACGGTGACAGGCCCAGCTGGCAGAAAGACCTGATCGCGTTTCAAGTCCTCGGACAGAGGTTTGTGTTCAATTGAGTTGGTCGTTTCGTCGATCCTGTCGGGTGTATCGATGTGGAACGATCGGATGCCGCGACTGACGGCTATTTCCTGCAGATGGGTGGTGTTGGAAGAATTGAAGCCCCCAATTACCACCAACAGGTCTAAGGGCTCGTCAACGAGGGAGAACATGGCGTCTTGACGTTCTTGTGTGGCATCACAAATGGTGTTGTACGCCAAGAAATGCTCGTTCAGATCAGCGGGGCCGTACTTGCTCAGCATGGTGCGCTCGAACATTCGGCCGATTTCTTCGGTTTCACTCTTCAACATGGTGGTCTGGTTGGCGACACCGAGACGCTCCAGGTCTCGGTCTGGATCAAATCCTTCTGAACATGCTTTGGCGAAACGCTGCATGAATGCTTCTCGATCCCCTTTGCCAAGGATGTAATCAACGACGATCTGGGCTTCTTCGAGATCCAAAACCACAAGGTAGGTTCCGGCAAATGAGCTCGTCGCCAGGGTTTCTTCGTGTTTCACCTTGCCGTGGATCACGGAAGTGAAGGTGTGCTTTTTGTGTTTCTCCACGGTGTTCCATACCTTGGAGACCCATGGACAAGTGGTGTCCACGATGTGGCAACCCCTCTCATTGAGCAGTTGCATTTCCTGAACGGTGGCCCCGAAGGCGGGAAGAATCACAACGTCGCCGGATGTGACTCCTGAAAAATCCTTCACCCCCTCCTCAACCGGAATAAACAAAACGTCCATCTCGCGCAGATGATCGTTGACGGAGGGGTTGTGGATGATTTCGTTGGTGATCCACAACCGCTCGCTGGGGTAATGACGTCGCGTCTCGTAGGCCATCGCGACGGCACGTTCGACACCCCAGCAGAAGCCAAACGCTTCGGCTAGATGAACATTGAGGCGTCCATGCGTGAGCTTGTAGCCGTTATCGCGAATCGTGCCGATGAGCCCGCTTTGATAGGCCTGCTCAAGATTTTCGGCCACTTCTTCGGCTCGCCCGAACCCGCGCCGGTTGTATCGCTCTGAGTGGTGGAGGGAGCGCTTGAAGGCGTGGGTGTCCATGACGTGCGCTTTGATGTACTAACTCTATGGGGCCTGCGGAGGAAGCAGGGCATAAAAAAGCCCGGCCGGTGGGCCGGGCTGAAGGAAAGCGTCCTTGAGGACTTAATTCGTAGTGGAGAAACCGGCGTAGGCCTCCATTCCATGTTCGCCGATGTCGAGACCTTCGGTTTCTTCTTGTTCGGTGACACGAATGCCGCCGAAGAGTGCGCCGATGATTTTCCAAGCAACGAAGCAGGTCACCACGGTCCAGATGGCGTAAGCACCAGCGCCCAAGGCTTGGATGCCGAGCTGCTCAATTCCACCACCAACGAGAAGGCCGAGGGGGGAGCCGTCGCCCTGAACATCAAAGCCCCAAAGGCCGATCACAACGGTGCCCCATACGCCACAAACGCCGTGAACTGAGAAGGCACCAACAGGATCATCAATCCCTGCATTGTCGAGCGCCGAAACAGCGAACACCACGATGATGCCGCCTACCAATCCAGCCACCCAAGAGCCTGGAAGGGTGAGGTTGCCGCAACCGGCGGTCACGCTCACCAGTCCGGCCAAAATGCCGTTGATGATCATGGTGAGATCAGGCTTTTTGGAAGTGATCGTGGAGATCACCGTCGCGCCAATGGCGCCACCAGCTGCACCAAGAGTTGTGGTGACAGCGACGTAGGGCACCCACTGGTCCATCGCGAGTTGGGAGCCTGGGTTGAAGCCATACCAGCCAATCCAAAGGATCAGGCAACCAAGGGTGGCAATCGACATGTTGTGGCCAGGGATGGCCTGGGCCTTGCCGCCTACGTATTTACCGATGCGGGGGCCAAGCAGCATGGCGCCGACGAGACCAGCCCAGGCACCAACGGAGTGGACGATGGAAGAACCAGCGAAATCGATGAACTCTTTGTTGCCAACGCTGTTGAGCCAACCACCATTCCATTCCCAGCTGCCGGCAACTGGGTAGATGAAAGCGGTCAGTACGAGGGCGAAAATCACAAACTCGCCAAATTTGATTCGCTCAGCTACGAGGCCGGAAACGATGGTGGCAGCTGTGCCAGCAAAGGCGGCTTGGAAGAGGAAATCAACCGTTGGCACAAGGCCAGCTTCACTAATGGTTTCAGCAGTAACGGCTGGATCGAAGAAAAATCCTGCGAAGTACAGCCAGCCGTCGATCGCAGCATCGCCATACATGAAGGAGTAGCCAACAAACCAATAGGCGGTCACCGCGAGGGCAAACACGAAGAGGTTTTTGGCAAGAATATTGACGGCGTTTTTCTGACGGCACATGCCGGCTTCGACCATGGCGAAGCCGGCATTCATGAAGATCACCAGGATCGTGGCGACCAGCAGCCAAAGGTTGTTGGCAAGGAAAGCGGCTGATAGCTCGGGAAGCTCTTCAGCCTTGGCCGACAACGTAAAGATGCCAAGACCAAGCAATGCCAGCGGTGCGCAAGCGAGCCAGATGGCGGCGCGGTTGGAGCTGAATCCCCTGATGCTGTTGAGCAGCAACATGGGGCCGTTTAAAAGACTTGCTTCTTGAAGCGTTTTACGCCTTCGCAACGGTGGCGATTGATAGGCAGTTGTCATGAGCGAGAGAGCAGAACTGCAAAAAACGCGTGAGGATGTATCCCCACGAACTTGTACAAGTTGTCGCCTGCCTTTGCCATCAAATGTTTCTATTGCTACAGATTTTGAAATTTCTTGAGCGGACGTAACCCTTGCCAGCTGATTTCGTTGGATTGGTAACGAAAACAGCATGGAAGAACTTCAACGCCTGCCTCTAATGCGTCGCGAAATAGCGACCCGTAGCGCGGGTCTGCTTCGTCGCCCGGAGCGAAATCCATAACATCAGGACGACTCAGGCAAGGAACTAAAACGGCTCGTGCCTCTGGAAGCACGCCCATTAATTCAATTAGATGCTTCTGCCCTCGCTCCGTCACGGTGTCTGGGAACAGTGCCGTGGTTCCGTCGGTCCAGGTTGTGTTTTTCACTTCGAGGTAAATCAAGCGCTGATCGGGATTGCTCTCCCCTGGAGTCAGCAATAAGTCAATGCGGCTTCGACGGTTTGTTCCATAGGCGACCTCAGCACGAATGTTGCTGATGGCTCCCAACTGCTCCGATAGGCATCCAGCTTCGATGGTGGCTCGAATGAGTCGATTCGGAAGGGCTGTATTAATGCCTGCCCAGCACGGCTGACCATCAGCACCAGGGACTTCTGCTTGCTCCCAGGTCCAGGCCAGTTTTCGTTTGGGTGAAGGCGCATGCCGCAGGCGAACCCGTTGGCCTGGGATCAGAACACCTGTCATCGGGCCTGTATTGGCACAGTGCGCTGTGACGACCTCTCCATTGCTGAGCTCAATATCTGCCAGAAAACGTTTGTATCGCTTGATGAGGACGCCCTCTTGCAGCGGTTCAAACTCCAGCAAGGGCATGTCCAGGGGGGGAAGGCCGGTCATGGCGCTAGCCGATGGCTCCCCATGCTGACCCGCTGTGCCCCCACAATGCGGCCATCGCTAGAGCCCCATGGCACGTTCACTGAAGGGCATTGCAGTGGTTGTCACCCTTGGCACCCTGCTTAGCAAGATCGGTGGGTTGGCCAGGCAGCTTGTGATTGCAGCCGCTTTTGGGGTGGGTGCTGCCTACGACGCTTACAACTACGCCTACGTCTTGCCGGGCTTTTTGTTGATCCTCCTAGGGGGCATCAATGGGCCGTTTCATAGCGCCATGGTGAGTGTTCTTAGTCGGCGACCACGGGAGGAGGGGGCCCACATTCTTGCTGCGCTGAACACCACCGTTAGTGCTCTGCTTCTTGTGGTCACTGTGTTGTTGGTGCTCGCAGCGGATCCGTTGATCTCGTTGGTCGGCCCCGGACTGAATCCGCAATTGCATGCGATTGCGGTGGTGCAGTTGCAAGTCATGGCACCGATGGCGCTCTTGGCCGGGCTGATTGGCCTTGGTTTTGGTTCGCTCAATGCCGCCGATGAGTTTTGGATCCCGGCGATTTCGCCGCTGATGTCGAGCCTTGCGCTGATGGTTGGTGTTGGCCTCCTCTGGTGGCAACTCGGAGGAGAGATCGGTGCACCGTCCTCCGCCATGGTTGGTGGTCTTGTGTTGGCTGCTGCAACGCTGGTAGGAGCCCTCGCGCAATGGCTCATCCAGCTGCCGGCGTTGATGCGGCAAGGATTGGCTCGGTTCAAGTTGGTGTGGGACTGGACCCATCCGGGCGTTCGTGAGGTTTGGCGGGTCATGGGGCCTGCAACGTTGTCGTCTGGGATGTTGCAAATCAATGTGTTCACCGATCTTTTCTTTGCCTCAGGCATCGTTGGTGCGGCCGCGGGTCTCGGTTACGCGAACCTGCTGGTGCAGACACCACTTGGCTTGATCTCCAACGCGTTGTTGGTGCCCTTGCTGCCCACATTTGCGCGCTTGACTGCTCCAAAGGATCAGCCTCAGTTGCTGGCCCGTATTCGACAGGGGTTGATGCTTTCGACCGCTTCGATGGTCCCGATCGCAGCGTTGTTCATCGCTCTGGGTACTCCAATCGTGGCCTTGGTGTACGAACGCGGCGCGTTTGATTCAGCCGCCGCACAATTGGTGGCGGCATTGCTGATGGCCTACGGCCTTGGGATGCCCGCCTATCTCGGGCGCGATGTTTTGGTTCGAGTGTTCTATGCCCTTGGAGATGGCACAACACCATTTCGCCTGTCTTTGGCGGGAATCGGTCTCAATGTGATTTTTGATTGGCTGTTGGTGGGAGGGCCTACTCCATGGGGGAATCAGTCGCCCTTCAATTTCGGCGCCTCAGGCTTGGTGCTGGCCACCGTTGCCATCAACGTTCTGACCTGCTTGGCGTTGTTGCTCGTGCTCAAACGCCGCATGCCAGCGATGACGCTGATCCCTTGGGGACTGGATACGACGCGTTTGCTTTTGGCGGGGGCTCTGACCGGTTGCATCGTTTGGGGGCTGTCCCTTTGGGTGGACTGGCCCTTGGGCTGGTTTGGTTTGCTGGCACGCGTCGGGATACCAAGCCTGTTGGGTTTGGCCTTCTTTGGCCTGATCGGTTCGGCGTTAGGGGTTGCCGAGGTCCGGGAGATCGGAACGATGGTGCTCCGTCGCATGCGATTGCGTTGAGCTCTCAGTTTGGATCTGGCCTGTGGGTTAGGCCATTGGGGGGATGGGTCTCGACAGATTCAGGGCCTTCGATCTCTCCGCTTAAGTTGCCTGTAGTGGCATCGAGGCGTTGGCTCAGCAGCAAGGTGGCGACCTTCGTCATGCGCGGACTGGAATCGAATTGAGGCCTGGTTTGGATGGCGTGCCCGCCACCAAGTCTGCGATTTGCGATATCGATGGTGATCAGGGGCTTCTCACCTACCGCGGCTATCCGATGGAGGATTTGGCCGTTAACAGCAGTTTTTTAGAGACGGCGTACTTACTCATTTGGGGTGAGTTGCCCACCGATGACCAGCTTCAAGCCTTTGAGCATGAAGTTCAAATGCATCGAAGAGTGAGCTTCCGGGTGCGAGACATGATGAAGTGCTTCCCGGCCAGTGGTCATCCCATGGATGCCTTGCAGTCCAGTGCTGCATCCCTGGGGCTGTTTTATTCCAGGCGGGCCATCGATGACCCCGGATACATCTACAAAGCTGTTGTTCGGTTAATCGCCAAAATCCCGACGATGGTGGCGGCGTTTCAGTTGATTCGCAAGGGTCAGGATCCGATTCAGCCTCGCGATGATTTGGCCTATTCGGCCAATTTTCTCTACATGCTCACCGAGCGTGAGCCTGACCCTCGCGCGGCACGGATTTTTGATCGGTGCTTGATGCTCCATGCGGAGCACAGCTTGAATGCCAGCACGTTTAGTGCTCGGGTGACTGCCAGTACCCTCACTGATCCTTATGCGGTGATTGCATCTGCCGTTGGCACCTTGGCGGGTCCATTGCACGGTGGAGCGAATGAGGATGTGTTGGCCATGCTCGAGGAGGTGGGCTCCCCCGCGCAGGCTGGCGCTTTCCTTGATGAGGCAATTGCTGCCAAGCGCAAGATCATGGGCTTTGGTCACCGCGAATACAAGGTGAAAGATCCTCGGGCGGTGATCCTTCAGTCGCTTGTGGAGGAAATGTTTAACGACTTCGGCCACGACGACTTGTACGACGTTGCACGAGCGATTGAACATGAAGCGATGGCTCGCCTGGGGCCTAAGGGCATTTACCCAAATGTGGATTTCTATTCCGGTTTGGTGTACCGAAAACTCGGTATTCCGCGCGATCTATTCACGCCCGTGTTTGCGATCGCTCGTGTGGCTGGTTGGCTTGCTCATTGGCGAGAACAACTGGGAGCGAACCGCATATTTCGCCCATCACAGATCTATTCAGGAGCTCAACCGCGTCGTTGGACTCCGATGGAGAAGCGAGCTGTGTCTACGGCCGATTAAGTTGATGAGACTTCAGTCGACACCATGGTGAGCCCAGGACTGGACCTGGAACTGAGTTTTAGCCAAGCAATGCAGGGTTTTGGCCTCTCCCCAGAGGTGGCTCGGTTGCTCTGGTTGCCCCTGCCAATGCTGCTCGTCCTTGTGGCGGCGGTTGTTGGTGTGTTGGTGTCGGTGTGGCTGGAACGAAAGATTTCTGCTGCCGTTCAGCAGCGTGTTGGTCCTGAATATGCCGGCGCTCTTGGCGTTCTTCAGCCTTTGGCCGATGGCCTGAAGCTGCTCGTCAAGGAAGACATCATTCCTGCGCGAGCCGACAGTATTTTGTTCACTCTTGGTCCGATCCTCGTGGTCGTTCCGGTGATCGTGTCCTGGCTGATTATTCCTTTCGGTCAGAACCTTCTAATCAGCAACGTTGGTGTTGGGATCTTTCTTTGGATCGCCTTCAGCAGTGTGCAGCCGATTGGTCTATTGATGAGTGGGTATGCCTCCAATAACAAGTATTCGCTCTTAGGGGGGCTGCGCGCTGCAGCGCAGTCGATCAGCTACGAAATCCCTCTGGCCTTGGCTGTGCTGGCCATCGTGATGATGAGCAATTCCCTCAGCACGGTCGACATCGTCAACCAGCAAACCGGAGCCGGCATTCTGAGTTGGAATATTTGGCGTCAACCCGTTGGTTTTCTGATCTTTTGGATCTGTGCCTTAGCCGAATGTGAGCGTCTTCCCTTTGATCTTCCGGAGGCAGAGGAAGAGCTTGTAGCGGGCTACCAAACCGAATACGCCGGGATGAAGTTTGCCCTGTTTTACCTGGCGGGCTACATCAACTTGGTGCTCTCGGCCGTCTTGGTATCGGTGCTTTATCTGGGAGGTTGGGGTTTCCCAATCCCTGTGGAGTGGTTGGCGGACTGGCTCCATCAACCCATTGATGCCCCTGTTGTTCAGGTGATCACAGGATCTGTTGGCATCATGATGACGATCCTGAAGGCCTACCTCCTGGTTTTCATTGCGATCCTGCTCCGGTGGACCACGCCTCGGGTTCGGATCGACCAGCTGCTGGACCTGGGCTGGAAGTTCCTGCTTCCACTTGCGCTTGTGAATCTGCTGGTTACGGCAGCTCTCAAGTTGGCTTTCCCTGTGGCATTCGGCGGCTGAATCCGCCTTCTATGCCTCGACTCCGCCATCATGGGGTTGAGGACTGTTTTCACACTTCCCCTGGTTCCTGTCGATGTTCGGATTCCTCAAACAGGTTGGTGACTACACCCGGGATGCTGTGGATGCAGCCCGGAATCTGGCGCAGGGATTTGCGGTCACCTTCGACCACATGCAGCGCCGTCCCGTCACGGTGCAATATCCCTACGAAAAGCTCATCCCTTCAGAGCGTTACAGGGGCAGGATTCACTACGAGTTCGATAAATGCATTGCCTGTGAAGTGTGTGTAAGGGTTTGCCCGATCAACCTTCCTGTGGTCGATTGGGTGATGAATAAAGCAACGAAAAAGAAAGAATTAAGGAATTACTCCATCGACTTTGGTGTTTGCATTTTTTGTGGAAATTGTGTCGAGTACTGCCCGACCAATTGCTTGTCGATGACTGAAGAATATGAGTTGGCAGCCTTCGATCGCCACAGTCTCAACTACGACAACGTTGCGCTTGGTCGTTTGCCCACGAGCGTGACGACCGACCCATCGGTTCAGCCTTTGCGGGAGCTTGTGTACCTGCCCGCTGGGGAAATGGATCCCCACACTGTTTCAGCTGATCGTCCCCGTGCTGGCAAGCTTCCGGCTGAAGTGTTGGAAACCCTTGCTCCAGTTAAGGATGAGGGACAATCCTCCAAGGCTGTCTTGAAGGAGGACGCATGACTATTGCGACAAGCACGGAACTGATTTGTTTTCTAGTGCTGTCCGCTGTCGTCGTGACCGGCGCGCTTGGTGTTGTCCTTCTCAGCAACATTGTTTATTCAGCCTTCCTCCTTGGTGGAGTGTTTATGGCAGTGGCTGGTCTTTATCTGCTTTTGAACGCCAGCTTCGTTGCGGCGGCACAAGTGATGATCTACGTCGGGGCTATCAACGTTTTGATCTTGTTCGCGATCATGCTCGTGAACAAGCGGGAAGATCTCAAAGCGATCGCCAACCTCACCACCCGTCGGATTGTGTCGGGTGGAGTTTGTTTAGGACTTCTAGCTCTCTTAGTGCGCGTGGTGGTCACGACACCCTGGTCCCTGCCTGGACCAGCTGCGGTGGGGGAAGAAGCCACTGCGCGCATTGGTGAACACCTCTTCACGGATTACTTGCTCCCGTTTGAGTTGGCGTCTGTGCTGTTGCTCATGGCCATGATTGGAGCCATTGTTTTGGCCCGTCGTGATGTGTTGGCGAACGACGTGGTCACTGGTGAAGCGGCCGATCAGGGCTTGATCGAAAAAGCACGAACTCCCCTCCTCCTAGAGCGGCGCTCCTCTTGATTGCCATACCCATGAACGATCTTCTTTCCACACTTCCTTCTCTTCAGGCCTACCTCTTGGTGGCGGCGATGCTGTTTTGCATCGGTGTTTGGGGGTTAATTAACAGCCGAAACGCCGTGAGGGTGTTGATGAGCATTGAGCTCATGCTCAATGGGGTGAACATCAATTTGATGGCGTTCTCCTCCTATGTCGATGGTGATCTCATCCGCGGCCAGGTGTTTGCGGTTTTTGTGATCACTGTTGCAGCTGCAGAGGCTGCCGTTGGTTTGGCCATCTTGCTGTCGCTTTACCGCAACCGAGTTACCGTCGATATGGAGCAGTTCAATCTGCTGCGCTGGTAGTTGCTCCCCTAAAGGGTCATGCGTCTCGACCGGGTCTGGGTGATCTATCGGGCTGACAGTCCACCGGCCCAACGTGAAGCCCGCCACTGTGCAAAACAGTTAGAGGCCTTAGGTGCCAAGGTCGTTTCGGCGATGTCTGGTCCCCGTGCCAATCCTTTCCCAGGGCTTCTCGCGGTAGAGGGGGAACTTCCCAATTTGGCGGTTGTATTAGGAGGGGACGGCACGGTTCTTGGTGCTGCCCGCCACCTAGCCGTCCACGACATTCCCCTCCTCAGCATCAATGTGGGTGGTCATCTTGGCTTCCTCACCCATGACCGACTGGTGTTGCAGGGGGCTGAGGTTTGGCAGCGTTTGCTCGACGATCAATTTGCGATTGAGCGGCGGATGATGTTGCAGGCGATGGTGGACCGTCGTTGTGCTGCGGAGCGTGCTGAGGGCCCGGCGCTGTTACAGCAGCCCGATGTTGAAGACGATGAGGAACACCATTGGGCTCTGAATGATTTCTATCTGCGGGCTTATCGCGATGAAATTTCTCCGACTTGCACGCTTGAGCTTGAGATTGATGGAGAGGTGGTGGATCAGGTGCGGGGCGATGGACTGATCCTGGCGACCCCAACAGGCTCGACGGGTTATGTGATGGCAGCTGGAGGACCGATCTTGCATCCAGGTATTGACGCCATCATTGTCACGCCGATTTGTCCGATGAGCCTCTCAAGCCGCACCGTGGTGGTGCCACCCCGTTCCAGGCTTGTGCTTTGGCCCTTAGGGGATGCAGGCCATCAAATCAAGCTTTGGAAAGACGGAGTGGGATGCACGGTTTTGCAACCGGGAGAGTGCTGTGTGGTTCAACAGGCACGCCATCACGCGCAGATGGTGTTACTGAATCAAAGTCCGTCGTATTACCGAACTTTGACCCACAAACTCCATTGGGCTGGAAGCCTGACGGCCAGTCAGCCTTCGCCCAATTAACGGATCTATGGCTCTCGAGATAGAGCGTCGCTTCTTGGTGTCTGGGGAGGCCTGGCGAGCTCATGCCGGGTGTGCTCAGCCTTTGCGGCAGGGTTACTTGGCTGCAAGTGCTGAAGGGGTCACGGTGCGCTTGCGCATCCAGGACAACAACCAGGCCTGGCTCACCCTGAAAGCTCCCGCTGGTGTCAGCGGCTTGGTGCGGCATGAGTTCGAATACGTCATTCCTGTGGAGGACGCCGAGGCCATGTGGAAACTGGCACCGCATCGCTTGGAGAAGACCCGCTGGCTTCTTGATCTCCCTGGGGGCGAATGGGTTGTGGATTGTTTTGCTGGGACGAATGCTCCTTTGGTGTTGGCGGAAGTGGAGCTCCCTCAGGTGGATCAATCCGTAGTGATACCGCCATGGTGTGGCCTTGAGATCACCGGAGAATCACTCTGGTCGAATGCTGTCCTGGCTCAACATCCTGTGCAGTCATGGCCTCTGCAGGAACGGGTGCGGCACGGACTGGCTTGACCCCTGGACCAATTTATAGATTTCCTTTAGATTCGGGCCAGGCGAGCGGTGCTCTGACAGTGGTTGGTCTATACGACGCAACAGGAATGCTTCGCTTCGTTGGAAGCAGTATCGAAGCCTGTATGGAATACGCCAATTTGTTTGAGCTTGCGTTACTTCCGTCCTCGCTTCAAGCCTTGCCGGAACCCGTCGTTCCTTCGATCAAGGTTCGTGGGGATCGGCATCTGGAAGAGCGCAGCAGTTAAAACCGTCACGACAAATCTTTCCGTTGTCCATAGCCCAATTCAGCAAAGCCACCCGGTTTTTTGAACCTGTTTTGGTGAACACATTGCTCACATGGTTGTCCACGGTTCGTTTGCTGATGGTCAAACGATCGGCGATTTCTTGATTGGTGAGACCCTCTGCCACCAACTGAATGATCTCGATCTCCCTGGCAGACAGAGAAATGTCCAAGGGATCAGTTGTATCGACGGATGACATAGTCAACCCCTTTGAAAACATGTTAGTCCCGACCCAAGTCCAATCCTGCATAGTGGTGCGTTGAAGCGATAAAAGGCTTTGAAGACGGCGCTCCAGTGCGCAATTGAGGCCGGCAAGCAGGCACTCACGGCAGAGGTCATGCCGCCAAGAGGTGCTGATCCTGCTCACATGCTTGCTATGGCGGCTCATTTGCAGGGGCGCGTGCACGCTTTGAACGTCACGGATGGCAGCCGTGCTGTCATGCGAATGAGCAGTGTGGCCGCCTGCAAACTCCTGATCGAGGCAGGTGCTGAACCTGTGTTGCAGTTGGCCTGCCGTGATCGCAATCGGATTGCTTTGCAGGCGGATTTGCTCGGTGCCCATGCTTTGGGGATTCGCAATCTCCTTTGTCTTACGGGCGATCCCGTTCGCAGTGGGGATCAGCCTTCGGTGCGGCCGGTAAACGAGTTGGAGTCTGTGAAATTGCTGCAGCAAGTGGAGGCTTTGAACCGAGGTGAGGATCCCGTGAAGGGCAGTCTTCCTGATGGTGCTACTGCTCTTTTTCCAGGGTGTGCAGCCGACCCTCACTCGCGGAGTTGGAGTGGTTTACAACGTCGATTGCAGCGGAAGGCTGGAGCCGGTGCTCGATTCGTGCAAACCCAAATGGTGATGGACCCGCAGGTGTTGGACCGGTTTCAGCGGGAGCTGGCGGGGCCGCTTCAGCTTCCAGTTTTGGCAGGGGTGTTTTTGTTGAAATCGGCCAAAAATGCCCTGTTTATTAACCGTGTGGTGCCAGGGGCATGCATTCCCGAGCACTTGATCGAGCGTCTTGAAGGCGCATCAAATCCCGCGATGGAAGGCGTTTCCATTGCCGCTGAGCAGGTGCGGCAATACCTCGGCATTGTTCAGGGTGTGCATCTCATGGCGATTAAGGCAGAGGAGCGAATCCCCTTAATCCTTGATCAAGCGAACATCAGTTCACCGACGACATGAGATCTGTGCCAAGCAGCTCGGCCATCGCTTTTTGTTGAGGTGATGGTTCCACAAGGTCTTGGCGTCGTGCATCGGTGATCAACCAATCCAGGGAGGCTTCTTGAAGATCGAAGTGGTCGCCATCTTTGCCAACGCAATAACGGCCAAACACAAGTTTTTCAACAAGTTGAACGCCCGCTCCAATTCGGGAGTAGTCGAAAATAATCGAATTATCAACCGTGGCTCCTTCGCAAATATGACAACTAGGCCCAATCATTGTGGGACCAATAATCGTTGCACCGTCTTCGATTTTGGTCATCCCTCCGACATATACGGGCCCAGTCACATTGATTTTGTCCCAATTAGCGGCCACGTTCAGGCCGGTGTAGACGCCTGGACGGATCTCTTTGCCAGGAATACCCACTTGGCGAACATCACCAGATAAAACGCTACGAATGGCCTGCCAATAGTCGGGAACTTTGCCAATATCAACCCACTCAAAATCCATTGGTATGGCATAGAAGGGAGCTCCAGAGGCCGCCAGCTTTGGAAACAAATCTGAGCCGATATCGAAGGACACTCCTGAAGGGATGTGGTCAAATATTTCAGGCTCAAAAATGTAAATGCCAGTATTAATCGTGTCGCTCAGGGCCTCATCGATACTGGGCTTTTCTTGGAACGAGGAAATCCGACCTTCGTCATCAGTCACGACAACGCCGTAGCTGCTCACCTGATCTTTGGGAACGCGTTTGGTGACCAAGCTGGCGATGGCCCCTTTTTCTCGGTGCCGCTTCAGCGCTTCGGTGAGATCGAGGTCGATCAGTGCATCACCGCAGAGCACAACAAAGGTGTCATCAAAAAAATGTTGAAAATCTTGGATTTTCTTCAGGCCACCGGCAGAACCCATCGCACTGCCAATGAGTTCTCCATCTTCAATGCGTCCTTCGAAGCTGTAGGCCAGTTCAACGCCAAAACGTTGACCATCTCGGAAATAGTTTTCAATTTCTTCTGCTAGGTGCGACACGTTCACCATCACTTCGGTGAAACCGTGCTCCTTCAAAAGTTCCAGCAGGAATTCCATCACTGGCTTTTGCAGGATTGGAATCATCGGCTTGGGGATCACATGTGTGATCGGCTGCACCCTTGTCCCCTTGCCAGCCGCCAGAATCATCGCCTTCATTGGCGTTTCGGGCTCCTGAATTGGCAGCACATTAGACCAAATTTAGGCAGCAACGGCTGTTGGCGCTGGTATTGGGGTCGCAACCTGAAGGCTGCTGATCGGCAATTGCGTTGGGATGCCAGCTGCTGGGATCCGTTTGAGCCGAAGTGGTCCGTGCAGCCATTGCGATTGTTCGAGCTCCACACTGCCTTGTGAGGACAGAAATAGAAGGGCCCAGAACACGCCCACCCTGTCTTGATCAAGATCAGCTGCAGCCACCTGGCCCCAGCGTTGGACGAGGCCTTCAAAATCTACCCAATCCAGGGCGTCTTCCCAGCCGTTTAGAAACACGCCGAGGGCTGCGGTGGTTTCCGGTAACTTTTCGCGGTGCGCCAAGTTGGCAACTTGGTTGATGGCGTCACGGGTACTGAACCGCTTGCGGCGTTGACGGCGGCGCATCTCCAGTTCGTCGGACTCGAGCTGTCCGGCAATGCTTTCGAGCTGTTCAATGAGTTCTCCGAGCGTTACCGGCCGACGGAGTGGTGGAGGTGCCACTGGACGCCGAAGCAGATGACGTTCAGGTCGTCGGGGTAAATCGAAGCTGGGATCCAGCCATCCCTGATCATCAAAGTCGGTGTCGAAATACTCCTCCACTTCTGGGGGCGGTGGAAGCATGCTGGCTTCGAGAACTTCTGCTTTTAGACCCACAAGCACTGAAGCGGCCAAAAAGGCTTCACTGCTCTCTGCAAGATCACGTTCGTAGCTGCCACCGCGTCCTGCCAAAGCCGCTGCAATTTGACGCGGAACTTCGATGCGTTGCCTGAGTTGATCAAGAAAACCGTCTACGACGGCAATCACATCCACGTCCCAAGGATCGAGATCGCCCCGCTCGGCAGCATCTTGCAGAAGTCGGATCGCAAGGCGGGCACCGGCATCAGCACCTTCGTTGGGGACCGCCTGATGCAATGGACTCCCTCTTCTAGTCAAAAGGTATCGACCCCATCGCTGGTCGGCTAGCCCCGCATCACGATCGTCTTCAGGTGCTGCTTATGGGTGAGTCGACTTCGCTGGTGCTCACGGTCGTGCTCACGGTGGTGGCAGGGAGAAGGCCAAGCTGCGTTTCGACCGTGGAACGATATCGATTGAGATCGGTTTCCAGCTCTTGAATGCGAACCTGTTGTGCCTCAAATTCAGTCGCTTTGCTCAGTTGATCCACGTTGTTCAGCATTCCTGTCCATGTGGCGAAAAACCAGGCGGATGCCGCACCGATTCCGGCGACAAATAGAAGAAGGCCAGCCAAGGGCAAGGTGTATTGCATCCCTGGTAAGACGTGGACTGTTGTAGCTGCCGTATTTTCAAGCGTGAAAAAAACGGTAACGAGTCCAAAGCCGAAGATCAGTCCGAAATTGATCTGGCGCATAGATGTGGCGTCTCAGCGGCACGAACTTAAGAAGTTTCAGCCCCAAGACCACCGCATCGATACGTCACTTAGGAGTTGGCGTGCCGAGGTTCGGAGCGCGCAAGATGGCTGGAACCGTTGATTGACCTCGAATTAAAGGGGCGGTGGGTTTCGTGAGTTGCTCCATAGCGGTCACATCACGGCTCACCAAAGCCTCGATGGAGCTGCTGAAGCTATCGGTCATCAGGCGTGGATACAAACCGATGCCGATAATCGGAACCAGTAAGCAGCCAATGATGTAAACCTCGCGAGGCTCGGCATCCACCAGGTTGGTGTGGGAAGCCAGCTCAGCTTTCTCTTTGCCAAAGAATATTTCTCGCAGCATTGAGAGCAGGTAAACCGGTGTGAGCACAACGCCTACAGCGGCTAGACCGCAAATCACCACGCGGAAAGGAAGGGTATAGGCCTCGTCTGTGGCGAACCCTGCAAAAATCATCAGCTCGCTCACAAAACCGCTCATCCCTGGCAGGGCAAGGGAGGCAAGGGCGCAAACGGTCCAAAGGGCGAACATGATTCGCATTTTTTGGCCAATGCCGCCCATCTCATCCAGTAGCAACGTGTGGGTGCGGTCGTAGGTCGCTCCCACGAGGAAGAACAGGCTGGCACCGATCAATCCATGGCTGATCATCTGCAACATCGCGCCGCTGCTTCCAAGAACACTGAAGCTGCCGATGCCAATCAGCACAAAGCCCATATGGCTGATGGAGCTGTAGGCAATTTTTCGTTTGAGATTGCGTTGGGCGAAGGATGTGAGGGCGGCATAAATGATATTGACCACTCCTAAAACGATGAGCAGTGGTGCGAACTGGGCATGGGCCGCTGGCAGTAGCTCACAGTTGAATCGCAGTAGGGCGTAGCCACCCATCTTCAGAAGGATGCCAGCCAGCAGCATGTGCACGGGCGCTGTGGCTTCTCCATGGGCATCCGGTAGCCAGGTATGCAGGGGCACAATCGGCAGCTTGACCCCGAAGGCGATGAGTAGTCCCGCGTAACACAGCAACTGGAAGCCACTGCCAAAGTCTTTCGCAGCCAGTGCTGTGTATTCGAAGCTTGGCGTTCCTCCTCCGAAAAACCCCATGGCAAGAGCAGCCAAGAGGATGAACAGGGAGCTCCCTGCGGTGTAGAGAATGAATTTGGTGGCAGCGTATTGGCGTTTTTTGCCGCCCCAGATGGCAAGTAGCAGGTAAACCGGGAGAAGTTCGAGCTCCCATGCCAAGAAAAACAGCAGCATGTCTTGCACGGCAAAAACGGCGATTTGGCCGCCATCCATTGCCAGTAACAGGAAGAAGAACAAACGCGGTTTGAACGTCACCGGCCAGGCCGCTAAGCAGGCCAGGCTGGTGATGAAGCTTGTTAGCAGGATGAGGGGCATTGATAGCCCGTCGGCTCCGACGGTCCAGGTCAGACCGATCTCTGGCAGCCAACTAACGCGTTCAAAGAGCTGCAGACCGCTAAGGCTGGGGTCATACCCCGTCAGATACGCCGCAACCGTGATCAGAAAGGTGATCAGGGTGACGATCAGGGCGTACCAGCGAATTTGCTTTCCTTCTCCCTGGTCGGGAATGAAAGGGATGAGCAGCGCTCCGCCAATGGGCACCAAAATCGACAGGCTCAACCACGGAACTGTCGCTTGCACGGGGTCGCTCAGCCCGGCGACTGCAAACTCGATCACGGACTACCCAGCTCTCCACTGGCTGGATCGTAGAAATCACTGGGCCTGTGTCATCACCTCGATAGGCGATGACACACATGCCGATCTTGATCAGCTGATCGGTCCGCCGATCACACCGAATAAAACAACCATCGCAATGACGCCGCCAAACACGATCAAGGCATAGAACTGAGCACGGCCAGTCTCCAGGTATTTCAAGCCTTCTCCGCTACCGAGGGTGAGCAAACCGGTGAGGTTCACCACCCCATCCACCACCTTTGCGTCCACCTCAAGAACCTCTCTAGCGAGCTTCCGACTACCGCGAACAAATAATTTTTCGTTGATCGAATCGAGATACCACTTGTTCGCCAGGAAGGCGTTGATCGTGGGGAAGCGACCAGCGACCAGCTGACCTAGATCGATCCGGCGCAGGGCGTAAGCGAGAACGGCAAGGGTGATGCCCACCAGTGAAATGGCAACTGAGGCTCCTGCGAGAGGTAGGAACTCCGCCCAGCTGAAATGTTCGGCCATTTCCGCTGCTTCTTCAGGGTTCAACAAACCGGCAAAGCGACTATTCCAAGGCGTTCCTAGCAAACCAATCAGCACGGATGGAACAGCCAAAACAGCCAGGGGAACTGTCATGGGCCAGGCCGACTCATGCACGCTGGTGGCGTGGTCGCCATGCTCCTTGTTCTCTTTTCCCACGGCGGCAAGCAGCGATGTTTGCATCGCCTTGTCGTTGCCACGGAACTCCCCTTCGAAGGTTAGGAAGTAAAGCCGGAACATGTAGAAGGCCGTCATGCCGGCGGTGAGGAACCCGACAAGCCACAGCACTGGGAAGGCATTGAAGGCTTGGCCCAGGATTTCATCTTTGCTCCAGAAACCTGCCAAAGGAGGGATTCCGCTGATCGCGATGCAACCGATAAAAAAGGTGATGGCGGTAATCGGCATCTTTTGGCGCAAGCCACCCATGAGGCGCATGTCCTGAGCCAAGACGGGTTCGTGACCCACCACTTCTTCCATGGCATGGATGACGGACCCTGAGCCCAAAAACAGCATTGCTTTGAAAAAAGCGTGCGTCACCAGATGGAACATTCCGGCAACCGGAGCACCGCAGCCCATGGCCAACATCATGTAACCGAGTTGCGACACGGTGCTGTAGGCCAAACCTTTTTTGAGGTCCATCTGGGTTAGGGCGATGGAGGCTCCAAGGAAGCAGGTGATCGTTCCAACCACTGCAATAACGGTTTGAACAACTGGGAATTGGGTATAAAGCGGATCCAAACGCGCGACGAGAAAAACCCCAGCCGCCACCATCGTTGCGGCGTGAATGAGAGCTGAGATGGGCGTTGGTCCCTCCATGGCATCGGGTAGCCAAACGTGGAGGGGGAATTGAGCCGATTTCGCCATCGGACCCATAAACACCAGGAGGCAAAGCAGTAGTGCAGCCCATGGAGCGACGCTGCCATTGGCTAACCCTTGCTGCAAACCATCGGCAATGCCTTGGAAATCAAAGCTTCCAGTGGCCCAAAACAGGCCAAGGATTCCCAAGAGAAGTCCGAAGTCGCCAACGCGGTTGACTACAAATGCTTTTTGGGCCGCGTGGGCAGCGCCGTCTCTGTCGTACCAGAAACCAACGAGTAGATAGGAACACATCCCCACCAGCTCCCAGAACACGTAGATCTCGAGCAGATTGGGACTAATAATCAGCCCAAGCATCGAGCTGCTGAAGAGGGCGAGATAAGTGAAAAACCGAACGTAACCCTTGTCGTGGGCCATGTACCCGTGGGAGTACACCATCACCAATAAGGCAATGGTGGTGACCAGCGACAACATCACTGCGCCCAACGGGTCAACGACATACCCCATGGGCAATGTGAAGTCGCCTGCACTTGCCCAGATGAAGAGATGCTCAACCGGCGGAGAACCAGCTAGTTGACTCGCCAAAATGGCGTAACTCAACACAGCAGCTGCGCCAACGCAGGTGATGAGAAGCAGTGCAACGGGCTTGCGCAACCGATTCACTGTTCGGTTAAAGCTGATCAGCCCAAGCCCGGTTATTACAGCCCCAAACAGGGGAAGAACAGGAATCAGCCAGGCCAGTTCCGCTGCCGAGGGCATCCACTTCAAGCCAATTGAGATGAGTGTAGGCAGCTCAGCTGAACAGGGACTCGAGTGCGGAGTTGCGCACCAACTCGCCGGCTTGGGGAATAAAGCGATGGGCCCACCAAAACACGCCTACTGCGATGGCAATTCCCAGTTGTGCCGGACGGACAAACTCGCGCCAATCCAGGTTCTGGCGACCATCGAGTACGGCGACAAAGGGCACCGATGAGGTGGAGTTTTTGAGTTCATCGAAGGCATCTCCAAAGCGCAACTTCAGGCGGCGATCCCCATGCCAAACAGCGAAAAGGTGGTGGGCAATAAGTCCTGCGCAGGTCACCAGCATGAAACTGCTCCCTATCCACAGAGCATGGGTGAAGCACCACAGAATTTGCCCAACTGCCTGTGGATGGCGGCTGATCCTGATAATTCCTGTGGCATAAAGGCGCACCTGAGGCTTCAACACTGCAGGGATTTCCAGCAAGTTGTAAGTGGCTGGGTAGAGAAAAAGAAAACTGATCGCGGTGCCAACCCACACCATTGGCACCATCCCAGGAACGCCTTGCAGGTTCCAAAGCCGGAGACCGTCGTAGCGGTGGGCCAGAAAGTAGCCAATCACCACCACCGCTGAAGGAATGCTGAGGGCAGCAAAGATCAAACGCCACGCTCGTGCTCCGATGACGGCTTCAGCTCGAACGCGTAGGGCTGCACCTCCGCTGTGAATCACCGCGAAGAGCACCAGCAACACCAGCATGACCAAGCTGCTGTGGTGGGTGGTTGCCATGGAGGGGCCTCGTTAGGCCGTGATTCTGGCGGTCTGTCATCCCGGGCTTAGATTTCAGTTTTTCCGACGGGTGCATCGCGGTGGCTGATCTGCCGTTCACCCTTGATCAGCTCCGCATCCTGCGAGCGATCGTGAGTGAGGGAAGCTTCAAGAAGGCTGCCGACAGCCTCTATGTCACGCAGCCTGCCGTCAGTCTTCAGATTCAAAATCTCGAGAAACAACTCGAGGTGTCCCTCTTCGATCGCGGTGGGCGGAAAGCGCAACTCACCGAAGCGGGACATCTGCTCTTGAGTTATTGCGACCGCATCCTCAGCCAGTGCGCAGAAGCCTGTCGTGCGCTGGATGACCTTCACAACCTCAAGGGCGGATCGTTGATTGTTGGTGCGAGTCAAACAACAGGCACTTATTTGATGCCGCGGATGATCGGATTATTTCGGCAGAAATATCCAGAAGTGGCCGTTCAGCTTCAAGTGCACAGCACCCGGCGAACCGGTTGGAGTGTTGCGAATGGCCAGATTGATTTGGCCATCATTGGCGGGGAATTGCCACCGGAGCTGAACGAGCTCCTGCAAGTGGTTCCGTATGCCAGTGATGAACTTGCCCTGGTGCTTCCGGTGAAGCACCCGTTGGCTCGTTTGACCGAGCTAACGAAGGAAGATCTGTATCGGCTTGGTTTTGTTTGCTTGGATGCCCAATCCACCACCCGAAAAATGGTGGACCAATTGCTCGCCCGCTCCGGGCTGGATGTGCAACGTTTGCGCATCGAGATGGAGCTCAACTCCCTTGAGGCGATCAAAAACGCTGTACAGGCCGGATTGGGAGCAGCCTTTGTGCCTGTGGTTTCGATTGATCGTGAGCTCGCTGCAGGCACGATCCATCGCCCCCAGGTGGCTGACTTGCAGGTGAAACGACAGTTGAAATTGATTACCCATCCAGCGCGGTACTGCTCGAGGGCATCCGCTGCGTTCCGCCAAGACGTATTGCCTGTTTTCGCGAGCCCCGACAGTCCGATCCGACAAAAAGTAGCGACGCCAGTGGTGCCGCTTTCATCAGCCGATCAGCTGACTCAGAATTGATCCGCTTCCGGGGTGATGCCCACGGTGTCGTCGGCGATTCCTTTCGTGAGGAAGCGATTTTCCGAAATGTCTGTTTGATAAACGCAGCGCACCACTGGTTTGTCTCGCACTGATCCGATGTAGGCAAAGGTGTTCATGCGTTGCTTGCATTCCCGTTCCTGATCCCCTGTGATGGCGCCCTCTTTGCGCAGCACAGACCAGTTTTCCCGACGAATGACGCAGCCTGGCTGAAGGGTTGGCTGGGTGACGAAGCTGCTGGAGGGATTCAGTGTTGTGTACATCTCGATATCCATCACAAAGGCGCTTGCACCCCATTGCCGACAGAACTCGGGGTCTGGCACGGCCATGTCGAGTTGCTGTGAGCTAGCGATATTGCCTTGATCTCCCTGGGTGGTGCTGGTGACGGCACTCCCAATGCCAATACCCACCACAAGAACTCCTGCGAGCACCGCCACGGTGCGTGAACTGAAATTGAAATCAGGTCCGCCACCTTCTGGCGGTGGGCCTGGGGGGCGATTCCCACGACCGCTGTTACGCCGATCGTCGTAGCCGCGCTCATACCTTCCTCCACTTTGGGGGCGGTCATAGCTGTCGTAGCGGGAACGATTCACAGCAGTTCTGGTGTGCGCGGGAGACCCATCGAAAAGTTCTGAACGCGAGCCTCCGGGTTGTAGCTGAGCTCTCCCCGTTGAAGGAGTTGCCGGATGAACCCTTCCAGGTCCGTTCCAATTCGCCGCAAGGTGTAGTCGCTGAGTTCGCCGCCTGCGGCAGCGTCTACGAGTTGCTTGAAGCGTTGCTGCACTTGGGAAATGCAGCTTTCACTCCAGATGAATTCATTGTCTGGATCGAGGTCCAAGGTGAGCTCATTCGCACTTGGCACGAGGTCATCGTTGTCCACCCGAGCGGTGAACAGGCGTACATGCCGCGTTGTGCACTTCAGCAGGGTGTCGGCCATGTCGCACCGGAGACGTTTGCCGAGTTTAAGAAGCGGTCGGGGTGGTGGCTCTCTTAAGGTTGGTTTCACTATTCAGCTATCCGCATGCGCGTCGCTATCGCCGGAGCAGGACTTGCGGGTTTGTCTTGCGCAAAATATTTGGCGGACGCTGGCCACACTCCAATTTTGGTGGAATCCCGTGATGTTCTTGGCGGGAAAGTGGCTGCCTGGAAGGATGAAGATGGCGACTGGTACGAAACCGGGTTGCACATCTTTTTTGGTGCTTACCCAAACATGCTGCAGTTGTTCAAGGAATTGGACATCGAGGACCGGCTGCAGTGGAAAAGCCACTCAATGATCTTCAACCAGCCTGAAGAGCCCGGTACCTACAGCCGCTTCGACTTTCCCGACTTGCCCGCGCCAGTGAATGGTGTTGCGGCGATTCTGGGCAACAACGACATGCTCACTTGGCCAGAAAAGATCAGCTTTGGTCTGGGGTTAGTCCCAGCCATGCTGAGGGGGCAGGGATATGTGGAGCAGTGCGATCAGTACTCATGGACTGAATGGCTTCGTTTGCACAACATCCCTGAGCGGGTCAATGACGAGGTTTTCATTGCGATGAGTAAGGCATTGAATTTCATCGACCCAGGTGAAATCTCTGCCACGGTTCTGCTCACAGCATTGAATCGCTTTTTGCAAGAGAAAAACGGTTCACGCATGGCTTTTCTCGATGGAGCCCCTCCAGAACGTCTGTGTCAACCAGTGGTTGAGCACATCGAATCTCTCGGTGGAGAGGTTCACTTGGATTGTCCTCTTCGTGAAATCAAATTGAACGACGATGGAAGCGTCGCAGCCTTTCAAATTGGTGGAGTGAAAGGAAAGGAAGGGTTTGATCTCGTGGCTGATGCTTATGTCAGCGCGCTACCCGTTGATCCTTTCAAATTGTTGTTACCCGAGCCTTGGAAGCAAATGGATGTTTTCCAAAAGCTTGAGGGTCTTCGTGGTGTGCCCGTGATCAACATTCATATGTGGTTTGACCGCAAGCTCACGGACATCGATCACTTGCTCTTTAGCCGGTCGCCGTTGCTCAGTGTCTATGCCGACATGAGCATCGCTTGTAAGGAGTACGAAGATCCTGACCGATCAATGTTGGAGCTCGTTTTTGCACCTGCCAAGGACTGGATCAGCCGTAGTGATGAAGATATTATTGAAGCCACAATGGGAGAGCTTCTAAAGCTATTCCCAATGCACTTTGGTGGGGATAATCCAGCAAAGTTGCGTAAATCTAAGGTCGTTAAAACTCCATTATCAGTTTATAAAACTACTCCTGGCTGTCAGCAGCTTCGTCCAGATCAAACGACGCCAATTAAAAATTTCTTTTTGGCTGGCGATTACACAATGCAGCGCTATCTGGCCTCGATGGAAGGTGCTGTTCTGAGCGGCAAGCTTTGTGCCGGTGCGGTTGATGCCAAGACAGATCAATTGTCCAAGTCGTCTTCCGTTGGCGAGCCTGTGACAGCCTGAAGCGATGCCAATCGCATCTATGGCCACGGATCTAGACGAAGCTTTTGAAGCGTGTCGTCGCGAGACAGCTGAGTGGGCAAAAACGTTTTATCTCGGAACGCTGCTGTTGCCTCTTGAAAAACGTCGGGCGATCTGGGCGATTTACGTCTGGTGTCGCCGCACCGATGAACTAATGGACAGTGCCGAAGCACAATCACGTTCTGTAGAGGAACTAGCTGAGCGCTTGGATCATTGGGAGCAACAAACGCGAGATCTTTTTAATGGTCATGTTTCCAATGATCTCGATGCCGTGATGGCACACACGCTGGAGCGATTTCCGCAAGATATTCAGCCCTACTTAGACATGATCGAGGGTCAACGTATGGATCTCACGTGGACGCGATATCCCACGTTTGAAGATCTGAAGTTGTATTGCTATCGCGTCGCGGGGACGGTGGGTTTGATGACCCAAGGTGTGATGGGTG
Organism: Synechococcus sp. CC9902; assembly: GCF_000012505.1. Taxonomy (NCBI): domain Bacteria; kingdom Bacillati; phylum Cyanobacteriota; class Cyanophyceae; order Synechococcales; family Synechococcaceae; genus Synechococcus; species Synechococcus sp. CC9902. The sequence continues at coordinate 311,210 of NC_007513.1, forward strand.
TGGATCAGGCCTATACCTCTGCTCCGTGGAGTGACAGTCCAGACACCTCGGATGCGGCGGTTGCCTTGGGGATCGCAAACCAGCTCACGAATATTCTTCGAGATGTTGGTGAAGATCGTGGCCGTGGTCGTATTTATCTTCCTCAAGAAGATTTAGATCGCTTCGGTTATTCAGAATCCGATTTGATGGCTGGGAGACTGAATGAAGCTTGGCGTGAATTAATGGCTTTCCAGCTTGAACGGGCAAGAGAATGGTTTACTCGGTCTGAGTCCGGGGTGCGCTGGCTTTCGGGGGATGCCCGCTGGCCCGTGTGGACATCTTTGAGGTTGTATCGAGGCATCTTAGATGCCATTGAGCGCATCGATTACGACGTCTTTAATCGACGTGCTTACGTCGGCAAGGTGAATAAATTGCTTGACTTACCTCGTTCCTATGCATTGGCACAATTTCGCTAAATCGATCAATAGAAATTCCAATAAAAAACCCTGTCAGGGTTTTCCTGACAGGGCTTAAGTGCGTTTTTGATTGATTCAAACGGCTGTTTTCTGATTGCCAAGTAAATCTTTCAACTTGGAGAGTTCTCCGGCCCAGCGTGGGTCGGGTGCGCCTTCTCCAGGAGCATCGCTGTGAACCACCTTGTTAACGGTTTTCCGTGCCACTTGAGGTTGCCCTGCACCCATGGGAGCGGGAGCTCCGCCACGACGGTTATTGCCACCAGATTCGCGGCGTTCGGAACGCTCAACACGAAGGGTGCTGCCGCCAAACTCCTTTCCATTGAGTTGCTCGATCACTGCATCGGCAACCTTGGGGTCGTCAACGTTGGCGAAGCCAAAACCACGGCAGCTTCCGGTGTCTCGATCAAGCACCGACTTAAACCGGATCCCTTCTCCAATGCCTTTCAAAAGAGCCGCAAGCTCCTGTTCTTCAAAGGTTTGCGGCAAATTGCCGATGTAAAGGCGGATGCTCATGAAGGAGGGGAGGCGATCTGTCGGTGTCCGATTGTCATCATTGACACATGCAAAGTTAATCACAGACCGCCTCGATTTCGGCGCATAGGCGATGGGCCGTTTTGAGTGCTTCGTCGCGAGTCTGGATCCGTCCAAAGGCTCGCTCAAGGCGAAGTTGGGCGAGCACTTTCCCCATGGTTGGTCCAGCCGACAACCCCAGTTCCTTTTGAAGGCTGCCTCCATCAAGGGGCATGGTGGGGTGAAACAACGGATCGCTTGGATCACGCCAGCGTTTCAGCCATTGCGGCTGCAGCTCCTTCGGTAGATCAAGGATCAAAGCGGCAAGATCGCCTTCGAGCTCCAGATGCAGTTGGAGTCGTTCCTGTTCCGGTAAGGCCTCCGGTTGCTGTTTCGCTTGCAGACCCCAGTGGCGCAGTCGTGCACAGCGCTGTTGCAGGATTTTGCTGGCCTTGAGCCGCTTGAGGCCGTCGTCGCTGATGAGCTTTGTTAAGCGAGCCAGGGGAAGGGCATTAGTCGCCTCTTCGGCGTTCAACAGCGTTGTGTCGTACGAAGCGACTGTTTGTGATGTTGTGGCCCATGGTTGGAGCAATGGCCACTGCTCCAGGAGGTGAAGGGCTTGGTCGGCATGGGGGCCTTTTACGAGCCGTTGCAGTTCAGCCAGGATGCGTTCAGGGGCGGACTGCCCTAAAGCTTGGTGATGACGCTGGATCCACTCCCCCGTTTGGGCATCGAGCACTAGGGGGATCTCCGCCAGAAACCGCAGGCCGCGGAGGAGGCGTAGTGGGTCGTCGATCAGGTTCTGTTCGCGGACAGCGCGCAAGCGTCCCTGCTTGAGATCCCCTAAGCCTCCCGTTGGGTCGCATAGCGAGGCCATCGGCTGGAGTGGGAGTGCAATGGCATTAATGCTGTAATCACGCCTCCACAGGTCGTCTTCAAGGCCATCACCCTCCTGTCGGGCTACATCGATGGTCCATCCGTTGAGAACGAGACGGGCGATGTCTCTCTGCTCATCCAGCACCACATGTTTGCCCCCGAAAATCTTCGCAAGACGTGCGGAGTGTCGTAGAGCATCGCTGCGCACCACGAGATCAAGATCGGGATGTGGGTTGTGTCGACCAAGCAATGCATCCCGTACAGCCCCGCCCACCAAAGCTGTGCCTTCAGGCAGCTGGTCGATGGAGATCGGCCAGGCGTCTGGATCGAGCTGTTTCAGCAGGAGCCGTGCCTGCTCGTCGGGAGCAGCATCAGCCATCAGAATGAAATCTCTGCCGACATCGGGAGGCATGTGCATCTGCGTGGATTGCCGCTGGGTCGACCGTTGTCAGGCCTATCACGCAGTCGAGCGTCAGCATGGCGTTGCCCATCTTTCTGCTGAACCAGACCTGGAACCGAAAGCTCCCAAAATTCATATTTCTGTGGTGGATCTACCCGATGGCCAGGTGGGGGTTGAGTGGGATGTCAGGGCTTGCGACAGCTTTGAGGCTGACGCCGGCCGCTGGCAGCGTCTACGACCTGGTGAGGTGGTGCCTACATGAGTGGTAACTCCCTTTTGATGGCGTTGCACAGCTCCACAGAGCGATTTGGTGTCGCAGTGCACGATCCGATGTCGTCGTCCGAGCCCTCCGCCGTGCAGGTGTTCGATGACGGTCGTGGTTTGTCCAACACCCTGATCACCCGAGTGTCGGCGATGCTTCCGCGGGAGCGTTGGACCCAACTCAGCGGTCTGGCCGTTGCGACTGGACCCGGTGGGTTTACCGGAACGCGTTTGTCGGTGGTGATGGCCAGAACTCTGGCGGAACAGTTGCGCTGTCCGCTTTTAGGCATCAGCAGCTTTGCGTTAATGGCACCACGCCTTCACAACCAGTTACCCGTAGATCAACGCGGTCAACCGTTTTGGATTGCTCGGGAGCTGCCGCGACGAGGCTTAGTGGCCGGTTGTTATTGCCTCGATGCCAATGATGTCAACGAATTGGAGGAGCCCCATCTGGTAGCGAAGGGACGCTCGTTGGGCCCAATCGTTGAGGCCGCGGAGGACGTGCACGCCGATGTTCTGCGCTTATTGGAGCTTTTGCGCTGCGCCCATCTGGCTGGCAAGGCAATGCCATGGTCGGAGGTGTTGCCGATTTATCCCACCTCACCCGTCGGCCAGGTCTAATGGCAGGCCTCAAAACAGGCATGGTCTTGGGGGTTGCCCTAACGGTTTGGTTGCTCGGTCCTGGCCCGATGGCCCCGTATCGCCGCGCTTTGCTGAATCGCAGCGCACCTCAGATGGTCCTGGTTTTGGGTGGTGATGTGGATCGAGAACGGATGGGAGCGCGTTTAGCGCGGCAGTTGGATTTGCCCTTATTGGTGAGTGGAGGCAGTAATCGGGAATATGCCACCTGGCTATTGCAGGAGGAGCGCTTGAACCCTGAGCGGGTCACCCTCGACTACCGCGCTCGCGACACCCTCAGTAACTTCACGTCCCTCGTCGACGAGCTACAGAGCGACGGTATTCAACATGTGTTGCTCGTTACGAGCGAAGACCATCTGGCCCGTTCAATGGCGGTGGGTCAGGTCGTCGCAGGCAGTCGTGGGATTCACCTCACTGGTGTGCCGGTGGCTTGTTCCCCGGATTGTGATGAGGAGGGCCGTATAAAGCAGATCAGCGACTGGCTCCGAGCGATGGCTTGGGTGATCACTGGCCGTGATCTCAGGGATGCTGCAAACCTTGGTCCAGAAGCGCGTTGATCCGTTCTTGGAGGAGCGCGGTTGTTGCGTCGAGATCAGCACGACGCCGGCTGACTGGAGGCGGAATAGGCGTGCCGATCAGCAACTGAATCGGAACGAGGCGTGGCCAAAATTGACGGCTACCGAGGGCACGATGGCTGTTGAGAATCGCGACCGGCAGCAGTGGAGCTCCGCTGCGAGCAGCGAGTAGGGCAGCCCCGGGTAATGGGGCGTTCACCCGTCCATTGGCTTGTCGGGTGCCGTCAAGGAACACCCCAGTCGCCCAACCTGCCTCCAGGGTGGCCGTTGCGGTTCGAATGGCCTCCCTGTCGCTGGCACCCCTTCGGACGGGGTACGCCCCGAGGGCTCGAATCAGCCGTCCAAGCAACGGCACATCGAACAATTCAGCTTTGGCCATAAAAGCCACGGGTCGCCCTAGGGCATGCCCAAGGATTGGCGGATCAAGATGGGAACCATGGTTGGCTGCCACCACGAGAGCACCCTGCTTTGGAACATTTTCATTGCCCTGGGTTGATCCTCGGAAAAGCCCCCGAAAAATTGGGAAAACCAAGAGTCCGCTCACCAGCCGATAGGTGAGGCTTGGCGATGGTGCGGTGGAGATGATCTGGACGCTGTTGCTCATTGGCCGAGATCACCTGATGAACTGATTTGCGCTGTAGTGACGCCCGCCATGCTTCGTTTCGCCAAGCCGCTGAGCACGTTGCCAGGGCCGATTTCCACCAGGCTGTCGACGCCCTGTTCGGTCATGGCAACCATGGTTTCCCGCCAGCGCACGCCTGTGGTCATCTGTTGCTTGAGCCGTTCCTTCAGATCCACCCCTGTGTTGGAGGCACTGGGGTCGCAGTTGCTCAACACCGGGATGCGCGTGTCATGGAAGGCCATGGCATCCAGGGTGACTGAGAATTGGTGAGCGGCTTCTGCCATGAACGGCGAGTGGAAGGCTCCCGACACCGCGAGGGGGATGGCACGTTTGCAGGTGAGTTGATCGCTTACCGCGGCGACCGCATCAGGACGACCAGAAATCACCACTTGGGCGTCGCTGTTGTCATTCGCGATGCTCACACCGTCCGTTGCTCGCACAAGCTCTTCAAGCTGACTGCGGTCAAAACCAATGACCGCTGTCATTGCGCCTCCACCAGCTCCAGCCATGAGCTCGGAACGCACCTTCATGAGTTGGAGACCTGTCTCCAAGTTGAAGGCCCCTGCCGCATAGAGAGCCACGAGCTCTCCCAGGCTGTGACCGGCCACCAAAGAGGCATCTCTGCCCTGCTGGATCAAATTGTCGACCAGAAGTGACTCGATGACAAAGAGAGCCGGTTGAGTATTCCGGGTGTCGTTGAGGTCATCTGGACCCTCTCCACGGCCACTTTCTCCCTGGCAGATGGCGAGTAGATCGCGTCCGAGCAGCTCTGAAGCCTGGCTGAACCGTTCATTAGCCCCGCTCATGCTGAGAAGGGGATCGGCCATGCCCACTTTCTGCGAGCCCTGGCCAGGGAACACCCAGGCGATTGCCATCGTTGATTAACGCAGATAGTGCCGGAGGTTAGGCGGGCCCGCTCCATCGGAGAAGCGCTGCTCCCCAACTCAATCCTGCACCGAAGCCACTGCTGGCGATGCGATGCCCCGGTTGGATTCGACCATCTCGTACCGCCTCATCCAGCATCAGTGGAATGGTTGCAGCAGAGGTGTTGCCGTAAAAGGCGAGGTTGCTGAGGACCTGTTCGTTTGGAATCTTGAAACGCTCCGCGACGGCGTCGAGGATGCGTTGGTTGGCTTGATGTAACAACAACCAGTCGATGCTTTCTGGGCTGGTCCCAGTGCTGTTCAGCAGCGACGCCAGAATCGCCGGCACTTCTCGAACAGCGAATTTGTAGACCTCTTGGCCGTTCATTTGGATCGGTTCAAATCCTCCGCGTTGATGACTGGCATCGCCGATCAGTTCGCGTCGTTCTGTCACCTGTGGGAGTTGTAAGACCGCTCCACGACTTCCGTCGGATCGCAATAAAAATCCTTCTAGATCGTCTTTTCCGTCGTTCGATGCCTCGATCACAAGGGCTCCGGCGGCATCCCCGAAGAGCACACAAGAACGACGGTCATCCCAGTCCACCCAACGGCTGAGTTGATCAGCACCGACGACCAAGATGCGGCGCATGGCACCGCTGCGGATGTACTGAGCTGCGGTGACGAGGCCAAACAGAAAACCACTGCAGGCAGCGGTGAGATCAAAGGCCACGGCATTGATAGCTCCAATGCGGGCTTGCAGACGCGGGGCGGAACCGAAAAGATCGTCAGGGGTTGAGGTGGCAAGAACGATCAAGTCGAGGCTGTCCGCTTTCCAGCCCGCCATCTCCAGGGCTCGCTCTGCCGCTAAACCACTCAGCTCTCCTAAAGATTCTTCGGCACCTACGACCCGACGGGCGGCAATGCCAGTTCGGCTGCGGATCCATGCATCGTTGGTGTCCACGCGTTTGCCCAATTCGTCATTGCTGATCGATCGGGTTGGTGTGGCACTCCCGCATCCCCGGAGCAACACACCGCTGGTGTTGTGGAGCGGCTCGACCAAAGCGATGGGATCCAAGTTGGCGTCAGTCAATCACAGCCGCTCTGCAATGCAGCCAGATCATCCATAACGCCATGGCTTGCGGCGGAGTGGGCGATGCGTAGGGCACTCACGACAGAAAGAGCTTTGCTGCTTCCGTGCCCGATCACGGCGATCCCGTTCACTCCCAAGAGAAGAGCACCACCGTGTTCGGCGTGATCAAGGCGTTTTTTGATGCGTTTCAGGTTGCTGATGAGAAACGCTGACCCAACCTTGCCCCGACGTCCTCGAGGAAGTTCTGACCGCAGGACCCCGAGCAAAACGCTGCCCACCGACTCCAGGAATTTCAGGAGCACATTGCCGGTAAACCCATCGCAAACCACCACATCAAATTCACCCGACAACACATCGCGGCCTTCGCAATTGCCAGCGAAGTGAAGTCTGGACTCTTCCTTAAGCAGTTCGAAGGTTTTTAAGGAGAGTTCGTTGCCTTTGCATTCTTCTTCTCCAATGTTGAGGAGACCAACCCTTGGCTGTTCCACCTGAAGGACATCTCGGCTGTAGATGTTTCCCAGCAGGGCGAACTGATGTAGGTACGTCGGTTTGCAATCCATGTTGGCCCCCACATCGAGCACAAGCACGGGCTGTCCGGGATCTTTGGTGGGAAACAAGGCACCAATGGCCGGCCGGTCGATTCCTTTGAGTCGTCCAAGACGGAAGATCGCAGAGGCCATCACTGCTCCTGAGTTGCCAGCCGAGTAGACGGCTGTGGCACGACCTTGCTTCACCAGGTCCATCGCCACATTGATGCTTGCGTCGCGTTTTCGACGAACGGCTGTCGCTTCGTCATCCATGCCAATGGAAGGGCCGCTGGGCACTAACTCCAAGTGGCCTGATGCTTGAGCTTTTTCCAGAATGGCTTCGAGTTCTAGGTCGGCAGCAGCAGCTCGCACCCGATCCTGCTCGCCAACAAATCGAATTTTTAAGGGCAGGCGCTCAATCGCTTGGAGACACCCCTCGAGAATGGGGCCTGGTGCGTCATCGCCACCCATCCCATCGACGGCAACCCACAGGCGATCTTCATCTTTGATCTCGTCTTCGTCATTCCCACCCTGCAGGCGGCGCAGAGGATCAAAAACCAGGGGCTGCAGAACACTGCTGGCAACGGTGCCAGCACCAGACACAACAGTGCCTGCAACGGTTCCGGCTGCAGACGCTGAGCTGGCCGCACTATCAACAATTGTGGTCACGGCGGAATTCCGCCGGTACCAAATCACAAGACGGCGGATTGCCCGCGGCCTTGTGCTTTTACTCCTGGGCTCGGGGGCCTGGGAGGGATCAGGGTCCTTCGGAAGCAACGGAGTCGATGATGCGCTGGAACAGGTAGCCGGTACCGCGAGCCGTGAGGATTAACTCAGGGTTAGCAGGATCATCTTCCAGTTTGGAACGAAGCCGGGAGATATGAACATCAACCACACGAGTATCAACGTGGCGTTCTGGGGTGTAACCCCACACTTCTTTCAGAATTTCCCCACGGTTAAACGGTTCTCCGGAACGCGAGACCAGCAATTCCAGCAGGCTGAATTCCATGCCTGTGAGCCGGATGCGCTCATCGTTGCGGAACACTTGGCGTTTGTTGGTGTCGATGCGTAGGTCGGAGACCTGGATCACACCAGAGTTGGGTATCCCTGCAATGGCCTCCTTCTCCACCCTGCGAAGAACGCAGCGGATCCGTGCTTCCAGCTCCTTCGGGCTGAATGGTTTCACCACGTAATCGTCAGCGCCGAGCTCCAGTCCGGTGATCCGGTCGGCGACATCGCCCAGGGCTGTCAGCATCACGATCGGAACATCCGATTCCTTGCGGAGCTCTTGGCAGACGCCATAGCCATCCAGCTTTGGCATCATCACGTCGAGCACCACGAGATCCGGCATGCAGTTGGGGAACAACTCCAGAGCCTCAGTGCCGTCGCAAGCGGTCACGACGTTGTACCCGATCATCGAGAGCCTGGTTTCCAGAATCCGTCTGATCGAGGCCTCGTCATCGACCACGAGAATTGTTTCCTTGGAGGGAGCCGTGGCCGTCATGAAGCCTGTGGCGCAGCGTGGGTCTCGTCACACTTAAAAGAGAAGCCCCCCTTTAATTCACGTAACAGCAACTTTCTTCACAGTTCGCATTGCCTAAGCCCACCGCCATTTTTGTCTGCCAGGCCTGTGGCGCTAAGGCTCGACAGTTCTTTGGACGTTGTCCTGAGTGCGGGAGTTGGAATTCCCTTGTTGAGCAATCACAGCCATCCACCGATGGCCGCCGCCGCCGTGCTGCTCCAGACCAGAAGGATGCTCCTTCGCCCCGACGCTCGACGGCAATGGCCTCGTTGGACGATCAACCGCTGCAGCGTTTGCCGACGGGCTCTTCTGAGTTCGATCGGGTGTTGGGGAGCGGTTTGGTGCCCGGTTCACTCGTTCTTGTGGGGGGTGATCCTGGTATTGGCAAAAGCACCCTTCTTTTGCAGAGCGCTTCGGCCATGGCGGCCCACAGCTCTGTTCTCTACGTGAGTGCAGAGGAATCTGCGCAGCAAGTGAAATTGCGATGGCAGCGACTGGCGGGGGAGACCTCCGATTTGCAATTGCTGGCCGAGACGGATCTCGACTTGGTTTTGGAGGAGCTTGAAGCGCTTCGACCGGCGGTCGCGATCATTGACAGCATCCAGGCGTTGCATGACCCCAACCTCACGAGCGCCCCTGGATCTGTGGGACAGGTGCGGGAATGTGCCGCATCACTTCAGCGTTTGGCCAAGCGCCAGAACACGGCTCTCCTCCTCGTGGGACATGTGACCAAAGAGGGGATGTTGGCGGGCCCCAAGGTGCTTGAGCACTTGGTGGATGCGGTGCTCACCTTTGAAGGTGACCGATTTGCCAGCCATCGACTGCTGCGTGCTGTGAAAAATCGTTTTGGTGCCACCCATGAATTAGGCCTGTTTGAAATGCAGGCCGGCGGCTTGGCAGAAGTGGGCAACCCCAGTGAGCTTTTCCTCAGTGATGCCCGTGCATCAGGGGTTGCGACCATCGTGGCCTGTGAGGGTACCCGCTCCCTGGTAGTGGATCTTCAGGCGTTGGTGAACGTCACCAGCTATGCCAGTCCGCGCCGAACAGCTACGGGCATCGGCACCAATCGTTTGCACCAGATCTTGGCGGTGTTGGAGAAGCACATGGGCATTCCCCTGTCCCGTTTCGATTGCTACCTCGCTGTAGCTGGAGGGCTGGATGTGGAGGAGCCAGCTGCCGACCTTGGAGTGGCAGCTGCGGTGGTGGCAAGTTTTCGAGACCTCACACTCCCCCCGGGGACCGTGTTGATCGGAGAACTCGGGTTAGGAGGGCAACTCAGGCCGGTCGGTCAACTTGAGCTGCGTTTGCAAGAAGCGGCTCGGCTGGGGTTTCGACGCGCAGTCGTCCCATCCGGTAGTGGTTTAGGGGCATTAGCCTCCGGGTTGGATCTGGCCTTGCTTGAGGCCGCCAATGTCACCGAGGCGCTTGTTTTAGCGCTCGGTGATGAGGTGCGGACTGAGCCGAATTAGTTCACTAGAAGTACACGTCGACATTGCTGCGACCGGTGGATTTCAACCAATTTTCGATATCGAGGTAACCGCCTGGATTGAGACGTACCGCTTGAGTCCAGACGTCTGCAGCCTGGTCAAACCAGCGATCTGCATCATCTTGTTGACCACTTTCTTCAGCGATTCGGCCCCATTTTTCAAAGATCAGTCCCATGTTTTTGAGGCATGAGGGTTGTTTTGGGTTTTCATCTAAAGCTTTTTGGTACGTCTCGATCGCCCGTTCCTCCTCACCGTTCGACATGTAAATAATCGCCATGTTCTTGAGGGTTTCACCGCGGTCGGTGGGGTCTGTTTCAAGCTTTAGGGCCTCGTCGTAGTTTTCGAGTGCTTCGGCGTAGTCGCCATCATTTTGGGCGGATAGTCCGTCGCGGTAATAGACGTAGGCCTCTTTCGAACGGGCATTAATCGGCAGCAGTTTGACGATTAAGTCCGCCATCACCGTGAAGCTTTTGTCGATGAAGTTGTCGTTGCGGTTGCTGCGGGGCACGGCGCGCCGGTTGATGTCACTCCATCCTGACGGGCCTGTCATCCGACCTAGCGTGCTCGTAACGATTGATCGCTTGTGAGTTCTGCGATGCAGACCGTCGTCCTGGATGTGGAAGGGATGAAGTGTGGCGGTTGCGTGTCCGCGGTGGAACGCACGTTGCTTGAGCAGCCGGGTGTGCAGCGGGCTGATGTGAATTTGGTGAGTCGTGCAGCTTGGCTGGATTTGGCTGAGTCCGACGGCAATGTCGACGAGGTGCTGGCGGCTTTGGCGGCGCGGGGATTCCCAGCCCGTGAGCGTTCCTTGGAGTTTCAGCCGGGTCTTAAGGGGGCGACTGGATCCACCGGTCTGAGTTGGTGGCGTCAGTGGCGTCAGTTGATGGTGGCGCTGGTGCTGTTGCTGCTGTCGGTGATGGGACACCTCAGCGAAGCCGGGCAATTGTCAGTGCCGGTGATTGGAAGCCTCCCGTTCCACGCGGGATTGGCGACCGTCGCCTTGTTTGGTCCAGGTCGCCAGATCCTGTCTGGGGGCATAAAAGCAGCCCGTGTTGGTGCCCCGAGCATGGACACCTTGGTGGGGCTGGGGGTGGGCAGCGCCTATCTGGCGAGCTTGGCGGCCTTGGTGTGGCCCACGGTGGGTTGGCCGTGCTTTTTCAACGAGCCGGTGATGTTGCTGGGATTTGTGCTTTTGGGGCGCTTCCTCGAAGAACGGGCTCGTTTCCGAACGGGGCAGGCCCTCCAGCAACTAGCTCAATTGCAGCCTGAGACGGCTCGTTTGGTGTTAACGGATGGTGAGATTCGTGAGGTCAGAGTTGGAGCTCTGCGGCCAGGTGAACGCGTCCAACTTCTGGCCGGGGATCGCATTCCTGTTGATGGAGTTGTTCGTGAGGGGCTTTCGGCGGTGGATGTCTCGAGCCTCACCGGAGAACCAATGCCTCTCCAAGTGGAGCCTGGTACTGAGCTGTCGTCCGGCAGTTTGAATTTGGAAGCGCCGCTCGTTCTTGAAGTGAGCCGGGTGGGTTCCGACACTGCTCTTGCTCGCATTATTCGGCTGGTTGAGCAGGCCCAGGCACGCCGAGCCCCCATTCAAGGGTTGGCGGATCGGGTGGCAGGACGGTTTTGCTACGGCGTGATGGCCTTGGCCCTAGCCACCTTTTTGTTTTGGTGGCTCTTTGGTGCGTCCCATTGGCCCGAGGTGTTGCAGGCCAATGCTCCTGGTCTGCCCCATGCCCATGGCATGGTTCATGGCGCTCAGACCCATCACAGTGGATTGGGCAGTGGTGCCACCACGCCGATCGGCTTAGCGCTCCAGCTCACCATTGCCGTGCTTGTGGTGGCCTGCCCCTGCGCTTTGGGCTTGGCAACTCCCACGGTGATTACCGTCTCCACCGGTTTAGCGGCGAGACGCGGTTGGTTGTTTCGAGGTGGTGATGTGATCGAAACCGCAGCTGCTCTAGATCAGGTGGTCTTCGACAAGACCGGCACGCTCACATTGGGGCGGCCGCTGGTCACCGACGTTTTTGGTGAAGATCCCAATCTTTTGTTGCAGTGGGCAGCGAGCCTGGAGCAGAGCAGCCGCCATCCGCTGGCCTATGCCCTGCTGCAAGAGGCGCAACGGCGCGACTTGGCCTTGATCGATGTAACCCGTGTATCCACTGTGTCTGGGGAAGGACTTTGGGGTGAGCTGGACGGGGTGGTCGGTGACCTTCGGGTTGGAAAGCCCGCTTGGCTGCAAAGTTTCGGTGTCGACTTCTCCGCTGGAGCAACGGCCTGGTTGGCCGCGGCTCAGGGATCGGTGGTTGCGGTCTCGGCTGGACAGGTATTGGTTGGATTACTGCAAGTTGAAGACAAGCAACGGCCTGATGTCGCCCCTTCATTGGAGAGGCTCCGCGCCTCCGGTCTCAAGCTCGCCATCTTCAGTGGTGACCGTGAAGTGGCAGTACGTCGCCTCGGGGAGAGGCTGGGCTTCGCCGAAGCTGACCTCGGTTGGCAGATGCTTCCTCAACAGAAACTCGAGCGATTGGAGCAGCTCCGTCAAGAAGGGCGGGTGGCGATGGTGGGTGATGGCATCAATGACGCACCTGCTTTGGCCGCGGCTGATTTGGGCATTGCCATCGGTACAGGTACCCAGATTGCGCAGGACACCGCCGATATGGTCTTGCTCGGCGATCGTTTGGACAACCTTCCCGAAGCGCTTTCATTGGCTCGGCGCACTCTGAATAAAGTCCGCCAGAACCTTTTTTGGGCTTTTGGGTACAACCTGATTGCTCTTCCGGTCGCGGCCGGTGTTTTGCTGCCGAGTCAAGGCGTGTTGCTCTCACCGCCTTTCGCGGCCCTGTTGATGGCTCTGAGCTCGATCACAGTGGTTGTGAATGCTTTGGCTTTACGGATATGACTGGCCGCTTCATCGTTCTCGACGGGATCGACGGCTGCGGCAAATCCACTCAAATTCGTCACCTTGCTCAATGGTTGCCCGCGAGTGGCTTAATGCCTTCCACGGCCCAACTGATCTGTACCCGTGAGCCTGGCGGGACTCCCTTGGGCCAGTCGATTCGCGAGTTGTTGCTGCATACCGAAGCCGATCAGGTGCCATCTGTCACAGCGGAGCTCCTTCTCTATGCCGCGGATCGTGCACAGCATGTGGATACGGTGATTCGCCCGGCTCTTCTGCGGGGAGATTGGGTGTTGAGCGATCGCTTTGCTGGATCCACCCTTGCGTATCAGGGCTATGGCCGCGGCTTGGATCGACAGTTGATTACCCGTCTGGAATCGATCGCGACCACTGGTTTAGAGCCGGATCTCACCGCTTGGTTGATGGTGCCGGTGGAGGTGAGCTTGCAGCGTCGTCATGGTGAGAAAGAGGATCGAATCGAGGCCGAAGGGCGTGCCTTTTTGCGTCGCGTCGCTGATGGTTTTGCTGTCCTTGCCGAGCAACGCAATTGGTCTCAAATTGATGCACAACAGTCCGTGTCGAAACTCAGCCAGGTGTTGGAACAAACCCTGCGGGAGACCCTGCAGTGAGTGAATTGTTTGATGGCTTGGTGGGGCAGCCGTTAGCCGTTCATTTGCTTGAAGCGGCCCTGCAACAGAACCGACTTGCCCCCGCTTACCTGTTCGCTGGGCCCGACGGGGTAGGACGACGTTTTGCGGCCCTGCGTTTCCTCGAGGGAGTGTTGAGTGGGGGGGTGGGTTGTGATCGTGCAAGGCGGCGTCTTGAGGAGCGCAATCATCCAGACCTGATCTGGGTTGAGCCCACCTTTCAGCATCAAGGTCGTCTTCTCACGCGCGATGAGGCAGTTGATGCTGGAATGAGTCGTCGAACGCCACCTCAGTTGCGGCTCGAGCAGATTCGTGGCGTGAGTCGTGCACTTGCTCGCCAGCCTGTGGAATCCACTCGTGGAATGGTGGTGATTGAATCTGCCGAAGCAATGGCGGAAGCCGCGGCGAATGCTTTGCTCAAAACGTTGGAGGAGCCTGGCCACGGATTGTTGATCCTATTAACGGCTGCGCCTGAACGCCTTCTCAGCACGATCCGTTCTCGTTGCCAGTTGATTCGGTTTGTCCGGCTCGATGTTCCGTCGGTTTCTCAGGTGTTGCATCGTTTGGATGCTGTCGAACACGATCCGCCGGAGCTCTTGGCTATGGCGGCGGGTTCTCCTGGGGCGTTACTGGAGCATCGGAGTCGCTGGGCAGCTCTCCCGACGGAATTGATGCCTCGTCTGCGGCATTTGCCCAATGAACCGATGCATGCCCTCGCTTTGGCACGGGACGTTTGCGAGGCGTTGGATGGCGAACAGCAACTGTGGCTCATCGATTGGTGGCAACAAGCGTTATGGGCGACTTCTGGAGACGTTCACTCCCTGAAACGCCTGGAGACATTGCGGCGTCAGCTGTTGTCGTTTGTCCAGCCGCGACTGGCCTGGGAAGTTGCCTTGTTGGATCTCACTGCAGATTCAACAGCTGCCCCGGCCTGACCAGGTGAACGGTTCTAAGCGGTAGCGCGGTCGCCTTGCTGTTTGCGCTCTTCCCGCGCAAGCGAGACCACATCATCAAGTTGTCCACCAGTGGGAAGCTCTAGGCAATAGCCGGCCCCATACACCGTTTTGATGAACCGAGGTTTGCGGGGATCGGGCTCGAGCTTGGTGCGTAGGTGTCTGACGTGTACGCGGATCGTTTCGATATCGTCGTCGGGTTCGTATCCCCAAACTTCCTTCAGAATCAATGATGGGGCCACTGTTTGTCCGTGGCGCTGAAGGAGGCAATGCAGCAACTCGAATTCCAGGTGAGTTAACCGAACTGGACTATCGAACCAGATCGCTTCAAACCGCTCTGGCACAAGAGTGAGAGGGCCGTAGCTGAGGATTTCGTTCTGATTGCTGGCACCCAATGGAGCACGATCACTCCGGCGAAGCAGTGCCTTGATTCGAACTTGAAGTTCTTCGAGATCGAACGGTTTGGTGAGGTAATCGTCGGCACCAGAGTTGAAACCGCTCACTTTGTCTTTGGTTCCACCAAGAGCAGTGAGCATCAAAATTGGAATGCCTGCAGTTCGTTCGTCTCGACGCAAGCGTTGACACAGGGTGAGGCCGTCCACTTTGGGCAGCATCAAGTCGAGAAGGATTAAATCTGGTGTGTACTGAAGTGCCAGTGCTTGGCCTTTGATGCCGTCGTCTGCGCGCTGAACATCGAAGCCGCTGTGCTCTAGATGGCCGCTCACCAGGTCGCGCATGTCCTGGTCGTCTTCGATCAACAGGATGCAGGGCTTCATCGGTTCAGCAGAGGAACAGTTGGACGATTGCGAGCGTGGTTCGGATAGTTGAGCAACGCTGAGCAGATTCTCTCAAGCTTTTCTGGTTTCTGCAGATTTCAGTCGGATGCGGCTTTGTCTTGTCAGGAGATGAAAACCATTGCGCTGCAAAGCATGTTGTCGTTTCTGCTCTTGGGCCTGCCGTGGGATCTGTTCAGGAAGTCTTCCGCTTCCAGCAACCAGCTGTCATGAAATTTCTTTTGCCGTCAATAAAAAAGCCACAGCGTGAGCTGTGGCTTTGAAAAAAAACTCCCCGGGCGGGATTCGAACCTGCGACCAATCGATTAACAGTCGACCGCTCTACCGCTGAGCTACCGAGGAATGAGACTCGAAGAACTTACCTGTCAGACCTCCCAGACTGCAAGCGTTGGCGAAGTTCTTTCCCAGTGTTCCAAGGGCCAATACGTCCATGGTGCATTTGCGCTGCACCGTCGGCCTCATTGAGTTCCTCCAGTCGATGGGTAATCCAAAGGGCGGTGATTGGTCTGGTCGGGTGATGGCAAAGGGTATGGACTGCCGAAAGGACGGCGCGCTGGCTTTGTGGGTCAAGCAGAGCGGTGGGTTCGTCTAAGAGGAGAAGGCCTGCGTTGCTGGCCAGGGCGCCCGCGATGGCCAGCCGTTGTTTCTGCCCACCGCTGAGGGTATGGATGGGTCTGGTTGCTAGGCCATGGAGCCCCAATTGATTTAGGCAGGCTTCCACCCTCTGCCGCCGTTGATCCATCGATTGATTGGATCGGATCCCCAATAAAAGGTCGCTACCGCAACTGGGTAGGAGTAATTGGTGATCAGGGTTTTGAAAAACCAACGCAGCACGCTGTTTGCATTCAATGGATCCAGCTTGCGGCTCAAGCAAGCCAGCGATCAAGCGAAATAACGTGCTTTTGCCGCTTCCATTGCTGCCCACCAACATCCAAAGGCCAGGCCTTTGGATTGTCAGGTTGCAGCGATTCAGAACACGATCACCATTTTGCCAGCGATGGCTGACTGAATCGACGTGAAGTTCGGCGTGTCCTTGATCAGGACTCAAGGGAGAAACCAGGCCGTTTGCTGCCACCTGCCGCTGAAGCTTTTTCATAAAGCTGGACAGCGAGAACTTCACTGATGAGGAGCGCTGCTTTTTTCCCCTCTACTTTCTCGCAAGTGAGATCAAGGAGCCGGGGCTGCCCGTGATCGATGGCTTGGCGAATCTCTTGATAAAGCGCCTCTGCATCGCTTGGTTCTTTGCGTTGAACAGAAACTGGAATTGGGCTCATCCGCAGAGTTAGCTCGATGACGTACACAGCGATCCGTTCAATGTGTATGCATCTTCGCCAAGGAAGCGCAGCTTCGGCTGTTCACACGTAGGCATTTTCACTTATCCCGTCGGATCAGCGCAAAAAGCAGTCCCCATTTCGCATTTCTGCCCCTAGGCTCGCAGATGTAACGCTTCATGAAGCGCCTCTCTCATGACAATTGCTGTAGGACGCGCGCCTCAGCGGGGATGGTTTGACGTCCTCGATGACTGGCTCAAGCGCGACCGCTTCGTATTCATCGGCTGGTCTGGCCTACTTCTGCTCCCGACGGCCTACATGGCTATCGGTGGCTGGCTGACCGGCACCACATTTGTCACCTCCTGGTACACCCACGGCATCGCGTCGTCGTACCTCGAAGGTTGCAACTTCCTCACCGCTGCTGTTTCGACCCCCGCTGACGCGATGGGTCACAGCTTGCTGCTGCTCTGGGGCCCAGAAGCCCAGGGCGATTTTGTCCGCTGGTGTCAACTCGGCGGCCTCTGGGCTTTTGTTGCCCTGCACGGTGCTTTCGCACTGATCGGCTTCATGCTGCGTCAGTTCGAAATTGCTCGTCTCGTCGGCATTCGTCCCTACAACGCCATTGCCTTCTCCGGCCCGATTGCGGTGTTCGTCAGTGTTTTCCTGATGTACCCCCTCGGCCAGAGCAGCTGGTTCTTCGCGCCATCCTTCGGTGTGGCAGCGATCTTCCGCTTCCTCCTCTTCTTGCAGGGCTTCCACAACTGGACGCTGAACCCCTTCCACATGATGGGAGTGGCCGGCATCTTGGGCGGCGCTCTGTTGTGTGCCATTCACGGTGCAACCGTGGAAAACACACTGTTCGAGGATGGTGAGCAAGCGAACACCTTTAAGGCGTTCGAACCCACCCAGGAAGAAGAGACCTATTCCATGGTCACCGCCAACCGCTTCTGGAGCCAAATCTTCGGAATTGCGTTCTCCAACAAGCGCTGGCTGCACTTCTTCATGCTGTTCGTGCCAGTGATGGGCCTCTGGACTAGCTCCATCGGCATCATCGGTCTGGCCCTCAACCTGCGCGCCTATGACTTCGTGTCACAGGAAATCCGCGCTGCTGAGGACCCCGAATTTGAGACCTTCTACACCAAGAACATTCTTCTGAATGAAGGTCTGCGTGCCTGGATGGCACCGGCTGACCAGCCGCATGAAAACTTCGTCTTCCCTGAAGAGGTTCTGCCCCGCGGTAACGCTCTCTAATTTTTTAGAAGTCATTACAACTTTAAAAACCTCCCCTCGGGGAGGTTTTTTTATGGCGATTGTTGATTTATAAATAATATGAGGCACTCATTCGGTAATTGTTGCGCGTAAATAAATAGCTCCATTCTTTTCGATTAAATGGTTTGCAAGGGCAGTTAGGAATATGATGAGTCCTAGAAGTTCGAGTAATTCTTCTAAGCCTGTAATTGATCCGTACCAGATGCTATGCAATCGAATGATTCCAGCTCGAACTAAGTAGCTTCCCACCATTTCCATCCCGATGGCGCCACTTAAAAAGATGCCGGCGGATTGTAGAAACTTTTGACGCGTGTATTTTTCGAGAGAGCGTAAAAATTTGCTAAACCTCCAGCCCAGGTAGATCACAAGGGCTGTATAAGGCATCACCCAGGTTGATCCCAATGCTGGCGACAGATAAGGCCTTAAGTCTGGAATGATGAAAATCTCATGGATTTGAAAGAATTCATCGATGGCAAGAAAGATAAAAATCTTGCTAAGAAGTCGCCAATCTTTGGATGGTAGTTTTTCTGAGACTTTTTTGATTTCGTTCAGTATGTATGCACAGGCCAGCATGATTGTGCTGGAAAATAAAGTCGGTATGTTGAACTCGCGGTCCATGTTGAATGGAAGAAGCCAGTTTTTATCGGCATCAAAGGCATAGATACCAATCTCGCCCACCAGGTGAGCGGCAAAGAGAGTGCCACTGATGTAAAGCAGGATTGCTCTGAGTTTGTGTGTCGTCATGGCCCCAGGGCGATTGGCGCGAAAGGCCCGTGTTTAAATCCAAGTTAAAGCTTGGTGCATGCTGGATCCATGGGTGAAGTCGGTGAGGTGCATGCGCTCCAGTCGCCGAATGCGGCGATGAGTCGATTGGCATTGGTGGAAGAGCGAAAGCATTTTTTGGCTCAAGCATTTGGTGTTTTTATTGCATTGCTGGGCCTTGCAATGCTTGGTGTTCTCGTAGGAAATGTGCTCGGGAATGGTACTGCTGGTGTGCGAAGTGTGTCGTGGGCGCAAATTCTTCAGGGGTGCATTGGGGCGTTGTTTGTTGTGCTTGTGTTCCGCGGGGATGTTGCACGTGCTGTGATGGCATTGGCGAATGACTCCTCAAGGCGACTTAATATATTTTTAATCCCCCTAATAGTTTGGCCCTTTTTTCTGCTTTATAGGGTGCAAATCACTGATCTGAAGAGCTATTTGAGGCGAATATCGGAAGGAAGTTTGGTTGAATGGTTGGGCTTTCTTTTCCTGCTAGCTGCCGCGTGTTTGTTGTGGAAAGCCGCTGCTCAGGCTTCTAGTACTGGATTGAAGCTGTTGATTCGATCCGGAAGTGTAGGGCTATTTGTATTGTCGATGGAGGAGATGAGCTGGGGGCAGATGATTTTTAACTGGGGTACGCCAGCAACTTTAAATGAGCACAACGTTCAGCATGAAACGAATATCCATAACCTTTCTTTTTGGCACTCTCATACATGGACTGTTGCAGCCTGTGTGTTCACTCTTTTGTTCTTTCTTTCCGTTTGTGGATTTTTAGTTCGGCGCTCGGACTCAATCCGATTGGGGTCTTGGATAGATGTCGTTTTGCCTCTTGGTTGTACGGCTAGTTACTTCGGAGTTGCTGCTTTGATGTATTGGGGTGTGGTCGCTGAGAAAAATGGCATCGATCTGATTTATCTGCACACGCGAGAGCAGGAAATCGCTGAATTCTTATTTGCTGTTGGTGTGTTTATACATGTTGTTTATTTATATCTAAGTCTGCCTGAACTGTCCTGTGCTGGCTCGAATTCTTCATCCGATCAGACCCATCAAGTTGTCTAGTTGTGTTGGTAAGGGGTGGTTCTTGGTGTCAGGTCTCATCGTTTGGAGATGTTTGGCTCAGTCTCAACTTTTTGGCAGATGCTGAGGCTTGAGGGCCAGTGTTGGCAGCTCCATCCATTGGCTTGGGCTTGGTCAAGGAGTGATCGTTGCACCCGCGCCGATGATCCCCAGCCCGGGTCTTTTGGATTCAGGAGTAGAACCGACCAGCTCGTTTCGGCGAGAGGGCCTCGGGAGGATCGTTTTGGAAATGCGATGGTTGAGCGTTGGCTGAGCTGGGGAACCAAGTAACTGGTGGTTAGTACGGAATCGTTTGGTTTGATCAGTGCAATGGCATCTCTGACGTCTTCAAGATCAGATTGCCGCTCAAGATATGGACCGGTGAAAAACCAAGGTTTTGCCAGGGCGAGCCAGCAGGCTGTGGCCCAAATCAAGCCCCAAGTCGGAATACCGCGACGAGAAGGTGATTGGAGCCCTCCTCGGATGGCTGCTACTACAGCAATTAGGGCCAAGGGCAAGCTGTAGTGGTGCACCAAGGTGCGATAACTTGCCGATGCTGAGAGCAGATTCACCAGTAGAAGTGGACTTCCGATCAGCAAGGTTGATCGTGACGACCGGCGCCATAGCCAGCCCAATGGCAGGCTGAGAATCAGCAGATAGAAGGCGATTTCTCCCCATTCAAGGCTGCTGAGAAGGCTTAAAAATCCATCGCCGAGATGTCCGAACATGCGTTCGGCAGCCTTCGGGCCGCTCCCACCTCGGAGCAAGGGATAAAGCCTTTGGCTCAGGATGAAAAGCCATCCGGTGGATAGTCCCCCTGCAGCTGCGCACCAGCGCCAGCGTTGACGCCATCCCAAGTCAAGGGCCATACCGGCGATCACCAGGATGAGACCGTCTCGGGCGCCCAGCATGAGTAGGAGTAGGGCGAACCAGAGCCGTGGTTTTTCGGCGCGTTCAGCCCAAAGCGCAAGGGCAAAAGCGGGCATGACCCATGTTTCAGGGTGGAAATCAAACAAGATTGTGTTGAACACAACCGGTTGCAGCCACCAAAGTGCACAAGCGAGCCAACAGTGTTTTGGTGAGAGTCCCGCTTGCTGGCCGAGCCACCAGATTGGAATTGCGGTGAAACTCAGGGCGATGGCTTGTGAGGCGAAGAGCCAATGCACGCCCGGCAGAAGGCCATAGGCCGCCCCAGCTCCATAAAGCAGCCAAGCGCCATGGTCAGCTAACACATGCACGTGTTCCATGGACGACACAGGCTCGAGTCCACGCCCAATCAGCCAGGCCCATTGATCAAAAAGACCAAGGTCATAGGCATTGCTCTGAAGTAGGTGATGGCGCAGTGCAGAACAACCCCAACCCAATAAGCCCAGGACTGCGGAACACCACCAAAGTGCTGTTGGAGTGCTGCGATGGGGTGTCAATCGCACTGCCAAAGCTGCCATCCCCCTTCGACGATTTGATCATGTCGTCGACATCCAGGAATTGGACGGTTGCTCACCACCCAATGCTCTTCATCTGGACGATCGTTTTGGCGAAACCGGCCGAGCTCTTTGTTGGCATACCAACCGAGGGAGGGACGGGTTGGCCCCTTCAAGAACACCTTCGCTTCTGAGGGCAAGGTTTTGATTGCTGCGGCCACAGGCCTGGGATCCCAGCTTTCATTGAGTTCCCATAGCCAAAGTTGGCTGTTCCACAGCGCTAGCAGCGCCAACCCCCAGCCGATCACAAGAAGCCCCAACCCTTGAAGGCGGCGTCGTTTTGCTTTGGCTTGCAGCGTCCGTCCGCCAGCTGCGATCCCAAGGCCAGCAAGTACAAGGCTGAGGCCAGGGATTGTGCTGCTTTGGTTGACGATCACAACGCAGCCGATGATGACGAGAATGCCTCCCATCACCTGCCAAGTCTGAGAGACCCAACGGGGACGTCCCTCGTCCAGCAGCTTGTGCAACCCTTCGGCACACATCAAGGCGATCGGTGGCCATAACAGATGGCTGTACCAGGGGAGCTGAGTGCGTAGAGGTAACACCATCACTGCGCTACCGATCAGCAGGACCAATTGCCAGCGGCCTGCTTTTTCTTTTCGATGAGTCCAAGCCCAACTGATCCCAGCGGGAAGAAGCAGCAGCCAGGGCCATCCACCCTCTAGGAGTTCTGCCCAGGGCGTCCACCAACCGAAGCCATCTCCCACTGTTGTGGTGAGTCGGGCAAAACCCTGTCCTCCCCACATCAAAAAAGCTTCCTCACCGCGAGCGAACCAATGCCAAAGGTGCCAGCCCGCGCCGGGTAGGAGCCCAACGATCAATGCCCACCATCGACGTCCTGTGGGGTGGAGGCGGCAACCTCCCGCCAACAGGGCGATCACACCGAATCCCAAAAGTGCGGGGGGCTTCAGCAGAAGGACGCCGCTACATGCCAATCCTGCGGCTAACGCTCGACCGGACGATGCCTTGCAGCCCAGCCAGCCCCACCAGAGCAAAAGACTGCAGCTGACCAAGGTGCCATCGAGCATGGCGAGTCGTCCATGGCGAGCCATCGGCAACAGCGTCATCAGCACCACCCCTGCCAGCAGGGCGGATTGATCATGCCCCTGTCCCCCCAGGTTCCGTCGAAGTAGCACGATCAGGGGGATCGCCAGACTGGATGTGAGGGCTGGTAAAAGCCTCACAACGC
Organism: Synechococcus sp. CC9902; assembly: GCF_000012505.1. Classification (NCBI taxonomy): domain Bacteria; kingdom Bacillati; phylum Cyanobacteriota; class Cyanophyceae; order Synechococcales; family Synechococcaceae; genus Synechococcus; species Synechococcus sp. CC9902. The sequence goes on from NC_007513.1 coordinate 333,352, forward strand.
TTTCCTGCTCACCCTTGCTTCGAATGAGTTGGCCCATCGGCCAATGCAGGCCTGGCGGTTTGTTGAGATACGACCGCTCCCATTTCATCGGAAGCAACCCTGTGGTGGAACGTGCCACCGTCGCGACCCGTCCTTCATCCCAATCCCGGAGTGGCAAGTTGCCGAGACCCGGCAGCCAGAGGCAGAGAGTGATGATCCACAGAAGAATTGGCGTCACCCAGCGCCGGCCTTGCAGCGGACGTTTCATCTCCTGGACACTTCCGTTAGTGTTCAAGAGTCCTGATCGCAGTGATGTGGTGGCATCTTCGGACCTTCGGGTCCTGGACACCACCGAATGCATCGCCGGCGCTCAACAATCCACTTAGGAGGAGGTGTCCATGATTTCCAGTTCTTTGATTCAGGGTCTGCTGATCGCGGAGAACGCCGGCTGAACGGCGCTTTCTGATTGATCATCCGGTTCCGCGACAAAAGTGGACCCGGCGAGAGCCCCCGGCCAGTCTTCTGGTCGGGGGCATCGTTTTGGTTGTCTTTCATGGTTTGGAACGCCGTTTGGGATCGTTGGGAAGTGGTGCTGCCAGAAGATCGTCTAGAGCGTTTTCAAGCTTCAGGTTGTGGTCTGCTTCAGGGTTGGTAGTCCGTTTCATCACAACAACGCCATCGTTCAAAGCTTGAACGTTGTGAGTGTCTCGGTTGTTTTCGATCCAGCGTTTGCTGTTGCGAAGTTGCTTCCAATCTCCCCGGAAAGCGACGCCATAGCGGTTTAAAAAATCAAGATCAATTGCGATCCAATCCACCGCTTTCACCGTACCTTCTCTGTCTTGAAAGTCTGTGCTGAAGGGAAATCGCACCACGACCGACCGCCGAGCAATCAGCGGAATCAGTGGTGTGTTTGCTGCAACAGAGGCCGTAGCAGGAATCACTTGCAGGGCTTCTCGAGCGGCCTTGCCGTGAGCCCACTGGTCTGACCAACCACTGTGAACCCACGGATCAATGCTGTCGGGGATTAAGGCGGACAGGCTTCTGTGGGGATTGCTGCTAACCGTCAGCAGAAGCGAGAGGGTTAACGCACAACCCCAGGCCAGACGAACCTTGGACCCAAGGTTTGGATTCGGCCGACGTGCCCACCAAAACAGGGCTCCTAGGGCAAACCCTGGCACCACAAGCAGGGTGTAGCGGATCGTGATCGATAAGGGATCGTTGGCCCCTTGGGCAAGGAAGAGACCGAGCAGGCTTGGCCCTGCTAACAGCGCCGTATCCAGGCTGATTAAGGGGATGAACAGAAAGGGCAGCCCTTGTCCGAGCAGATAAAGAAGGGTTTGACCCGGCGGGTCTACTAACTGTTGAAGCAGCAGGGAGGGCTGGCTTAAAACCTGTCGCAGTGTTCCAAGGCTGCTACTGCCTTTTGCATGGTCTGCACCGAGGTACTGGCCAAAGTTCTCCACCATGAAGCGCTTGGCATTGTCGTCGGAGAACATCGGCATCAGCAGGTTGGTGCATGCCATCACCCAACCTCCACCCCAGGCGATCAAGGCCAAAGCAAGCGGCCAACGTTGTTGCTCACGCACTAGGAGCCAGGCTCCAATGGCTACCAAAAGAACCCCGGTGTCTTCGCGGATCAGGGGCATCAACAAGGCTGAAAGCACCACCAACCACCGCCGCTTTTCCTGTAAGCCGAGCAGAAGTGAAAACACCGCCAAGGGCAATTGGCAGAGGTCCGTAAAATTGCCGAGCGTCGGGCCGATTAAGGCATTACCGGCGAAATAGCCGTAGGCGATCCAATCGGCTGTGCGTTCTGGGACAAGCTGATTCGCCAGCCGATGAAGCACAAGTCCAGCGGCCGTGATTAGGCCCACCTGAACCAAGGGAAGGGCCGCGCCGCCGATGAGCCCCACCAAGGGAGCCCAAATCAACAAGGTTGGTGTGAAATGTTGACCAAGGCGTGCGTAGCCGATCGAAGGCAGGGCGCCGTCATGGATCACGTTGGTGGAGAGCTGAGAGGAGAGGGTGCTTTCAAACCAGTGCCCATGCAGGCTGTTCCACAGCACTTGTTGAAAGATTCCCTGGTCGTAGCTCGCGAGTAGCACCCATGAACGCCAGCCCTGCAGGGCAAGCAGACTCAACGAAAACACTCCTGCCACGAGAAGAATCCGTCGAGATATGAACGGCCGTTGATGCACAGCAATCAGCGTGCGTATTAACCCAAATATTGTTGCCGTTCGAACCAAAACTGCCCATTTTTGGCGGTCGTGCCGATCTCTGCTGTTCAAGGCGCCTTTCGGAAGGCGAATGTCACTTGATGATATGTATCAGGCGAAACATTTATTGTGGTTTTATGTTCAGTTAGCTACCAGTGTCTGATCGTTTTTAAGGCAAGCGCCCCCCACGATTGCTCGAAATAGTGCTTCGGAAGCCATTCAAATGTCCTGGCTATTGGTGCCTCCTCGAACAGTTTTCCCCTCTTTTTGTTGTATCTGATACCAGACATAAGTCCTTGTGTCACATCTCTTGGTGAAAGTTTGGTTGAAAAATGACTTATTGATATGCGGGCCTATGTGCCCATTTCCTGTGTGAGGAACCATTCAATGAAGCTTTTCCAGCAAATGCTGGTGGCTCCTGCCGCCCTGGGCCTTCTGGCCTCCGGCGCCAATGCCGCCGAGCTCAACATCAACGGCGTTTCTGACTACGCGGCTTCTGCCGACCAAGTCACCAGCGTTACCCAATTCTCCGACGTTTACCCAACTGACTGGGCCTATCAGGCGCTCAGCAACTTGGTTGAGCAGTACGGCTGCGTCGCTGGTTACCCCAACGGCACCTTCCGCGGCAACCGGGCGATGACCCGTTACGAGGCTGCAGCACTGCTGAACGCATGTCTCGACCGCGTCACTGAAGTGACCGACGAACTGCGTCGCCTTCTCAAAGAATTCGAAACCGAACTCGCCATCCTCCGCGGACGCGTTGACGGCCTCGAAGCTCGTGTTGGCGAACTGGAAGCAACCCAGTTCTCCACCACCACCAAGCTCAAGGGCAGCACGCACTGGGTTCTTGGCGCTGCCAAGTACCACGGCGAAGGAAGCAAGGCCGAGGCAACTGCTAACGGCGGTACATCCTTCAGTTACGACCTCCGTCTTGCTCTTGAGACCAGCTTCACCGGCAAAGACAGCTTGGTAACGCGTCTGCGCTCCGGCAACATGAACAACATCTACGGCGGCAACGGCGTCGGTTTGTTCGGTCAGGAGTACGGCGTTAACACTGATAACGCTGTCGTCATCGACCGTTTGTTCTATAGCTTCCCCCTCGGTGACGAGTTCACCATCGTTGGTGGCCCTCGCGTCCGTATGGACAACATGCTGCCTGTGTGGCCAAGCGCCTATCCGTCAGATATGACGATGGACTTCTTCACCTACGCCGGTGCGCCTGGTGCTTACAACCTCGCCCTCGGCGGTGGTGCAGGTATCTACTGGCAGACCGAAGGTGGTTTCAGCGTTTCCACCAGCTACCTTTCAACAGATGCTGAACTCAGCGACCCCAATGCGGGTGGTTTGCTGACAGATGCGGCAGGTACAAGCGCCACAACTCAGATCGCTTATGCGCCTGAGAATTGGGGTATTGCTGGTGCATTCACTTATGCCTCCGGTGGAGAGGGCGGTGGTGCCCTTTATGGCGGTAATGGCACTCCTGGCGCTGTTGCTCTTTCTGGTTCCGGCAACACATACAGCTATGGCCTAAGTGCTTGGTGGATGCCAGAGGATTCTGGATTGATTCCTTCCATTAGTGCTGGTTGGGGCTTGACGGATATTCCTGATCCCTCCATCAGCGGAGTGAAGGAGGCAACCACACAGTCCTGGTATGTCGGCTTGGAGTGGAGTGATGTGTTTGTTGAGGGCAACTCCCTCGGTATGGCGGTTGGTCAGCCCACGTTTATCTCCGACGTAGACACCAAGAAGGGCGTTGATGATTTCGTCGCTGGCTCAGGCTACGCCTGGGAATTCTTCTACAAGTTCCAGGTCACCGACAACATCACCGTGACTCCTGCCATTCACTATCTGAGCAAGCCTTACGCAAGCCAGGATTCCGATGGCCTCAACGCTATGAGCGGCCTGATCAAAACTACCTTCAAGTTCTGATCATGACTGCCTGGGCAACTTCGGTTGCTCAGGCACTTAGCCCGCAACGAACATCTTTGAACGTTGCGGGCTTCTCCCTAAGAAAGACAAATATGTGCATCAATTGATGCATAGCCGTTGTGCTTTCTGTCACATCAGTAGTGGGTTATACCGTTCGGGTCTTCCAATATTCACAGGTGGCGTAGTTGCGCCCATTTCCTGTGTGAGGAACCATTCAATGAAGCTTTTCCAGCAAATGCTGGTGGCTCCTGCCGCCCTGGGCCTTCTGGCCTCCGGCGCCAATGCCGCCGAGCTCAACATCAACGGCGTTTCTGACTACGCGGCTTCTGCCGACCAAGTCACCAGCGTTACCCAATTCTCCGACGTTTACCCAACTGACTGGGCCTATCAGGCGCTCAGCAACTTGGTTGAGCAGTACGGCTGCGTCGCTGGTTACCCCAACGGCACCTTCCGCGGCAACCGGGCGATGACCCGTTACGAGGCTGCAGCACTGCTGAACGCATGTCTCGACCGCGTCACTGAAGTGACCGACGAACTGCGTCGCCTTCTCAAAGAATTCGAAACCGAACTCGCCATCCTCCGCGGACGCGTTGACGGCCTCGAAGCTCGTGTTGGCGAACTGGAAGCAACCCAGTTCTCCACCACCACCAAGCTCAAGGGTGTAACCAACTGGGTTCTTGGCGCTGCCAAGTACCACGGCAACGGCAGCGACGCTGCAGCAACCACCGCCGGCGGCACCTCCTTCAGCTACAACCTTCAGCTGAACCTGGAAACCAGCTTCACTGGTAAGGATCTGCTGTACACGCGCCTGCGTGCCGGCAACATGGACAACGTTTACGGCGGTAACGGCCTGTTTGCTCAGGAGTACGGCTTCGACTCCGACAACGCAATTGTTGTCGACCGTCTGTACTACAGCTTCCCTGTCGGTGACGAGTTCACCGTTGTTGCTGGACCTCGCGTCCGTATGGACGACATGCTGCCCGTATGGCCTAGCGCCTATCCGTCAGACATGACGTACGACTTCTTCACCTACGCCGGTGCGCCTGGTGCTTACAACCTCGCCCTCGGTGCTGGTGCTGGTGTCTATTGGCAAACCGAAGGTGGTTTCAGCGTTTCCACCAGCTACTTGTCTGTCAACGGCAACAACAGCTGCCCAAACAATGATTTCTGTGGCGACAGCGCCGGCGGCATCGGCACCGACGCCGCTGCTTTCAGCGCCACCACTCAGATCGCTTATGCACCTGAGAGCTGGGGTGTCGCTGCTGCCTACACCAAGGCTTCCGGCGTGAACGGTGTTGGCCTCTACCAGGGCAATGCCACCATCCCTGCTGCGGCTCTCTCCTACCTCGACGATCAGTCCAACTCCTTCGGACTGAGCGCCTGGTGGACTCCTGAAGAGTCCGGCTGGATTCCTTCCATCAGCGTCGGTTACGGCGGCTCATGGTTGAGCTTCGGCGGCGACGACGCCTATACCAACTCTTGGTATGTCGGCATGGAGTGGGACGACGCCCTCATCGAAGGCAACTCCTTCGGTATTGCCACTGGTCAGCCCACCTACATCGTCTCTGTTGACGACGATGACTACAACGCTGGTGCTGGCTACGCCTGGGAATTCTTCTACAAGTTCCAGGTCACCGACAACATCACTGTGACTCCCGCAATCCACTACCTCAGCAAGCCTTTTGCTGAGCAGGATTCCAATGGTCTCAACGCCATGAGCGGCTTGGTCAAAACCACCTTCAAGTTCTGATCAACTCTCGTTGGGCAACTTCGGTTGCCCTCACGTTGTTTCAGCTACCCCCCCCCAACTGGGGGGGTTTTTTATGGTGAATACGATCTCAAGCTGCCTCCATGGCGATCGCTGCAGACATCACGGCTTTGATCGGCGGAACACCGTTGGTTCGGCTGAATCGTCTGCCTCAGGCCTGCGGTTCACAAGCTGAGGTTCTGGCCAAATTGGAGAGTTTCAATCCTTCCGCTTCAGTGAAAGACCGCATCGCAAGCGCCATGGTGCTTGAGGCGGAGCAGGCCGGCACGATCGCCCCTGGCCGCACTGTGCTGGTGGAGCCCACAAGTGGTAATACCGGTATTGCCCTGGCGATGGTGGCTGCCGCAAGGGGGTACCGCTTGATTCTCACCATGCCCGAATCCATGAGCACCGAGCGTCGGGCCATGCTTCGCGCCTATGGAGCTGAGTTGCAGCTCACCGATGGATCCGAGGGGATGAAGGGTGCGATCGCTTTGGCAAAAGAACTCGTGGCTGAGATCCCTGAGGCCTATCTCTTGCAGCAGTTTGATAACTCCGCCAACCCAGCAGTGCATGAACGCACCACCGCGGAGGAGATTTGGACCGACTGTGATGGTGTGCTCGATGTTCTTGTTGCCGGTGTGGGTACCGGAGGCACAATCACGGGTTGTGCCCGCGTTCTGAAGCAGAGAAATCCTCAGCTGCAAGTGGTGGCCGTCGAGCCAGAGGCGAGTCCGGTTTTGTCTGGCGGGTCGCCTGGGGCCCATCGGATCCAGGGCATCGGTGCCGGTTTTATTCCAGAGGTGTTGGACCTTGATCTGATTGATTTAATCGTCGCCGTCAGCGATGACGACGCCATGGAGATGGGGCGACGTTTGGCGAGAGAGGAAGGTTTGCTCTGCGGGATTAGCAGTGGTGCTGCCATCGCGGCCGCTCTTCGGTTAGCGCAACAACCAGGGATGGCTAACAAGCGAATGGTGGTGATGTTGGCCAGTTATGGCGAGCGATATTTATCCACGCCGATGTTTAGTCGGGGCTCAGTTCTGCCAGCACGACGCGATGGACAGGTGTGAGGACTGAACGATGAATGATCCCTACACCGTGCTCGAAGTCAGCAGCCACGCATCAGCGGCCGAAATCAAGGCCGCTTATCGACGTTTGGTGAAACAGCACCACCCGGATGCGGGTGGCGATGATCAAAGGATGTTGGCGTTGAACGCTGCCTGGGAGGTTTTGGGCGATCAAGACCGTCGTCGCAAGTTTGATCGCACTCGGATTTCCCCACCCGCGGCATCCCGACAACCTGATCTTCGTCGTGCCAGATCGGCCCACGGTCGTGCGGTTGCGGCCGATGATGCCTTGGTGGAATGGCTGCGTCGGGTGTATGCCCCGATTGATCGCATGCTTGGAGAGGTGATCAATCCCTTTCCCGCACAGTTCAAGGCCTTGTCGGCGGACCCCTACGACGATGAGCTGATGGAGGTTTTTTGCAATTACTTGGAAGCGAGTTCTCGCAAGATGGAACGGGTCAAGACGTTATTTCAGTCGCTACCAACTCCAGCTTCGGCGCGTGGTTTCGGTTTGAGTGTTTATCACTGTTTATCGGAGGTTGAGGATGCCCTGGCTGAACTCGAGCGATACACGATGGGGTATGTGGACAATTACCTCCACGATGGTCGCGAGATGCTGAGGGAAGCCAAACAGCGCCGAAAACGGCTGCAGGACGAACGTCGGCGACTGGACATTCTGTGAGCCAGCGTTGCCGCTTTTGGGGAGGTGTTGCCCTGATTTGGCTCCTTGCCACCCTGGCAGATCGGCTGTGGTGGACCTTGCAAGGTGGTGTTCCCGCCTGGGATCAGGCTGACTATCTCAACAGTGCCCTGGACCATGGTCGTGCACTCGGACTGCTTCCAGGAGGTGTCTGGCAAGGGTGGAATGCGTTGTTGGATCTGTCTCCAAAAATTCCGCCGCTGGCCTCCTTGGTGAACGGCAGCGTGATGGCCGTGAGCGGCGGAGCGCCTGATCAGGCGGCGTGGAGTCTCAGCCTTTGGCATGGCCTGCTGTTGATGGCTGTTGCCGGGTGGGGCCGCCGTTTGTATGGCCCAGGTTTTGCTTGGCTGGCCTGTGGTCTCACCGCAATGGTTCCGGCGTTGCTGGAGCTGCGAACGGATTACGTCTTGGAGATGCCTCTCGCAGCTGTTTGCACCCTGGCGCTATGGCGGCTGGATGTGTGGTGTGACCCCTCCGATGGAGGACGTTGGAATCAGGTTTGGGGTTGCACGCTTGCCGCCGTGGCGGCGTTGTTGGTGAAGCAAAGCGCTTTTTTGGTGCTCACTCCAGCTGGTCTGGGGGCCTTGTATTTCGTGTTTCGCCGCCGGGGCCACTGGTTGCGGCAAGCCATGCTTCTGCCGTTGATGGTTGCGGCCCTGCTCGGACCGTGGTTGCGTCACAACTGGATTACGAGCTTGGGAGGCACCAATCGAGCCGTGTTCGAATCGGCTGCGCGGGAGGGGGATCCCGGCGTTTTCAGTTGGGCAAGTTGGCTTTGGTATCCCCGCTTATTGCCCGAGCAGCTCGGGGTGGTGCTCCTCGCTGTTGGTGTCTCCGGACTGATGCTCTGGTGGCTCCACCGACACGATCCCACTACTGATCGCACTTGGTCTTGGCGCTGGTTGGTGATCAATCTCTTGGCAGCTTGGATTCTCACCACGTTGAGTCCGAATAAAGGAGACCGCTACATCGCTCCGCTGTTGCCAATGCTGGTGCTGTTGTTGGCCCGTGGTTGGTGGCAGTGGGGCCTGTGGTGGCAACACAAGGGTCTGCGTTGGATACGCCCGTTACTAGCCGCAGGCTTGTTGGCGAGTAGTCCAGCCGGTGTCTCGACCCAGCTGGAACGCTTGGGGGATCGACCTCGAGGACCCCTTCAGGCGCTGGTGGATGCCGCTGGTGGTGCTGACGCTGCCGTGCCATCGCGCACTTTGATTGTGGTGCCGAGTACGCCAGATCTCAACCAGCACAACGTGTCTTACTACGGTCGCCGCAATGGAGGGCATGTGGTGGGTCGCCAATTGGGGGGCAATGATGCAGACCGCGACCCTGTGTTGGAACGAGCCGATTGGGTCGTTCTCGCCGAAGGCGATCAGGGTTCGGTGCGAAAGTCCGCCCGTCGTCTCGATCGCGCTGTCCGTCGCAGTGGGGTCTTCGAGCAGGTGAAGCAATTTCAGCGCCCCCAAGGAGGGAGTTATTCCCTGTGGCGTCGGCGCGGCAATCAGCCTGTGCAGGGGCCAAGTTTTGCCGAACGTTTCCCATCGCTTGCCCTTGGCTTGGCCCAGGGGCCTGGGGGTCTCGATCCTGTTTTTAGTGCTGTTGCGCTGGAACACATGCTGGATGGCCATTTCAGTTATCGACAACCGGTGTCTCTGGAGGCGACCAGGCGTTTACAAATCAACCCCAACGATCAACAAGCCCGTTGGAGCTTGGCCTTACTGGCTGTTTTGGCGAATCGGCCGAAGGAGGCTTCAGAGCAATTTGCTCAGCTTCAGACGCTGATCCCCGATAACCCCTGGCCTGCGGCGTACCGCAGCGTTGTGAATCTCGCTGGATGGAATCCATGGGCGGCAATGTCTGTCGCTGATAGCGCCGGTCAACAGCACCAGGAACCGGTGCTTCGGGCGCTCGGCGATTTGAGCGGTGTGTTGTCCGGAGCTGTTTGGAGATTTCCCGCTGCTTTGATCAGTGTTCCCGCCGCTGTGACGTCCGTTGAAGGGGGCTTGGAGAGCTCCGATCAGGAGTAGACCTCCAACTGATCCATGCGCAGCCATACGTCCGGTACGGGGCGATTCCAGCGCACTTGGCCGTAGTCACCCTTCACGACAAGTAGTTCTCCAGGACCATCAAAGATGTAGTCCGGTGGCGTGGGATCACTGGCAGCAGCTTCGATACTGGCGGAATAGGCCTTCCGGTTCACTTTCACCAGCGCACCTTTTCGTAGGGCTGCCGGTTTGGCTTTCGCGGGTGCGCTGGTGTCGGAGTCGGCCATTTCAGGTCCAGAAGACATCAGCAGGCTAAAACCAACGGGATGAAGCCACCAACCCTGTGCACGATCACGTAGCCCTCTACTTGATGGCATTTGGCGGTCTGCTCTTGGCGGCAGTGCTGCTGGATGACCTGGCTGATCGCGTCAAATTGCCAGGAATTCTTCTGGTGTTGGCCTTGGGATTGCTGGTCGACAACGACTTGCGCTCGACCAGTGAGCCATTGCTGTCGCTCGTCAGGGCGGATCGGATCACCCAGTCAGCTTTGGTTCTGGTGCTCTTTTTTGGAGGGCTCACCACCAATTGGACGCGGATGAAATCTGTGATCCGACCAGCAGCTCGGCTCGCCAGTCTCGGTGTGTTGCTGACGGCTGGGTTGCTCACGCTGATTGGAGTGGGGGCGCTCATGGCCCAGGGGACATGGCAGGTGGGATTGCTGGCTCAGGTGTTGTTTGTTGGGGCCATGTTGAGCAGTACAGATGCTTCAGCAGCCCTGTCACTTTTACGACCACTGGCCGGTCGATTGCCTCAGCGGGTCCTCGATTTGATCGAAATGGAATCCACCATTAACGATCCAATGGCGGTGGTTTTGGCCAATGTTGCCTTGGCCTTAGCCGGTGGGACGGGTTTGGCCACAGCCGATTTGGTGACGGATGTGATTCGGCAATTCCTTTTGGGTGGACTGCTCGGATTTATTGGCGGCAGCATGATTTCCCAGCTGCTGATGGGTAGTCAATCGCTCACTCGGGGCTCCATGCTGCCGGTAGTGAGCTTGGCTCTCCTGTTGGTGTTGTCAGGGGGCACAACGTTGATGGGTGGAAGTCCTCTCTTGGCTGCTTATGTGGCAGGCCTTGTGCTGGGCAATAGCCGTGCTGCCGCGCAAGAGGTGCTCGAAGAAGCCCATTCCAGCTTCGCGAAGATGGCTGAGCTGATGCTTTTTTTATGTCTGGGCTTGGTTGTCGCTCCCCAAAATGTTGTTGAGGCTGCCGGTTGGGCACTCCTGCTGGTGCTGGCAATGCAGCTTGTGCGCTGGCTGATGGTGCAGCTGTTACTGCTTCGAGCAGATTTTCAAAGCAGTGAAAAACGCTTTGTGTCATGGACGGGTTTACGAGGGGCGGTTCCCATTGCGATGGCAATTCAGGCTTGGGCATCGCCCGTTGCCTGGGGGAAGTTGATGCCACCCCTCGCCTTAGCGGTGGTGTTGTTTGGCTTGCTGCTTCAGGGATTTGCCTTGGTGCCAATCGCGCATCGTTTGGGGCTGGTGTTGCCGTCGGAAGAATCGGAACCCACTTAGCCTTTCGACCTGTGCAATTCCCGCCCCATGCGTCTGTTGCTGCTTGGCTGCACTGGCTTTGTTGGCCGTGAGCTGGTTCCTGCCTTATTGGAGGCGGATCATCAGCTCACGTTGGTAAGTCGACGCTTGGCTTGGGGCTATGAGGCAGAACGCGCCGATGGTCGAGTCAAGTGGTTGCAGCTAGACCCCGCTAAGTCTGTTTCGTGGCAAACACCTGAGCTGGTTGAGGCCCTATCCACCTCGGATGCCGTCGTGAATCTTGCCGGTGAGCCCATCGCCGAAAAACGTTGGACAGCAGTTCATCGCAAGGTGTTGGAAGACAGCCGCTTGGACACAACGCGCTTGCTCGTTGATGCGTTGGCGGTCTCCAAGTCGCCACCGTCTGTTCTGATCAATGCATCGGCGATCGGCTTTTTTGGCACCAGCCCCACCGCAAAATTTGTCGAATCCAGTCCGGCAGGGGCCGATTTCCTTGCTTCGTTATGTCAACGCTGGGAGACGGCTGCTGCCGCCGTACCCGATTCCGTCCGACAGGTGAGCCTTCGAATCGGCATCGTTTTGGCGTCGGATGGTGGCGCACTCGGAAAAATGTTGCCCATTTTTCGTACTGGCTTCGGTGGGCCGATTGGCACTGGCAAGCAATGGATGAGTTGGATCCATCGCAGCGATCTTTGTGATCTGATTCAAACAGCGCTCACTGATCAGACTTGGTCTGGTGTGGTGAACGCGGTGTCGCCGGAGCCTGTGTCGATGGCAGCGTTCTCGAAGCAGTTGGGCCGAAGCCTCAATCGCCCCAGTCTTTTGCCTGTGCCCGGACCCATCTTGCAGCTGCTCCTCGGAGATGGTGCCAAGGTTGTGCTTGAAGGTCAGCAGGTGACCTCTGAGAGGTTGGACTCCTTGGGATTTAGTTTCCGCTACCCGACCCTTGTTTCAGCCCTCGCCGCTGCCACCAGCTGACGATTCCGCTCAAAACAGCCGCCATGATTAACAAGCTGATCGCTGGGGTGAATAAGGGCTGCCATAGCCGTTGAAAAAGATCCATCGGACCTGACTGTCCCTGGCTTTGGGCAACCACCGCCGCCACAAAAAATCCTGCGCCAAGAATCACCACCAGCACATTCAGCATCAAGAGCCGATCCAGCCAGCGTTTCCAAGTGGGTTCCGTTCCTGCCGTCATGGTGCTGTTGATGGGCAAAGGCCGCCAATGGCTGAAGCCATTCTCAGACCACCTCCGCTGCTGCCCAACCTGCGCTGTGCTTCGGTGCGGCACTGCTTTTGGAAGTCGAGGTCGTGATGGATTCGTTTCAGCAGCTTCAGGGCTAGTTGTGCAGAGGCAAAAAGGTTGTCCTGGCTGCCGCTGTCGCCAGGGGCGCAAAACACTGTGGGCCCCAGGAGGCGCCGCTGCGCTTCAGCAAAGGATGCTGTGAACTGGGGGCCCTGGCCTGCAAGTTGCAACACTGGCTTGGCAAGGCCAACGGCCTGCTCGGCTGCGGTGCCGGCCATGCTGATTACAAGATCGCTCTGTTGTAAAACCGCCTGAAAGGCTCCGCGACGAACCCGAACGGCAGGAGATCCCTGGCGCTGAAGCAGACCATCGCGAAGTTGCCAGCCAACACCATTCGCACAACGCTCTAAACCCGTGTCATCAAGGCTCGAAACGAGGGCTAACTCAAGCGAAATCCCAATGTTGTCTGGGAGTTGATCACTCAGCCTGAGAAGCAATTGCAGATTGGCCTCTAGCTCTGGGCGACGGCTGCCAGGTAGAAGACCGATTCGCGGTTGGGTGTTGGTCAGCAACGATGTTGGTGGCAACACCGGGTCCATAAAGGGATTGCCGAGAAATTGCACCGGTCGTGCCAGCTGGTTGCTCAGATCGTCTGCAGTGAGTTGATCCCGGCTGAAAATGGCTTGAAAATTTTTGCCAGACAGCATCGGCCCACAGGGCCATGGAAGTCGAAGTTGGCCCTCGTAATGACTGGAATAAGCCACGAGATAGGTCGCCACTGGACGACGGGTGAGCCACGCAGCAATGACGGGAATCACGTCGCCCACCACCACGATCAGATCGAACCGATGGGCGTGTCGTAGGAGGCGGAGCAGACGACGCAGCAGATACAGAAGTTGACCTTGGATTAGTTCTGTGAGACGTCCCTGCAGGCTCGTGTATCCGATCCCGCCTGTGCTGAATTCGTGGCTGCTGCCCAGCAGAGGAATCGTGGCTTGGGAATAAGGGCGCCCCAGGCCGGCTAGTGGCAGAGCTGTGACCTCATGGCCGAGGGTTCGGAGCACACTCCCCAATAACGATCCGGATAGGTCTTCCCCGTGGCCATTACTGAGTAAAAGAATGCGTCCCATTCACCACATCCAGGTGGAAGGATCCGGAATGCCGTTGGCTTCCCTTGTCATTTTGATCCGTTGGGCTGCCTGGGCCAAATGTTTGTCGCGACGTTGATTGGCCCGTTCTTTTGCTGCGTGGCGGCTGGCCTCGGAAGGAAGTCGGGTGATCGTCCACATCCCGACCATTCTGCCAAGACTGCAATCAAATCAGTTCAGTACTCGTATCCAAAGACGATGTAATCACTGGAAAAACGAGTGCGCTGGATTTAGAAATCGAGCCAGGCTTTGACTTTTTCAAGCGCTTTCCATCCCGGTTTCCGTTGTAAGCCGTCGTCAATGGATGTTTTGAGGTCGCCGGCAGCTTCCGGCGCAAAGGCGATCACCTGTTGAACTACCTGAATGTGGTCGCGCACTCCCTTGGATTTCGTTTCGAGTAGCGCCAGGCTGAGATTGATCCTCGCTTGAGGGTCTTGGGCATTGAATTTCACGGCGAGCCGAGCCGACCGCAGGGCGTCCTCTGGCTGGTCACAAAGCAATTGCAACCACGACAAACAAGTCCAGCCCGCTGATTGCCCTGGTGAAGCTTCGGTGATCTGAAGAAAGTCAGGCAGCACCTCAGATGCTGCCGCACCCGCCTGATAGCGAGCCATGGCCTGATCGAACAGGTTGTCCGCGGAGGACTCCATCGACGGTGAAGAGGTGTTGGATCTACTCAGATTCCCATGCGACTTCGTCGTTGCAATCAAACAGCGAACGAGCTTCCACAGCCGCAGGTTTGCGTGGCATTGGGATTGGTGAAGTTGAAGCCACCGCCGATCAGTGCGGTACTGAAGTCCAACTGCATGCCGTAGATGTAAAGCAAGCTCTTTGGATCACAGATCACACGGAAACCTTGGCCGTCGGATGATTCGTAGTCGTAGCTCTCGTCGTCGTCCAAGGTGTCGGAGGCAGGTACGAAATCCATCGTGTAGCTCATGCCGCTGCACCCACCGGAGCGCACCCCAACGCGCAGCACCTGATTGGTTCCCTGCTCTCCGCAGAGCTTGGCCAGCTGTTGCATCGCCGGTTCTGTAATCAAAATGCCCTTGCCGTCCTTAGCGGTATGGGCCGGCATCGTGGTGGGTGTGGTGGTCATCGTTGCCGCGTGCTCGACCCCCACTCTATGGAGGTTCATACATAGAGTCGACTGAGTTGAACGTCTCAAGGTGCGGGTCGCGATTGTCGGTTCCGGTCTCGCTGGCCTTACCGCTGCGGTAGATCTTGTCGATGCGGGCCATGAGGTGAACCTCTACGAGGCACGCCCATTTATGGGCGGCAAGGTGGGCAGCTGGGAAGACCCCGATGGCAACCACATCGAAATGGGGCTCCACGTCTTCTTCTTCAACTACGCCAATCTCTTCGCCTTGATGAAGAAGGTTGGGGCCTTCGAAAATCTTTTGCCAAAAGATCACACCCACTTGTTCGTGAATGAGGGAGGTGACTTGCGTGAACTTGATTTTCGCTTCCCGATTGGCGCCCCGTTTAACGGCTTAAAGGCGTTTTTCACGACACCTCAGCTCAGTTGGATCGACAAGCTGCGCAACGCCTTAGCGCTTGGCACCAGTCCAATCGTGCGTGGGCTGGTGGACTACGAGGGCGCGATGCGTACGATCCGCGCTTTGGATTCAGTCAGCTTCCAGGATTGGTTTGTGGGCCATGGCGGGAGTCCTGAGAGCATCCGTCGCATGTGGAATCCGATTGCTTACGCGCTGGGATTCATCGATTGCGAAGCGATATCGGCCCGCTGCATGCTCACGATTTTCATGATGTTTGCTTCGAAAACCGAAGCATCGAAGCTGAATCTGCTCAAGGGGTCACCCCATCGCTGGCTCACAGGTCCAATCCTGGATTACATCCAGGCCCGTGGCGCCAAATTGCATTTGCGCCATCGAGTGAAGGATGTTCAGTTCTCGGATGGTGAAAATCCTGTCGTGACGAGTCTTCTGTTGGGAACACCTGAGGGTGATACCACTGTTGAAGCCGACATCTATTTAGCTGCGTGTGATGTTCCGGGTATCCAGAAGCTATTGCCTGAGGCTTGGCGCAAATTCCCTCAATTTGAGGCGATTCACCAGCTTGAAGCCGTACCAGTGGCCACAGTGCAGCTGCGTTACGACGGTTGGGTAACGGAACTCAATGATGAGCATGAGAGCCAACGTCGGGATCTCAAGAACCCCACCGGTTTAAACAACCTGCTTTACACCGCAGATGCGGATTTCAGCTGCTTTGCTGATCTCGCACTCGCTAGCCCAGAGGATTACCGCAAAGAGGGTGAGGGGTCGCTCTTGCAATGTGTTCTCACACCAGGTGATCCTTGGATCCCTAAGTCGGTGGATGAAATTGTTGCCCATACAGATCGCCAGGTGCGGGCTCTTTTCCCATCAGCCCACAACCTCAAGCTCACCTGGAGCAATGTTGTGAAGCTGGCCCAATCGCTTTATCGAGAGGCTCCTGGGATGGAGCCCTATCGCCCCGACCAGCGCACGCCCATCGGAAATTTCTTTTTGGCTGGCAGCTACACGAAGCAGGACTACATCGATTCCATGGAAGGGGCCACGATGAGCGGCCATTTGGCGGCTGCTGCCATCCTTGATCAGCCGGTCAGGTTGGCGACCAACGCAGCGGTGGCCTAGATGGGACGTTGGCTAGAGAACACAGTGACAACGGAGGTCCAGGCTTCTGCAGACAAGGTTTGGGCGGTATGGAGCGACCTTGAGGCAATGCCGAAGTGGATGCGTTGGATCGAATCGGTGAAAACCCAGAAAGATGATCCGGATCTCACCGATTGGATTTTGGCTGCCCAGGGTTTTCGATTCACCTGGAAAGCGCGGATTACCCAGCGGGTGGAAGAGCAACAACTCCATTGGGCATCGGTCGGCGGGCTGCCCACCAAGGGTGCGGTGCGCTTTTATCCCCAGACGCCCGACTGCACCGTTGTGAAGCTGAGCGTGAGTTACGAACTGCCCAGGGTCTTGGCACCGTTGATGGAGCCAAGCATCTTGGGTGGGATTGTGACGAAGGAGCTTCAGGCGAACCTTGACCGTTTCCGTGATTTGGTGGAAGTCGTCGACTAATGCACGCTTGATGCATTCTCTTGGATGGCTGGTGCTTGCCCTTGGCCTTTCGTCCTGTGGAGACCAAGCGTCCATGGCCCCCTCTGCTGAACAAAACGTCCCACCTTTGGCTCTGCAGTCCCAGCAGAGCAGTGCAGCATCACCGCTGCCGCCGTTGATTCCCGGGGCGACCGGTTTAAAGCCACTACCGACAGCTCAGCAAGTTCAAGCTGCGGTCCCTTCGGGCCGTGCTGATCCTTTTAGCCCCCTACCGCTTGCAACTGGAGCCGACCAACCTTCGTCTGGTGGTTCCCGTTTGTTGGGTGTTCTCACTGTTGGCAAGCAAACGCGTGCGTTGTTCTCCTTTGGGATGAGTCGTGGTGAGATCTGTGTTGGTCCCCGCGGGCGATGTTCTCAGGATCAGCCCCTCGTTTTGCCTGAGGGTTGGTCGGTGTTGAACATTGATGGTCAAAAAGGGTGTATTCAGTTGGCTGAGAATGGAAAAGCTCAAGACTTGCTCTGTATCGCTTGAGTGCAGGCCTCCACTAATCCCTCAAGGTCGTGCGGGTCGGCTTCAGCATCCACTCGGCCGAAGTGCTCACGGCAGCTTCGGCTGGTTTGAGGACCGATCGACACCACGGCCACTCCGTTCAAATGTTGCTTCCATTCGCTTCCGAAGCGCTTCTCCATGAGCTGGGCGGTATGCGTTGCGGTTTTACCGCTGGTGAAAGCGATCGCATCCACAGCACCATCGGCGAGGGCCGTTGCGGCTGGTTCTGCCATGTGTTCTGGGCAGCGAGAGTCGTAGGCGGCAACCTCCACGACGCGCACCCCCGCTTCGCCGAAGGCATCTGCCAAGACCGTTCTGCCGCCCTGTTGAACCCTGGGCAGAAGCATGGTTAACCCCCAGCCGGATACAGGGAAATGATCAATCAAACTTTCAGCAACAAAGCTGGGAGGCACGAAATCGGCGGGGGCTCCTAGCTCCTCGAGAAGCCTTGCTGTTTTACGTCCAACGGCTGCAATTTTTAGGCCTCTCGGCAGCCGGCACAGGTTGCGCTGCTGTCGTTGAAGTCGTTGTTCAACGGCCAAAACACCATTGGCACTGGAAAACACCAGCCAATGAAAATTGTCGAGGTCTGCCAAGGCATCGTCTAGAGGCCCCCAGTGGTCTGGTGGAACGATCACCAGTGCTGGCAAGTCAAGAACGTTGGCCCCCTTGGCTTCCAGGAGTTCTTTGGCTTCTCCTTGCTGTTCGGCCGCGCGGGTGATGACCACGGTGCGGTGTTGCAATGGCTGGTCCGATCTCGAGGCGGGGAGGCTCACATCACCAGCTCCGCATCAAGTTTCACGATTCCTTGAACGTTGTCGCGCAGTTGGCGGGCCTCCTCGCTGCGACCTTGGGCCGCTAGGAGTTCTATCGCTTTGCGAAAACCGTTGCGGGCGGCTTCGATATCACCGCCGAGCAACCTGGCCACGGCATGGTTTTGATGGCATGCGGCGTTGTTGGGATCCAAGGCAAGGGAACGGCCATAGGCCTCGAGGGCCGAGGCGATCTCGCCTTTTTTGCGGAGCATTAAGCCGAGGTTGTACCAACCCAAGGCCACTTCCGGTGCCCGTTGCGTGGCGGTTTGCGTGAGTTGGATCGCCTCATCGAGTTGGTCTTGTTCCATCAATCGGGCTGCCAGGTTGAGGCGAGCACCAAGGGTGATGCGGGTATCAAGCGGGATATCTAGGGCTTGGCGATAGAAGGCAACGGCTTCGTCTGGGTCGGATTCGTTGAGCGCTAAACCGAGATGCAAGAGCAGTTCGTAACGCTCGCTGCTCTGGGCGGTTGCACCTTCAAGGCCTTGTCGCAACAGCGGGATGGCCTCAGACGCGCGGCCTTCGCTGATCAAGAGTCCCCCGAGCTTGGCGCTTGCGTAGGGATCCCCAGGGTGTCGTTTGAGGTCGTCCTCCATCGCTTCACGCAGCCGATCGGCTTTGTCGGAGCCAGAGAGAAGTTCGGGTCTGTAACCGTCATGAAGGATGGCGGGTTCGCTGCAATTCGCGATACGCCACTGAGGCTCAGACGTGATGAGCGCCTGAACGCTCTCATCGATCATCGAGTGATAAGGGCGACTCCACTGGATGCTGGGATGACGTCGAAACAACCGACTGACGCTGGAGTAAGGAGCCATGGCCGCCCCGATCTCATAGCGAAGCAGGTTGATAACCAATACATCGGGCTGGGCCATCAGGGCTTTTAAAGACGGAACCACTTCAGGCCGAAGTTGTTCATCCGCATCCAGCACCAGCACCCAATCGCCCGTGAGGAATTTCAGGGCATGGTTTCGGGCAGGGGCAAAATCCCCAGGCCATTCCATCTGCTCGACGCGGGCCCCAGCTTGTTCGGCGATCGCCACCGTGCCATCAATAGAACCGGTGTCCACCACGACCATTTCATCGGCGAACCCCTTCACGGAGGCCAAGCAGGTTGCCAGTCGTGCCTCCTCGTTGCGCACGATCATGGAAAGGCTGAGCATCAGTTAGGGCCCTTGGATCGGCCGAGGTTAAAGCGGTTAGTCGGTGAAATCAGCGTTACAAGCTGCGGTGTGTGAGCGGTTCAGCAGACTTTTCAGCACTTGTTGTTGTGCTTCAGGCATTTGTCCTGGGCTGTAAGCAGCTGGTATGTCGGGCTTCAGAACGGTTCTTAACTGCTCCCATAGGTAAGGGCTGCCGTAGACGACAAGACCAGCCAGCCGATGGAGCTTTTGGAGCTGCTGCACTGCTGCCGACCATGGCTCGATGCTGTCTTGCGTGCCGCGAAAAGGATTGCCCCGCATAAAGAGTTGCAGAAGCACCGGACCCTGCCCGAGGCGTTCCAAGGCAAGGGGGGAATCCTGGTCTGGCTGCCAAGGAGAGGGGCCTTGACTGTGGATCACCAGGCTCTTGAATCCTTGCCCCTCGGGTAGGCGAAGCGCAGGCGCTGTGCCACTGAGAACAGGGCAAGGAACGATGCCATCCACCCGAATCAGATTGATTCCTTGGCTGCAGTTGATGCCTGTGCTGGGTTGGAGATGAAGACAGGCAGCGACGAGCTCCTGTTCCAGTTGTCGTTCCGACTCAGATGGAAGTGGGGTGTCCTGTGCTGGGTTGAGTGGTTGGTGCTTGTCGATTCGCTTCAGCGCTTGCCGCCGCCGTTGTAGGGAGTCCTCTAAACGCTGCATGGGCAGCCGTCCGCTGCGAAAGGCATCGCATAAACCGTCGATCGCTGCATCGGCATCGGCGGGCATCAAGATCAGATCCGCTCCAGCCTCAAAGGCCAACACCGCGGCCTCAGCAGCGCCGTAGCGCTTGGTGATGGCTTCCATCACTAGGGCGTCGGTTACAACCAAGCCGTCAAAGTGCAAGTCGTGTCTCAACAGGTTGGTGAGCACAGTTGTTGAGAGCGTTGCGGGATGGTTTTGATCCAGCTCTGGGAGTAACAGGTGGGCTGTCATCACACTGTCGACCCCCGCAGCGATCACCTCCTGAAAGGGCGGGAGTTCAACCGCGGCCAATCTCTCCTTGCTGTGGGGAAGGACAGGTAGGTCTAAGTGGGAGTCGCTGCTGGTGTCTCCGTGGCCTGGGAAGTGTTTGGCACAACCCAGCACACCGGTTCGGCTGAGTCCGCGTTGGAATGCTGCAGCAAGTGTTCCGGCAGTGGCGGCATCTTCACCCCAAGCCCGCACATTGATTACCGGGTTGGCAGGGTTGTTGTTGACGTCGCAAACCGGTCCAAGTACCCAGTTCAGTCCGCACCGGCGCGCTTGGTCTCCAGTGCAACGGCCGTAGCGCTCGGCCAAGTCCAACGCCCGCTGAGGGTCGTTCTGGTACAACCGGCCGAGTGCTAACGGTGGGACGAGCCAGCTTGCTCCTTCAAAGCGTTGGCCAACGCCCTCTTCAACATCGGCACAGAGCAAGAGGGGTTGAGCACTCCATCGCCGCAACATTTCAGTTCGCTGCTGTAATTCCACAGCGCTTCCCCCCAAAAGGATCACGCCCCCGACGCCCCGATGCAGGAGACGTTCCAGGGTTGCGTTGTTGAGTTCCCAGCGCGGGTAGCGACGTTGTGGATCGGAGAGGTGGCCACTGGCTCGGACCACGATTAGCTCGGCAATCTTTTGCGCTAGTCGATCAATCGGGCTGCAGCTCATCGCTTCCCGGGGGGATTTCGCCGCGTTCTTGGCGTTGATCTTCGAGTTGGTTTAGGAGCCCAAGCACGGACGTTCCCTTCTCTAGGCCTCGATCCAATTGAAACTTCACCTCGGGTGCGCGACGCATTTGTAGACGACGCCCCAGTTCACCTCTCAGGAAACCACTAGCGGCTTCGAGCCCTTCCATCACTTCATTTTGGTCGTTGGGTTCACCAAAAATGCTCACAAAAATCTTGCAGTGTTGAAGATCCCCAGCCACTTCAACCGATGTGATGCTCACCATGCCCTTGTGCACCCGTTCATCGCGGATGCCATTGATCAGTAGTTCGCTGGTTTCTTTGCGGATCAGGGCTGCGACCCGCTCTACCCGTCGCCCCTGAGCCATTACGCCATCGGTACTCCATTCACCATGGCACGGAGCACGAACGAGAGGCTGATGAAACCACTGATGAGGGCTCCGATCATGGCCACCGCCGTCACCGGATTGCTACGTCTCTGGGCGAGGGGTTCAGCTACGGAGTTCATCACCCCGAGCGTGAAGGTCACCAAATAACGCGGATAACGGGTGACATTGAGGAAAAACTCCCGCATGGTGCTGGCGAGCTCTGGTTTCTGATAGCTACTCTGCCGGGCTTATGGGACCTTCGGTGATGATGGAACTGCACCAATTTCGCCATTCCGCTTTCTGCCTGAAGGTTCGGATGGTGCTACAGGCCAAAGGGCTCAGCTACCGGACGGTTGATGTCACGCCGGGGATCGGCCAGGTCGCAGTCTTCCGAATGTCTGGCCAGCGCCAGGTTCCTGTCCTGGTGGATGGCGACATTGTCTTGGCCGATTCGTCTGCGATTGCTCGGCACCTTGAACAACGAGAACCCAGTCCAGCACTAATACCTGGCGACGTGCGTGAGGCGGCTCAGGTGCAACTGATTGAGGATTGGGCCGATACAACATTGGCCGCAGCTGGACGCTCTGCCCTCGTTCAGGCGGCGGCCATGGATCCATCTCTGCGTGTTGCACTACTCCCCGATGATCTCCCTGATCCGGTGCGCACGGTGATGGGTGCGATCCCCGGTGGCTGGGTCGGCAGCGTTACTGAGTTGGTGAATCAGAACGAGCGTGCGGATTTGCTCACCAGCCTTGAGCAGTTGTCTGCATCCGTTCAACAAAGTCCCTGGCTTGTGGGAGATGAAATGTCCATGGCCGACTTATCTGTGGCCGCTCAACTGTCGCTGTTGTGTTTCCCCTCCTCTGCGGGTGCAGCATTGGCAGGGAAAGGGGTGCCTGGCTTGAGTGATCACCCCAAACTTCAGCCCCTCTTCCAGTGGCGAGATCAACTCGAGCTCAAGTTGATGGAGCGGACGCTGGAAGAGGTGTGAACCGCAGCTGGTAGTGGTGGCTGGCCTTGATGGTGTCGCGCAAATTTTCTCCTGGTGGGGGGAATATCCCTTGCCACTGCTCGGCACAGATGTCTAAACCGCAGCGTTGATATCGGCTCAAGGTTTCCACCTGACTCAATCTTGGTGGCCCGGGTGCGTGGAGGATTTGGAGAACTAACTCATCGGCTAAAAACGTGTCGGCATTGGGAGATAGCTGCCGCCTGCCAGTCACGGTGGTTTCCAACCTTCGATCACCTGTTAGCTGTGCCATCTGACGATTGGATGACCTGGGGTCGTCTTCGACCCGCAGCAGCTGTTCACCGAGTAGGGCGCGACCGATGGCATTGGCATTGAAGGCGCGATCCCCTACAAGTCTGTTTTGGTTGTCGGAAATGAAGCGCGCTTCGTGGCTGAGGGCGGGTTGGTCAAGGGCGTCGAGGTCGACACTTTCCACCTGCCATCGGCCCTGGAACCATTGCGGATAGATCAGGTCATCACGGCTGGAGGGGCGGCTGAGAGGTGCCGGCAACGTCCAGTTAGGCCAAAGCTCAAGCCTTTGCTCCAAAGGCGACGCCCATGCGGGGGATCCACCGAGCAGGATGGAGAACCCGATCAGAAGCGCAAGCAAGTTACGGCCCATGTCTGATCCCTTGATTCGTGCTTGTGATGATTACGTGGTGTTGGAACCGGGCAAGCCAGAACAGCTGCTCGATGTCCCAAATACCCTGGCATGGCTGAGTCGCTGGTTGCAGACGATGGATCAGTTGCCAGCCGACTTGGCTGGTTTGTCGAGTGTGGAGGCTGCTGCCCAGCGATTGCTCGACACAGCCTGTGATTTGGAGCTCAGTCCGGGAGTTTCGATTCAGTGGTTTGCGGTGCGCTTGGAGCCACCCTCAACGCTCTGAGATCAAGGCTCCATCAACGCTCGCGTTGTTCGGTTGGATCTTTGATGAGCGTCGGAAGGAGTTGCAGGATGCCATCCGCGACGGCATCCGGTGATTCGTCCTTGATCACCACCGTGAGATCCGCTTCGCCGTAAAGAGGCCGTCTTTCCTGGAGGAGGGTGTCTAAGGCTGCTTCGGGGTTTGGTTGTTGCAGCAGCGGTCTTTGGGTTGAGTCGTCCCGCAGGCGTTCGATGAGCTGGGCCCGATTCACATCAAGCCAAACCACGATGCCGCTGTGCAGTTGTCCCCAGTTTTCTGGTTTGGTTACCACTCCACCGCCTGTGGCCACCACCAGGGAATGGCGCTGACTGATCGCATTAAGCACTTGGCTTTCGATGGAGCGGAAGCCTGCTTCCCCATCCCGTTCAAAAATTTCTGGAATCGTGCAGCCGGCCACCTGTTCGATCACAGCATCGGCATCGACAAAGCCATACCCCAGTCGTTTCGCAAGGGGGCGTCCAGTACTCGTTTTTCCACTCCCCATCATTCCGATGAGGTAGATGCTGCGTCCGCTTAAGCGCTCTTTGAGGGAAAGAATGGGATCTGTCATCGCTCGAAATTGCCGCTAGCTCATTAGGATGCTCCTCGGCCGGAATGTCACATGACTGAAACGAAGTCGATTGCCCGGCATGGCCAAGGCCGTTCCTGCGTGATCACACGTCGGGCCTGCTTCAGTGCCAGCCATCGCTACTGGTTGCCAGAGCTGTCAGCAGACGACAATGCTGCTCGATTTGGTCCTTGTAGTTTCGCGCCAGGTCATGGTCACAACTATGAGCTGATCGTTTCGATGGCGGGCGATCTTGATGCCGATGGCATGGTGTTGAACCTCTCCGAGGTGAAGCACGCGATCCGCTCCGAGGTCACAGGGCAGCTCGACTTTCGCTTTTTAAACGAAGCTTGGCCGGAGTTTGATGTGTCGAGTTCGGAGGGTTGCCTCCCCACCACTGAGGCACTGGTTCGAACGATTTGGCATCGTCTTCGTTCCCACCTTCCAATTACGGCTTTACGCCTCTACGAACAACCGGGCCTCTGGGCCGACTATCTCGGAGATTCCATGGATGCATTCCTCACCATTCGTACCCACTTCGCAGCAGCGCACCGTCTGGCCCGTCCGGAGTTGAGTCAGGAAGAAAACGAGCAGATCTACGGCAAGTGCGCTCGGCCCCATGGCCATGGGCACAACTATTTGGTGGACATCACGGTCCGTGGGGCTATCGACCCCCGCACCGGAATGGTTTGCGATTTGTCGGCCCTGCAACGGTTGGTCGATGATCTTGTTGTTGAGCCGTTTGATCACACCTTTTTGAACAAGGATGTGCCGTTTTTTGCTGAGTGCGTCCCCACCGCAGAAAACATTGCTCTCCACATTGCTGATCGCCTCTCCAGTCCGATTAAGGCCATTGGAGCTCAGCTGCATAAGGTGCGCCTCCAGGAGAGTCCGAATAACGCAGCCGAGGTGTATGCGGAAGTGCCACAGCTAGAAATGCTTCCGGCATCGATGGATGCCGTTGCAGCCATCTGACGACTGCGCTGCTCCAGCGCTCGAGCGGCCTGAAACACGGCTTGTTTTGGCTATTTCGCTAGACGGTCGTTTGGCGCCTGCTGAGGGTGGTGCAGCCCAATTGGGAGGGAAGGGAGATCGTCGTGTTCTTGACACAGCACTGGCCTGGGCTGACGCCTGTTTGATGGGTGCAGGGACGTTACGGGCCCACCAAAGCACTTGTTTAATCCGGGATCGGGCCTTGCTTCAACAACGCGTCGATCAAGGTCGATCCGCCCAGCCCACGGCGGTGGTGGTGAGTCGATCTGATGCGTTCCCCCTGCAGTGGCAATTTTTTCGGCAGCCTTTGGAGCGATGGTTGTTGGCACCGAAAGCTCCCGCTGAAGGTTTTGATCGCTGGATTCCGTTAGGCCACTCTTGGCCCGAGCGCCTTGAAGCTCTGTATGCCTGTGGGGTGCGACGCCTCGCGCTGTTGGGGGGTGCGTCTTTGGCGGCGGAAGTGCTGCAAGCTGATTGCGTAGATGCCCTTCAGCTCACACTGGTGCCGACATTGCTTGGCGGGCCACACACATGGCTGCCTGTTGATGCGAAACCACTCCCACTTTCAATGCTGGGAGCTGGGGCCTGGAGCTGCGATGGGCTCGAAGACTTGGGTGAGGGTGAAATGGTGCTCCGCTACCGAAGGCAACGAGTGCATTAGTGCATCCTTGATTGGCTTTCCTTCGAGCTTCCCTCGGATGTGGGCAGAGTTCGGGATGATGATTAATGTGAGAGTAGAGCTAGTAAAGTTATCTTTTGATGGGAAAGAAAAACAAAAAAAGAAAACTTAGGGGCACGTCTGGCTCGGATGAGCTCACAGGTTTAATTAGCAATCAGCGTATTTATGGACTCGCCGGAGATGATATTATTTCTACTGTGGAAGGTAAATTTAAGGTTTGGGGCGGTAAGGGCCGCGATACTTTTGTCACCCTCAATGGAGGGGATGGGTATTTGCAGGTGATGGACTTTGAGGTGGGAGATAAGATTCAATTTTGTGGATGTGCATCTACTCGTATTGAGCAGAAGGGAAGAAATGCATTGATCGTAAAGTCCAACGATGTGAAAGCAGTTTTGAGGGGGGTTGATGCCGATGAGCTTCACCTTGATTTCACCCAGGGTTTGATTGCGTTTGCAGCGGACTCCTGACTTGATTGGAGCTGGGAGCCTTAGCTCGGTCTCTTTCGTTAGCGTTAATCAATTCGGATGGCGGGGGTTACACCTATGACCTCTCTCACTGCGCGCTGGCACCGTTCCGTTGCTGAGATCTCTCCACAGCAATGGGTTGAGATGATCGGGAAAGATTCCTTGCCCTTTTATCAATGGGAATGGCTTAATGCCCTCGAAAGTTCAGGAAGCACAATTCCTGATCAGGGTTGGCAACCGCTTCACCTCGCCCTATGGCGCGACGAAACGCCCATCGCTGTAGCCCCTTTATTTGTAAAGGGGCATAGCTATGGCGAATTTGTTTTTGATCAGGCCTTCGCTCGATTGGCAGCAGATCTTGGTTTGCGCTACTACCCCAAGCTTTTGGGCATGAGCCCGGTGAGCCCGGTTACGGGCTACCGATTTCATATGCTTCCTGGGGAAGATGAGGTTCAGCTAACGATAGTGTTGTTGCAAACAATCGATCGTTTTTGTGAAAATAATGGGATATTGAGTTGTAATTTTCTATATGTCGATCCTTCTTGGCGCCCTTTAGCTGAGGCGGCAGGTTGTGCGGTTTGGCTGAATCAGCAGAGTCTTTGGAGCCGTGGTAATGATCAATCTTTTGACGATTACCTTCAGGGTTTTAACGCTAATCAACGCCGGAATATCAAGCGAGAGCGTAAGGCTGTTGCTAAAGCCGGTGTCATGGTGACGCCCCTCACTGGTGATCAGCTTGATGGTGAACTTTTAGAGATCATGTATCAATTTTATGAGCAGCATTGTTCTCAGTGGGGGCCATGGGGGAGTAAGTATTTGGAGCAGGGGTTTTTCGCCTCGTTAGCTGACCAATATCGCGAAAATATTGTGTTGTTTTCGGCTCATCGAGGCGATCCCCGTGATCCCGTAGCGATGTCGCTCTGCGTGCGTGATGCCACCCGACTATGGGGCCGATATTGGGGGACGCACGAGCAAATTGACTGCTTGCATTTCGAGGTTTGTTATTACGCTCCAATCGAATGGGCTCTTCAGCAGGGGATCAAATCATTTGATCCCGGCGCAGGTGGTAGTCACAAGCGGCGGCGTGGATTTGTGGCTCAGCCGCATGCCAGTTTGCACCGTTGGTATGAACCACAGATGGATGCATTGATTCGCGCTTGGTTGCCCAAGGTGAATGGCTTGATGTTGGAAGAAATCGATGCGATCAATGCCGAGCTGCCCTTCAAGGCAGAGTCCCCCACCTTGGGTTTGTAAATTCAATCCATGGCGAAGCTTTCCGACGTTGTTCCGCGATCCGAAGCTCGTGAAGAGCTGGATGAGCGTTTGTCGCAGCGATTCATTGCCCTCGATCCCAAGGGCTACTTCTTGATCAAGGTGGACTCTGGCTCAGCGGAGCTGGTGCTGGAGCATTACGGCAACACCATCGACGACAAGGGGCTCGCCCATGATCCTGAGACAGGGGAAGTGTTGAGTTGCAAGGGCGGTAATGGACCAAGGCAACCGTCCGCTGTCTATCGAGGTTCGACTGCGAAACAAGTCGGAATCCAGCTCACTGAAGGTGATGGCCCCCATCCGCTGAGCTGTCTGGATCACGCTTTGTACTTAGGGCGTGAGCTTCAGAAAGCGGAGGCTTGCCTTAATGAGGGCACGGCATACGTTCAAGATTGAACGGTGTCTGTTCCATCCTGAACCTTTTTTCGAGGTTCGGCTGTCATGGATCTCTGCTGTGGACGAATTCCCCTCTCAGCGATTGAGGTTCGTCCGTGAGTTGTTCGTTGCGGGAGGTTGGCCAACGTCTGAGATACAAACGTCGCAATTTCACAAAGCCTGTCGGCTCTGTCCCTTCAGCTACTGAATCTCTGATCTAATAGTGAGGACTTCCTTATTTGCTCATGGGCGTTGGTATCTACCTCGGACTCGTTGGGACTGGTCTCGTTGTTGCCTTCGTGCTCACCAAGCTTCTGAAGGGAATCAAGTTGATCTGATCGGTTCGAGTGTTTTCTGGCCGCGGGTCAGGATCCAACGAATCGCCACCACAAGGCTGATTCCTCCGCATAGGGCAAAGGCTGTTGAAAGATTGGTTGCTACAACCACTCCTGCCACCAAGAGGCCACTGATCCCACCCCCGCCGAGAAAGGCGATTTGGCTGAGTCCGGCCATGCGCCCCCGCATGACTGGATCAGACCCGATTTGAGTGATTAGGTTGCAGCTGCTCAAGAGGCCTGCGGTGCCGGCCCCGATCAGAAAGGCCATAGCCAAGCTGAATGCCACCCCAGGACTTCTGGACATGCCCAGTTGGGCAATGGCCGTAATCATTCCAAACCCTCCGAGGGTGAGGAAAGGTCGATGGCTGAATTGGACGCTGTTGCGTTGCAGCACCACCCCACCAGCAATGCTGCCTGCAGCCAGCACGCTGGTGAACAGGCCAAGGTCCGTGGGTTTCCCTCCAAGCACTTCAAAAGCAATCAGCGGGGCCAGTCCGGGATGGAAAAATCCCACCAAACACATCACCGCTGTGAGCGTGAGCACGCCTTGCAAGGTGGGGCCGCACTGTCGCCAAGCACTGCTCAAACTGGCATTCTTTACGTTGGTGCTGCGCACTTCCCTTGTGCGATCTGGCTGCAGAAGAAACATCACGCTGGCGATGGGCAGTAAATAACTGGCTGCATCGATACCCAAGGCCCAAGCAGGTCCGGTTGCCGCTAGCAGCCAGCCGCCGATCGGTGGCCCCACGAGTTTCCCAACGTTGAACACCACGGAGAAGCTTGTGAGATAGCTCCCCAATTGATTCGGCCCCACGAGGATTGAACAGTACTTATTTCGGGCTGTGAGTTCATAGGCTCCTGCGATTCCAACGAGCAGTGTGCTGCTGAGGAGTAAAACCACCTGCGCCATGCCTTCAAAGAGGGGTATGGCCAGGGCCCCAAGTCCAGCTGCGGCCAAGAGGGCCCATTGCGACTGCACAAGCACCCGTTCACAGCCAACACGATCGGTGCGCACCCCCGCGGGGCCACTAATGATGAGCGTCGGTAGCGCCAGCGCTGCAAAATTTAGAGCGAGTAGAAATGGATCGGCGCTGCCATCCATCAGGATCCAGCCTTTGGCAGTGATCCCTGCAAAAGACCCCGCTGTACTCACTCCAGAGGCGACTAAAAACAGCCGGCGTTGCTGCTCGGGCTGCAGTTGAAGAACGGTCAATCCTTCACTCTGGCTTCCGCCACCATCGAGCGAGCACCAACGATGTGTCCGGTTAGGTCGTAGATATCAGCACCAGTAATTTTGACTGGAACAAAACTTCCTGGTGCGGCTTGTTGTCCGTCATCGCCAGGTTGAACATGCACTTCGCCATCCACTTCTGGTGCAAAGCGAGCGCAGCGTCCGATCATCTCGCCCGTTTGTGGGTTGTGCTGCTCGATCAACACGTCAACCGTTTTGCCCACCCAGCGTTGGTTGCGCTCTGCTGCGATGGGTTGCTGCAACGCCATAAGAGCATCTTTTCGGGCTTGAGCCACATCAGGGTCCACGCGATTCGGAAGATCGGCTGCGGCAGTTCCGTCTTCTGGTGAAAACGTAAAAATCCCCACATGATCAAAGCGTTGCGTTTCCAAGAAGTGCTTCAGGTGTTGGAAGTGCTCTTCTGTTTCACCTGGGAATCCCACGATCAATGTGGTGCGTAAAACGGCATCAGGTAGTTGCTCTCGGATCTCATTGAGCAGCCGTTCATTCACATCCGCTTGCCATGGGCGGTTCATGGCCCGAAGCACATCAGGGTGGCTGTGTTGGAGAGGTAAATCCAGATAAGGAACCACGTTTGGCACGTCGCGATATGCGGCAACAACCGAAGCTGTCAGTCCTGTTGGGTAGGCATAGTGAACTCGAATCCAGGGAATCTCCACTTCGCCAAGGGCCCGCAGTAGCTCTGCCAACTTGGGTTTGCCGTAAAGATCTAGTCCGTAGTTGGTTGTGATTTGGCTGATCAGAATCAGTTCTTGAACTCCTTGCTCCGCCAGTTGGTGGGCTTCGGCCACGATCGATTCGATCGGTCGGCTGCGCTGGTCCCCTCTTAATTTCGGAATGATGCAAAAAGCGCAGCGGTAATCGCAGCCTTCAGCCACTTTGAGATAGGCCACGGCTTGATCTGTGGTGCGCTGGCGGGGCAGATGTTCATCGCCAACAAAGCTCGGAACTGCGCTGACGCGGTTGACCCGTTCGCCTGCTTCTACCCGCTGCAACACATCCACGATGTGCTGGTAGTCGCCGGTGCCAACAATCGCTTTCGCTTCTGGAATCGACTCGAGCAATTCCTCCTGAAAGTGCTGGGCCAAGCAGCCCGCGATAATCAATTCTTTTCCTTGTTCAGCAAGCCCGACAAGGGTGCGAACCGATTCCTCTCTTGCGTCCTGAATGAAACTGCAGGTGTTCACGACAACAACAGAGGCATCCTCCTCATCGGTACTGACGCCATAGCCCGCCTCAGCAAGGAGTCCCACCATGTGTTCAGTGTCAACACGATTTTTTTCGCAGCCCAAGTGGGCGAAGGCGACCTTGGGTTTCGCCATTGGTTGAGTAGTGGGTTGAGTCGTTGTGCTCGTCATCTCTGCGTCGTCAAGCCTTCTATCAGCCTAGGGAGAGGACGAATCGGTCTCTAACTGACAGAATTTGCTCACTTGTAGGTCATGGATGGGCAGCACCCGTCTCGTTAGTCGTCGTCGTCAAGACCCTGGAGCCAAGTGGGCGCGCATTGCGATGGCAGTGCTGGCCACGATCGGCGTCATTGATACGGGGTCGATCACGCTGAAGCGTTGGGGATTTCTTGGGGATCTCACCTGCCCGATGGGTGCTGACGGGTGCGACAAGGTGCTCAACAGTGCTTGGGGTTCGTTGGCTGATGGCATTCCGCTCTCGTTAGTGGGTCTCGTGGCCTATGGGGTTGTGGTGTTGATGGCCTTGGTGCCCTTGTTGCCAGGGCTGCAGGAAAACAAATCGGAGTTGTCGCGTCGCACTTGGTGGGGACTCTTCATGGTCTCCACAGGAATGGCGGTGTTCAGCGGGGTTTTGTTGGGCCTGATGGTCTTCAAGATTCAGGCATTTTGTTTTTTCTGTGTTCTCTCAGCAGCGCTGTCCCTAATTCTTTTAGTGCTCTCGGTGGTTGGTGGTGGCTGGGACGACCCTGGCACCCTGATTTTCCGGGGTGTGCTCTTGGCCCTTGCCGTGCTGTTAGGGGGATTGATTTGGGCGTCGGTGGTCGATCCAGACCGTCCTGAATCCGTTGAAACGGGTGCCGGCATCGCCCCAGTGGTGACGCAGGAGAGTTCTCCTGCGTCAGTCGCATTGGCGGACCATCTCACCGCTGGAGGTGCCGTGATGTACTCCGCCTACTGGTGTCCTCACTGCCATGACCAGAAAGAGATGTTTGGGAAGGAGGCAAGTCAGCAGTTGCAGGTTGTGGAGTGTGCTGCTGATGGCCAGAACAATCAGGCTGATTTATGTCGCAGCAAGGGGTTGGAGGGTTTCCCAAGCTGGGAAATCAATGGAGAGATTGATTCTGGTGTGAAATCGCTCGACAGCCTCGCCGACCTAAGTGGCTACAAGGGAGATCGCGACTTTTGAATTAGCGCCGTACGGCTCGGGTGCGGATCCCATGCTGGAGGCATTGGCGTGAGTGGCACTGCCATTGAGGCAGTGCCACTGGTGCATCAATTCGAAAATGGCCTCCTCGGCTCTCGCGACGGAACAGCCCTGCTTCCAGCATGAGGCGACTGGTTAGCAAACGGTGATGAAGGTCGAGCAGCAGATTGAGATTCCTGCGGCTGCTGTCTCCGAGTTCAAGGGTCTCTGCATGATCAAGATCCTTCACCAGCTGCAAAAGCGGTTGCTTTTCTAACCAGCTTTCTTCTGCTTGGACTTGTTGGAGCGCCTGGCGTAATCCCTGCACAACTCGATCGACACCGGCGGTTTGCCAGCACAATTGCCGCAGATGTTCAATCCTTGCCATCAGCCCGGTGCTGCTCTCTCCACTACTGAGATCCAGATCACAGCGATCGGGTTTGGATCGTTTCACCGGCGTTTGTTGCGGCCCCAGCTCGATCGATTTCAGTTGGTGTGCAAACACCAAACACTCCATCAGGGAGTTGCTGGCGAGGCGATTGGCGCCGTGGAGTCCTGTGCACGCCACTTCACCAACGGCAAAGAGCCCCGGCAGGTTGGTTGCTGCTTGCAAATCGGTGGCAACACCACCCATCCAGTAGTGCGCGGCTGGCGCTACGGGGATTGGATGTTCCAAAGGATTGAGCCCAAATTCACTGCACCGGTCCAGGATTGTTGGGAAGCGTGCTTCGGCTTGTTCCCGGGGAATTGCACTGAAGTCAAGCCAGATTTGTCCCACCCCTTGCCGTTTCATCGATTGCACCAGGGCCCGACTCACTTGGTCGCGGGGAGATAGATCTCCCCGCGGCAAGTGCGCCACTGGGCTGCAACCGAGATCATCCACGAGAACACCGCCCTCCCCGCGGACCGCTTCAGAGATCAGGAAGCATGGTGCGTCGTCGAGACGTAAGGCAGTGGGATGAAATTGAACAAATTCGAGGTCTTCGACGGCTGCTCCGGCTTGCGAGGCCAAGGCAACACCTTCACCACACGCCTGGGCCGGATTGGTGGTGTTGGCGAAGAGATGTCCGCCGCCCCCACTGGCTAGTACTACCGCCCGCGCTTGCACGGTGTACAGCAGCCGTCCATCGAGCACTTGAACGCCACTGCAGCTTCCGTTTTCCACCGTCAGTTTGGTGACGCGAACACCACGGCGATGCAGCAAGCCTTCCCGTTCTTCGACGCGTTCCCGGAGCACATCCACCAGCGCACGTCCGGTTTGGTCTTGGACGTGTAAAACCCGTTTATGGCTGTGGGCAGCTTCAAGCGTTGTGGCGAGATTGGGACCATCTCGGTCAAAAGCCATTCCCAGTCGTTGCAGCCGCTCGACGCAATGGGGAGCTTCATCGACGAGAAGCCGAACGGCATCCCCATCACAAAGGCCAGCGCCTGCATGAATGGTGTCCTCGGCGTGGCTACTGGAGTTGTCTTCAGGCCGCGTCACCGCTGCTATGCCCCCCTGGGCCCAGCGGCTGGAGGAACGGCGTCCGGTATTGCGGTTCAGCAGCAAGACACGCAAGCCGGCCGGTAGATCGAGGCAGGTCATCAGGCCTGCTGCTCCTGCACCAACTACCACCACATCCCAAGGACCTGGAGGGATTGGATCAAGCGGACGGGGCTGGGCCATGGAGGCAAAAAAACCGCCGGCAATTCCGGCGGTTTAAACGATCACAGCAGGTCTGTGTTGGACGTTTGTTTTAGCGGTACTAACCGTCGTTAATCCTGTCGTCACCTTCATTCAGGGCGATGGATGGCGGGGTCACAGTGAAGTTGTCGCGATACTTGGCGAACAGTTCTTTTTGACGCTCGCTCAGGTCAAGCTCCAGGACGTCGTCAACATTGTTGTAAGGGCCGCCCAGGACGATTTTGCCGGCCATCGTGGGATACATCCCAGGAAACTGCTGGAATCGGCGGACGGAGGAGTTGTTGAGGTCAACCTTGCCTTCTCGTTCAGCAATTTTGTCATCCACAACGTTGCGGATTTCGCTTCCCGAATATTTCCCGAGAAGGTCCTCTTCCGCGTAAACAGCGGATGGGAGCACAAGGCTTGATAACAAACCTGCCATTACTAGGGCGCCGGTCAGCCAGCTCAGAAGCCGCTTCATCACTACTCTCGATCAGGGGACGGAACGGGACGGCCGGCAATGCCGGTTTGCAAAGACTACAAGTCGAATTCCCGATCTAGTCCTACAAAACCCAGAGGTTTTGCAGTTCGTTTCACTCGATCAATCCACTGAGGCCTGGCTGAACGACTGCTGCAAGGAGAAAAAGACCATCTACCCACAGGGTTGTCATCAGAACGGCTGCCGACATGGCCAGCGTGTCGTTGCTTTTGAAAACAGCCGTCTCACGTTTCGACAATGTTCCTGCAAGCCAAATGATGGAGCTGGCAGCTAAGACCAGTGCTGTGAGGGGTAAAGGATGAAGAAGGTGGAGCCCTGCCTCATGCAGAAGTTGTGGAGCGGTATCCATGGATGCGGTCACGACCCCAGGCCAGAAGCGCATCACTCCGGTAATGGCCATCATCAAATCGGTGAAGGCTGTACCCACCAAAGACGACAAGTAAAAGGCAGAGGCCAACCGCCAACGCGTTCCAAAGCCGGCCAGTGCAAGCGGTAAAGCAAAGGCCTCTACTGGAAGGTGCAAAACAGGATGGGCCCTCAGCCAACCCCAGAACACACATCCAGCCAGCCAACTGCCGCTAAAACCAACGATTAATGAACCGAAATCGGCTTTTTGTTGATTGTCGCTGCGATTTAAAACAACGCCTATGGCCACCAGCAAAGCGGTGAACAGGGTTGCAGAGAAGGGATGAACGCGAACCCAGGGTGCCTGTAGAAATACCGGGAGCACCACCATGGCCGCAGCAGCCTTGGGGACCGAAACGAACCACTGTCGGTCGGAGGCTGTGGATTGCCAGGTGCCTCCGACCAAGTGCTCCTCGTTACAAAGTCACGAAACCATAGAAGACATTCTCGATGCCTGTGCCCGACATAGGGTCGCCTCAATGTTTGATCCCGAATGATCGATACCACAGCTCCTCTGAGTCTTCTGGAGGCGTTGGTGCTCGGAATCGTCCAAGGACTCACCGAGTTTCTTCCCATTAGCAGTACTGCTCACCTCAGGGTTGTTCCCGCGTTGCTTGGTTGGGACGACCCTGGAGTGTCCGTTACGGCTGCCATCCAGTTGGGGAGCGTCGCGGCAGTCATTGCGTATTTTCGTCGAGATCTCACTCAGGTCCTCACGGGTATCAGCCGTGCTGTGCGTCATGGACAGTGGCGTGACCCCGATGCACGTTTGGGAGTTGCCATGGTGATTGGAACCTTGCCCATTTTGGTTCTGGGGCTTGGCATCAAGTTTTTTTGGCATGCGGGCTATGCCAGCTCGCCACTGCGCAGTGTTCCGTCCATTGCCATCGTTTCAATTGTGATGGCCCTATTTCTTGCAATGGCTGAATGCATGGGGCCGCGGCTTAAACAGCTTGGGGGTGTCACCGGACGTGATGGCTTTGTGGTGGGTTTGGCCCAAGCATTAGCTGTGATTCCAGGTGTCTCCCGATCAGGAAGCACCCTTACAGCGTCGTTATTTGATGGCTGGAACCGGGCGGATGCCGCCCGTTTTTCTTTTCTGCTGGGGATCCCTGCCATTTCCATTGCTGGTTTGGTGGAGCTGAAGAGTGCTTTGAGCACAAGCGCAGGGGCTGGGCCATTGCCTCTCCTTGTGGGGATTTTTTCCGCTGCAGTGGTGTCTTGGTTGGCCATTGATTGGCTGTTGCGTTTTCTTCAACGCAACAGCACCTGGATTTTTGTGGGATATCGATTGGTGTTCGGTGCAGGACTTTTGGTCTGGTGGGCATTTAAAAGCGCAAACTGATAAGCAGTTGATGCTGGCTTGTGTGGAATGAGCCATCCACTGGAGTGGCGATTGCTGCTCTGGATCCCAAGACTTCGGCACGGCAACCACAGCCCGCAGTGGTGGCGACCGTTGAACCTGGCTCCATTGGCGAGGAGCTGGGTTTTGAACCCGGTGATCAACTCCTCAGCATTAATGGGGTTCGTCCCAGGGACTTAATTGACTATCGCTATCTCTGTGTTGAAGAAGAACTCAGCCTTCAAGTCCTCGACACCGCTGGTGAATTGCACTGCGTAGACCTTGAAAAAGACGCGGATGACGGCCTTGGTTTGGCCTTCACTGAAGCGTTATTTGATGGGCTGCGTCAGTGCAATAACAACTGCCCGTTTTGTTTTATTGATCAGCAGCCCCCCGGGCATCGCGACAGTCTTTATTTGAAAGATGACGATTTCCGCCTCAGCTTTCTGTATGGCTCCTACCTCACCCTGACCAATCTCACGGATGTGGATTGGCAGCGGATTGAAGACCAGCGTCTATCACCGCTCTTTGTGTCTGTTCATGCCACCGAGCCTGAGCTTCGCTCACGGTTGCTTGTGAACCAGCGCGCTGGATTGTTGATGGATCAACTCGCTTGGTTTGATCAACGTGACCTTCAAATTCATGCCCAGGTTGTTGTTTGTCCTGGGCTGAATGATGGAGCCGCCTTGGAACGGACTCTCTCCGATTTGGCACGCTTTGCAATCGGAGAGTGGCCAGCGGTTTTGTCTGCGGCTGTGGTGCCGGTGGGATTGACCCGCTTTCGCCCCGAGCAGGATGGGTTGATCCCCGTCGATAGCCGGTGTGCTCGCACGGTGATTGCTCAGGTGGAACAGATCCAGTCTGAGTTTCAAAGCCAGCTTGGATCACGTTTTGCCTGGTTGTCGGATGAGTGGTACCTGATGGCCGGACTCCCCCTACCGCCCCGCGCTGATTACGAGGACTTTCCGCAGCAGGAGAATGGTGTTGGCAGCATTCGCGCCTTTTTGGAGTCGCTTGATGAGGCGTCGACCGAACTGCCCAAAGCCGTCGACCGTCCCAGGCATTGCAGCTGGGTGGTGGGAAGCATCGTGGAGAGCGCCTTGCAATCGGTTACCCAGCGGTTGAATGCTGTGGAGGGTGTGAGCCTGCAGCTGTTTGGCTTGCCAAGTCCGTATTGGGGGCAAGATCAAGTGGTGACGGGCTTACTTACGGGTCAAGACCTTCTGGATGGCTTGAACGGTCAAGATTTGGGAGATGAGCTGTTGCTTCCCTCCGTGATGTTGCGTCAGGGCCAGCCCGTGTTCCTGGATGACATGACGCTTGAGACTGTGCAGTCTCAGATTCCTGTTCCAATTCGAGTCGTGCATGGGGCGGCTGACATCGTGGCCTCGGTCTTGAGTGCGAACGAAAAAACTCCTTAAACTCCGCGAAAGTTTTATAAGTGCTGTGCACCGGTTTTCCGCAAGTTTGTTGTTGATTGCGGGGGTCATGGCAACCGGAGCTTCACCGGTGTTGGGACAGGCCAGCTCATCAAAAGACTCCACTTCTGCGTTAACTGATCAATCCACGTTGCCGACAGCACCTCAGCTGAAGGGTGGGCGACCCAGGCTCAACGATGACGCTGTAGCTCCTGCGGCTACTGAATTAACACCGTCTCTTCAGCCGTTGAAGGCCCCCCCAAGCCTGGCGCTGCCGAATCAAAAACAGCAAGTCAGCATTCATGAACTTCGCCCTCTCACCCTTGAGGATGCGTTGCTTCTGGCAGAGGTAAATAGTCCGGTCTTGAAAGCTGCGGCGAGTCAGGTCGAACAAGCCAAATCGTCTTTGCGTGCAGCAATTTCATCCTGGTATCCCACGGTTGACCTTTCAGCGAGCGGTCTACCTGAATATTTCAAGTCTTACTCCTTCCAAAACCCTGATTTCGTTCCGGATCGGCTGGTGCAGAAGAACACCGGTGAAATCAATCCCTTAACCGGTGCACCCCTCACTCGTAACGAGACGCGCGATGGATACAACGAACGGTATGGCCGGGAATGGCGTGTCAACGCCAGTCTCCAGGTGAGTTGGGACATTATTAATCCAAGGCGTGTTCCGCAGATCGCTGCTGCCCGAGATCAGTACGAGCAGGCTCGTGATTCGTATGCGATTGCTCTGCGCGATCTACGGCTGAATACGTCCACTGATTACTTCAATCTTCAAGAAGCAGACGAGGGCGTTCGGATTGGCCAAGCATCGGTTCGTGCTTCGTTGGTGAGCTTGAGAGATGCCCGTGCTCGTTTTAATGCCGGTGTGAATACCAAGCTTGAAGTTCTTGAAGCCGAAACTCAGTTAGCGAGAGACCGCAACATCCTCACTTCAAAATTGGGAGATCAGGACACGTCGCGTCGTCTTCTGGCGTCGAAGTTGGATTTACCCCAAGACGTCACTCCCACTGCAGCAACACCCGCCAGACCACTTGGTAGCTGGCAACCCTCGTTGCAAGAAAGCATTGTTGCCGCCTTCAACTTCAGAGAAGAGCTCGACAGTTTGTTATTGAGCATTTCGATCAATAACAGTGAAGCCAATGCATCTCTTGCAGCTGTTCAGCCGGTTCTCAGCTTCGTCAACACCAGTAGTACCAGCCGACGTGAGGGACAGAGTGGGAAGACCTCGCTGGGGGATATCGACATGGATGACTACGTATGGAGTGTTCAGAATTCCACCTCTTTAAGGGCAACCTGGCGGTTGTTTGATGGAGGGAGGGCTCGCGCTGAGTATCGCCGCTCCAAGCAAGCTGCTGAGGAGAGTTCTTATCGCTTTGCCCGAGCGCGTGATTCCATCCGCCTTGAGGTGGAGCAAAGCTTCTTTGGGCTTCGAACAGCTGTCCAAAACATTCAAACCACTGGGAGCGAAGTTCTCTCGGCTCGAGAATCTCTTCGTTTGTCCCAGCTTCGTGTTCAAGCCGGTGTGAGTACCCAAAGGGAAGTGGTGAACAACCAGAGGGATCTCACTAATGCTGAGTTGCGTTACGCCGGTGCGATTCGCGACTACAACACCAGCCTTGCTCAATTGCGTCGTCGTACCGGCTTAGATGCATTGGTGTCCTGCAGCAATCCTGTGTTGCCATCCTCCAAAACTGTCGAAACGCAAACGTCGATTCCGATTGAGCCCACTCCGTTGAAGTCGGTTTGTCCGGCGATGGCCATCTCCACCGCATCCACCGATCGCGCTGAATCAGTTCGGTCGTTGTGGTGACAGCGGTTCTCACCGCTGATCAACTGGCCGCTGTGGAGCAGTTGATCGACCGCGTCTCAGAGCGACAGCGCCAAGATTTTGGGCATATTTCTTCGGACCTGAAAGCGGATGGAACCCTGATTACGGCTTGTGATCGTTGGAGTGATGCGGCGTTTGTCGAAGGTCTTGCAGAGATCGCGCCAGGCGAAGGGGTGTTGAGTGAAGAAGGCTCAAAACATGTTCCTGATTCCCGGGCCTATTGGGTTGTAGACCCCCTCGATGGCACGACCAACTTTGCGGCGGGTATTCCCTACTGGGCGATCTCCGTCGCTCGTTTTGTCGATGGTCGTCCCAGTGAAGTGTTTTTGGATGTCCCAGCGTTGCGACAACGCATCGTCGCTTTGAAGGGTCGCGGTGCATTTCGCAATGGAGAGGCGCTGACGGCTGATACACGGCTCTCGGCGAACAGCGCTTGTGTGTCTCTATGCAGTCGCTCGATTCGCGTCTTGCAACGAAAACCGGATCAACCCTTTCCTGGAAAGATTCGTTTGTTGGGGGTGGCCAGTCTCAATCTCGTCAGTGTGGCGATGGGACAAACCGTCGGTGCGCTCTAAGCGACGCCCAGAATTTGGGATTTGGCGGCGGCTTGGTTGGTGTTGGAAGAGCTTGATTGTCCGATCCGCTGGCTTGGTGCCGATCCGTCTCGTTTGATGCCAGGGGAAGACCTTTCCCAGGCCCCTTTTCCGATGTTGGCAGCTGCTTCCGTGCCTCAACTCAATCGGTTGTTGCCATGGGGTGAAGCGCTCTCGGAAGGCTGAACGCCAAGCAGTTGCGTTGAGGGTGCGAGGGGTGTTATGTTTTTGTCTTGCGCGGGAGTCGAGAGACGAGCGCGCAAGACCGAAGCGCTGAAGGCGAAGGCCTTTAGATGTTCTGAGGTCGGCTTACGAGGCCGCGGGAGAAATCCGACGGTGTTGTAAGTTTCAAAAGCGGTTGGAAACGACCGCGTTGATCAGCCGTCAGCTTCCGAGAGGGAGTGATACGAGTTGGTCGCACCTGGACAATTGAAAAGTTTAGGAACTGACGCTTTTATCGCGTTTGAGTTTGAGTCGCGTCGCGAGATGTGATTTGGATTCAAATGAAATTGCGATAAAGGTGTGAGGTCCCGTCAAAAATTTAAGTTGCAATGAAGCATTGCGCTTACAACAAGGAGGTTTTCACGAGCCTTTGCGTTGTCGGTGTGCGCAGTGTGGAGCAACGACCGGATCTGAGATCCTGGAAAGTCACGATGAGAAATCAGAAGTGCACTCTTAAGAACCCTTGATCTGTCAGAAGACAAGGTGGCGACAACTGCAGTAAGTACGCCAGTGCTTATGTGTGGGTGAAGCAAGTCAATCTGAGGTGAAAGCCAAAAGGGGTTGATCTACAACGGAGAGTTTGATCCTGGCTCAGGATGAACGCTGGCGGCGTGCTTAACACATGCAAGTCGAACGAACCTTCGGGTTAGTGGCGGACGGGTGAGTAACGCGTGAGAATCTGCCCTCAGGAGGGGGATAACAGCTGGAAACGGCTGCTAATACCCCATATGCCGCGAGGTGAAATGAATTTCGCCTGAGGATGAGCTCGCGTCTGATTAGCTAGTTGGTGTAGGTAATGGCTCACCAAGGCATCGATCAGTAGCTGGTCTGAGAGGATGATCAGCCACACTGGGACTGAGACACGGCCCAGACTCCTACGGGAGGCAGCAGTGGGGAATTTTCCGCAATGGGCGAAAGCCTGACGGAGCAACGCCGCGTGAGGGATGAAGGCCTCTGGGCTGTAAACCTCTTTTATCAAGGAAGAAGATCTGACGGTACTTGATGAATAAGCCACGGCTAATTCCGTGCCAGCAGCCGCGGTAATACGGGAGTGGCAAGCGTTATCCGGAATTATTGGGCGTAAAGCGTCCGCAGGCGGCCCTTCAAGTCTGCTGTTAAAAAGTGGAGCTTAACTCCATCATGGCAGTGGAAACTGAGGGGCTTGAGTGTGGTAGGGGCAGAGGGAATTCCCGGTGTAGCGGTGAAATGCGTAGATATCGGGAAGAACACCAGTGGCGAAGGCGCTCTGCTGGGCCATCACTGACGCTCATGGACGAAAGCCAGGGGAGCGAAAGGGATTAGATACCCCTGTAGTCCTGGCCGTAAACGATGAACACTAGGTGTCGGGGGAATCGACCCCCTCGGTGTCGTAGCCAACGCGTTAAGTGTTCCGCCTGGGGAGTACGCACGCAAGTGTGAAACTCAAAGGAATTGACGGGGGCCCGCACAAGCGGTGGAGTATGTGGTTTAATTCGATGCAACGCGAAGAACCTTACCAGGGTTTGACATCCTGCGAATCTCTTGGAAACGAGAGAGTGCCTTCGGGAACGCAGTGACAGGTGGTGCATGGCTGTCGTCAGCTCGTGTCGTGAGATGTTGGGTTAAGTCCCGCAACGAGCGCAACCCACGTCTTTAGTTGCCAGCATTTAGTTGGGCACTCTAGAGAGACCGCCGGTGATAAACCGGAGGAAGGTGTGGATGACGTCAAGTCATCATGCCCCTTACATCCTGGGCTACACACGTACTACAATGCTACGGACAAAGGGCAGCAAGTTCGCGAGGACAAGCAAATCCCATAAACCGTGGCTCAGTTCAGATCGTAGGCTGCAACTCGCCTACGTGAAGGAGGAATCGCTAGTAATCGCAGGTCAGCATACTGCGGTGAATACGTTCCCGGGCCTTGTACACACCGCCCGTCACACCATGGAAGTTGGCCACGCCCGAAGCCGTTACTCCAACCCTTGTGGAGGAGGACGTCGAAGGTGGGGCTGATGACTGGGGTGAAGTCGTAACAAGGTATCCGTACCGGAAGGTGCGGATGGATCACCTCCTAACAGGGAGACAAAACAATGATTTTGATGTCTGAGTAATTTATTCTTAGGCCGAAATCCTGTCACCTTAGGTCGATCGGTACCTCAACATTTTTTCAAAGAATGATGAGCAATCATCAAGAGATTGAAAGAGATGTTCAGTTCCTAAACTTTGTCTAGGTCACACCCCGCAAGGGAAGAGTCCCCTGGGCCATTAGCTCAGGTGGTTAGAGCGCACCCCTGATAAGGGTGAGGTCCCTGGTTCAAGTCCAGGATGGCCCATTCGGTGTTGGGGGTTTAGCTCAGTTGGTAGAGCGCCTGCTTTGCAAGCAGGATGTCAGGAGTTCGAGTCTCCTAACCTCCACTGACCGAACTCAATCTCCATTGTCCGGTTACCCGGAGGATGAACTCGAGGGAATGTGATTTAGATGTGTCCACTAGATTGGACCCCAGCTTCCTGTCATGCCAGATAAGCAATTTTTGCTTGATTGGTTGATAAGATGCTGGGCTCAGATTAATCGAAAGATTAATTTGATGTCTAGTAGAACCTTGACAACTGCATAGGTAAGTCTGGAAAAACAAAGCATCTTACAGATGCATTGTTTTAAGCCTGAATTCTCGAAAGGGAATTTAGAATTAGAACAATGAAAATTCTTTTGAGCAAGAGCCGAGACTCTTAGATGTTCTTTGATTCGTGTCGAGCGAATCAGAGTTTGATTTTGTTTTTATGAGCAACGAAAGTTGTTGATGAAACCAGAAGAATCTGCTTTCAACCGCAGTAAGCGTTTAAGAGGTTAATTGGTCAAGCTACAAAGGGCTCACGGCGGATACCTTGGCACACAGAGGCGATGAAGGACGTGGTTACCTGCGATAAGTCTCGGGGAGCTGGAAGCACGCTTTGATCCGGGAATTTCCGAATGGGGCAACCCTTTTATACGGCCAGCTGAATACATAGGCTGGCGCGAGCCAACCCAGCGAACTGAAACATCTTAGTAGCTGGAGGAAAGGAAAGTAAAAACGACTCCCTAAGTAGCGGCGAGCGAACGGGGAAGAGCCTAAACCGATGGTTTCGACCATCGGGGTTGTGGGACAGCAACGTGTATCAGGAATGTTAGGAGAAGTGTTTGAATGGCACGCCACAGAGGGTGAAAGCCCCGTATCTGAAAACTGAACTGAGCTAGCTGTATCCCGAGTAGCACGGAGCACGTGAAATTCCGTGTGAATCCGCGAGGACCACCTCGTAAGGCTAAGTACTACTGTGTGACCGATAGCGAAACAGTACCGCGAGGGAAAGGTGAAAAGAACCCCGGGAGGGGAGTGAAATAGAACATGAAACCGTGAGCCTACAAGCAATGGGAGCCCTACTCATAGGGTGACCGTGTGCCTGTTGAAGAATGAGCCGGCGACTTATAGGCACTGGCGGGTTAAACCGGAAATGGTGGAGCCATAGCGAAAGCGAGTCTGAATAGGGCGTTTGTCAGTGTTTATAGACCCGAACCCGGGTGATCTAACCATGGCCAGGATGAAGCTTGGGTGATACCAAGTGGAGGTCCGAACCGACTGGCGTTGAAAAGCCAGCGGATGAGCTGTGGTTAGGGGTGAAATGCCAATCGAACCCGGAGCTAGCTGGTTCTCCCCGAAATACGTTGAGGCGTAGCGTCTCGTGCTCCAGCAGGGGGGTAAAGCCACCATTTCGGTACGGGCTGCGAGAGCGGTACCAAATCGAGATGAACTCTGAATACCCTGTGTGTAGCGAGGCAGTCAGACTGTGGGGGATAAGCTCCATGGTCGAGAGGGAAACAGCCCAGACCGCCAGCTAAGGTCCCCAAATCAACACTAAGTGATAAAGGAGGTGGGATTGCATAGACAACCAGGAGGTTTGCCTAGAAGCAGCCATCCTCAAAGGAGTGCGTAATAGCTCACTGGTCGAGCGATCCTGCACCGAAAATGAACGGGGCTAAGTGTTGTACCGAAGCTGCGGATTTTATGGTAGGGGAGCGTTCTATGTGGGGCGAAGCATTAGCGTGAGCGGATGTGGACTGCATAGAAGTGAGAATGTCGGCTTGAGTAGCGAAAACATGGGTGAGAATCCCATGCACCGAAACCCTAAGGGTTCCTCCGGCAGGCTCGTCCGCGGAGGGTTAGTCTGGACCTAAGGCGAGGCCGAAAGGCGTAGTCGATGGATAACAGGTCAACATTCCTGTACCGGTCATGTTTTGGGAAGAGGGACGGAGAAGGCTAGCCAAGCCAGATGTTGGTTACTGGTTCAAGCGTTCGAGGCGTTGAGGAGCGGTGAAAACGTTCCGAGCTGAGGCGTGAGTACGAGCTGCTACGGCAGCGAAGTTGGTGACGTCATGCTTCCAAGAAAAGCTCTATACCCGTTAAGACATGATTGCCAGTACCCGAAACCGACACAGGTGGGGTGGTAGAGAATACCGAGGTGCGCGAGGTAACTCTCTCTAAGGAACTCGGCAAAATGGCCCCGTAACTTCGGGAGAAGGGGTGCCACAGCAATGTGGTCGCAGTGAAGAGGCCCTGGCGACTGTTTACCAAAAACACAGGTCTCCGCTAAGTCGCAAGACGATGTATGGGGGCTGACGCCTGCCC
Source organism: Synechococcus sp. CC9902 (assembly GCF_000012505.1). Lineage (NCBI taxonomy): Bacteria > Bacillati > Cyanobacteriota > Cyanophyceae > Synechococcales > Synechococcaceae > Synechococcus > Synechococcus sp. CC9902. Next base: position 377,381 of record NC_007513.1, read on the forward strand.
AGTGCCGGAAGGTTAAGGAAGCCGGTCAGCGTAAGCGAAGCTGGCGACTGAAGCCCCGGTGAACGGCGGCCGTAACTATAACGGTCCTAAGGTAGCGAAATTCCTTGTCGGGTAAGTTCCGACCCGCACGAAAGGCGTAACGATCAGGGCGCTGTCTCGGAGAGAGGCTCGGCGAAATAGAATTGTCTGTGAAGATGCGGACTACGTACACCTGGACAGAAAGACCCTATGAAGCTTTACTGTAGCTTGGTATTGTGTCCGGGCTCTGAATGCGCAGGATAGGTGGGAGATGTTGATCTCGTGCTCGTGGGTACGAGGGAGTCAATGGTGAGATACCACTCTTTCAGAGCTAGGATTCTAACGTTCACCCGTTATCCGGGGAGCGGACAGTATCAGGTGGGCAGTTTGACTGGGGCGGTCGCCTCCTAAAAGGTAACGGAGGCGCGCAAAGGTTTCCTCAGGCTGGTTGGAAATCAGCTGACGAGTGCAAAAGCAGAAGGAAGCTTGACTGTGAGACCTACAAGTCGAACAGGGACGAAAGTCGGCTTTAGTGATCCGACGGTTCTGAGTGGAAGGGCCGTCGCTCAACGGATAAAAGTTACTCTAGGGATAACAGGCTGATCTCCCCCAAGAGTTCACATCGACGGGGAGGTTTGGCACCTCGATGTCGGCTCATCGCAACCTGGGGCTGAAGTCGGTCCCAAGGGTTGGGCTGTTCGCCCATTAAAGCGGTACGCGAGCTGGGTTCAGAACGTCGTGAGACAGTTCGGTCCATATCCGGTGTACGCGTAGGAACATTGAGAGGATTTCTCCCTAGTACGAGAGGACCGGGAGGAACGCACCTCTGGTGTACCAGTTATCGTGCCAACGGTAAACGCTGGGTAGCCATGTGCGGAGTGGATAACCGCTGAAAGCATCTAAGTGGGAAGCCCACCTCAAGATGAGTGTTCCCATGGGGTAACCCAGTAAGGTCACGGGAAGAACACCCGTTGATAGGCTCTACGTGGAAGTCCAGTAATGGATGCAGCGGAGGAGTACTAATAGACCGAGGGCTTGACCAACATTTTGGTTCTTGCCTGAAGACAAATTCTTTGTTGATTCAGACGCGCAACGTAAGTTGTAATCCTATGCAGTTCTCAGGGTTCACCCTCTGAGAATGTATCTATCCTGGTGTTCATGGCGGTGTGGAACCACTTCGATCCATCCCGAACTCGGTTGTGAAACGCATCAGCGGCGACGATATTTGGGGGGTAGCCCCCTGAGAAAATAGCTCAATGCCAGGTAAAACATTCTCAAAAAAAAATGATCTGAAGGCCATCACGGTCTGATTATTTTTACGAAGAAACCACCTCCACGGAGGTGGTTTTTTTGTGCCCCTACACTTGGATTTCAGTCTTTATTGCAGTAACTTTTAGATGTATTGGTCAAGCTGAGGTGCTGAAACAAAAGGCATTCCGCTGGTTTGTGCTCAGCCTCTGGCGTGCATCCCAGCGTTGGAGCGATGCTGCCTGCGTTGATCTCAGTGCTGCATTTGCTTATTTCACTCTTCAGTCTTTTTTCCCGCTTTTATTAATTGCCCTTTCCGTTGCAGCCCGCGTTTTTGGGCGCACAGATAGTCTCGATAAATTAATCACATTTGTTGCCCAGATTTTGCCCCCATCTGCAGTTGATTTGGTTGATTCCACGTTGCGTGGTTTGGTGGCTCAAGGATTTGGTGCCGGGTTATTTGGTGTGGTTGTACTTATTATTACTGCAAGCAATGCTTACCTAACGCTACAGCGTGGTGCTGATCGATTGTGGAGTGAAATCCTTCCTTCTGCTTCAATTAATTCTCCCTTGTCAACTCAGATTTATCAATTTGTACGCGCACGTGTGGAGGCTTTTGTCATCATTTTGGCGATTGCAGTTTTGATTTTGGCTGATCAAATCGCGGCCGGATTTAGGTGGTTGCCAGAGGCATTTATTGGCAATTTAGATTACTATATTCCGTCGTTAATGTTGCTTGTTCGAGAAAGTCCAATTGTATCGATCGGTCAAATTCTTCTCCCTGCTTTAGCGCTTTCGTTGATGGCATTGTTGTTGCAAAGAGTTCTTCCTAGTCGCAGAGTGCCAATTATGCCTCTTATCCCTGGCTCGATTCTGATCGGGCTAGGCCTTTCGTTTTTGAATGCTGCTTTGAGCCTGAGTCTTGTCTCTTTAGGGAATCGTTTTCAGGCCTATGGTGTTATCGGTGGTGTTCTTGTTTTAACTCTCTGGGTGTGGTTGGTCGGTGTCATTCTTTATTTTGGTCAGTGTTGGAGCGTTGAACTAGCAGCTTCTCGGATGAGGAGGTTGTCCCAAGGAGATCCGAACAGTTCAGTTGCTTGATTCCCATCATTATTCTGCAAAAATAACTAATCTTTTTTGAGGCTGATATCAAAATGAATCGTCCTCCTCTCTTCGTTTTAATTGCGATTGGGCTACTCCTACTGCTGCCCGCTGGGGCCGGTCGCGTATTGCTTGATTTGGCGGGTGGTCTGTTGGCTGTGTTGCTGGTACTTCCCATCCTCTTAGGTGGACTGGGATGGGTTGGCTGGAAGGTATTGCAGTCGCGATTGCAACCCTGTCCTGCGTGTGGTGCTGTTGGTTTTGGAGCCAATCTCCAGTGCGGCGTTTGCGGCACCCCCTACAGCTCTCGCACTGAAGGAGAAGAATCGACAGCTGTTTCTATTCCTGCCAGTGATTTAACGATCGATATCACGGCTCAAGATGTGGATTCTGATTCTTGAGCTTGGAGATGTCGTTCTCGTAAAAATAAGAAAAATGGCGCGCCACAGGCGAAGGCCACACCAAAACTCAACAGGATGGCGATCCACCACCCTTTTATTTTTTGTTTTGGACCCTCAATGCAAATCCAAATGCTCACCGCGGTGGCACCGATTAATAAATCAGCCCCTAACGATCGGGCAGCTGCTGTGGCCGAAGCATCGGCTACAAACTGTTGAATGTCGAAGTTGCCAGTGCTTTCTGCCATGAACTCTAAGTTCGCGCGCCAAGGCAGAACGGCTCCAAGGATTGCGAGAATTAAGTAGATCCAGGGAAGGGCCTTACGCATTGCTCGATTCGTTAGTGGTGATGGATTCAGTCAAATTGTTGGTTTCAATCATGCTGTCTGGGTCGAGTTGTAGCACCGCTTGCTCAACGGATTTCAGTAAGGCCTCGCAATGATCCAAAACCACTTCTCCGTGCAACACACGATTCTGTAGATCTGCGATGGGAACGGAGTCGCTTTGAAGTTCGGCCAAGATGAGATCTAAGGCCTGAGTTGCCTCCTCGTAGGACAGTCCAGAGATGTCCTTTTTCCAGGCTTTGATCTGAGTGGCTTTGGTTTTAGCCCTAGTCATGACATGGATTGGTGTGAGGAGGGGCGAACAACTTTGACATCAGTATCGAGCTCACCATCGTTCATCTGAATAACGACGCGATCTCCCACTTTGATTGATGTCACGCCACTCAGTGTTTCGCCCGCATCGTTGGATAGCAAAGCCAACCCCCGCTGGAGCCAGCGACTGGGAGAGAGGGCACGCAGCAAGTCACGTTTTCGGTTCAAGTCGTCCTGCAATTGCTGTAGTCGCCGTAATGGCGATTGTTGCCGTAAGAAAGCCCGTCGATCGTTCAAACGTTGTCGATCCCTCTCGATCCGCCAGCCGACGACGTCTTTCATGCGTTGACGACGGTCTTGGAGGTTGCGCTTGGCGCTATCCCGATCCGGGAGGCAAGCCACCATGGCGGCTGTTGGTGTTGCTGCGCGATGGTCAGCAACTAGGTCGGCGATGGTGAGGTCATCTTCGTGGCCGATGCCGGTCACAACAGGACGTGGGAACTGGGCTAAGCAACGGCATAAAGCCTCGTCATCAAAGACGGCGAGGTCTTCCCTGCTGCCACCACCCCTTGCCAGCACGAGGCCGTCGACTGCGAGAGCCTCACATCGTTCAGCGAGACGGTTCAACACTTTGATGATTTGATCAGCGACAGCCCCTTGAACAGGGATCGGAATGACCAATAAGCGGGTCATGGGCCACCGTTCGCGACCGGTTCGCAGCATGTCGGCAAGAGCAGAGCTTGGAACACTCGTGAGCAGGGCAAGAGTGGCGGGTTGTGATGGGAGAGAACGTTGACGCCCTGGGTTGATCACGCCCTCGTCTTCGAGGCGCTGACGCACCTGCTCAAATTGTCGAAGAACAGTGCTCAGGCTTGGGCGGATATCGAGGGCCTGGACGGTGATGCTGGCCCGTGCTGCCCAGAAATTCAGCTTGCCGACAACGGTGACGCCATCACCGTCTGTGGGGCGGTAGCTCAATTGAGCCAGTCGTGAAGCCCAAACCACCCCGGAGATGCTTGCAGTCCCATCGGTGAGGGTGAGCCAAAGATGCCCCTTCTTCACTTGGGGGCGAGACACGGTGGCTTCTAGAAGAAAACGTGGTGCGAAACCGCGTTCAAGCAAGCTGCCGATTGCTGTATTTAGTTCTCCGACCGAATAGGTCGGGACCCGATCAGCGCTCAAGGTCCAGTTTGCGGTAGGCGAAACCCCAGTAAAGGCAGACCAAAGCGCTGATGGATGCCACGACGACGCCCCAGGTTGTTTGGTGCTGTGTGATGGCAATCGTGAAAATCACCAAGGCGCTGCTGAGCAACCGAGAGCCATCGCGTCGATTTTTGACGTAGAAGGATGCCAAATCAGCAGCAGCTAGTAGGTCCACTGTGACCCATCAGTGTGAGCGGCGATATGTCATTAAAAAACCCCCCAGCGGACTGGAGGGTTCTTGTTGACCAAGGTTGGTCTGATCGATCAGCCGAGGCCGATTTGGGTCAGGATGCCTTGGCCGGTCAGCAGCTCGGTGCCGAGGCCGATGACGAAGCCGAGCATGGCCAGACGACCATTCCAGGTCTCAGCGAAGTTGACGAAACCAAAACGTGCGTTGTCGGACATTGGGTTAAACCCGGTTGAATGCGCACAATGTAACAAACCATGGAGTTTTGTTGCCAGTCGTGACGGCTACCGAAATCGGGACAGGTGTCATGAGCCCTTTTGCTGCAGCTGTTTACGTTTCGTGAAAGCAGTTGGCGTCGCTCGGGTGGGATCGTCGGGCCATGGATGTTTCGGGTAGCGGCCCCGCATTTCTCGGCGTACATCGGCATAGCTGCCCGTCCAAAACCCTTCTAAGTCCCGCGTTCGTTGCAGAGGTCGCCCTGCAGGGGAGAGCAACTCGAGGGTCACGGGTATCTGCCCTCTCAGCACATGAGGGCCTGTTGTTTCACCAAACATCTCCTGCAATTTCACGGCTAAAACAACCTCCTCGTCGTCGTAACGCAATTTCGCTTGCCGTCCGGAGGGAATCGCAATGCGCTCCGGTAAAACCTGATCGAGGCGTTGTCGTTCAGTCCAACTCAACGCTCCCCACAAGGCTTCATCCAACATCGCTGGGGAAAGATCGCGCCAGCTTTGGCAGCTCAGGAGGGTGGGTGCGAGCCAAGTGGTGTCTTGGAGAAGCGTTTCCTTATCTCGCGGCGGCCAGGGGGGGCCGTCATGGCGGTGCATCCAGCTGAGCCGTTGTCTCAGTTGCTGATTGAAAGCAGTCCATGGCAACGCTTCGAGGGTGCCTGCCTCGTGCAAAGCGTTCAGGAGCAGGGCTTGGCATTGTTCAGGACTGGGTGCGCTCTGGGGTGTCCGGCGCAAGACCAACTCTCCAAGTTGCAGACGCCGTTCTGCTTTGACTTGTTGTCGAGATGCATCCCAGCTCACGCTCTCGACCCAGGTGCCCTCTCGCTCCCCGAGCTCTTCGAGGGTGGAGGAATCGAGGGGAAGTGCGAGCTGAATCAAGGTGTCACGACCTCCTGTATCCACGCGAGCGACAGCGAGGGCAGGACTTCCTCGCAGTTGGTCTAGGGGCGGCAGGATTGCTCCTCGTCCCTGGCGTAAGAGGTAACGACCCGGTTGGCCAGGACGCTCTTGGGCTAACCATTGGGGGAAAGCCCGTAAAACCAGTGCTGCCGCGTTGGCGGAATCAGTTTTTTCGGGTGCCGTTACACCCAGGCGATCGAGTTGCCGCCGGAGTTGGCGACTGCGTACCCGAAGGGTTCGATGTTGGCCAATAACGGAGAGTCGTGCTTCAAGATCGCAGCCTGCATCGCGACCGGCTAAGGGATCACGCTCGCTGAGCAGCACCGCCAAGTCGCAGCCGAGTTGGGAACAGCCGTGTTCTCGGGCTTCCAGCATCAATAGGCCGAGGCGCGGGTGCACTCCCAATGTGGACAGCTGTCGCCCCATCGAACTGAGCTGTCCATTGGGCTGCAGGAGTCCCAAGGCTTGGAGGTCTGAAAGGCCCTCCTGCATGGCGGCTTGCGGGGGGGCGTCGAGCCAGGGCAGATCCTTCCCCAAGCCTGCTCCCCACTGGGCTAGCTCCATCAAGATCGGTTGGGGATCCGCCAGAAGAAGCTCAGGAGGGCTGAAATTGGGTCGGCGTTGTTGCTCGGCGGGAGACCACAGTCGGACGCATTGTCCGGCGCTTTGACGGCCAGCACGGCCTCGGCGTTGTTCGGCGCTCGCCAGGCTGCTTGGCACGGTCTCTAGGCCTTCCATGCCGGTGTTCGGGTCGTAGCGGAGCTGTCGACTCAGTCCGCTGTCGATCACAAGCCGAACGGCGTCGATCGTGATCGAGCTTTCGGCAATCCCACTGGCCAAGATCACCGTGCCGTCATGCTCCGGCCCGCAACGATGCAAGGCAGCGCTTTGGCTGTCGAGGGGGAGTTGTCCGTGAAGGATGGCAATGCGCCAACGTTGAAGCGCTTTGGCATCACTGAGCAGGGTGCGGCAGCGTTCGATCTCACGCAGGCCTGGGAGAAAAACCAATGCACCACTGCCTTTGGATAACGTCAGAGCATGGTTTTCGAGGGCACGCAGCACCTGTCGGGGGAGGGATTCGTTCTCCCGAGCTCTTTGGTGATGGGTTTCAACGGGATAACAACGCCCAGCACTCTCTAAAACATCGGCTTGGGGCAGCCGGTCGCGCAAATCGGAAAGATCCAGGGTTGCCGACATCAGCACGAGGGCCAAGTCGGGTCGCAGGACTGGGGCGGCTTCCCTCAGAAGTGCAAGGGCGAGATCGGCATCCTTGCGCCGCTCATGAAATTCATCAAAGAGAACGCACGACACCCCTTCAAGTGATGGATCTGCTTGAAGACGACGGAGAAAAAGCCCATCCGTGACCACCTCCACCTGGGTCTTGGTTGAACGTTTTTGCTCGCCACGCATGGCGTAGCCGATCCGTTGGCCCAGCGGTTCATCCAGGGATTGAGCGAGTCGTGTAGCTGCTGCTCGGGTGGCGAGTCGTCGGGGTTCCACCATCAACACACGCCCTGCTCGGGTGATCTCAGCAGCGATGGGGGTCAGGGCGCCAATTAAGGCCAAGGGCACCCGCGTGGTTTTTCCAGCTCCTGGAGGTGCCTGAAGCAGCAAAGTGCTTCCGGGTTTGATCTGCTGGCAGATCGTTGGAAGCAGCGGATCAATGGGGAAATCCTTCAAGCCGTCTGGGGAGCCGTCAGTGGTGCAGGTTCAGCAGCGCAATCATGGCGACGCTGCTGAAGGCGCCGATGGCCGAGAGCAAACGAACCAGGGGACCGATTGACATGGAGAAATTGCCCATGAACGATGCCTCAGCGGACAGATTTCGATGGTTTTAGGCCTCGGCATGACCGCATGTCTGTTGTGATTCGCACGCCTTTACGCATGCGAATTTGTTCCTCCAGCGCGCTGTTGATTCGTTGGGCGCGTTACCGAACGTGGCGGGTGCCATCCACAGGGTGGTACTCCTCTCCGGTGAGTTCCTCGAACACAATCGCTGGAAGGCCTGTTTCAAACATGGTTTGAAGGGCTTCTTTGAGATACGGGTTCCAGCCACCGGTGCTGACTTGGCCATGGCGCACGGTCCAATCCCAAGTGCCCTGCAGATCCCGAGGAATCCGACCTTCCCGGTCACGTCTTGCCACCAGGTCAAGCGATTCGACAAGTCCCACGATGATTGGGTCTTTCCCGTAAGCCGGCGTAACGCTCAATTCGAGGCGAACCGGATCTTCTTTGACCAGTCGCAATCGGAACCTAGGGGGCAATTTCATGCCCTTCATCACTGCGGCAACGATGCGTGTTCTCTGATCCACTCGGACGTCCCCTGATCAACTCTTGTTTACCAACTTATTCAGTGCCGTGCCCATGGGTCTCGGTTTCCCCGTCATCGTTGCCGCTAAAGCGCACGGTCAGTAGGTCTTCGCCGGTAATGCGCCCATCGCTGTCCAGCAGTTCGGGATGCACCGTGATGCGTCCAGTGCGGTCATTGGGTTCGCTAATCGGGCCGCTTGCAGCTCGGAAGCCCTTGCCCATCACCCGAAAGGCTTGCCATAGCAAGGCCACCAAAACTGTTCCGTAGAGCAGGGGAAACAGAGCGCTGAGCATCGTTGAGCCAGATCGTTCCGACCGTCTCATCCTGGCCTGACTTGGGCACGGGTTGCACTCAGTCACACGTCAAATTTCATCTTCTCTGGCTTCCCCTCGCCGAAATGCGTAGCGTCAGCTCAACGTCAGTCAGGGATGTTCGGGATGTCAGATCGCACGCGCTCTTTTGTTACGTCTGCATTGGTCGGAGGTGCATTGGCGGGCGGGATGTCAGTACTCCCGCTGCTTCTGCCGCAACCTCCTGTCAGTGCCCGTTCGGTTTTACCTCTGACGTCGTTCGTGGCATCTGCGGTGAAACGCAGTGGACCTGCCGTTGTCACCTTGGAAACGTCGCGGACGATGCAAAGCCCAAGCTTGTCTGGGTTGCCGAAGGGGATCAGGCTTAATCCCTTGTTTCGCAATTTCTTTGGAGTTCCTGGAGAGTCTCCACCTCGTCCACGCGTTCAGCGAGGCCAAGGCAGCGGAGTGTTGTTTGATGCTCGGGGTTTGCTCCTAACGAATGCCCATGTTGTTGAGGGGGCAGAGGAGCTGACGGTTGGTTTGTCGGACGGACGTCGTGTGAAGGGACGGGTGATTGGTACGGACAGCCTCACTGATCTGGCAGTTGTTCGCTTGGAAGGAGAGGGGGTCTGGCCGGTCGCAGCTCTCGGAAATTCCGACCGCCTCAATGTTGGCGATTGGGCGATTGCCGTGGGGAATCCTTATGGATTGGAAAACACCGTGACGCTGGGCATTATCAGCAACCTGAATCGAAACGTTGCTCAGCTTGGGATCTCAGGCAAGCGTCTCGATCTCATCCAAACGGATGCTGCCATTAATCCAGGAAATTCTGGAGGCCCGCTGCTCAATGCTGAGGGCGAGGTGATTGGCATCAATACCCTTGTGCGTTCAGGGCCTGGCGCCGGTTTGGGGTTTGCGATCCCGATTAATCGTGCCAAGGCCATCGCCTCGGAATTGGTGGCCACGGGTAAGGCACGCCATCCTGTGATTGGAATTGGTTTATCGCGGGTTCCAGCAGATCGTCCTGGCAGGCCTGCCCCGAAGGGTGCTGTGATTCGGTCGATTCAAAAGACGGGTCCAGCTGACAAGGCAGGACTTCAGGTGAACGATGTCATCACTGCAGTTGATGGACTAGCTGTTGATGGACCGGCGGCAGTGGTGAGTGCGATTGAACAGCGTGGTGTGGGAGAAACTTTGACCCTTCAAATTCGTCGAGCCAGCGAGTCGAAGGTTGTTCGACTCAAGCCTGTTGATTTGTCGTTTTTCGATCGGAGCTGATCGGGACGTCCTTGAAGCGGCCAACGGAAGCGATCGCTATCAGTCGTCGTCGGAATCGCGTAGCTGGTCAACGCAGCGCGTGATGCACTCACCGTCGTCCAAGGAGCACGTTGTGATGCACTCGAAATAGGTTTCAACTGCGTCCCAGGTTTGCTCGTGGGGTTGCGAAGCCGTCATGGATGAAGCAATGCCGGGGGTGGAGGAGCCAGGACCTAGAGCCATTGCCATCGCGTCTACGGTTGAGTTTTGTCAGCTTATGCACATCATTTGATTCGGTAAACACAAATAAGTCTTCCTGCCTAAGGGTCTGTGAACTTTTCCCTCAGGCGGGCGAGACCCAAGTTCAGGTCGACTTTTTCTTTCGGGCGGTACGGGCCTTTTGCTTGTCTTGATTGGCTTTTTTCTTGGCATCGCGTTCAGAAGCCAATTCTTTTTCCCGGGCTTCAGCTCTTTCCTCTTCTTTTTTCTCGAGGTAATAGTTGTAATCGCCCCGATAAAGAACGAGTTCACCATCACGCAATTCGACGATCCTGTTGGCGACTCGGGAGATGAAATAGCGATCGTGGGAGACCAGCAGTGCAGCGCCTTCGTAGGCCATCAAGGCATCTTCAAGCATCTGTTTGGCTGGGATGTCGAGGTGATTCGTTGGTTCATCCAGCACCAAAAGATTGCATGGGCTCAGCAGCATTAACGCCAATGCCAAACGTGCTTTTTCTCCACCGCTGAGTTGGCCAACATCTTTAAAAACGCTGTCGTTGCTGAAGCAGAAATTGCCCAGCAAGGAACGCACCTGGGTTTGCGTCCAGTCGGGAACGGCCTCATACATCGTGTCGATCACGGTTTTGTTGAGGTCGAGGGCTTCCGCCTGGTTTTGCTCGAAATAACCAGCCACCACATTGTGTTCACCGAGTTGGGCGATCCCTTCATCGGGGATTTCTGCTCCCATCACCAGCCGCAGCAGGGTCGATTTCCCCGCACCATTCGGGCCAACGAATGCAATCCGGTCGCCGCGCTCGACCTCTAAATCCGCTCCCAGGAACAGGATTTTGTCGCCGTAGCTGTGGGTGAGATTCTCGAAGAGGGCAACTTGTGCGCCAGACCGCGGAGCCGCTGGAAAGCGAAAGCTTGGCCCCGAAACGCTTTCCACAGGGGCTTCAACGAGCTCGACTTTGTCGAGCTGTTTTTCACGGCTTTTGGCCTGCGTGCTCCGGGTGGCGCTAGCTCGGAAGCGATCGATGTAGGCCTGTTGGGTGGCGATTTCTTTTTGCTGGCGTTCAAAGGCCGCTTGGGTCGACTGCTGCTCGAGTTGTTTGAGCTCAAGGTGTGAGGTGTAGTTGCCGAGATAAGAGCGGGAGATGCCGCGCTCCGTTGAAACGATTTGATTGCAGACCCGGTCCAAAAAGGTCCTGTCATGGCTGATCACGACCAGGGCAGCGTTCTGCTCCAGCAGATATCCCTCGAGCCATTGGATGGTCTCCACATCCAGATGGTTGGTGGGTTCATCCAGGAGCAGTAAGTCAGGGTCTTGTAAAAGAATTTTTCCCAGGGCAATGCGCATCTGCCACCCGCCCGAGTAATCCTTCACTGGCCGCTCGGCACCCGCGGCGCTGAAGCCAATGGTTGGGAGCAATTTGTCGATGCGGGCATCAAGTTCGTAGCCATGTAGGCCCTCAAATCGGCTTTGGAGCCGGCCGAGCTCATGAATGAGTTCATCGAGATGATTCGGATCCTCGGCCGCTTTCTCAGACCCCATCTCTTCCTCAACTTCCCGCTGGCGGTTGAGGACCGTGGCCGCCTCACCAAAGGCCTGAAACAGCTCTTCGCGGACGCTCCTCTCTAGGTCGACATCGAATTCCTGTTGGAGATAAGCGATGCGTGGGGAGCCTTGGCGAACCACCTGTCCGCTGCTGGGTTCTTCAAAGCCAGCGATGAGCCGCATTTGCGTGGATTTGCCGGCTCCGTTCACACCAACGAGGCCGATGCGGTCGCCAGGCTTGACCTCCCAGGTCACATTGCGCAGCACTTCGCCGGTGGGATAAATCTTGCTGACTTGCTCGAGTCTCAGCAACGGTCCGGAGCGTGATGCATCCATCATCCCTGTCGGCAAACTGGAAACGTTTCCATGGCGTCGACAACGTGCTGAAACTCGAGCAGTTCGTGGCTCTGGTCGTGGCAGCGGGTCTTGCCATCGTCAGTTACATGCTGTTTTTCAGTTGGGCTGGCGGCGGTGGCTATGAGCCGCGCCAACCCCGACGTGATGAGCTGTCGCGGTTGAAAGCGTCCTCAGAGGTGGCGCTAGGGACAACCCCTCGGGGCAGGTTCGAAAATGGACGTGCAGCAGCACACAACTGGTGATGATTTTCTGTTGGGAAAAGCTCTTCACCCTTCCCTGAGAGGCTTCGCGTCTAGAGACCGCCGCGGGCTTTCACTAACCATCGATTGCTGTCGTCGTCGTCAAGGCTTGCCAGATGTGTTCGCACGTCTTCTGGGGTAACGGGTAGCCCTAGTTGCTTCCCCAATCCGCAGATCGACTCCATCGCACCGCTGGGGTCTTGCAAAGCCTGGCGGAACAGGGCTTGTGTTTGCTCTGGATTGCTGCTGATTTGGGCGTAAAGGGCTGCGGCATTTGAACTCATCGCGGAGCTGACCACTGCTGGAACGCTATTCAGATCTATCCGATTCGTCAGGCAGCTTGTTCAAAGCTTTCATCGCGTTGCCCAAGGGCTGACGCGTCTTCCATGCTCCGTGCGTCCATGCAAAGCACTTTTCTCAGCTGGGCGTAGTTCGCGGCCTGTGAGCCACGACCTTCCTGAACGGCGGCGTACTCCGCTCGCTGCAAAACATGGTGGAGATGGGTGAGCAAATAGGTGCTCACTACAGCCGACACGAGCACATCGCTGTTTTCAGGGCTGCGTCGAGGACTGCGTGTCCGACTGCGCCGAGGGGCGGTGCTGCGCCGGGATTGCAGCGTGGGCTTGGATTTTGGTGTGGACTGGGTCATGCGCGGAGCACTCCGAGGAGGACCAGTGCCCTCAACATAAGCATGGATACTACCCTTGACCACCTCTGTACACTTGCGGGTAACTGAAAGTCGTTCTGACGATCCGGTTGTGCCCACTCGACAGACGTCAGCTAGCGGGAAGCCCAAGTCCCCCAGGATCCAGGTGGTCCTTCCGGAGGATTTGTGTGCCCGGCTGACGGCCCTTGCTGAGTCGGAGTCGCGAACGGTCAGCAACATGGCGCGTGTGCTGATCCAGCAAGGGGTTCAGCGCCAAGAACAAGGTGAGGCCCCTGCAGAAAAGCCCCTCAGTCGAGAGGAACGCTTTCGTTCAGCCCTTGAATCCCAGCAACCCCGTCGACTGCGGGGAGCGCCTCGTCGATTGCGGCTGTATCGGCCTAGTTAGCCAGGGTGCACCAACACGCCGAGAACGCTCTCTCGCGTGGCTCCGGTGATGGATGGTGAATTACCGGGATGTTTGCGCTGATGCCACCAGGCCAGCAGTGCAAATACCAAAGCCTCCCGTGCTTCCACCGGCAGACCCATCTCTTGGCTGCTGCTCAATTGGAGGCCGCGGCAGCGTTGTTGCAGTTGATCCATCAGCACTGGGTTGTGGCGGCCCCCTCCAGCCACGATTAACTCCAGTGGACGAATTCGATCGCGTTGCATCAGTTGCTCCAGGTCTTGGGCCACCACTGCGGCGCTGAAGCTGGTCAATGTGGCGACGGCATCTTGGCTGGAACAGTCCCGGCCTAAGTCGTTGAGACGCTGCTGCAGGTTGGCGCGTCCAAATAACTCCCGACCTGTTGATTTTGGTGGTGGGGATTGAAAATACGGCTCTTGAAGCCAGCGACGAATGCTTGTTTCATCGCTGTGGCCGGCCTTCGCCATGGCACCGCCGCGATCGAATAGCAGTGTTCCGTTGCTGAATTGTTGAACAGCGAGGTCGATCAGGCTGTTGGCGGGTCCGCAATCCCATCCCTGCACCGATGCATCACGGTCGGGGCCACAGCAGGGAGGGATCAACGTGAGATTGGCAATGCCGCCCAGATTGAGCAGGGCGCGCCAACCCTTTGTTCCGCCCAAAAGTGCTGCATCGGCCTTCGGAACAAGAGGTGCACCTTGACCGCCGAGGGCAAGGTCGGCCGCACGAAAGTCGTGTACTACAGGACGCTCTAACAGTTGGGCGAGGAGGGGAGCCTGGAGAAGTTGCCAACTGGCACCCCGCTGTTGGGATGTGGGGGGGCGGTGCCAAATGGTTTGGCCATGGCATCCCACTAGGACGGCCTCTGCATGGGGATCACAGGATCGTGCGGCCATGGCTTGGGCTTCTGTAATTGCTTCCGCTAAATCAAGCCATTGATCCGCACGGCTCGGCTCCCCTTGCCCAGCGCTGACCACCCTGTGGCGTAGAGCCTCGGGGTATGGATGATGCACATGCCGAATCAGATCCCATTGCGGGTGGTTCGGCGACCCTCGAAAGTCGGCCAGAACGGCATCTACTCCATCGGCACTGGTGCCACTCATTAGGCCAAGACAGCGCATGGCTTACATCTTTGGAAGGCGCTGAAGGTCGTCGATCAGGCCCATCACAACGAGCAAATGCCCGAGTTCGAGCACATGGGACGCCGGTGGATTCACCGTGAGGCTGCTCTGAGGGCCAGCAGCCAAAACATTCACCCGGAAGTTTTTACGAAGGTTGAGGTCCCGCAGGGAGCGCCCAACGAACAGTTCCGGAACTTTGATTTCTTCGATGCAGTGCTGCTCGTCCAGGGCGAGTCGCTCCATCAGGTTGGGGCGGACGAGTTCCAGTCCCAGTCGTTCCCCTTGCATTCTTGAGGGGAAGATCACGCGATCGGCACCAACCCGTTTCAGCATTTTTTCGTGCAGATCACTGGTAGCCCGAGCGATCACTTGCTTGACCTGACTCCCTTCACTGTCTTTCGCAATCAACGTTGCGGTGATGCTGGCTTCAATCGGTTCGCTGATCGCCACGACAACGGTTCCCATATCCAGCACCCCGGCCTCCCGTAGGGATTCTTCGTCGGTGCAATCGACTACCCGGGCTTCCACGCTGGGCTCCACCTGTCGCAGCTCCTCAATGGCCCGAGCAGATCGATCCACGGCCAGAACGTCCGCACCGTTTTGCAGCAATTCTCTGCAGACCGCGATGCCAAAACGTCCCACGCCAATGATTGCGAAGCCAAGGCGTTCACTGCCTTGTAACGGGCTCCAATGCCACCACTCATTCATGACGTTGAGGCGTTTGGGCTTGGAATGCACTCAGACATAAAGGTCTTCGCGGGGGTAACCAACCCGATTCTGGCGTTGGATGTGGATTTGCTCCCGCGTTGCAGCTTCCCAGATTGCGCTGAGCAGCAACAGGATGCCGAGACGTCCCACAAACATGCCCACGAGGAGCACGCCTTGGCCAAATCGACTGAGTTCTGCGGTGACCCCTAGATCAAGGCCCACCGTTGCGAACGCCGAGATGCAGGTGAACAGCATCTCCAAAAATGTGAATGGGTCTTCGCCATTGAGGTTGCTGCCAATACTGATTAGTAGTGCCATCCCTAGTACGAACAGCAGCGACGCAACGGTGATGCCAACTGCGCGCAGCACCACTTTGTCTGCAATCTCGCGGTTGCGAATCACCACCGCGTCCCGTCCTCGCAGGGTGGAGCGGGTGGCGGCCATGAGCGCTGCCACCGTTGTGGTTTTAATGCCACCGCCCGTGCCGCCAGGACTGGCGCCAATGAACATCAAGGTCATCAGCAGCAACAAGCCGGATTCGGTGATGTTCTCCAAAGAAAGCGGAATGGTGGTGAAGCCAGCCGTGCGGGCCGTAACGGACTCAAAGAGTGCTGTCATCCAGCGTTCCGACCATGTCATTTCAATGAACACCCCGCCTTTGTTCAGCCACTCGGTCATGGCTAGGCCCAGGGCCCCAAACCCAATGAGAAGAAAAGAGGTGCGCAACACCAGTCGGGAATGCAGGCTGAGGCGTCGGCGGCTGCGACCACGGCGCAACGCCTGGGTGGCGAGGTCACTGGTGACTCTCCAACCCAGGCCTCCCGTGATGATGAGCACCATGACCACGCCATTCACAACGGGATTGGCGTGGTAACGCTCCAGACTGTCCGACCAGAGTCCAAATCCAGCATTGTTGTAGGCAGAGATGCTGTGGAACACCGCTGCCCACAACCGTTCCCCACGATTGGGAATGTCGTCGAATCCGTAGTTGTAGAGCACCAAAGCGCCCAACAAAATCACCACCAGGGCGGTAATGATGATGGCGCGAAAGGTGCTTCCGACTCCTCCCACGCCAAATTCGTCCAGGGTTTGACCTCGGTCCAAGCGGCGGCGTAGGGCTGTGCCATGCATCACAAAACCCTGAAGGAAGGTGGTGATGGCCATCAATCCAAGTCCCCCCGTCAGGATCATCAGCGCCAAAACCGCCTGGCCAAAGGCGGTGAGGTCAACACCGATATCGATGATCGAGAGTCCGGTGACGGTGATGGCCGATGTTGCTGTGAACAGCGCTTCCCAAAGCCCAACGCTGCTGTTGGAACACAGCGGTGTGGCGAGCAGCAGTGTGCCGAGAAACACCACCAGCAACCCGGTCACCACTGTGAATTGCGGCACGGTGAGGCGAAGGCGCCAGCTCTGGCTTCGCTCAATAGCCTTTCGGATTGGCAAGGGCTAGGCCTCAGTGCGACCAGTGTTAGTCAGGATCAGCCGTAATGCCAAAGGATCAGCGCAGGGATCAATGCGGTCATGATCAGCGTCAGTCCTAAGCCATAGCGGGTGACATCGAGAAATCGATACCTGCCTGGGCCGAACACCATCAAGTTGGTTTGATATCCCACGGGGGTGAGGAACGATTGACTTGCCCCAAACAACACGGTGATCAAGAGGGCGAAAGGGGAGAGTCCGAGGGCTGGAGCTAGTTGCACAGCCACTGGAGCTAAGAGTGCCACCGAAGCGGCATTGCTCATGACTTGGGTTAGAAGGGTGGTGCCAAGGAAGATCGCCACGAGGGCGTAGTACGTGGGCCAGCCGTTGAGCCACTGCTGGACTCCAGCGGCTAGGGCATCGGCAAGACCTGTGGTTTGCAGCGCCACACTGAAACTGGTGAGGGAACCGAGCAGCAAAATCACATCGAGGCGGATCGAACGTTGGAGTTCCCCAAGCCGCAGACATCCCGTCGCCACCACCGACACCATTGCTAGCAAAACAGCTGCGACCAGTGGGATGGGGGTGATCGTGGGCAGCAGCAGCATGGCAATGGCGATACTGACGGCCACGGGTTTGCGCCCCACCGTTGGGAGATCGTCTTCCAGCCTGTCGAGCACTAGTAGGTCATTGCTTGCTTGCAGGCCGCGGATCGAATCGAACGGTGCCTGAAGAAGCAACACGTCGCCTTCACGGAGCACCACTTGACCCAGCCGTTCTTGAACGGTTTCTTGGCCGCGGCGCAGCGCTAAAACCGTGGCGTTGTGCCGTTGCCTAAACCGTAGTTCTCGCAGGCTTGCTCCGGCGAGGGTAGATCCTGCTGGCAGCAAAACCTCCACGGTTTTCTGGCCACTGACCTGGCTTGTATTCAGGCTGGAGCCAGCGTTTTGCCCTTGGGTTGTCAGCTGCACGGTGTGGTCTTGTTGGAGTCGCAGTAGGTCGTCTCGGGTGACTCGCAGCAAGAGGTGATCGCCTGCTTCCAAGCGACGATCGGCTAGAGGCGGAAGAAGGCGTTCTCCTCCGCGTTGGATTTCAAGGACATCGACATCAAACCGGCGTTGGAGCCGACTATTCAAGAGTGATCGACCGACCAATTCTGAGGTGTCAGGGATGGTGACCTCGGTGCAGTACCCGCTCCGTTGGGGGCTCAGATCATCCAGATCATTGCCGCGATCTGGGAGTAGGGAACGGGGCGCCAGAACCAAATAGAGCGCCCCAACAAGCCAAATGGGCAGGCTGATCAGCGTGAAGGTGAACAACTCGAATGATCCGTAGCCCAGTTGCTGACTGATGTCGCTCACCAGCAGGTTCACGGAGCTGCCCAACAGCGTGAGCGTTCCCCCTAGCACCGTGGAAAACGACAAGGGAAGTAGCACCCTTGATGGCGAAATCCCATGGCGATGGCACCAGTTCTCAACCAACGGAAGCAAGGACGCCACCACGGGTGTATTGGGGACGACCCCGGAAACGGGTGCAATCACAAAGGCCATCAGCGCGATCAGTCGCCTTGGGGACCGGATTCGCTCTGAAGCAATTAAGCCTCGCAATCGATCGAGGGCTCCACTTTTGAACAGTGCAGCTGAAACGGGGAAGAGTCCGAGCAGCGTGATCAAGGCCGGACTCCCAAATCCAGCAAGGGCTTCTTGGGGACTGAGGACCCCACAGGCCAGTAACAGTCCCAGGCTTAGCAATCCGGTCAACTCTGGAGCCAAAGCTCCAGTGATGAACAGAATCACTGCGAGTCCGAGGACCGACAAGGTGATCAAAGCGTGCGGTGTCTGAAGCGCGCTGATCAACTCCGTCATTGCGCCAGATCGCTTGTCGTCATCGCTGAGGATTCTGCATCGGAATCAAAGAATTGACTGCGCAGCCAGTCTTGAAGGCCCTGTAGGCCATCTCCCCGGACAGCAGAGAGAAACAGTGCATCGGGTTCCTGGTCGCGAATGGAGTGAATCGCTTCGAGCTCACAGCGGTCGATTTGATTGGCCACCACGCGACGAAGAGCCGAACTCCCCAAGGAATCAAGCAAGCGATGCACGGTGCTGAGCTGACCAACCCAGTCTGGATCAGCAAGATCAACCACGATTAGCAGTAAATCCGCATCCAGGGCTTCTTCGAGGGTGGCGCGAAAGGCTTCCACCAAAGGTTTGGGAAGGTCGCGAATGAATCCCACCGTGTCGGTGAGCAACATGCGCTGGGGCCGTTCTCCAGGGCGTGGCAGATCGAGCTTTCGAGTCGTGGGATCGAGCGTCGCGAACAATTTGTTTTCGGCCAAGACGCGATCGCTTTCCCGTTGTCCGCAGAGGGCATTGAGCAAACTGGACTTTCCGGCGTTGGTGTAACCAACCAAGGCAACCCGTGGCAGGCCACGACGTTGATCGCGGAGGCGGCTGCGATGGGCTTGCAATTGTTGTTGATCCCGCAGAAGACGTTCAATTCTTCGACTGATCGCTCGACGGTCTTTTTCCAGCTGGGTTTCACCAGGCCCTCGGGTGCCAATACCGCCCCCTTGGCGCGACATGCTTTGGCCTCGGCCTAAGAGCCTTGGGAGTCGATAGCGCAATTGGGCAAGTTCCACCTGCAGACGCCCCGCAGCACTGCCTGCCCTCTGGGCAAAGATGTCGAGGATGAGCTCGCTGCGGTCTGAAACCGGGCAGTTCACGAGGCGCTCGATGTTGCGCGCTTGAACCGGGGTGAGCTCGCGATCGGTGATCACGAGCGAAGCACCGTTTCGCCGAACTTCTAGGGCAGCCTCTTGGAGTTTTCCTTTCCCCCAGAGGGTTTGGGGATTCGTGCTGCCGCTTTTTTGGCTCATCACAGCGACAGGTTGACCGCCTGCACTGCGAACGAGCCCTTCCAGTTCCGCGAGTTCACGTTCGCTTTCACATGAATCGTGGCCGATCAGCGTGAGTAAGAGCACTCGCTCCATACCCTTGGCTGCCTCGGCGATGGGTTGGGAGCGCTCGTCTTCTAACTCGCGTTCGCAGAGGTCCCGCAGGTCTCCTGATTCTTGGTGGAACCAGCCATCCGATTCATTGGAATCGGGGTAAAGAAGTTCGGCCGTTCGGATCCCATCAGCGCCTGGTTTTGGGGCAAAGCGCAACCACTGCCGTGGGCCGATGTCCAAAGCCACAACGGCATCGGCTGGGTCTGAATTCAAGCCGTCTCTGCAAAAAGGGCAGCTCACCAGTCGCCAGCCGCCGCTTTGGCGACGGGGCGCCTGGGGCAGATGGTTCAGGGGGGAGTCGCTGCCTGAGAGGGGGCCGAGCCAAAGCAGTCGGCACAGGCCCCGTCCATCAATGATCAGGTGCAGTGGGGTTTTGAGTTCCAACACAAGCTCACTCAGGCGCTCCAGGGTGAGCAGCTCAAGCCCGTCCTCTGGATGGCGGCGTTGACTGAGGCGATCGAGCTGACGCTCTTGGCTGCGACGCAGGCCTTTGGTGCGGCCACCGAGATGGGCTTGTTTCAACGGTTCAGCAACCAGGCACCGGCGGAGCGAACACCAACTGATAGGCCGGGCATGCGTGTGAGATAGGCCGCTCTGCGCAGTTGAAAGGCGAGCGGGCCTGCAAGGGTGATTCCAAGCCCAGTCAAGGTGGCATCTCCGATGCCGAGGCTGAGCATTTCTCCTCGATCCTTGAATTCAAAGGTCTGGGGCTCTTCGCCAGCTCGCAAAGCAGCAATCGCATCACCCACGGCTTCCCCTTGCTGCATCGCGACCTGGGCATTCGCTGGGGCTGGGTCTTCGCCGTTCATGGCTGTATCACCGATGGCGAAAACATCAAAACTGTCTTGGAGTCGCAGATCAGCGCGAACGGCTAGGTGGCCTCGATGCAATTGGGGGAGGGGCTGAACAGAGGGCACTTTGGCCTGACTGCCTGCCGTCCAGATCAAACCCTGGTGCTCAATCTCCTCTCCTTCGGCGAACACAACTCGATCGGCTTCAACCCTCGCCACATTTGCATTCAGATGGAGGCAAACGTCTTTCCGCTCCAGGGCAGCAGTGGCGCGTTCTCGATTAAAAGCCGAGCTATTCGGAAGGATGCTGTCTCCCTTTTCAATGAGATGAATTCTGGCGCTGCCGTTCAGGAGGTCTGCCAGCTTGCAGGACAGCTCCACTCCCGTGGGGCCTGCCCCAACAATGGCGAGGGCTGCATTGGCCCGTCTCTGGTGGAGCAAATCCTGGATGCGTTGACGCAGCTCTCGCACATCGCTGAGGTTGCGGAATCCACGGCTGTGTTCCTTCACCCCGGGAATGCCGAAATCGTTGGGTTGTGATCCCGTTGCAAGCACCAATTGCCTCCACGGGATGCAATCCCCGGAACGGGTTTGTAGGGAGTGATTCGAACGATCGATGCTTATTACCTCATCTTGCAACCAACAAATGCCGTGGTGACTCACGAGTTCGTTGTATTGCGGAGCTACTTCCCACTCCTGCAGCTCATGGCTGAGAAGTTCATAGAGCAATGGTTGAAACAGAAACTCTCTGCGGGGTTCGATTAGCACCACACGGCAGTGAGGCAGTCGTTTTTGAATTGCGAGAGCCGCAAACCATCCACCAAAACCGCCTCCGACAATCACCACGGCATCCGCCGAAGAAGTTGGTGATGTCATGGTCGAAACGAGCTTTGTTCAACGATAGGCAAACAGCGAGAACCGGCGACAGGGGAGGATGGCCGCATGACGGAGGGTCCTGACGGAATGGTGCGCACGTCGGCAGAGGTCGAGGCGGCCCAGCAGGCTGATCTGCGGTCTGAATTGCTGCAGCAGAACCGTTTGGCATTGGACGGTCTTGCTCCTCAGGAACGCTTGGCCTGGGCACATCAAACATTTGGTGAGCAGTTTGCGCTCACCACCAGCTTCGGCATCCAATCATCGGTGCTCTTGCACATGTTGAGCCAGTTGCCCGGGGGGCATGCGGTCCCGGTGATTTGGGTCGACACCGGTTACCTCCCTGCTGAGACGTATGCCTACGTTGAGCAGCTCATGGGGTTGGTCGATATCCGTCTCGTTGTGGCACAGAGTGTGATGTCTCCAGCACGGATGGAAGCCCTACATGGTCGCCTCTGGGAAACGGGTGCGGTGGCTGATATGGAGCTCTATCACCGGATTCGCAAAGTGGATCCGTTGGAAGAATCGTTGGACCAGCTGGATATCAAGTGTTGGGCCAGTGGGGTTAGGCGTGGCCAGACCGACCATCGCCGCTCGATGACGTCGCTGGATCCAATTCGGGACAGGCTCTCACTCAGACCAGTCTTGGATTGGACCAAAAAGGATGTTTTCTATTACATGAACGACAACGACTTACCGCAACATCCTTTATTCGAACAGGGCTATTCCACCGTGGGGGATTGGCATTCCAGTGGTCCGGATGGTGGGGATCTCAACGGCCGGGATACGCGTTTTGGTGGTTTAAAGCAGGAATGTGGCATTCACCTGCCTCAGGAGGAGGTGGAAGGACTTTTGGGAGAAGGCATCTGACGTTGACACCCCAACACTGCAAGCAGGTGTTACTGATCGGCAACAGCCGATGGCACTGGGGAGAACGGGATGCTTTCGGTATGCGCTTCCACCATGGTTTGCCAGATCTGGCTCGTCTTGACGGGGAACTGGGGGGATGGGCGGCAGTCGGAGCTGTTCCAGCGCAGTTGATGTCAGCGGCATTGGAACGGCGCATCACGCTTTCGGATGTTCCCTTAAAGGGTTGTCCTCCTTGGTTGGGAGTGGATCGGGCGATTGGTGCATGGGCTGGATGGACCCGCAGTTTGGACTTGTCGTTGGATCTCAGTTCCGGACTGCTGCTGGTGGATGCCGGCACGGTGTTGAGCATCACGGTGCTCTCGCCAGATGGAGAGTTTGTCGGTGGTCAGCTCATCCCTGGCTACAGGCTTCAGCTGCTGGCGATGACGCAAGGGACAGAGGCTTTGCCTGAGATGGTTTTTGCCGCCCCTGGGCAAGAACGCTTTCCAAAAGACACCGTGGCAGCGATGCGTCGTGGCGTCCTTCAGTCGATGGTCAGCCTGGTTCAGGAGGCGCAGAGGGCCTGCGGTGGAAGGCTTTGGCTCTGTGGCGGCGATGCGGAGCTACTCGCCACAGAACTGCGGAGCTCGTCTCCACAACTGCAACTGGATCCGGAGTTGCAGTTGCGGGGCTTGTTCGACTTACTAGACGCGTCGGGTTAATCGAGTCCGAGGTCGCTCAGAAGAGTGTCGGCCATTGTGGCTGCCTTCACCTTGAGATAAAGGCGCTCGATGCGTCCTTCGGCATCGATTACAACGGTGTGACGCATCATTCCCATATATTCCCGGCCCATGAACTTTTTGAGGCCATAACTGTTG
Organism: Synechococcus sp. CC9902; assembly: GCF_000012505.1. Classification (NCBI taxonomy): domain Bacteria; kingdom Bacillati; phylum Cyanobacteriota; class Cyanophyceae; order Synechococcales; family Synechococcaceae; genus Synechococcus; species Synechococcus sp. CC9902. Next base: position 400,215 of record NC_007513.1, read on the forward strand.
TAGAGGCTTGCCACCGCGCAGGGTTCTTCGTCTGTCAGGAGCGTGAATGGGAGCGAGTGCTTGCTGATGAATTTGGTGTGGGATGCAGCGTTGTCTTTGCTGATGCCGAACACCTTGATGTTGTGCTCTTCGAAGCGCCCCCAGCGGTCCCTGAAATTGCAGGCTTCTTTCGTGCAGCCTGGGGTGTCGTCTTTTGGATAGAAATAAAGAATCACCCGTTTACCTTTCAGCGAGGAGAGTTGAACAGATTCACCGTCTTGATTGGGAAGTGTGAAATCTGGAGCGGGATCTCCAACTTGTAGGGCCACAGGTTTTTGAAATTTGATTGATGAATTCGAGCGTACGGCCTATCAAATCGTTGCTGTTGAGCGCTCTCAAAGTCTCAACGGTTGAAGTCAAGAGTTTGGTGGTCCAAATCGAGCATAATTTGCAAGTGAAGTGCAGTTCAGCACTGCGTTTAGGGGCATTTGTTGTGCAGCAAATCTCTAACTGACCAACGGCTGTTGGCGATTTTTCTCTTGACGGCTAGTTTTTTAAATGACATCCCCTATTTGTCGTCCGTGTTTACTCGTCTCGCCGCCGGCATCCTTGCTGGCGCATCCCTGGCCGCTCTGGCTGCACCCGCTGAAGCCGGCACTAGCCGCCCTGTGCGTTGGAACACCGGTGGTGCTGTTTGGACCACCACCTCCAGCGAATTCAAGACTTTCTTCGAAACCGGTGAGGTCACCGACCGCGCTCTTGATGCCGGCATCAACAACTCTGGTTGGACTGCCGAAGAAATTCAAGAAGGCATGACCAAGAGCTACAGCGTCGACATCATCGGCGTATCCCGCTTCTTGAACTCCGATGACGGTGTCAAGTTCCTCAAGGACCAAACCGCGTCTTACTTCCCCTACTGGCGCATGAAGAAGACCGCCGTTGTGGCTCTTCGTTCCGCGATCATTGCCGACTCCATCGACGGCGAGATCTCTTCAGCCAGCATCATGGCTGCTCTGCCTGTCGACTTCCGTCTGGCTGACACCTGTGGTACTTACACCGGTGCCCAGAACGTCTGTGCTCCCGACAAGTGCGAAGGCGACGCCCAGTGCACCTCCTTGCTCTCTTGGTACGTGTTCCTCCCCGCTTGTGTCCAGGCCAATTCACAGCTGCCTGAAGCTCCGGTTCGCACCGTGGCTCCTGCTCCTGCACGCCCCCTCTGGTGATCAGGCGATAAGCCTTGTTCCTGCAGCCCCGGCATTGCCGGGGCTTTTTTTATGCCTTTTCGGTTGACGCGTTGCGCTGATTGACGGACGCGTTGCGCCGTCCGATGAAAAGTTCGTGACGCATGGGAAGGCGTAAACCGCTGCGTCCGATCCCCTCAAGACGTTGGCGAAGCAGGGTCAGAACCGTCGGATCAATGGTTCCCATCGCGACGCGGTAAGAGGAACCCTCCGCGAGCCAGCGGTCTGCCAAGTCAGGCCCCCATGGAAGGTTCAGGGTTTCCAACCAACTGTCTTGTGATCCACTCCATCCTTCCGCTTCGAAGACGTGATGGGCTTGTGTTTGTGCGGCCAGCCATAACTGCTCCTTTTGAAGGAGTGTCTCCAGCTCTGCATCGCTGCTGCTGGCTTGAAGTAGAGCTCCTGCCGGTCCGGCTTCTGCCCTTGTTGTGAGGAGACGGAGGGTGGTGTCGCCATGGGAGTGGTTTTGAATTTGGTGCTCTAGGTCAGTCCAATTCAGCTGTTGAAGGTCGGTGGTGCTGAAGCGACCACCGATCCACTCAAAGGCCTGGTTCGCCTGCAACGTTTCGAGTCCACCGCTGAGGAGTTGGGGGCGAAGTTCGGGGTCAAGTAGTTGGATCTGGGCTTCGATGCGGTGGCGATCGTCGGTGCTGTTGCAGAGCATGGTGACGCCCCCCTCAGGAACAGCCTGTAGGGGATCAAGGGCCCAGATCAGCGACCGGGCTCCAAGGATTAAAACGCGATCGTGGCGTTGCCAAGAGACGCCCTCCCAAAGACGTTTGCGGAGTTGATGCAACCGTTCTCCCTCTTGTCCGAGTTGACGCTGAATCCAGCGCTCTAGGCCGGGACTGTCGGGTCCACTGCTGAGCAGAAGTGGTTGATCAGACGCAAGTTCAGCGGCGGCTGCGAGCTGGGCTGCACGGCGAGCACCCATTCGTTCGCGCCGTTGTCCTTCCCAGCCCAGAGCCCCAGGCTGCCAAAACACTTCGCCTTGCAGCGCTGTGGGCAGATATTGCTGTTCCACCCAATGGTCCGCATAGGCATGGGGATAGCGGTAACCCACGCCATCTCCGAAGGCGTCGCCGTCTCGATTGGCATCGCGTAGGTGGGGGGGGACGTCCTGGCGGTTGGCGTCACGGACGCTCTTAAGGGCATCAAAGAAGCCCAGAATGCTGTTGCTTTTTTCCGTTCCGGCTAGGTATAGAGCTGCTTGTGCGAGGGGGTAGAGCCCTTCTGGTAGTCCGACCCGTTCAAAGGCTGCAGCGCATGCCTCCACCACCACCATCGCTTGGGGGTCTGCTAGGCCGATGTCTTCTCCAGCGGCGATCAACATTCGTCGGAAAATGAATCGGGGATTTTCACCGGCTTCCACCATGCGTGCGAGCCAAAACAACGCTGCATCGGCATCTGAGCCTCGCAACGACTTGATAAAGGCACTGATGGTGTCGTAGTGGGCGTCACCTTGTTTGTCGTACAGAACAGCGCGCTGTTGGATCGACTCCTCGGCCGTGGCGAGGTTGATAGCGATGGTTCCGTCCGTCGTTGGCTCAGAACTTTCCACCGCCAGTTCGAGAGCGTTGAGCAGGCTGCGGGCGTCTCCTCCTGCTACATCGACAAGATGGTTGGCGGCATCTGTGTCCAGCACCACAGAGCGTTCGCCATAGCCCCGGTCTTGGTCTGTGAGTGCTCGTTGCAGGAGCTGGTGAAGGTCTTTGGGTTCCAGGGGCAAAAGCCGGAACAGGCGTGAACGGCTCACGAGGGCTTTGTTCACTTCGAAGAAGGGGTTTTCTGTCGTAGCGCCAATCAGGGTGACGGTTCCGTTTTCCACCCAAGGCAGAAGGGCATCTTGTTGGGCGCTGTTAAATCGATGCACTTCATCGATAAACAAAATTGTGCGCAGCCCGTGCCGCTCAAGCCGCTGTTGTGCGGCATCTACTTCGGCACGTAGATCCTTCACCCCCGCGAGCACCGCATTCAGATTGCTGAAATGAGCGCGGGTGTGGTTCGCCACAATCCTGGCCAGGGTCGTTTTGCCCACCCCAGGCGGGCCATGCAAGATCAAATTTCCAACTCTGTCGGCTTTGATCGCGCGTTGGAGGAGCCGACCTTCCGCCAAGATTCCCTGCTGCCCCTCGAATTCCTCCAGGGTGCGAGGCCGCATGCGATCAGCCAGTGGTGCAAGCCGACGGCGCTGTTGTTCTCCGTGGAAGGCGAAAAGATCCTGATTCACCACAGAGTTGTTAACAAGAAGGGTGTTTGCTTCACCAACGTGATCCTCCTAAGAATGGCGCGCTGAATCACGTGGATGGTCCGAATCGGACATTGATTTAGTCGTTAATCTTTTCAGTTTCTCGATTTCAGCGTTGTTTTGATCAATCTGTTGCAACAGCCTGCATAATCCGTTGAAAAGCTTGAACATCGTGCGTCATCCGCAGCGACTGATTTTTTCCATCGCCGCTTTGATCACCGTGGGGGCTTGTAAAGCCGAGGGCCCTGCAGCACCACCCCCGCCGAAAGTGCAGGCTGTGTCAACGCGCATGGCTGAGTTCACCGAGGGCGTGGATACGGTGAGCACCCTGGAAGCCAGCAATCTGGTGGAGCTAGCAGCGCAGTCTGCTGGTCGGATTCTTGAATTGAAGATTCGCCAGGGAGATGAGGTTGAACCTGGTCAATTGTTGGTGGTTCTTGATCAAGCTCAGCTTCAAGCCCAGCTGGCTGAGGAGCGGGCGAAGGCTGAAACAGCCAAGACCAACTGGGAGCGTTATGAGTACCTCGCGCGGGTCGGAGCGTCATCTCAAAAGCAGCTTGATACCTATCGGACCCAGTATTTCTCAGCCATGGAGCGGGTTAAGGCCACAGAAGCCAATGTCAGTTACAGCAACCTCAAATCACCGTCTGCAGGAACTGTTGCAGACGTGAAAGCAAAAGTTGGTGATGTGCTGCAGCAGGGACAAGTGTTCACCAGTTTGGTGCAAAACAACGAGCTCGAAGCTCGTGTGGAAGTTCCAGCTGTATTCGCGTCACGGTTGGCGTTGGGGCAGCCGGTTCTGCTGAGTGCACCAGGAAAGGATGCAGTCATTGCGACCGGTCAAGTGCAATCCATTGACCCTCGGATTAATTCGCAGACGCAGGGGCTATTGGTGAAAGCGGTTTTTGCTAACACCGATGGCACATTGCGCGATGGTCAACGCTTGCGCACTCGCGTACAAATTGAGGCCAAACAAGACTTGTCTGTTCCATTTGCTGCTGTCACGCAAACCTCTGGACAGAGTTTTGTGTTTCGACTTGGCAGCTTGGATGAGCTCAAGGCCAATCCTGGTAAAGCTGATTTGGACGTTTTGGATAAGGCAACGAAAGCAGGGAAACTTCCGCCAAATGCTCAATTCGCACTTCAAACCCCAGTGGTTGTTGGCGAACTGGAAAATGATCTTTATCCGATCAATAAAGGTTTGAAACCCAATCAGAAGGTGGTGACAACCAATTTGCTCAATCTGAAGCACGGAATGCCTGTTCAAGTGCAGCCTGCAGCCGGTGCATCCGCAACACCTTCCCAAGCAAACTGAGGTTGAACGATGTCTGCTTCTAATAATTTCATCACCAGGCCTGTTCTTAGTACGGTCTGCAGTCTTCTGATTGTGATCGTCGGCCTGATCGCAATTCCAATTCTCCCGATTGAAAACCTGCCGGATATCGCGCCGCCCACCGTGAAGGTGCAGTCCACCTATGTGGGAGCAGATGCCGTTGCTGTTGAGCAAGGTGTCACCTCTGTGCTGGAGCAGCAGATCAACGGTGTGGAAAAGATGGATTACATCACATCCACGAGCTCATCTGATGGTGTGAGTTCTATTTCAGTGTCATTTGACAGTGGAACCGATGGAAATATCAATCAAGTGAATGTGCAAAATCGGGTGTCTTTGGCGGAGCCCCAACTGCCGGAAGAAGTGAGAAAATCAGGGGTTACTGTTAATAAAGCATCAAATTCAATTCTGCTTGTTTATAATTTTGTCAACGAAAATCCAGACCAAGCTCAGTATTCTGTTGAGACGATCAGTGGTTATCTTGATAAAAATCTAACGGACAATGTTAAGAGAGTAAAAGGAGTTGGTGACGTTACCTATTTTGGTAATCGCAAGATTGCTTTTCGTCTTTGGCTTGATCCTGACAAATTGGCGGCGAACAATCTCTCTGCCATAGACATTGTTAATCAATTAAAGAGTCAAAACCGATTGGTTCCTGCTGGAAAGATCGGTGGATCCCCTGCCCCTGAAGGCCAAGAGTTCACCTTTACTGTGCAGCTTCAGGGCCGTTTAACCACTACCCAGGAATTTGAAAATATTGTTCTTCGTTCTACAGGTGACGGTGGACTTGTCCGTTTGAAAGATGTTGGCCGCGTTGAACTTGGTGGTGAAACCTATGGTATCGACGCTATGGATATCAATGGAACACCTTCTGTTGGTATTGCTATTTATCAGCTTTCGGGAAGTAACGCGATTGAAGTTTCCAATGGAGTGAAAGATGTATTGGAAGAGTTTGAGAAAACTCTTCCAGTAGGCCTTGGTGTGCAGAAGATCTACGACACAACCGACTTCATTAGTCAGTCGATCAAAGGCGTGACGAATTCCCTGCGGGATGCCGTGATTCTGGTGGTGTTGATCCTGTTCCTGTTTTTGCAGAACTGGAAGGCAACACTTGTTCCCGCCATTGCGATTCCAGTGGCCTTGATCGGAACGTTCGCCTTGGTTCTTGCCTTTGGCTTCTCGCTAAACCAGCTCACCTTGTTTGGTTTGGTTCTCGCGACTGGCTTGGTGGTGGACGACGCCATCACCGTTGTGGAAGATACCTCTGCAAAAAAAGCGGAGGGTATGACGTCGGTCCAGGCCGCCATCGAAACGATGGATGAGTTGTTTGGCGCCGTAATTGCTACGTCGTTGGTAAAGATGGCAGTGTTTTTGCCAGTGTTGTTTTTCCCAGGTGCGACGGGAACAATTTACAAACAGTTCGCTGCAACGATTTTATTTTCGATCGGTATTTCCACATTTAACGCCCTCACATTCTCTCCAATGTTGTCGGCGTTGTTGTTGTCGCGTGAAACAAAGGAGCTCACACGTCATCAGTACGCAATCGCTGGGGTCACGCTGGGCTTTGTGTATGGCCTCTTAAGTGCTGGTAATGGTGCAATCGCTGCCTTAATTCCCATGGCAGTGGGTGCATTGGTTGGTTTTATCGCCTCAAAAATCACGGGGCTTCCATTGCGGCTTCCCGTTGCAGCTGGTGGGGCAGCCGTTGGGTTGATGTCCACTGGGGTGATTGTCTCCAGTCCAATTCCCGTGGTGTTGTTCACTGTGATCGGTTTTGTGGTGGGAGGCTTTGTGCCGGTGATTTTCACCAATTTCAATCGCTTTTACAGCGGATTTGAGAAGCGTTACGCCACGGTGCTCGACATGGTTCTCAAGGCACGTCCCATCGTGATGGCTGCCTTGGGTGTTGGCATTTTGCTGACAGGTTTTGCCTTCACGCGCATTCCTGGTGGCTTTGTACCGATTGAGGATCAGGGCTATGCCATCGGATTTGTTCAAGCACCTGATGGTGTTTCAAACGAAAAAACTTTGGCGATCAATCGCCAAGTTGCTGAGGTAATGCGCTCCGAAGAGGATATTTCATCTGCTGCATTATTTAGTGGTGCCAGTCTTGATGGCAACGCTCCAAATAAGGGCCTTTTCTTTATCGGCATGAAGCACTGGGATGAAAGGCCTGGAAAGGACCATTCCGTAGCCGCCATTGTGAAGCGCCTCAATCAGAAAATGTATGGAGCTATTGATGCAGGACGGGTTTTTGTTGTGGAGCCTCCCTCCATTCCTGGATATGGCACGGGTGGTGGATTTGAGTTCCAGCTTCTCGACCAGAGCAGTGGTGTTTACTCACTGAATGAATTCTTTGGCACAGCCCAACAGATCATGCAGGCGGGCAATAGCAATCCGATTTTGAGTCGGGTCTATTCACTCTTCTCCCCGCAGGCTCCTCAATACAAAATTGATGTAGACCGCGACCAGATGGCTTCTGTCGGTGTCGACTTTGGAACGGCCATGTCGGCCTTCAGTGTCAATTTTGGTGGGGCCTATGTGAATGACACATTCCAGGAGGGCAAAGTGCGTCGCGTCTATGTCCAGGCGAACGATGTCAGCCGGGCGACTCCCCAAAAGCTGTCGTCGATTTATGTCGGCAATAGCAAAGGCGAGCAGGTTCCGTTGTCTGAGTTCTTCACCGTGAAGCAGACCGTGGGTCCAAGTGTGATTCCCCACTTCAATCTGTATCGCTCCATCAAGGTGGAAGGAACACCGAATGCGGGTAATAGTTCTGGCCAGGCGATTGGTGCCATGAAGCAGATCTTTAACCAGGGAAATTTCCAGGGCTTGGGCTTCGACTGGACCGGTATTTCTAGAGAGGAAGTGAAAGCTGGTTCCCTGGCAGTCGTGATCTTTGCCCTTGGAATCTTGGCGGTGTTCTTGGTTCTTTCAGCGCAATACGAGAGCTACAGCGATCCAATCATCATCTTGCTCACGGTGCCCACAGCTTTGCTCGGTGCCCTTGTGTTCCTCGGTGCTGCAGGACAGGTTCTCAATATTTATGCACAAGTTGGTTTGGTGATGTTGATCGGACTTGCTGGCGGTAATGCCATTTTGATCGTGGATCTGGCCAATCAAAAAATGGGTGAAGGAGAGTCGGCCTTAGAAGCGGCGAAGTTCTCGGCGAAGTCACGACTCAGACCAATTTTGATGACGGCCATCTCCTCCCTCACAGGCTTCCTCCCTTTGATGTTGGCCAGTGGTGCCGGTGCTCAAAGTCAGTCGTCCTTGGGTTTGGTGGTGTTTGGCGGATTGTTGGTGGCCACATTCCTATCCACCCTTGTTGTTCCCGTGTTTTACGTGGTGATGAAATCCCTTCTCGGGCAGGCCGATGCCAAACCTCCCGAAGGAGGTGATGGCGATGGTGGCCAGACCGTTCAGGTTCAATCCACTCCCTTGCCCAGCTAATGCCGACTTCAAAAAGTGAGTTCGAGACCCGCAAGCCTTTCAGTGGCTCCCGCGCCCTGGTGGCCTTGGCGATCGGTTGCACCCTGGGTGCGGCTGTGGCTTACTTCCTCAAAGTTTTGATCGAGAACACCCCCGCGGAGATCGATATTCTTCGCCTCAGGCTTTTTTATTTAATGGTGATTACGTCTGGTGGTCTCGGCGGTTTTGCGATCGAGTCGATGCGTCAACTCCAGGAGGACGCAACGGATCCGATGTATCGCCATCAAAAAGCCCAGCGCGTGAAACGCTGAGCTTGTTGGATGACTTGATCAGGTTCATGTCATCAGATTCAAGTCATCACGGCCAAGTAATCACGGTCAAGTAATCACGGTGGGTTGCTTCATCCCAGTGCGTTCCTCGATTTCCGCAAGAGCGTTGATGGCACGAATCATCTCGCCAAGGGCCACTTGGGGGTCTTGGTTGAGGTCACCGTTGTTGGCCACGTAGCTCTCGAGGTAAACCCGGATCGTTGCCCCTTTGGTGCCGGTGCCCGAGAGGCGAATCACAACGCGACTTCCATCCTCCAAAAGAATCCTTAGGCCTTGGCCCTGGGTGACCGAGTTATCGATGGGATCGGTGTAACTGAAGTTGTCCGCATCCCGGATGGTTCCTCCAGCGAAGGGTTGCCCCTTCAGGCTTGGCAGCATGGCCTCGAGCCGGTCATACAGCCCGTGGGCAGCTTTGCTGTCAACGGCTTCGTAGTCATGACGGGAGTAGTAGTGCCGCCCAAAGCGTTTCCAATGATCCGCCATGATTTCAGCCACGCTGCACTGTCGTTTGGCCAGGATTTGCAGCCAGAACAAGACCGCCCAAAGCCCATCTTTCTCTCGCACATGGTCGCTTCCAGTGCCAAAGCTTTCCTCTCCGCAGAGGGTGATCTGTCCCGCATCGAGCAGATTTCCGAAGAACTTCCAACCGGTTGGGGTTTCATAGCAGTTGATGCCCAACTCCTTGGCCACCACATCCACGGCAGCGCTCGTGGGCATCGAGCGGGCCACCCCGGCTAATCCCTTCGCGTATGCCGGAGCCAAGGTGGCATTCGCGGTGAGAACGGCCAGGCTGTCGCTGGGATTCACAAAACAGTGATGCCCCAGGATCATGTTGCGATCACCATCGCCGTCACAGGCCGCGCCAAAGCGATACCCATCACCTTGGAGAAGGAGCTCTGCCAGGTCGTGGGCGTAGGTGAGGTTTGGATCGGGATGACCCTTGCCAAAGTCCTCCAGTGGAACGCCGTTGCGGACGCTGCCGGCAGGTGCATCTAAGAGACCTTCCAAGATGCGTGTGGCGTAGGGACCCGTCACTGCGTGCATGGCATCGAAGGCGAGCGGGAAATTGTTGCGAAGCAGCGCCTTGATTTCATCAAAATTGAATAACTGCTGCATCAAGGCCACGAAGTCATCCACGCCGTCGATGACCTCCACCGACATGGCACCGATGGAGTGCTGCATGGGCCCATCCAGCGAAACCGGCGTCGCGTCGACGATGGAATAGTGGCTGAGGGTTTTGGTGCACTCAAAAACAGCATCCGTGTACGACGCTGGGGTTGGCCCCCCATTGGCACCGTTCACCTTCACGCCAAAGTCACCATCGGGGCCGCCCGGATTGTGGCTGGCAGACAGGATGATTCCTCCGATGGCGTTTTTGCTACGGATCAGATGGGATGCCGCCGGTGTGGAGAGAATCCCGCCGGTGGTGACGATCACCTTTCCCAGCCCATGGGCTGCCGCCATGCGCAGGATCACATCGATCGCACGAACGTTGCCGTAACGACCGTCGCCGCCAACTATCAAGGTGCCGCCATCTGTACCAGGCAGGGTGCGTAATGCGGCTTCGATGAAGCTTTCGAGGTAGTTCGGCTGTTCAAACTGCTTGCTGCTTTTGCGCAAGCCAGAGGTGCCGGGCTTTTGATCGGTGAATGGCTTGTCGAGACGAACCTGACGTTGGGTCGGTTCCGCAGGGGTCGAGCTGGTCATCTCTACGGGTATGGCGTTAGGGGGAACGTAAACACAGGATCGGCCTTGTCTGAGGTCGAGCCGACCAGTTAACGCCGCTACCCTCAAGACTTCGAAATTTTATTCAGCTATGTCCCGATCGCTTCTAATGTTGCTGTTGGGATGTGTGGTCGCCGGTTCTGCGGTGCAGGCATCGTCGCAGTCTTGGAAGCGGGTCATACCGTTCGAGCAAGCATCGAGTGATGCTGCTACGGCTGCCAATGCCGTGTTGAAGCAGGCGGGTACGGAGGAGTGCCTCAGGGGCAAGCTCTCCAACGCCATCGTGCAGTTGTCCAACAGCTGTGACGTTGCGGGTCTTTCGTCGTCGGTTTGTTTAATGGCGTCCAGCATTGCTGGTGAAGAGAACGAGCTAAGCATGGGGGAGATGATGACCACCTCGAAGCAACTGCTGTTGATGCTCGAGCCATCGACCACAACTCCTTAACTCCAACTCCAACTTCTACGAGATCGAAGACACGCTTTTGTTAAAGAAGCTTGTTCAAGACGACGTTTTTAAGGGATCTCCATAAGACAAGCCACGAGTGTTGACGCTGATGCACTTCTGGATCGTGGATGCTCGATTAAGTGCGTGTTGGAGCCTTTTTCTTTGTTGGTTTGACGGGTTCGCTGCACACTCGCATCAGCCTGCGTGCGGGTTGATCAATGGCATCGCGTCGCCTGAAGCTGTTTGTGGCTGCAACACGTGCTTCTCCCACAAGGCTCCAAAGAACGTCTTTGCAAATGGCAGGGAGACGGGGGTGATCCATCAGTTCGTCTGCACGTTTGCGTGTGCGGTCGCAGGGATCTGTGCTGTTGTTCAGCGAGCAGAGAAAGGCTTCCTTTTGCAGAGTGCTGAATGTGTCTTGGCTTGGCCAAGGCACATAGGTTGAAGCCGCTGGCAGGGGCGCCGCTAAGGCAAGCAGTAGCAGCGTTCGAGTTGGAATCATGACGTTCATGAGCTCATTCTGCCCTGACTATTGTCGAAATGAATGGTTTCTAATTGATGGGATTCGCCCATTGTTGTGAAGGTTGAGCACAAATGGTTCTTGACAGATTTGGCTAGTATTTATGTGTCATGAGCAGTATTTAGTTTAGATTAATTCTTTGCGATTTAACTAATGCGGCCAGAGGTAATATGATTTCAGCCTGCATGTTTCCAGGAATTTGTATGATTTAGCGGATAAGATTGGATGGCTTTTGGGTTTTGACATGCTGTTGTGTCCTTGACGCATCTCCAAGGCCTTGCCGACGCTGATTGCGAATATCAGCAGAAGCGCAGCTTGGCTGATTGGGCTGCTATTATTTTTTCTCCTTCTAAATCTTTATTGTTATCTTGAAATAGATTTTTTAAGATATGTCAGGAGGTCGTCTTCTTTGGCGACTTGAAATATATCGCTGCACTCATTCATTGTCCAGTGATAATCAATGCTTCCTAGATTTTCAAAACAGCTTCTTAGATATCGCATGTCTTTAAAGGTTTTGAAGGGTTTGGGATTCTTTTCTCGGCTTTGGCCGGATGTCAGTGATTTGCTCCAGACAATTGTTTGTGGATTGTCTTCGCAAACAGTCGCATACTCATACTTGACATGAAAAAGTTTTAAGAGGAACAAAATTTTAAATACATCTCCATGCCAGTCTCTGGAGTCCGAAGTTGTTAAAGTACGCCTTGTCGTGACTGCAAAATTTTGATTTCTCATGGCACTATAAACGTCTGATGGACGTGTGTCGTCTATGAGGAAAATCGTTTTTTCGTGAGAGTGAAGAATAGCGTTCACGAAGTCGCGATATGTCTGTTCGTACGCGTGAAGACCATCTAAAAATATTAAATCAAAGTCTGGTATGTCGACAACTTTTGTAAAATAATCATCGCTGGTTTGCTGAAAAAAGCTGATGCCTTTCCTTTCGTGATCCTTTGTCTCGAATCTAAAATTGGGGTCGACGGCATGTTTTTTCGGAAAGTCGACATGATTGAAGGTATGGCCTTGGCTGACGCCAACTTCTAGGTAGCGTGAAGAAGATGTTAGTTCTTTTAAGGCTGTAAGGCGGCGCACGGAATGCCTTGACATCTGAAACTTTGTGATATATCTAATAGTAATACATGATCAATCAGCCAAAGCTTTTTGGCTCTTATGAAGCTCTGAGGTTTTTTCTTGAATCTGGTGGTGGTAATTATCTGCGTCGTCTTTAAGTATCAGCGCTTTGGCGCAGTCTTTTTTCTCTTGTGTAAACAGCCGTCTGTCTATATGCCTTTTTGGATTTGTAGGATGGCTCCGATATTTTGGGTGCAAATAGATGGTCGTTCTAGTTGTTTTTAGGCCCTTTGCGAAATGGCCGTATTGCTTGTTTGCCGCTATTGAGATTTTTCCGAAATGCTTGGCAATTGAGATAAAATTTGCTGAATACTTGGTAGTTGTGGGAATTAGGAGGTGCGACAGTTGAGCGTACTTACTGGCAATTATTTAACGTGTGCAGGATTTGATTTAGAACTGGGTTATTCCCCGGTCTCAATCTGCTTAACCCCTCTCCACGCCATCGCCGCAACGGATCCGCTGACGGTCGAGTTTGCGTTGGATGTGCGGTGTGATCCCTAGCTCTGCGGTGTCCCAGAGGCGATCCATCTCACGAGTGAAGTGTTTAGCGAGGAGATCTGAATGAATCACCAGCAGTGTTTCGTCGTTGGTGTGGGCAGCTGAGGGGCTCCAATTAAATGACCCTGTCAGCACTATTTTGTTGTCGATTACAGCGAATTTGTGGTGGAGCTTGTCGCCGCGGGCGAGGCGTGGGGTTCCCACGCCCTTGTGGCCTTTGTTGAAGGGTTGATTGTCTTGTTCAAGTTTGCAGTTGCGATCCGGTAGAGCCACGCCAAGAAGATCGAGCACTTCTGAAAATGAACGGCTCGCGAAGCTTGGATCGGCAATCAGTCGAATCTGCACCCCAGCATTCACTCTCCGTTGAAGTGCATCAGCCAGTTGTTGTGCCGTAAACACAAACAAGGCCATGTCGATGCTTTTGCCTGCCTCGTCCAACTGTTTCTCGACCCAGTTCAATCCATGCTTTGGGTTGTGTTTTCGGTGGGGAGTGAACAAAACGTCCACGCGGCTTTCACCCACCATCACTGTGCTGACGCCAGTGGATTCTTTTTGGAGGCCAAAGCGGCTGTTTTGCTTTCCCCCCGGTCCATCTCCCCACATGGTTCCGAATTCTTGCCGAAACAGTGCTGCCAACGCATCGCTCTGGAATCGCAGGATGTGATTCACATTGCCGCGTGTTCTGGGTCGGTTGGCATCGCCGTGTATGCCTGAACTGGTGAAATTGGCGCTGCCTGTGAGAACGATCGTTCGATCAATCACCACAAATTTGTGGTGCATCAGGCCACTGCCGCGACTTCCATCTTCCGTGTCGTCAATGATTGGGATGTGATGGTCTCTCAGCAACCCAATGGCGTCACCCCGTTTGGCTTCCTCTGGGGTGGTTGTGCCATCCCTATTTTGATCAGCAAGCTGTTCAAGCTGATGCCAGCGTTGGCGTTGATGGGACTTGAGTTGGCTTGGTGTTTGTTCCGTCCAGGGGGTGCTGTAGTTGTTTTCAAGAATCACCTGAACCGTCACCCCGCGATGCTGGGCTGCGATCAGTGCCTCTGCAATCGTTGGCGTTGATAACTCTTGGACAGCGACCAGAATTTCGTGTTGGGCAAGCTCAATGGCTTGGACCAGCATCTGCTCAATGTCGTCACCGTCGCGCCACTCCCCTGAGAGGGGTGACTGGTAACGGTTGCGCTGATGGTGGTTGAATCCCACCGCGATTTGGTCTGGAACGTCGAGCTGATCTACTGAAGCGGCTCCAACCAACTCGCCGCGTTGGCTGCAGCCGCAAAAAACTACCAATCCAAGAAGCAGCGGGCTGAGTTTCAGCACATCCTCTAGGCACACCATGGAGGGTTCCCCTCCCGGAATCTGATGGCTCCCCTCTAGTGAGGCATTTCAGATGTTTTCAGCATGGCGATGAACCACAAGGAGCTCAGAGCAAGGGCAACGCCAACACCAGCTCCGATGCCGACGCGGGTCATCACAATCGGAACGAGGATCGGGAAAATCATGGCCCCTGCCAGAGGGGTCAGGGCAACAAACCAGCGCAGGCCAGAGGGAGCTTTTGGGTCTGAGGAGTTGTTCAGAACCATTCGGCGCGTGCTTCGCTAGCAGGGTTGCTGTTGTCGTCTGGGGTTTGACGCTCGAAGTTAAGGGTGATGTTGCGCTTCTGATCGCCATCTGCCGCCGTGGCTTCGATCGGGTACAACTGCTCACCATCCCGAAATGGCACTTGAATACGGAAGGTGCCATCGGATGAGAGGGGCACTTCTTCTCCGCCAATGGTGAGGCGAGCGGATGGATCAGTGGCTCCGTAAACGATTAGCTCGGCATCGGCGACCAGCCAGAACGAACGCTGACGTGAGGCAACACCGCCGAGGCCGGACTCGTTGCGTCCGCTGGCCCAAAGACCAATGCCAGAATCGTTGAGTCCAGAACGGCTGGAATCAGAGGCGTCGTGGAATGCCTCTTGGAATTCCTCCGAGCCCACGCGGCGGCGACGGAAATGAACAGTGGCGCTTTGATAGAGACGCTCGTGAAGACCGCTGTCGCTGGTTTCGTTCGCCGGTGCTGTTGGCATGGGAGCAGCGGAGGGTGCAGGTGCAGGTGATGCATCCAGGCTGAACGGCACAAACTGATCAAGAATTTGCTCGCTGGGATGGAGAGCCGGAACCCGGGCAATGGAGGAGTAAGCCAAGGACATCCAACTGCTCGCAATGCGATATCCCAACTCAACCCGGTAGTCGCGGTCGCAAAGGGGAACTGGGAGATACCACTCGGTGCTGTGGCTGTCGACGGGAACTTCCTGAAGGGTGTGGGGGTGAGCGTTCCCGTCTTGCATGCCGGTCACGTCGGCTAAGCGCAGGCACAAGCGATTGGCGCCTTCCTTTTGTGCCCGCTGGCGGTCGCTATCGGAGATCTCCCAGAACACATAGGCCCACTGGGGATCGCGAGGTAGAAACACGACCCGTGTTTCGGTGGTGGAGATGGCGGGAGCATTCAGCTCCGCTTCAATCGCCTTGAGATCTCCACCGCGTTTTTCTTGGCGGACTGCCACCTCGTCAACGAGGGTTTCTTTGCTCTTGCGGCTGTAGAGCGGTACCCCCAAGTCACTAGCGATTTGACGGAGTTGACGAAGGGTTAGACGTGCCAGTGATGAAATAGTTGGGGACACGTCCAAAGCTCCAGGTTTAGTTCGGGATCAGTGTGACCCCAAAATTTCCGTTTCAACCATCGCCACCGTCACTGGTCAGTGGATGCTGACTCCAATTCTTGGGGATCACAGTCAGAGCCATAAAAAAAGCGGGGCTGAAGCCCCGCTGTCCTTTGGATTTCCTCCGCTCTTAGCGGCCAATGCTGCGGAAAGGAACTTTGGCCATGTAATCCATTTCTGTGCTGCTGACGTTGCCACGGGTGTTGGGGATCGGCATGTCTTTGAGCCAGTCCAAGTAGTCGCTTGGGGATCCACCGCGTTTGATTTTTGCCCTCGCTGGGAGCGCTTTGCCTGGACCTCCCATGAACACGACTTGTGGGAAGCCAAGGATGCCCCGGTAGTACTCGTCGTAGCGGGGGCTTGTGATGTTGAAGGGTGTATCACCGAGTGCGCGTCCCGGCAAGACTCGGTTGCGCTGGAAAGGGACTGTGTCGTATCCGAAGGCGTCTAGGTATTCGGTGCTGTCAAGCAACACGTCGACGAGGCCAACAAGGCCTTTGGTTGCAATCACGATGGACCAAGACAGCTCTTCGCCTTTGCCGTTCACCTTGCGGCCCAGGATGCGCTCCGTCAGGTGACGGACCACTTTGTAATTGCTGTTGAAACCGTAGAAGCTGCGCTTAAACGTGTCGGAGAGCAGCAGGCCACGGATGAAGTCACGAACCGTGATTTGGCCGTCTTTGAGTTGGGACTCGAGGTTCGCGTCTCGATCGGACTTAAACGCGTGGAAATAAATCTGGCGGTAGGCGCTTTCAATCACCGTGTCCAGGTTGTCCCGGTCATCTGCGATCGCAAAGGAATAGGCCCGGGATCCTTCGTCGGAACCGACTCGAATGTTCGGCACGCCAGTTCTCAATGAGTTCTGGGTGATCGGTGCATACTCCAGAAGAGGAATGGCCACTCGAGCTTCAACATCCACTGAGGGCGATCGTAAGGGGGGCGCCGGTTTCTTCGACTACCGCCCTGGCAGCGATCACAACCCGTAATAGTTCGGATAAGTAGTATTACTTACCAGCCAAATGGGGCGAGCTGGGTCGCGGTAGTGGCAACTCTCGAGGTTTTGGGCAGCTCGTCATCGAGTTGGCGGGTCTCCATGCAAAAGGATGCGTTGTTCGACAGCCCTTGGACGGTGCTGGTCCGCAGTCGCAGGTTCGGCCCGGCGAACCAAAAGCGTTCCAAGGAACTCATCATTTCGTAGTCCGTCGTGAGGATCAGTCCGTTTTCGTCATCCATGCGGAATTGGCCAGCGACTGGGGCTTTTTCGGCATATCCCCGATCGCGCAACAGCAAGCCTTGGCGCCCAGCGTCATCGCTTGGGATCAATCCGAACATGGTTTGGTCTTCATGGGATTCTCCGGCCCGATCCCAGGCCATGGACCCACTCCAACGAACCCAGCAGCCGCCAATAATTTTGCTGACGTCTTCCCCATTCCGTATGGCGATTTCGGCAAGGCGTTCATCGCCTTTGAGCAGTTCTTCCACAACGATGAAGGACGCCCCGGCTTCGGCACGACGGTGGAGTAAGTGATGCTGGCTGCGCTGAGACTTCCAGCGACCGCAGCTCAGACGGAAAAAATTGAGGGCGTCGGAAATCTCGAGTGTCATCGTCGCAACTCCTTTGAGCTGATGATGGCAGTCTGCTGGTGCTAGTTAGGAGCGACAGCGACGTTCGGCTGCGGCGATGAGGTCGTCGAGGCTTAGCGCTAGCGGTGCTTTGCTGCACGTGTCGGCCACCTCTTCCAGCTGTTGCGCTGCATTGTTGAGCTGGTCGAGAAGCAAGGTTAAAAACTGGGGATCATCCGCCACGACAGGCTGTTGCTCGCACCACTGCCGTCGCAGGGCAGCGTTCGGCAGAGCTCCATCCAGGTCGGGAGCCATCATGCGAAAACTTGCGAGGCAATGGGCCAGCAACCGCAAGTGGTGACGATCGAGCTGCGGGAGCAACGTGGCATCGATGCGAGCGATCGTTTCGGCGTCAATGTTCATGCGGTTTCGATTGGCGTAATTCGAAAGCCACAGGTGTGTCCGCCTTCGAGTCGCCAGTGCACCCGTTCCACTCGGCAGTCCGGAACGGTACGGCGAATGAGAAGAAGCTCCTGGTCGCAGATGGTCGGGAATTCTTCGGCAATGCGCTGGACGGAGCAGTGCGCTTCTTGGAGGTTCCAGCTGTGGCCGTCTTCATCGAGGCTGCAGACCGTCACATATCCCTCTTCTCGACGTAGGCCAGCGAGTTGATGGAGTCGATCTTCAAGAGGAGCATCGCCGAGTTGGAGTCGGTACTGCTGTGCTTTCCCTTCTGCCTGACGTTGCAAGAGTTGTTGGAAAGCCTCCTCTGAAAGGCTGGACCGCAGTGAATCGAGTAACCCCAACGCAAATCCCCCGCTTCCATCGGGGAAACGTTCGCGTCCGCCTTCGGTAAGGAACCAGCGATTGCTGGGTCGTCCGGGCCCGCTCGTACAAGTGATCGAGGCGACAAGTCCCTCGTCGGCCAGGGCGCGGAGATGTCGGCGCATCGCTTGCACTGAAATCTGCTGCGTTTCCGCGAGGTCGCCGGCGTCCATCTCGCCGCGCTCAAGGAGCAGGGAGAGCACGGCATCGCGGGTGCTGGGCTGGGCCGAAGCGCTCATGAGGAGCCGGAATCCTCCACACCATGACAGTGGATCGATCCCATTGGCAGTCACAATGGTGTCCCCCGCCAATGAGTGGCCTTCTGGATTAGGCTTCTCATAAGGAAACCGTGGGGTTTCGTAACTCGCTGTTCTCTCCATGTCCGACACCGCTCAAGAGCCGACAGCTGAAAGTCTTGAGGTCATCCGCAAATTCGCAGAGACCTACGCCAAGCGCACCGGTACTTATTTCTGCTCTGAGCCAAGTGTCACGTCAGTGGTCTTGAAGGGACTTGCACGTCATAAGGACGACCTTGGTGGTGCCCTGTGTCCATGTCGTCATTACGAAGACAAAGAGGCCGAAGTCTCCCAAGCCTTTTGGAATTGCCCCTGTGTCCCCATGCGCGAGCGAAAGGAATGCCATTGCATGTTGTTTCTGACGGAAGACAACGCTTTCGCTTGCCCTGAGAAAACCCAGACCATCACGACAGAAACGATCCAAGCCACCGCAGGCTGACCTGAATGACCAGCACCTCCACACGCGATCTCGTCAGTCAGCCGTACAAGTACGGCTTCGTGACTGAAATCGAGACCGACAAAATTGATAAGGGTCTTAGTGAGGAGGTTGTGCGGCTTATTTCATCCAAAAAAGATGAGCCGGAGTTTTTACTTAATTTCCGATTGAAGGCCTTTCGCCACTGGCTCACCTTGGAAGAGCCCGATTGGGCGGCCTTGGGCTACGAACCGATCGATTATCAAGACATCATCTATTACGCAGCTCCAAAGCAACAGGCGAAAAAATCAAGTCTTGATGAAGTCGACCCCAAGCTGCTTGAAACATTCGACAAGCTTGGAATCCCCTTAAGTGAGCAGAAGCGTTTGAGCAACGTGGCTGTTGATGCTGTATTCGACAGTGTTTCCATCGCAACGACTTACAAGGAAAAACTGGCCGAGCATGGAGTGGTGTTTTGTTCTTTCACCGAGGCTGTTAAAGATCATCCTGAGTTGATTGAGAAATACCTCGGTTCAGTAGTGGCCAGTAATGACAATTACTTTGCAGCGCTGAATTCTGCTGTGTTTAGTGATGGATCATTCGTGTTCATTCCGAAGGGGGTCGAATGCCCCATGGAGCTGTCGACTTACTTCCGAATCAATTCAGGCGATACCGGGCAATTCGAACGCACCTTGATCGTGGCTGAAGAAGGCGCCTCCGTCAGTTATCTCGAGGGATGCACAGCGCCAATGTTTGATACGAATCAGCTTCATGCTGCGGTTGTTGAACTCGTGGTTTTAGACGACGCATCGATCAAATATTCAACGGTTCAAAACTGGTATGCCGGAGATGAGAATGGCGTCGGCGGTATCTACAACTTCGTCACGAAACGGGGTCAATGCCGTGGTGCTCGCAGTCGAATTAGCTGGACGCAAGTTGAAACAGGTTCAGCCATTACCTGGAAGTATCCAAGTTGCGTGTTGCAGGGGGCGGATTCTGTTGGAGAGTTTTATTCCGTTGCCCTTACGAATAACTGTCAGCAGGCGGATACGGGAACCAAAATGATCCATGTGGGGCCTCGTACTCGCTCAACCATTGTGAGCAAGGGCATTAGTGCTGGCCGTTCCAGCAACAGCTATCGAGGACTGGTTCAGATGAGCCCAGGAGCCAAGGGCGCTCGTAATTACAGCCAGTGCGACTCGATGTTGATCGGGGATCAGGCAGCCGCGAACACATACCCCTATATCCGCTCGCAACAGCCCCAAGCTGCGATCGAACACGAGGCCAGCACCTGTCGGATTTCAGAAGATCAGCTGTTCTACCTCCAAAGCCGAGGCATTGGTTTTGAAGAGGCAGTGTCGATGATGGTGAGTGGCTTCTGCCGCGACGTGTTCAACCAGTTGCCCATGGAGTTTGCGGCGGAAGCCGACAAATTGCTGGCTCTCAAGCTCGAGGGGTCTGTGGGTTGACCACCACCCCTTGATTTATTGCACTTTTTTCCTCGTTTTCTTTAAGTGATTCGCCCCGACGCCGAGCTTCTTCTCGACATCACTGATCTCCACGCGTCCGTGGAGGATCAGCCGATCTTGAAGGGTGTGAATCTTCAGGTGCGGTCTGGCGAGATTCATGCCGTGATGGGTCGGAATGGCAGTGGCAAGAGCACGCTTTCCAAGGTTCTAGCCGGCCATCCGGCATATCGGGTCACCTCCGGAACTGTGCGTTATCGCGGCGAGAATTTGTTTGAGCTTGAAGCTGAGGAGCGGGCTCGTCTTGGTGTGTTCCTCGGGTTCCAATATCCGGTTGAAATACCTGGCGTGAGCAACTTGGAGTTCTTGCGGGTTGCTACCAATGCGCGGCGCCTCAAGCAGAACCTCGAGGAGCTCGACACATTTGACTTTGAAGACCATGTGCACGAACGCTTGAAGGTGGTGCAGATGGATCCCGCCTTCTTAGAGCGAAGCGTTAATGAAGGTTTTTCCGGTGGCGAAAAAAAGCGCAACGAGATCCTTCAGATGGCGTTGCTTGAGCCCGTTGTGGCGATCCTCGATGAAACCGATTCAGGCTTGGATATCGATGCCCTGCGCATCGTCGCCGGTGGTGTGAATCAGTTGGCCAATGCAGACAACGCCACGTTGTTGATTACCCATTACCAACGATTGCTCGATGAAATCACTCCGGACTATGTCCATGTGATGGCAGCGGGTCGCATCCTTCGGACTGGAGGTCGCGAGTTGGCCTTGGAGTTAGAACAAATCGGTTACGACTGGGTGGACAAAGAGCTTGCAGCCCAAGGAGTGGCTTAGCTATGGCTGCTGTGTCCACCGGCGAGCATGTGCTGGCACCGGTCCAGCAACGTGGTCAAGCAGCGCTCGGCCGCCTCGGCTTGCCGACGCGGAAGCAGGAAGCTTGGCGACTTACCAACCTCAGCCGACTGGAAGCTGTGGCTCGGATGCCTGTCAATGGCGTGGCCACCGCGTCTGATGCTCCGCCTTGTTTGGATGGTGTTGTGCGCTTGGTGCTTGACGGCGTCAATGACCCTCTGGAGGGTGTGACCTTGCCGGAGGGGCTTACGCACCTTGAGCCGAAGGAACTGGAGCTTGCCCTTGGCCACACCCTCGATCGTTGTGGATCGTCTGACGATTGGTTGGTCGAGTTCAACCATGCCTCCGCTCAACAGCTATTGGCATTACGGGTCCGTGGCACGGTTCCACCACTCGAAATCACTATGGCGGCCGCGTCTGGCCTCATCCCGACACGGGTGTTGCTGGTGGTGGAAGAAAAGGCGCAACTCGAGCTTCTGCAAGTGTTTTCGGGACGGGGTGAAGCTGCCCATAGCCACCTCATGGAGGTTCATCTCGGTCAAGAAGCGCAGTTCAATCACGGTGTTTTGGCGTGTGCCGATGGCGTGGCGGCATTGTTCGCTCAATTGGCCGTTGAGCAAGAGCCCCGCAGTACCTACAACTTCACATCAGTAATTCAGGGTTGGTCGTTGGGACGGAT
Organism: Synechococcus sp. CC9902; assembly: GCF_000012505.1. NCBI lineage: Bacteria > Bacillati > Cyanobacteriota > Cyanophyceae > Synechococcales > Synechococcaceae > Synechococcus > Synechococcus sp. CC9902. Next base: position 421,896 of record NC_007513.1, read on the forward strand.
CGAGCCGCGCGTGGTTCAGGTGGATGGACAAGCCTCCACCACGTTGAAGGGTCTGGCCGTTGCCGATCTTGAGCAGCAACTTGCTGTGCACACATCGGTGTGTTTTGAAGGACCCGATGGTGAGCTTGATCAGCTCCAAAAATGCTTGGCAGCAGGGCGCTCCCACACAATTTTCAACGGTGCGATCAATGTGCCGCGTAAGGCGCAGCGCACCAACGCAGCGCAACTCAGTCGAAACCTGTTGCTCTCGGATCGGGCACGCGTCGACACCAAGCCAGAGTTGGAAATCGTGGCCGACGACGTTCGTTGTGCCCATGGAGCCACGGTCTCCCAGCTACAGGAAGACGAGCTTTTCTACTTGCGAAGCCGTGGGATTGGAGCTTCCGATGCTGCGGCACTGTTGTTGCGCGGTGCATGCCAAGAAGTGGTCGACAGGCTTCCAACCCATGCGCTTGCTTGGCGACCGCTGGAACGCGTGCTCGCGGGGTTGGCTTCATGACCACCCTGAATCCATTAATCGCACGATCTAGTGCAAATTCAGGAAACTTATCGTCACGATTTCGTGCCGATTTTCCGATCCTGGCTCAAAAAACGCCAGATGATCGGCCACTGATCTATCTCGATCACGCTGCGACTAGTCAAAAGCCGCAGCAGGTAATCGATGCGATGCAGCGTTACTACAGCTGCGATAACGCCAATGTGCATCGTGGTGCTCACCAGCTCAGTGCCCGGGCAACGGAGTCGTTTGAGTCGGCGCGAACCACAGCGGCTGGCTTTGTTGGTGCCCATAGCCCTCGCGAGATTGTGTTCACCCGCAATGCAAGTGAGGCGATCAACCTTGTTGCCCGCAGCTGGGGTGACTCCACCCTCCACGAAGGCGATGAGGTGTTGCTCACGGTGATGGAGCACCACAGCAACTTGGTGCCTTGGCAGCTACTGGCGCAGCGCACCGGTTGTGTCTTGCGCCATGTGGGGATTACGGACGATGGCCGCCTGGATCTAGAGGATTTCCAAGAGAAGTTGTCTGAGCGCACTCGACTGGTGAGTTTGGTGCATATCAGCAACACGTTGGGATGCTGCAATCCACTGGAGTCTGTGATCCCTGCGGCGCATGCCGTTGGTGCCTTGGTGTTGGTGGATGCTTGCCAAAGCCTGGCGCATCAGAGCATTGATGTGGTGGCCCTCGAAGCCGACTTCTTGGTTGGCTCCTCCCACAAGCTGTGTGGCCCTACCGGGATGGGATTCCTTTGGGCGCGGGAGACGTTGCTCGAGGCGATGCCTCCGTTCCTTGGCGGTGGAGAAATGATCCAAGACGTGTTTCTGGATCACAGCACTTGGGCCGTATTGCCCCACAAATTTGAGGCTGGCACGCCAGCGATTGGCGAAGCCGTAGGGATGGGCGCGGCCCTTCACTATTTGCAGGAGATTGGCCTCGATGCGATTCAAGCTTGGGAAGCCCAGCTCACTCAGCATCTTTTTGCTCGATTGCAAGCCATTGATGGGCTGCGGATCTTGGGGCCAACGCCTGAGCAGCAGCCTGGTCGTGGAGCACTCGCCACGTTTTTAGTCGAGGGCGTGCATGCCAACGACATTGCAGCCTTGATCGATGCCTCTGGCATTTGTATCCGCAGTGGTCATCACTGTTGTCAGCCGTTGCACCGGCTTTACGGGGTCTCTGCTTCGGCCCGCGCCAGCTTGAGTTTCACCAGCACCATGGAGGAAATCGATGCCTTCGCTGAGGAGCTTTCTTCCACGGTGTCTTTCCTGCGGGAGCACAGCTAGCAGCTGTTTGTTCCAAGCCCTAGGTGAAGCCTGAAAAAGGCCTCCGTTTCCTCAAGCACTGTGATTTGGGTGGCTTGGTTCCGGAAGCCATGGCCTTCATCTTCAAAGAGGCGAACGTCCACCGTGATTCCGTTGTGGCGTAGGGCGGCGGCCATTTGCTCGGTTTGTTCTGCTGGCACCACCTTGTCTTGCAGGCCCTGGAAAAACAGCACTGGGCAGCGAATGCGGCCGGCGTGTTGCAAGGGAGATCTCTCGTTGTAGGTGGAGCGCTCTTCTGGCCAGGCCCCCACAAGATTGTCGAGGTATCGGGCTTCAAAGCGATGGGTGTCTGTCGCCATGGCGGTGAGATCACAAACGGCATAGCGGCAGGCACCAGCGCGGAACACATCCGTGAAGCACAGCGCTGCCAGGGTGGTGAATCCCCCTGCGCTGCCCCCTTCGATCGCCACTTGATCGGGATGGGAATGTCCTGAAGCGATCAATGCCTGGGCAGCGGCGGCGCAGTCGGCCACATCGACGACGCCCCAGCCATGGTTCAACCGTTCCCGATACGCACGTCCGAAACCGGTGGACCCGCCGTAATTCACATCCACGACACCCCAGCCGCGGCTGGTCCAGTACTGAATCGCCAGGCTTAGGCCGCGGCGGGCCATGGCTGTTGGGCCGCTGTGGCTTTTCACCAGGAGGGGGGCTGGTCCATCCCCTGCTCCGATGGGCGGGTAGTACCAGGCATGGGTGCGTTGCTGCTGGTGACCTTCAAACCAGAGAGGTTGCGCCACGCTGATCTCCCGATCGGGCAGCGGCAGCGGTACGGCAGGGGTATGGATCCAGGCCGGGGTGTTAGGTCGAAGGTCAAGCTCGAGGAGCCCGGCCCCACAGCGGCTGTTGCTGGCGACGGCCACCGCCCTGCCGTTACAGGCCCTTAGACCGGCAAGATCATCAAAGGGTTGCTCGAGCTTCAGCACTGTTCCATCGAGTCCCAGGCGTTGCAATGTCCACGTGCCGTCTGAGCAGGTCGCTGCCAGCAGCCGTTCTCCATCCCAGGCAGTGGTGCTCATGCCATAAATCCATTGGGGCATGGCCGTTTCCGCTGCCATTGGCCAAGGCCGTTCCCACGATTCAGTGGCTGGATCCTCCAGCATCAAATTCCACCAGCCGCTGCTGTCTTCCGCCACCAGTAGTCGGCCATTTGGAAGCCATTGGGGCTGAAACACAGAAATGTCAGGTCCTCCGGCCCGTTGGGTTGGCCTGATCAGCTGTCCTGTTTTGGTGAGCTCCGCGCACCATAGGCTGCTGCTGTCCCAAGGCATCGATGGTTGCGTCCATTCCACCCAGGCCAGACGGTCTCCTTTGGGATTCAGTGAGGCATACCCGGCAAAGTCCGCTGGCTGATGGAGCAGTTCTGGTTCTTGATCGGTGCGCTGAAGGTTGACGCTGACGAGTTGATCCTTTCCCTGTTGTTCGCGGATGCCGATCCACTGGTTGTGCTGAAGATTCAGCAGACCATCCGCTAGTTCCCAGGGCCCTGGGCATGTGAGCCGTTGTGGAGGGGTTTCGGCTTCCGGGACATTTGTGCCTGGGCCTGCTTCTCCCCAACACAACCGTTGTTGCCACAAACATCCGGCATCGATCCAAACCAGATGCAGGTGGTGGTCATCTGTGGCCGTGGCCAGGACTCCCCCGCCATAGTCATGCACCCGACTGCGCAGGTTGATCGGTGCTGGAGTTAGCTCGATCTGAGGGCTCGTTGGCTCGCCAAAGCGGCGCATGATTGCGGTGGTTCGTCCTTTCTCCTGCGGACGTTGTTCAAGCCAGATCAGCCAAAGAATGTTTCCTGGCCCTTGAACCAGCTTCGGTTCCTTCAGACCTGGGAGCCGGCCAACGGCGGTTTGTGCGGAGAGTGGCGTGGGTCCCATGGCGGTCGAATGATCCCGATTACCATGCTGGATCAATAGAGGAGTGGTCTTGGCGGGAAGCTTTGCGCAGTTGGCACGGGCGGCTGACAAGGCCAGGGACACGATGTTGGTGCCGAAGACGGCCCTGGAAACCCCTCCGCTAGAGATCCATACCCTTGGTGCTGATGCGTTGCGTCAGCCTGCTCAGCGGATCGGCAAGGTGAACGATCAAGTGCGAGAACTGGCCCGAGACATGCTGCGCAGCATGTATACCGCCAAGGGCATCGGATTGGCCGCTCCTCAAGTTGCTGTTTATCAGCAGCTTTTGGTGATTGATCTTGACCTGGAAAACGCAGCGACGCCCCCTCTGGTGCTGATTAATCCAGAGATCACGGCCGCAAGCGCTGGTTTGGACACCTATGAGGAAGGCTGCCTCAGCATCCCTGGGGTGTATCTCGATGTGGTGCGTCCCACTGCCATCGAATTGAGTTATCGCGATGAGATGGGTCGGCCACGAAAAATGAAAGCCGATGGATTAATGGCCCGTTGTATTCAGCATGAGATGGACCATCTCAATGGTGTTTTATTTGTGGATCGGGTGACGGATCAAGCCGGCCTTCAGAAAGAATTAAAGGAAAATGGGTTCCAGTCCAAGCATGTCCAAAGCGTGTCCTGAGCCATGCCCATGAAACCTTTGGCTGGACTGTTTCTTGCGCTTGCTTGCATTTTGGGGATTGCCAGCACCGGATGCGTTTTTGAGCTTGCCTATGGCGATCCTGATCTTGGTGTGTCCACCACCAGTTGGATTTTGGCCGTCGCTGCCCCAGCCACAGTTGGAACACTTCTTGTCGCGATTCGGTTGAACAAACCGGCCTGATTGGGCGGGCTTGAAGTGGTTATGACTTTTACGATCCCAGTAACTCAGCTTTCGGCCGTGATTCCTCGCTTTTTGCCTACCGCTGCTGGACTCGCCGTTGCTTTGACAGGGACCGTGCCGGTGATGGCCCAGGGCTCCCTCTTCACAGCTGTTCCTGTGGAAGAAGCCAACTTCATTTTGGTGTCGGCTCCAATCGGTCAGGGCGAAAGATCTCAGCTGAATATCTATGAGCAGCGCACCAACAAGCGTCCCTGCTTTGCCGTAAGCGCTGGTATGCCTGCGGCGGTGGATCCGTTGCTCTCAAGCTTTGACTTCACAGGCGTTTGTAACCGCTACATCGATGGCAATGGTTATTCCTTACGCCTTGGTGGCGACGACCTTGGAACCCGTTATCGCTTCACCGTGGTGAAAACCGGAAGCGATATAGAACTGTTGGCAGCCCCCACCCGTAATCCTTCTGCACCTGTCTATCTGGTGGCCAAGGCTGGTGGAGTGGCGAGTGGTTTTGTTCAACTCAATCTGCAGCCCGGCTGGACGCTCATGCGACGGGCGTATGGAACGAAAACTCTGGGTCACCTCTACGTCTATCGGGATACAGCGCCTGCGGAGTGATCTCCCATGAGATCCGTGCAGCGGTACCCACTCGCGTCGGCGATCGCTTCGGCTTGCACAGTCTCTTGACCGTTCAGGTCGGCGATGGTTCGGGCGACCCGGAGTAATTGAAGGCTGCTACGGGTGGTGAGTCTGCGTTGTTCGATGACCCGCTCCCACAGCGTGAGCCCATCGGCCTTGAATTGGCCATAGCGGCGCAGATCCGCTGTTGTGAGGAAACGGTTGCTGCAGCCACGGGGATTTCGAGTGCGCATGCGCACTCGAGCTGCCTTTACCCGTGAGGGCTCCAGCCATGGCGAGTGGGTTTGTGGCGATGGGGTTGCTTCGAGGTAACTCCGCATTTGCCTCGAAGATCGACGCTCTAATCGCAACTGCAGATCAATCCGATCGAGGAGAGGGCCCGAGAGCCGTTGCCAGTAGCGCTGTCGTTGTGCGCTGGTACATCGACAGACCTGGTCGCTGTCGCCATGCCATCCACAAGGGCAAGGGTTTGTTGCGGCCACTAAGGTCACAGCCGCTGGAAAGACTGTGGTCTCTCGCGAACGGCTTAAGCGCACGTTGCCGTCCTCAAGGGGTTGGCGGAGCAGGTCGAGCACCCGGCGCGGGAACTCCGCTAACTCGTCGAGGAAGAGAACGCCCCCGTGGGCAAGGCTGATTTCGCCTGGTTTGGGGGTGTGACCTCCGCCGAGGAGGGCGGCCCCCGAGCAGCTGTGGTGTGCGCAGCGAAAGGGCCGCTGATGGAGCAGTGGCTCACTGGTATCGAACTCTCCTGCTACCGAGTGAATTCGAGTGATGGTGAGCGATTCAGATGTGGTGAGGGGTGGAAGTAAGAGTGGTAATTGGCGAGCCAAGTGGGTTTTTCCGCAGCCCGGTGGGCCCACCATCAACAGGTGATGTCCCCCAGCTGCCGCTAGCGCGAGAGCATGGGCGGCCCGATCTATGCCCTCGATGCCAAGACCTAGGGGCTTCAAGGTCATGGCGGCAGGGATGGCCGGTTGCGGCGATGGGTTGTGCTCAACGCGCACAACCGGGCATTCCCCTTTGAGCTGTTGCACCAACTCCTTCAGGTTGTTGGCTGTCCAAATCGTGAGGTTCGGGATGAGGGCGGCTTCAGGGGCATTGCCAGGGGACACGATCAGGGCCCTGGCGCCCTTCTGCCTGGCCAAATCAGCGAAGGCAATCACCCCGCGACAGGGGTGCAGGCTTCCGTCTAGTCCCAATTCACCAGCGCACCAAAGGCCGTCGAGCTTGGGGCGGTCCAGTTGACCGCTGGCGACGAGCAGCCCAAGCGCGATGGGTAGATCAAAGGCTGGCCCTTCTTTGCGACGGTCGGCCGGTGCAAGGTTGATCACCACCCGCACTAAGGGGCCGCGGAAGCCACTGTTTCTGAGGGCTGAGCGCACCCGCTCCCGGGATTCTTGAATGGCCTTATCCGCAAGACCCACCAGCTGAATTCCTGGAAGGCCTGGCGCCAGATCCACCTCCACGGTGACGGGTTTGGCCTCGAGGCCGTGGAGCGACGCGCTGAGACACCGTGCCAGCATCAGGAAAGAGGTTGTGAAGTATGGGATTTATGCCCGGGCTGTCACACCCCCTCTGGCGTTTCATTCCTCGTTACCTCCCTGTTGCTTGCCATGGCGGACGACACGATTTTTGGAAAAATTCTGCGTGGTGAAATCCCCTGCGATGAGGTGTACAGCGATGAGTTGTGCCTCGCTTTTCGCGATGTTGCCCCCCAGGCACCAACCCATGTGTTGGTGATTCCGCGTCAGCCGATTGAAAGTTTGCGATCGGCTGGGGACAGCGATGAGGTTTTGCTGGGCCATTTGTTGTTGGTGGCAGCTCGCGTGGCCAAGCAAGAGGGCTTGAACGACTGGCGCACTGTGATTAACAGTGGAGCTGGCGCCGGACAAACGGTGTTTCACCTCCATGTGCATGTGATTGGTGGCCGTCCCCTGGCTTGGCCCCCTGGTTAAGCCGTATCTGGTCAGAATGGGGGGATGACAACACCCTCAAGGCGTCCGTTACAGGGCTTCGGTCAGCAGCTCGGCCGGCTGCAGCGCCTCGCACAGCCATATTTTCTGCCCGTTGAAGAGAGTCGTTCTTGGCAGTTTCTGCTGCTGGTGGTTGCGCTGCTGGTCGTTGTTGTTGGTGTCACCCTTTTGCTGCTGACTGCAGCGGTGCAGATCAGTGGAGCGCTGATCCCCAATTTGCAGGAACGCTTCTTGCCGGGGATCCCTGAGCGGGTCGATGCGATCTGGTCGGGTTGGATTGGTCCATTGGTGAGTGGGTTCACCCTGGTGGGTGGCGGTTGTTTTGTCGCCTTTCGGAGCAAGCTTCGTCAGGGGCGCTGGTTGCCTTGGTTGCTCCTGGGTGTGATTGCTCTGTTGATCCTGGTGATTAACGGGATCAATGTGGGGATTAGTTTTATCGCCCGAAATATCGAAAATGCTCTGGTCGGGTACGACGAGAGTAGTTTCTGGAAAATTGTTGCCATCTATGCGTTTTGTCTTGTTTTGGCATTGCCAATCCGAGCTATACAAAGTTACTTAATCCCCAAGGTGGGATTGATGTGGCGCCGATGGTTGAGTTCGCGTTTATTGGGACGCTATTTATCGAACCGTGCCTACTACGTTCTGAACCCGAATGATGAAAATGCGTCTGATATTGATAACCCAGACCAACGGATCTCTGACGATACGAGGAGCTTCACGATTACAAGTTTGAGTGTTTTGGTGGAGGTGATCTCAGCGTTGCTGACATTCCTCAGTTTCATCATCGTTCTTTGGACAATTAACGGGCGTTTGGCGTTGCTGTTGTTGGTCTATTCAGTTGTCGGAACTGGGTTAATTGTTTTTGCAAGTCGCAAACTTGTGTCGTTGAACTATCAGCAATTAAAGCTGGAAGCCGACTTTCGCTACGGCCTTGTTCACATTAGAGATAACGCCGAATCAATTGCCTTTTACGGTGGTGAGGGGCAAGAGGGTAAGGAGGCGAATCGCAGGTTGGATGGTGCCATCCAGAATTACAACAGATTGATTGTTTGGGAGGCGTTGATCAGTGTGATTCAACGTTCTTATGACTATTTCTCTCGCTTTCTACCTTGGCTGGTAATTGCACCAATTTACTTCGCTAAGGAAGTTGATTTTGGTGTGTTTGGTCAGGCCAGTATTGCATTCTCTCAAGTGTTGTTTTCGGTGAGTTATATCGTGAACAATATTGATCGTTTGGCGGCATTCTCTGCCAGTATTTCCCGCCTTGAGGGCTTCCAAGGGCGCGTTGATGAGATCAGCGCCCAGCGGGACGATGGCCCCCAGACCACTGGTTCAGCCGCGCAAATCACCGAGAGCAACCGTTTGCTGTTGAAGGGTGTCGACTTAGTGCCGCCCTTCAGCGACCGAGTCTTAATTCAAGATCTCAATCTAAGCCTTGAGCCTCGACAGCGATTGCTTGTCGTGGGCCCTTCCGGTTGCGGTAAAACTTCGTTTTTACGCCTGGTGAGTGGTCTTTGGCCAGTACAGGGCGATGGTCAAATTCAGCGCCCAGCAACGGGAGATTTGCTGTTTATCCCACAAAAGCCCTACATGCTCTTGGGCTCTTTGCGCGAGCAACTGGCTTACCCATTGGAGTCTGATCGGTTTGCCGATGACCAATTCAGGGCTGTATTGGCCGAGGCCTGTTTGCCTGATTTGCTCAACCGGTATCCCGATCTGGATGTGAAGCAAGATTGGCCAAGGCTGTTGTCCTTGGGCGAGCAACAACGGCTTGCTTTCGCGCGGCTTTTGCTGAATGCACCTCAAATGGTCGTTCTTGATGAAGCCACCAGCGCGTTGGATGTTGCAACGGAGCGCCATCTTTATGAGTTGCTCTGTCGCCGTGAGATGTCGTTCATCAGTGTTGGACACCGCCCCACCCTGACTGAATTCCACGACACGGTGCTTGAGCTGGATGGAAAGGGAGGATGGCGACTGTTGCCTGCGGCAGGCTATGAATTCGGCCGCGTCTGATCGACCCGATGACTTCTGAGACCACCAGTGCTGCTGACGCCAGCCAAGAGCAGGCTCGATCTGCTACCGCCACCACAACCGATGCTCCTGCCTTTGGTTGGAGTAGTTATGCCGAGCGGGTGAATGGCCGGTTCGCCATGGTTGGCTTTGTGGCTGTCGTCTTGGTTGAAGTGTTGAGTGGAGACACGTTTCTGTCTTGGGCAGGCCTGTTGCCTTAATTACGGCAAACGGATGAGATCAACATCCCAGCGTCCGTTTCGACTCACTTGCACGGCCAGAAGCCTTCCTGAGCCATCAAGACTCACCGATCGAGGCACGCCAGGAGGATCCAAAGGGAGTCGCTGCAGGGCTGCTGCATTACGGCGGTAGAGAAAGAGCTCGGTGCGATCCTCCCGTTGCTGCACAACAGCGATTCGGCCGCCATCACCGCTCACGCTGAGGCTGATGGGTTGGGAGTCTGCGCGATTAAGGCCCGGTAGTGGCACCGGTCGGCGAGTTCTGAGGTCGATCAGTTCGATCCTCTCCCGACCGCCCCGCGTGCCAAGGCTCGCCAACCAGACCTGGGCAAGAGATGGGTCGCGGCGGCTACTCACTGATTGACGCAGGAGTCCATTGAGCTCGGGCCGGGGACGCGGTCGCTCGCCACTGCATCCAGCCATCAAAAGGAGCACACCCAAGCTCAGGCTGAGCCTCTTCATGGTGTTGGCGAGAGCGGTGGAGTGCTCAAGGCTTGTCCCGCTGGTCGGTCGATTTCCAACACATCGCTTAGGTCAAAAATCTCAACGCGCCAAAGACCTTGATCGGTCACCTGTAGAGCCATGGTTTGGGCATCGGGTGACAGGCTGACTTGGATCGGATCCCGGCCGCCAGGGAGCTGAATGGGGTGCAATCGCCCGTTGAGACGGTCAGCGATGACTGCCATCCGCCGCCGTCCCTGTTGGGTGATCAGGGCCAGGTATCGACCATTCCAGCTCAGCGATGGTGAGCTATGGGGCTGATGACGTTTGAGTTGAGGCAATGCCTGGATCGATCCATTGCTCACATTGCGCAATTGAACGGTTTGGCGCCCCCGCAGGTCGCTGATCACGGCAAGCCATTGCCCGTTACCACTCAGAGCAGGATCCTGTTGGCTTTTGGCCAATAACCCACCGCTGGCTCGGTCCACGCGGCCGCTACAGCCCACCAGGCCCATGGCGATGAGGGCCGTCAGTAGCGGCGAGAGGAGACGGTTCAGTCGTCAAAGCGGGAACTGTTGTCCCGGGCCCGAGGGCTGTTGTCGCGAGCGCTGCTATCCCGTTGGCTGTTGTCACGAGGACGGGAGCTGCGTGGCGCTGACCTCCCGCTTTCAGCATTCGATTGAAACTGGCTTGTCGGTGCGTTCGCGGACGGATTATTCGACCGGGGCCTGCTGCTCATCGGGCGGCTTGTGGCCTCTCCCCCCCTCTCTCTCCCTGAATTGGGGAATGGACTTTTGGATTGGGGTGCGGAGGCTGATGCGGTAGTCCTCCCACTCCGACTGGTGCTGAAGGCGGCGTCTTCCGCCTCAGGGCGCACTGGCGATCCAGTGGGGCGTTCTTGGCGACCCGTAGGCCGGCTACCGCGTCGTTGCTCCTCACGATCAGAGCGCCGTTCGCCGAAATTGGGTCGCCGCTCATCTCTGGCTTCACCGGCGCGGAAACGTGCCATACGACGGGAGCGTTCGTCAGGCTGATCCCAGCCCTGGGTGTCCTGGTCGCGTCCACGCCCGCGGCGACTTGCGGCTTCTTCTGGTATGGCGGCTCGACTGGTGCGGCGTGGGCGATAAAAATCGTCTTCGGGACGGTCCTCTGTGCCGGTGTTGCGTCCGCCGAAGCGACGTTGGACTGTCTGAGGTTCGTCAAAGCGGTCGTAATCCTCATCCCAACCGCCGCGGAGGCCTCCGGAGCCCGACTCTCCCCTTGGCGCTGCTGGTTCATCGTCGAAGTAGGCGGAGCGTCGTGCTTGCTCCGTCGCGACACCCCTCAGACGAACGCTTTCGTATGCGAAAAACACTGTGGTGCCGGCCAACAGAAATTGGCCGAACTGAAGAATCGGATCAAGGCGCCAGCCTTGAAAAAACAGAATTCCTCCGCAGAGAAGTCCGATTGCGGCAAAGAAAACGTCGTAATCCCTTGCAAGCGCAGGCTTGAACGTGCGCATGAAATAAAGCAGCGCACCGCCGACGGCCAGCACAATTCCGACAATGCTGGCCCAATTAAGACTGGCATTAACCAAAGGTGCGCTCCCGCTTGAGGCCTAGTTTACGAGTGGCGCCAGTTGTTGATCAGAGCTTGCGATCGAGGCGGTCGGTCTGACTCACCAGGATCAAAGCAATGGTCGCGGGCACAACAATAATTACAGCTCCCCACACGAGGCTGCTTAAAAAATTGGAGAGGGAGGAGGTCATCGGAGCGTTGCCGTCTGCATCATGGCCAGCGCGATCCTAATGATCAAAGTCCTGTTTCTACGATGGTGGCTCGATTGCTTTGAGGTTTGTGACGCCGCTGCTGCTTCAGGCCTTGCCGATTATCCATGTTTTGTTGGGTGTCCTCCTCGCTGCTTGGACCCTCGCATTTCTGCTCCGCATTGTTCTCACCTGGTATCCCCAGGTCGATATGACGAAAGGAGCTTGGCCTTTGATCGCTTGGCCCACGGAGCCCGTCTTAGGCCTCACTCGAAAAGTGGTCGCTCCGATTGGAGGTGTTGATGTCACCCCTGTGATCTGGGTGGGATTGATCAGCTTGTTTCGGGAGCTGTTGGTGGGACAACAGGGTGTTCTCTCGCAAATCCTGCTGCGTAGTGCCCAAGCAGTGGCCTAGGGCAGCATTTCTTGCTCTACAAATTTGGTGTGAATGTCGCCGTTGATGAATTCGGGGCGGTCGAGCATTTCCAAGTGGAATTCAACAGTGGTGGGAATTCCCGTGACAGCACATTCATTCAGGGCCCGTTTCATCCGGGTCATGGCGTGTTGTCGGTCTTTGCCCCAAACAATCACCTTTCCAATCAACGAGTCGTAGAAGGGGGGGATGTCGTACCCCGTATACACGTGGCTATCGACACGCACCCCAGGCCCGCCAGGGGGTAACCAGCCGGTGATGCGACCTGGAGCAGGTCGGAAGTTATGGCGGGCGTCTTCTGCATTAATCCTGCATTCGATCGCATGACCATTGAGTTGGATTTCGTCTTGACGAATGCTGATGGGCTCACCTCCAGCAATGCGGAGCTGCTCGGCGATCAGGTCGACGCCTGTGACCATCTCCGTCACGGGATGTTCAACCTGAATCCGTGTGTTCATCTCCATGAAATAGAAACCGCCGCTGCGGTCGAGGAGAAACTCAACCGTGCCAGCACCCTCGTAATTGATGCTGCGGGCTGCGGCGATGGCCGCCTCACCCATCTTTCGCCGCAGCTCGGGATCCAAGGCAGGGCTTGGTGCCTCTTCAAGCAGTTTTTGATGGCGCCGCTGAATGGAGCAATCCCGCTCGCCGAGATGCACAACATTGCCGTGACGATCAGCAAGCACCTGCACTTCTACGTGGCGAGGGCGGTCAATGAATTTCTCCATGTAGAGCCCTGGATTGCCAAAGGCCGCTTCCGCTTCCCCTTGGGCCGCTTTGTAAAGGCTTTCGAGCTGATCGGGGCTCGGCACGAGACGCATGCCTCGACCACCGCCACCAGCGGTGGCTTTGATCATCACGGGATAGCCCATTTCAGCCGCGAGCTGAGCGGCCTCCTGGGGATTGGATAGCAATCCTTCACTGCCTGGAACGGTGGGGACTCCCACCTTTTGCATGGTTGTTTTGGCAGTCGATTTATCACCCATGGACCGAATCGCATGGGGGGATGGTCCAACAAATGTGAGCCCGTGCTCGTTGCACATCTCGGCAAATTTGTCGTTTTCTGCCAGGAAGCCATATCCCGGGTGAATGGCATCGGCACCGCGTGACGTGGCTGCGGCAAGGATGTTGGGAACGTTGAGATAGCTCTTGTTGCTTTGGGCTTCTCCAACGCAAACAGCCTCATCCGCTAGCTGAACGTGCAGAGCGTCTTTGTCCACAGAGCTGTACACCGCAACGGTGGCGATGCCGAGCTCCCTGCAGCTCCGCAAAATTCGAAGAGCGATCTCGCCGCGGTTGGCGATCAGCACTTTGCCGATGGGCATCCCGCAGTGTCATTAGGCCTCAGGTCGGATCGTATCAGCGGCGACTGATCAGGGCCTCTAAACGCCAGCCTGAGTTACCCCGGCCGGTATGATCACTCATCGATGAAGCCCGAGGGGCGGAATCGACCACGCGGATGTGGTGGAATTGGTAGACACGCACGTTTGAGGGGCGTGTGGCTTCGGCCTTGCGAGTTCAAGTCTCGCCATCCGCATTTCATTCTTTTGGCAAGTCCCCAAAACGCTGACCCAGGACTGGCGATCGTCTTGGTTTCGAACGGTCCAGGGGAGTTGAGCACCTGGGTTCGGCCCCTTGCGGAACGGCTTCACAGTCTTCAGCCGTTACGGCCGCGTGTTCCTAGTTCTCCCGCCAGCCTCCAACTGGTCTTAGTGCCATGTCCAAATGCCACGGGCCAAGAGCATCGAGCTGCTCAGCCTTGGCAGCTGTTTGATCGGATCGTTCCGGCTCGATCGTTTTGGTCACTGCTGTTGCGCCCCCAGCGCTTTGGGTTGTGGCCCCAGAAAGGAATCGTGGTGTTTTTGGGGGGTGATCAGTTTTGGACTGTGCTGTTGTCTGCCCGTCTGGGGTACCGCCACATCACCTATGCGGAGTGGGTGGCGCGTTGGCCGCAGTGGAACGACAGTATTGCTGCCATGTCAGATGCGGTGCGCCGCCAACTGCCGGTCCGTTATCAGGGCCGATGTCGGGTTGTCGGAGATTTGATGGCCGACCTGTCGTCGTTTGCGCGTCGAGAGGCTCCGCTATCCGACGGAGAATGGGTGGCGTTACTGCCAGGTTCGAAAGCTGCCAAATTGAGCGTCGGGATGCCGTTTTTTCTCGAAACCGCAGATCTAATTGCCCAAGAACGTCCTGAGTGTCGGTTCTTGCTCCCGTTGGCCCCCACCACCAGTGTTGAAGAACTCCTGCTGTTTGCGGGCCCGACCAACCCGATTGCTGCTCGTTATCGATCGGCGGTGGTTGATGTTGATCACGATGTGTTGATTACGAAAGCTGGAACGCGCATCCAATTGATCCAGGAGCATCCAGCCCATGGCCCTTTAAGTCAGTGCGATTTGGCGCTGACCACCGTGGGTGCCAACACCGCTGAACTCGGTGCATTGGCGGTTCCGATGATCGTGATGGTGCCCACCCAGCACTTGGACAAGATGCAGGCTTGGGATGGTGGTTTTGGCTTGTTGGCGCGGATTCCTGGTTTACGACGTCTGCTGGGAGCGTTGTTGACGTTTTGGAGACTGCGCAACAACGGTTTTGTAGCTTGGCCCAACATCACGGCGGGTCGAGGCGTGGTTCCCGAGCGCATTGGCGAGATCACACCGCAACAAATCGCGACGGAAGCGATCGAATGGTTGTCATCTCCAGAGCGTTTAGAGGGGCAGCGTGACGACCTTCAGGCCCTTCGTGGTGAGCCCGGTGCCGTGATGGCCTTGGCCGCCGAGGTGCGTGATCTGCTCCCCCGAACGCTTCCCTCTGCCTAGGGTGCAACCCCATAATTTTCCTCGTCATGCCCAGCCTTGATCGGATTGATCGCAGCACCGACGAGTGGAAGCAATCTTTATCTCCAGAGCAATACCAGGTGGCGCGTTGTGGAGGAACCGAACGGGCCTTTACTGGCAAATATTGGGACAACAAGGCGACGGGTGTTTATCACTGCGTTTGTTGTGGAACGCCGTTGTTCAGTTCAACCACCAAGTTTGAGTCGGGCACAGGCTGGCCAAGTTTTTGGGATGGCATCTCTCCAGAGGCGATTACCACCAAACAGGACGTGACCCATGGCATGGTGCGGACTGAGATCACCTGCTCCCGCTGCGATGGTCATCTCGGCCATGTGTTTTCTGATGGACCGGCACCAACAGGCCAGCGTTATTGCGTGAATAGCGCCTCGTTGGACTTCAAAGCGGCTTGATGGTTATCGGTTCCAATTGAGCCGACTATTGCCGTCATTGCAGAAAATGGTGGCTTTGTTGATCTCACTCACCCCTGATGTGCCGTTCAATCAACGCGTTGAATCGCGCCTACCAAGGATCGTCGAGGTCGTCTTGAATCGGTTCAACATCGAGGGGCTCGCTGATCTTTTGGACAGGACGCCTGGACGCCGGCATTGCTCGTCGCGGTGCCGGTTCATCGTTCAGGCTTGAGTCGTCGAAGCTCTGCTCCTGGATCCGGGGCTCGGTCAATCGAGATTCTGTAAAGCGAGGTTCTTCGAAGTTGGGCTCATCATTCGACGCTGCATTGAAACGGGGCTCATCCCGATACCGCCCATTGTCGTAGCGGGGAGATTCGAAGGAATCTGTGGGTTGTTCTTCGAGATAACGGCGTTGGGGCTGTGCATCGCGGCGTTGATCCTCAAGCTCCACGTATTCCATTTCTTCTTCCGCTTCAAAGCGTTGTGCTTCGGACGCCTGCAGCTGCCGTTGCTGTTGTTCAACGGGTTGTCCGGAGCTGAGTTGGTTCTCGACCGGCACAAGATTCACGCGGTAGCGCTCTCGCTCTTGCTCCTCCCAGCTGGGGCCGCCGACCCCTAACTTCTCGAGCACACCGCTATTCAGTTGTTTGAGTTTGTCTTCAGCTCCTTCATAAACAATGATTCGATCGGGGCCGCTGCTCACGATCTCTTCAACAGGCATTTCCCACGTGCTCAAGACGCCCTCACCCAAGAGCGGAACGCCCAGGGCACCCATCACAAGGGTGGACAGTTCACCAGTTTCAATGTCGAACGCGAATCCCAGAACGCGACCAAGTTGGTCACCGGATTCGGTGATCACCTGGCAATTGATCACACGGCTGTAGCGCTCGGGGTTAAAGCCTTCGCTGAGGGAATCAGCGGAGTCCACCAGGATCACATCTCCCACCTGACGGATGCGGTCGAGGGGCATCCAGCGCGGTAACCCCGGCAAAAAGCGAGTGAGAGGGTTATCTCGAAGACCGACTGCCACCACCTCACGGCGGTCGATATCCACAATCACCTCCCCCACGACGCCAAGACGACGGCCGGAGTCGCGCGTGATCACCTGCGTGCCCATGAGCTCTGACCGCAGCCAGAGTCGGTCACTGGGAACACCCGTCAGGGTGTCATTAGCTGAAGGGGTCGGGGTCAAACGGTCCCTCGGCCATGCACAATTCGACCCATTCTGGCGCAGTGGATCCGTTGTGGCAGTTCGTTCTGCATCTGTTCAGGCTGCATCGGGAAGTCCAACCACTTGGGTGTGGGCCCCGCGGGCTTGGGTGACGCCAATCGTGCGCTCTGAGGCGCCGATCATCGGACGCCTATGACTCACCACCATGAATTGGGCATCTTTGGCTTGTCGGGCAATCAATGCTGCTAATCGCTCCACATTCACGCCGTCAAGGAAGCTGTCGACCTCGTCGAGGGCATAGAAGGGAGAGGGACGGAAGCGTTGTAAGGCAAACAAAAAGCTGAGGGCTGTAAGCGACTTCTCCCCACCCGACATCGACGCCAAGCGCCGCACGGTTTTTCCTTTCGGATGGGCCACAAGCGTGAGGCCCCCCTCGAGCGGTTCATCGGCGTTTTCCAACTGCAGATGCCCATCGCCTTCGGAGAGCGAAGCAAAAATTTCACGGAAATGACCATCCACTGCGGTGAAAGCCTCCATAAAGGCGTCTTGGCGCAGGGTGGCGACGGTCTCAATGCGAAGCAGCAGTTCTTCGCGTTCACTATTCAAAACATCGAGTCGTTCGTTGAGGTCACCCAAGCGTTGTTCCAGGGCTTGCAGTTCCTCAAGGGCGAGCATGTTCACGGGCTCCAGCGCTTCCATGCGTCGTTGGATTGCTTGGAGTTCTCCCTGGAGAACCTCTAACCCTTCGAGTCGCATCGACTCAGGGATCTCTGGACGCGGGTCTGGCAGTGCTTCTGCCATTTCCCTTAAGCGAATCGCTCCGCTGCGCTGTTCCTCGATTAAGCCCTCGCGGTCTTCCTTCAATCGTTCAAGGTTCCATTCGGCTTGCTGGAGGGCTTGGCGTTGACGGGCCACCTCCGCTTCCGCGGCATCGCGGGCTCGTCGTTGGGTGCCGAAACGCTCTTGGAGGTCTTGTTGCTGAGCCTCTAATGACGTTCGCTTGTTTTGAAGTTCCGACTGTTGATCGCGCCACGCGCCATGGGCTTTGGCCAGGGCTTGAACAGCCTCCTGGAGCCGTGTTTCTTCTGCTGCAAGGGCCTTCTCTTGGTCCCCCAGACGCTCGAGGGCGAGCTGCCGCTCACGCTGTGCATTCAGAAGAAGATCACGCTCATGTCGCGCGGCTTCAAGACGATGATCAGCCGCCTCGAGGTCGTGTTGAAGCTGTTGCCAGGCCGCGGCATCGTCGTGATCACCGCTGTTGCGTTCCGCTTCATTCAATTGTGCGAGTTCCGCTTGTAGTGGTTTGAGTGCTGCATCGATCACCTCCAGCCGTTGCCGTTGGGTGGTTTGTTCGTTTTGAAGGCGCAATAACCGTTCCGCCCGCTGTCGGTTGCGCTCAAGTAATGGGCCATGGTTCCGTTGGGCTGCGTTGCGTTCGGCGATGAGGCCGGCCTGGCGTTGTTCCATCTCCCGCAGCTGTGGTTTCTGCTGCTCGAGCAGTTGCGTCAATTTGGATTCTTCGCGCCGACAGGCTGCCAGGGATTCCCCAATCTCCAGGAGCCTGCGGCGGTGGGGTTCGGCTTCATCTTGATCCTGGCTACGTCCAAAACTCAGGCCTCCGCTGCGTTGTGACAAGCTCCCGCCCGTCATCGCACCGCTTTTTTCGAGGAGTTCTCCGTCCAGGGTTACGGCCCTCGATCGACCGAGTTGTTGCCGGGCGGTGGCGAGATCCGCAAACACCAGCGTGTCGCCGAACACATAGGCAAAGACCTGGTCGTAAACGGGTTCAAAACGCACGAGTTCCACGGCACGGCCGATTAATCCGCCGCCCGTATCGCCGCTCGGCCGCGCCCCGCGGGCGAAGGCTGCTGCGGTGCTTCCGCTTCCACCGCCTGGTGCACGAATTTTGTTGAGGGGCAGAAACGTGAGCCGACCGGCGCGACGGCTTTTCAGCAGTTCGATCGCCCTTGCTGCAATGCGGTCGTCGTCGACGACGACTTGGCTGAGACGTGCGCCTGCAGCAACTTCCAAGGCCAGGCGGTGTTGATCCTGCACTTCTCCAAGTTGGGCGACCGGCCCATGAATGCCATCGAGACCGGCCTCCAACAGCAGCCTTAACGCACCGGTGCCACGGCTTTCTTGCAGGGCATCACGGCGGCTTTCAAGACGGGCAATTTCCCGTTCCAGTCGGGTTTGTTCTTGCTCTAAGCGACTGCGGGTTCGTTGTTGGATGGCAAGGGAGTCCACGGTTTGTTGCAGGGCTTGCTTGCCTTCAGACAGCCCATGGATCAGCGTTTGCCAGCTCTCCTCCAGGGTGGTGAGCTGCTGTTGAACATCCTGTTCATCAGCCCCGTCTTGCTGCTGTTCCAGATGGAGTTCTTGCAGCCGTTCCGACTCCTGACGCAACCGTTCTTGCAGTTGCTGTTGTTCTTCAAGTTTGGGATTCACGCTGCTTTGCAGCTCTTGCCGCCGAGCACTACGTCGTTTTTGCTCGTCTAACCAAGCCCCAGAACGGCCTGCAACGTCGGCTAGTCGGCGACGGGACACCTCAACGGCAGATTCAGAGGCACGGCAGGTGTCTTCTGCAGCGGCTAAGGCGTCTTGATGGGGATCCTTCTCTTGGGTTTTGGATTGGTGCTGCCACTCCTGCCGACGGACGGTCAGGTCATGACGCAATCCTTGCAGCCGCTGCCCTTCTTCTTGGTGTTGTGAGGCCTGACGTTCCAGTTCGCGGCTGCTGGTGTCGAGTCCTGCGAGTTCGGCTTGAACCGCCAGGAGCTGGTCTTCTCCAAGGGCTTTTACCTGGTCTTGAAGAATTTGCAGCTCGGCGCTGGCTTTGCTGAGGGCTTCCCGTCCATTGGCGATGGCGACGCCATCCCGTTGCTCTTGGGCTTCGAGGGCCTGTTGGCGCGTGCTGAGGTCTTTGAGAGCTTGTTCGGCAGCCTCAAAGGCCAGCACCATTTCCTGCTGGCGGCCGAGCTTCAACCGTTCACGAAGATCTTGGTATTGACGGGCTTTGGCGCAGTCTTTCTCCAGGCGCTGGCGGCTGGCCAGCAGCTCTTGCTCAATGATTCGGCAGCGGTCTTGCCGCTCTTGAACGTCGTCGAGTTTGCGTCGCGTTTGTTCGATGCGCGTATCGAAGAGAGCGACACCGGCAAGTTCATCAATGAGCCCACGGCGATCGCGATTGCTCATCGACACGATGCGGGTGACATCGCCCTGCATCACGACGTTGCTCCCCTCCGGATCGATGCGCAAACGGCGCAATTGGGTTTGGAGCTGCTGGAGGTTGCAGGGCACCCCATCAGCGGAATAACTCGAGCTGTAGGAGCCACCTGGCATCACCCGCAACTTGCGCGTCACGGTCCATTCCTTTTGCCCCGGTTGAATCCAGGGACCTTCTGCTGGAGCCTCGAGACCGTCTTCCGCCGTGTCGGGTGCCCAATCATTGAGGTCGAACCTCACGCTCACCGAGGTTTCGGCTGCTTTTCCGGTTTTAAGAACCCCGCTATTGATCAGGTCTGGTAGCCGATCCGCTCGCATTCCGCGGCTGTTGGCTAGGCCCAGGCAAAACAACACTCCATCAAGGATGTTGCTTTTGCCGGATCCATTGGGACCGGTCACAACGGTAAATCCCTCTTCAAGAGGGATCGTCATCGCCCCACCGAAGGACTTGAAGTGCTTTAAGCCAACCTGATTGATGTAAACCAACAGGAAAACGGGCTGTCAGCAGCCTGAATTTAGCGGAGCTTTTGAAAATCTCAAGGCTTGGAGAGCCGGCAACGACCTTGGACGATCTTGAGTTGTCCGCTGAGATCGCCATTCATCAAGGTGATCTCTAAGGGCTCGTTCGCGACGCTGGGCAGGCTGCCTTGATATCGACCCGCGCGAATGCGCTCGGCCCATCCCCGTCCCCCTGACACGGCAGCACTGCGGGGTTCCAGCCAAATCAAACGATGTGCAGGCAACGGGATGGCGTCTTGCTCTGCAGCGTTGAGGATCGGGATGTCGGCCAAGCGCCAGGTTCGGCAGCTCGCTCCGTCCTCCAATAACAGATCGAAATGACAGCCACTTGGATCGTCAGGGGCTCCCGTATGCCGCAACAAGGCGTAGCGAGGCATGGAGTTTCCTAGACGCTGCAGGCTCCCTAGTCTCTAGCCATAACTGTTCATCGGCGTTTTTTATGGACTCGACCACGCCGCAGCCCAACGGCAACTTCGAGCACCACTTCCGCGACCGTTTCGAGAGCTTGCTTCCCACCATTCAGAGGCGATGGCCTGAGTTGGCTCATCACACCCTCGAAGCAACCCGTGGCAGCGTTGAGGAGCTGGTGCGTTTGATTGAACGGAATACGGGCCTCACTCCCCAAGGGGCACGGGAGCAACTGGAGGAATTGATGCATAGCGCCGGAGATCGCAGTAAGCATTTGGCCGACACCCTTGATCCGCTTGAGGAACAGTTAGAGCAACTTTTGGATGAGCTGAACAGCACGCTTCGGCCGAGGATTGAACGCCCCGTTCGCCAGCGACCCCTGTTGGCCGTTGGTGTTGCCCTCGGTGTAGGCGTGTTGGTTGGCGCGATGCTTCGTGGGGGTCGTCACTCCTGATGGCTGAATCACAATCTCCACGGGGTTTCGGAGCTGCGGGACGGGTTACTGCCTTGGCCGCATCGGTGATGGATCTGCATGTGCGGATCGCTCTGCAAGAAGTGGATCGCGAGAAGCGTCGTCTGATCAGCGGCGGCTTGTTTTTGGCGATGGGTGGCACCGCCATGTTGCTGGCCCTGTTGGCTGGCGAGGGTGCCTTATTGCTTTGGATTCAGCAGCGCTGGAGCCTCGATCTGAGCCAGGCGCTGATCGCCTTGGCCGTGGGCAATTTGCTGTTTGCTGGAATCAGCTTGCGGATCGGCGGGCAGGTGCTCAAAGGGCCGTTCCTGCCACAAACGCTGGAGGGTGTGATGAAAACAGTTCGAGCGTTGATCGGTCGGGCTTGATCGCTTGCTAGCGAATGGCGTAGTGCAACCAGCGGCAATCGATCCCACCATTGCTAACCGGGATGCGCCTTGAGGCTTTCATGCGCAGCCCCCCCGTCAGCTTTGGATTGCCACTGAGCAACCAGAGTTGCCAACCCGAGGCTTGTTCACGCACGAATCCACCCAGGGCGCTGTATAGGTGGTCGAGTTCCTCCTCTTCACCAATGCGTTGTCCATAGGGGGGGTTGCACACCAAAACGCCCGGACCTTCCGGTAGGTGGTGCTCTGTGAACGATCCATCTCGGATCTCAATCACCCCCTCCAACCCCGCGGCAGCAATGTTCACGCGAGCTTGTTCCGCCACCAGTGGATCTTGTTCGATTCCTAGTAGAGGAGGCAAGTTGAGGTTTCTGCGGCGGCGTTGTTGAGCTCTTTCGCACTCCTCTTGCCAGAGTTCGGATTGAAAGTCTGCCCAACCCTCTAAGCCAAAGTTGCGACCGAGTCCTGGTGCTTGTTGAAGAGCCATGAGGGCGGCTTCGATCAGCAAAATTCCGGAGCCGCAGCACGGATCAACCAGCGGAACGGAGCCGTCCCAGCCGCTGAGTTGGATCAGACCAGCAGCGAGGTTTTCCTTGAGGGGAGCGATGCCCATGGCGGCCCGATAGCCCCGACGATGCAGGCTTCCACCGCTGCCATCCAAGCTCAAAACTGCTGTTTCGCGGTTGAGATGGAGGTGTAGCGAAAGATCGGGTGCCTCCAAATCGATGGAGGAACGTTGTCCCCAAATGTCTCGCTGCTGATCAACGAGAGCATTTTTCACCTGTAAGGCCGAGTAATGGCTGTGATTTAGCCCAGGAGCTGATCCAGTGACATCGACGCGAAAGCTCATGGAAGGGTGCAGCCAGCGCTCCCAGTTGAGGGCGCGGCGAACGCCGTCATAGAGATCGTCCCTCCCTTGGCAAGGAAAGCTGGCCATCTCCCGAAGCAGCCGAAATGGCAGTCGAGCTTGGAGGTGGAGGCGATACAGGCAAGCCATATCGGCTTGAAATTCGGCGGCACGACGCAGTGGTTGTACGTCATGGGCGCCAAGCTTGGAGAGTTCGTCGCAGCCAGCGGCCTCCAGCCCCTGAGGAAGCACTGCTACCGCCGACAGCCGGTTCTCACGACCCACGGTTTGTTGTGCTCCAGACGACGAGTGCTGTCAGAATGACAGGGTCCGGTTTACCGGACTAGGTGATTCACACCAGTGTTTCGGACAGCGGTTCGATTCCGCTCAGCTCCATTCCTCCCCTCTTGGGGCTGCAATGGTTTCGACGGGACATAAGGAGGGTGACTGAAGCCTGCTCGGTTAGAGCAAATCTCGTAACTGCGAACAACATCGTACGTTTCTCCCGTCAAGCAGCCCCTGTTGCTGCCTGACCCTTTTAAGGGAGATGGGGTGAAGTCAGCCTTATCACCCAAATGACTGCTTGGGGGTGGAAGCCCCCCTTCAACAAGCCACAGACAAGGTTTCAGCGATTACGCCAGTAGGGCAAAATCGCACTCCTGACAAATTTCCTGACAAGTTGCCTCCCGTGCTTTCTGGCATGGATAAGGCAGAAGCTTTGGCGTTCGTAAGTCGACTGTTTGACGCCGCCAGCAACGGTCATTCCCTTTGGGGTGATCGATTGCTTTTGAGGCGATTTCTTGGTCAATGCTCCAGAACGAACAGTCAGGAGACACGCGACGGCTACATGCGCGATTTGCGGCACCTAACAAGGTGGCGTGACAGGCACTATCCCGATCTTTTGATTCGAGAGCTGGACCCACCAATGGTTCAAAACTGGATTGATGATCTGCGCGGCCAGGTTGATGCTGGCGAAATCAAACCCAGGACTTTCAACCGCAGGCTGTCTGTTGTGTCAGCACTGTTCCGATGGGCTTCTGAGCCATCAAGGTCTGGTGTGACTGGAATTGGGCGAAACCCTGTTCCAGGCAAATCTCATCTTGTTGGCGGCAAGGAAGGCAAAGCCATGTCGGAAGACGATTTATCCAAGCTGTTGGGCGTTGTGGCTTCCAGCCGTGATCGATCAGCCAGGAACAACCGTGATTTTGTTTTGATCCGTGGCTCCTATTTGCTTGGCGCAAGGGTTAGCGAGGTTGCACGGCTTCAGTGGTGTGACGTTGAACCGCTAGCTGACGGCGGACAAATTCATTTGCTGGGTAAGGGCAGCAAGGCCAGGACAGTTCGGGTTAGTGCCGACACGCTCCAACTCTTTGAGTCATTGGGACGTGCAGGCGAATCTGATTATTTGTTCCCGTCATCAAGAACCAAATCGCATCTGACGCGTCAGGCGATCAATTACACGATGCGGAAATGGGGGGAAAAGGCTGGAGTTGATGTTCACCCGCACAAGCTCCGCCATTCACATGCCACACACGCCATAAGGCGCGGAACCAATGTTTTCTGCTTGCAGCACACATTGGGGCATAGCTCCACTGACACCACCAGTGGCTACGTCAAACAAAACCCAGACGATTCATCTTCTTTGGCGTTGGGGTAAATACGCCTGCTTTCAAAATTAATCCCGACGAAAAGTGACGCTTTCGTTGGGATTATCAACTCAATCTTCCCCGCATGCGCGGGGAACTTTCCTTTCAAAAGCAAGGTTCGGGGGCTCGGACAATGCTTTTTTTGCCTTAACGCCTTCTACAACACAGCAATCCCATATGACTACGGGCAAAATGCATATTGCGTAAAAAAGTCGCGAAGTATCTTCAGCCTCCACCTGCTTTCAAAAGAATTATGAAAATAATCATCTCCGCTATAATTAGTTAAAATACGAAAACCTGGATCGCCTGCTTTTAACCTTTCTTTCCTGATGGTTGATGAATGATCTCTACCGATCTGCTCAGGGTGACAATTTGTCTTGCATCAACACATCGCAGGCATCCAGAAATGCTTTCAAGTTTGGTGCCGTTGTTCGCAGGAGTTGTGGCAATGACCCAGCGCGATCTCATCACTTACTTGCTCAATACGGAGGCTGATTGGCCATGGCACGAGCAACAGCAGCAGAGACCTCCGACCGCATCGATGCCCTTCAGGGAATGATCCTGGCCGGCACTCCAAATACCGAGTGTCTTGCTTTTGCCAGAAAGGAGTGGGGGATCAGCAGGGCTCGTGGTTACGAGCTAATGAAGCGTGCCTGGATTCAGATCAAGGACGATGTTGATGAAACAGGGATTGATCGACTTGAACTGCTGGCTTGGTCAATACAGACGCTGATGGCCGCTGCTGGTCAGGCAAAGCAACAAAAGAATCCTGGAGCTGTTGTTGCATGCATTAAGCAGCTCGACTGGATGACGGGGTTGGGGATTAATTCAACTGCTGGGCAAAGAGGACAGAGAGGTCATCGCTGATATGGACTTAGATCCTGAATCGCTAGCGCAGGCCGAAGAATTATTTATCTATACAGGACTGCTGTGAAAGCCGCTTGATCCAGAGGAAAGCGATCAACCTGCTTAGCAGCAAATTTTCATGACGAACATTACAGGCTCTCTTATAATTGTTGCTTGTAACTCAATTACTTATGTTCAAAGCATCTGCATTTTTAGCAACGACAGGTTTATTGCTTTGCTCGATTCCAGGGACTCCAAGTCTTGCAAAGCCTCAGATCATGCAGGAAACAATCACTGTTGGAGATGTAAAGGCAGCACAAGATGGTTGGTGTAATGCAGTAACCGCCCTTAGCAAGACTTACGCGGAAAGCGGGTTTGAGGCATCGAAGCGCCTGGCTAGTGAAGTTGTTGACTCGGCGTATGGCTATCAGTTTGGTCCAGTCTCATTCAAGCCAACCTGGGCCTATGGGGAAACAACTTTCCGTCCGACAAAGGAAGGTGCAGTGTCTTACTTCGTTGGTGGGAATCCTAAGTACAGAGATCCCGGCTTTACGATTGCCTCGCCTGGAGATGGAAACTATCCAAACCTTCAAAACCGAAGCCAATGGGTAAAATGTACTCCTGAAATTGTTACTATCCAAGTTTTCGGGAATACTGCGACAGCAATGGGTTGGGTTCGTTTTGAAGCTGCCGATGGTTATCAATCAAAAGTTGATAAGACGTTCGGCTATGTGCGTGATGATTCTGGAAATCTTAGAATTGTTGTTCATCACTCTTCCACACCCTACAAATGGTGAAATGATAGAAACCTCAACCAGTCAACTTTACGTTTCCTGGTCGGCGTAACACAGTAAATATGGGCTGCTTCGGTGGTCCTTATTTAATTCAGACGCTGATGTCCGCGGCAGGTCAAGCGAAGCAACAAAAGAATCCAGGAGCTGTTGTTGCATGCATTAAGCAGCTCGATTGGATGACTGGGTTGGGGACTAACTCAGTATCTGGAAGTAGCAGTCAGCGCAGGCGCTGAGTCTGTTGGCATTAATGCTAAGGCAAACGCATAAACGGGCTGCAACGAGACATCAAATTCTCGTACGCATCTCAGTAGGTCTACGCGAAAGAATCGACGCCTAAATTATTTCAACACTGAAGTTGCGTAGTGATGCGAGATCATTCCCTGAATCATCTTGGATGATATTTGAGGACTGATCACCTCTGAGATCTTTGTAGGTCAGAGAAAGAGAATTGGCTGATGCAGGTATTTGAGATTTCAACATAAGAATGGCAGTTGAGTCATCGTCTTTTGGTACAACAGCAGACGCAACACGAACACGTTTTTTCCCTGCTCTTAATTTAAAGCGTGAGGGACTGACTTTTCCTGTTTGAAGCGACTTATCAAATTCAAGGATCAGTTCTTTGCCATCAAGATAGGCATCTTCTAGGCTTGGTGGATTGTTGTCAGTGATCTCATCAAAGCTAGATGTGTCATTAATAGGAGAAAGATTTTGGAAGGAGGCAAGGTCATTGCCATCAGTATCTTCTGCAACGCCTGAACGTTGATCACCTTTGAGATCTCGATATGAAATTAGAATATCTTGTTTTGGATTAATTGATTTCTTAAGGCTAAGCGCGATGATTCCATCTGATGGACTTGTGCTTACCGAGCCTATTTTTTGTTTTCTTTTATCAGCAGTAACGCGAAAGCGTGCAGCTTTTGGAATGGAGGAAGAGAGACTATCGGTGAGGTAGAGATTAATGATTTTCCCATCAGCATCGGCATAGTCAACCTCAAATCCCTCGGATGACTTTCGTGTGTTGTTGGTGAGTTTGAAATTGCTAATTGTGGCGAGATCATTGCCGTCGACATCCTCAATGACGTTGCTTTTTTGATTGCCCTGTGCGTCTGTATAAGAGAGGGTGACGTTGTCTCCATGGGCGACAGGGGAGGCGATCTTGAGAACTGCTTCTCGATCGTTCGGAGAAAGAGTGATCGAGTTGACTTTGATGGCTTTGTTATTCACTCTGAGCCGAAAGGTGCCTGTTGAAGGCGTTGTCGTACTTAGCTCTCGGTTAAAGGCAAGAACAATTTCATTGCCATTAATTTCAGCTGTATTGAGATCGAGAGGATCGCTCGATCGAATGGTTTGGTTCTCGACGCTGAAATTGGTGAACGATGCAAGGTCATTACCAGCAAGGTCTTGGATGACATTGGCTTTTTGATCACCGCTTATATCTCGGTAGGAGAGGGTGATGTTGCTGCCACGGTCAACCGCTGTTGAGAGTGTGAGGTCAAGTTGAGCAGAACTGCTATCAACAGAAGCTGAGGTAATAGAGATGGCTTTTCCGTCTTCTTTCAGCGTCCAAGAACGATTAGATGGAGTGGCCTTGGCAATCGCTTCATCGAAAGAGAGTGTTAGGGCTTTTCCATTGATCGTTGCGTCTGTAACTGTCGGTGCAGTGCTGTCAGAACTGTTGTTGGATACAGCAGTTGAAAAAGAAGAAAGATCAGTGCCATCGGTGGTCTGCAAGACACCTTTGGATTGATCGCCTTTGAGATCGGTGTAGGTGAGCTTGACGGTTTGCTTGGGATTGATTGCAGAAGCAAGGTTGAGCTTGAGGCTGCCTGCATCAGCGTTTAACGATGCCGAGCTAACACGGATGGATTTGCCATCAGCAGTTACTTTGAAACGCTGAGTAGCTGGCTTGGTGTTACTCAGTGATGCATCAAAGTTGAGCGTGATTGTTTTTGTGCTGATAGAGGCTGAAAGGAGTGCCGCTGATTGCTTACCTTTGGACGTATCAGTAATAGTAACTTTTGCACTTGTTGCAACTGGGAGCGTTCGTTTTGAGTCGGAGTACAGAAAGACTTGGGCAGACTCTGAACCTTCCTTGAGAAGATCTTTTGTTGTACGTCTTGTAAAAGATCCTGTCCCTTTTGAGTTGAGAAGAATGCTGCCAGTTAGAGAAGATGTGAAATCATTAGAGTCAATATCACCTTTAATTGTGTAGTAGAGCCTGGTTTTGGCTATGGGATTTTTAGTTGATACAGACGCACGGAAAGCATCGCCTTCATCGATAGATGATGGTGAGATGGAAAGTGAGTAGGAGGGAGTTTTGGCTTTTGTTGAAGTATCAGCAATAGAGACAGAAGATGATGTGGCAACTAAATTTGTGCGCTGAAAGTCGGAATAGAGCTTGATGTTGAAGGATTCAGTACCTTCTGTTGTTTTGTCAGCAGTAGCAGAAAGAACAAAAGTTGCCTTGCCGTCAGACCCGATCAATCTTGAGCTCTTGATATTGCCAGAAGAGAAGTCAGAGGTAGTAACTTCTGAACCAGAGAGTGGAGAGAGTGTGTAATAGAGCCGAGTATTGGTGTCTACATTTGTTGTTGAGATATTAAAGCGAACGGAGGATTGAGATTTCTCGTCGATGGATGAGGTTGAAGGAGTTATTGAGTAAGTGGGAGTACCACCGAGGGGTATCTCCGCTATCCCAGAAGTCGGTAATAGACCTAATCCTCCTTGAATGTCATTCCAATAGTCATCCCACTCCCCAGAGAAATGGGGATGAATCCATGCATGATTCTGCGTTCTTCCATCATCTGGATGCGAGCTGTTGCTTGGTTGAGCTCGAGATGCTGCCCAATTGGTATAGAGAGAATTAGTACCACTACTCCACTTCCAGTTACCTTCTGATCCCTCGTCTGTGAATCCAATCCAATGCCCGCTTCCAATTGTATTTACTACATATGTATTCTCTGCATTATTATTAATCGTTATGAGATTACCGCCAAGGCTTTTTGCTTCTGTCTCCGCTTGTGTCCAGTTTGGACCATCGACAATCGTGTAAAGGCTATTTCCCCTTTCATAGTCATCAGCTTTGATGGTGACCGTTGCTGAACCATCAGTGATTTGTGGAGGAACGTCGTCGGATCCCTCTGCTGTCATTGTCAGCGAGAAGGATTCATCACTTTCGATATTAAGATCAGCTGTGGTTGAGATTTTGATTGTCTTTGATGTTTCTCCTGCTGCAAAGGTGACTGTCTTATTGACTTGTGCATAGTCATCATCACTCAGAGTTGCACTTCCATCACTTGAAATGATCTTCAGTGTCTGTGATGTTGTCGTACCACCAGTTCTGGTAATCGTGACATCACCACCCTTTCCTTCTCTAAAGGTGGCATCTGATATTGAAAAGTAAGAGAGAGGGATTTCGACTATACCGACTTTATTTGAGTAGCGCACATTTGCACGACCATATTGTGCATTTTTTGTGTCTGTATTTTCTTGATCATCCCATCCCCATTTTATTGCTGTTACATAGCGAAGTGCGACATAGTCTTGAATCCCATTGTCGTCATATAACTCGTTGGTTTCGATGTAACTAACTGGCTCTCCTGAATGCCACAAATACTGTCCTTCGTTAGCCTTATCGTTAAGACCGATCCATACGTCTGAAGACTGCTCCTCGCTATTTCTTGAAAAGTAAACCTGGCCTCCGTCGCTTATTTTATTTAGTCCTGAGAAATATGATTCTAGAAAATCTTCGACAAATTCATCTTCTGCTTGCGTGTTAATTGTGACTAGATGTCCACCATTCTTTACGGCATTTGATGCAGATTCTTCCCATGTCGGTCCATCAACGATCTTGTAATAGCTGCTGCCGTAGATAGCGCCCATGACTCGACCCTTTGTGGCGGCTAGAACATTACGTAAATCTTAAGACGCTGATGGTTCGGAGGGTCCTGGCCGGTAAAAAAACGTTGCGCTGCAGATGTTTTAAGTATTTACAACTGGTGATACGCCCGTGAGATTTCATGCTGCCACTATGCCTCCGGTCTCCATATCTGACACCGAAGACCAGTACTTGCACTGCTTGGTGAGATGTTCACCCTGTTGCAGCTGACCTCTGCGGAGGTTGCAGCCAAGGACCGTGCGGTAATGCTGGTCAGCGCCGTAAGTGAAGTGTTGGCAGGTCATGCAGATGCATGCCCCTGATGGGGACGCGGAAGACTGGCATCGCTTACCGGCATAACTCTCCTTCAGACGGGTAAGTAATCAGCCGCCCTTGCAATACCTGACCCTTTCTGGAGACAACGGTGGATCCCAGCCGGTTTTGGGGGTCAATACGCAGATTGCCGAAGGGATGGTCTGAATCAACATGCAGAACGCAATGACTAACAGAGCAAAGCCAGTGCCGGGAGCGTGGATGTTGGCTTGGAACCAAGGTTTGTTTGGCATGCAGGGAAATTTGGGTTGGTCAACCGTTGTCGCAATCGCAGATGTTCGCGATGACGTTTAACTCAGTAAGTTCTACACATCAGCAATGATGAAGCATGGATTGCTGAAAATGTGATGGTCAATTGCCAACGATGACCGGTGGGGTTCCACCCTGAATACCAGGAACAACTTTAGTTGTACCGTCCCATTTGTCTAGAAATAACTTATACAAAACCTGATTATTTAATCCCCTATTGAGGGTTTCAAACTTAAGGGCTTCTTGCTCTGCAATTTTCACTTCAGTTTTCGCTCTTAGTAATTGTTGCTCTGCAATTTGTTTTTGCTCAATAGCTGATCGGTATTCTTCCGCAATCTTTAGGCCGGTAAGATCTAATCCCTTAACCGCAACATAGTCAAACTTATTGAGCTCTTTTGCTACACTTTTTTCAACCAAGGTAGATATCGTATTCCAATCGGTAGCGATCGTATTTAGTTCATATTTCGAAAACACCGACTTCAAGGATTTAAGGAGAGATGGCTGAATAACGCGGCCATAAATACTATCGTCGTTGCTGGCAATCGTGTTGTAGATACGAGGCGCTTCGTCTGGTTTTACTGCAAATTTAACCGTAGCAGTCGCCTCAATGACCTGAAGATCCTTGGTGAGTGTTGAGAATTTCTCAGGTACAACTTTTGTCCTTACGCTAAAGAGATGTGAGCTCTGAATAAAGGGCAGTTTAAGATTTAGGCCTGGAAGCCTAGGGGTTTTTGAGACCTTCCCAAGGGTAGTAACAACACCAACCTTTCCAGCAGGAACAACAAATACACTCGAAAGAATCACAATCCCACCTACGGCCAGCACGGTTATTCCTAGAAGGCTTTTCGACATCTGCTGGCTTTGTCCTTGAGGGAACGATCTCATTTCAAATTTGATTTTTCAAATCCTAGCCGCGCAAGACCATATGGTGGTAGAAAGCTGAAACCCTTAGTATTTTAATGAATTTCTCTGCTGTCGATATAAATTTCTTCCAGTTCTCGATTTAAGCACCAACGAAATTCATTTAAAAAATTTAGATCAACATTGGCACATTTTGCATGCGCTTTATCGAATGTTTCATTAAAGACTTTCTCGGATACATAGGCTGCGTCAGCCTTGGTGGTGTCGAGGAGTGAGTGTGCCCCCAGAACCAGTGTGATCAGTAGAAGATGTTTCATCGGGGTTCTCTGGATTGATCCAGTGTGACCCATGTGAGATACCAACTCTGATCTTTGCTCCCAAAATGGAAAAGCACTAGCGATTGATGCCGAACGGCCGTAAGGCCATTGCCTCAAGCATCCTCAGCTAAGCCAGCGGTCAGCTATCTGGCTGTACTCAATTCAGCAATCACCTCGACACCATTTTTTGCTGGGTGGTTGAACGGATATTTGGTTCGCAACTGTCGGTCTTATTTCTGGTGGTGGAGGTGGTAGCAGCTGTGGGAATGGAGCAACTGGAAGACGACGAGACCCCCAATTTGCGTCGTATGGAATAACGACAAGACGGATGGGTTCAGCAGCCTGAACAGCTCCCGCCGAGATAAGCAAGAAAGCGCAAAGCGGGTACAGAGCTTTTCTCATTGGTGAATGATCTTCTGACGAATTCTTCGCTGATGTCAGCTTTGAACACTTTGGGGTATTCAAAACGTGTTATCGCAGCTCGACACCCTTGCCGCGGTAGAAGGCAAAGCGTTCACGGATCGACTCAGCGTCGGGCTTGGGAGTGTCGTAGGCCCAAACGGCATTGCTGATCTCTTGATCTCCAACCACCACATTCCAGTAGCGGGCTGTTCCCTTCCAGCCGCAAACGGTTGTGAGATCTGACTCGCGAAAGAAATCCGTCGCCATTGACGCGTGAGGGAAATAAGGATTTCCATCGACCATCACGATGTCATCGCTGAAAGCCAGCACAGTTCCGTTGAAGATCGCCGGCATGGCTTGGACCTGGTTTCATTGGGCGAAAGGCTAGGAAGCTGTCCGACATTCATGCGTCGACCCAACGTTGCGCGGTGCATGAAGCAGCAGGTTGGGATGGAGCACTTGGGGCGTTGTTGAGTGTCTGCAGGGATATCACTTCAGTGCTAAGACCCTCACCGTTGCAGGCTCACAACGCCAGAAAGTGACGGCTGATGCCATCAGGCACGAATAACATATTCATTTAACGACTTTTGCATAACTGCTTGATAGGGTTAATTTGTTAGTTATTTAGTCATGACAGACATCACAGACAAGTACGAAAAGTACAAGGTCCCCTACAGCACCAACGAAAAGCATTCTCCTGATGAATTTGATCCTAAGGAGAATGGTGGTTTAGATAATCCAGCCAATCGTCACAAGGATAAGTTGCTTGACGATATCTGCGATACGCATCCTGGTTCACCCATGTGCAAGGTCTTTGATTGCTGATCAAATTTTATAGTTTTTTCTCTATAAAATTTCAAGAATATTGAAGCAAGTTCTTGCATGTCTTAATTCTTGTTAGATCTTTATATTTCCAGTTGCAATTAATTCTGCAGCTGGAATTTTTTTTCGAGTTTTTAAAACCATTTGTCAAGCTCAACGCGTAAAGCCTTGCTCTAGATCGCGAGATAACACGACTAGTCCTTGTCCTTGCCTCCTTGATTGGGCTGGCGATGAAGCATCAAACTTTGATCGTCGTGGCATGACCTTAAGGAATGAATGGCTTTGAAAATTTAAGAATCAATTCCACACGCTACCGCTTGTAGATCTAAAAATAAATATAGATGTGAGCTCTCTCATTGGAAACGCAAACAAGGAAGGCAGAAGTTGCACACAAGATTATTGAAACTGGCGAAGGCTTGCTCAATATTTTTTGGTATGAGGCTGATGAGCGAAGGGCAGCATCGCTTGAGATCATCGCTCGGACTGCATACACAGCCGAAGAGAGTGCTTGTCATTACTTAGAAACCATCGGCCTTGATAGACAAGGTCGTATCCGAGAAACATTGGAGCTGGCACGATATCAAGATACAAATGAACAAACACATGAAGATATTTTTGCAAGAGATCTCAACGGCCTGAAGAACTGGGGCGACAGATTTCTGGCGCGACATATTGCTGTCATTATTTATTGGGTTTTTGCTATTACAACCCTCATCGACCATGAACTGGCTGCTCTTCTGGGTGAAGCGGTCGAGGTTGAGGCAGTGAAGACCTATAGGAGGATGTTGGTTGAGCAGTCGGATGAGTGGTTGAACCAACCAGCAGTACCCACTGCCCTTCGTTATTGGAATAAGCCGAACAGCATGTGGAGAGTAAGAGGTGATCAGCAACCTCACTCAATGAGGGAAGTTGTTGAAGCCATAGTGAAAGATGAGTCGGATCATGTGCATGCGAATGCTCAGAAAGCCATCGCATTCTGAGGGCGGCTTTCGTTGTGATAGGCATTGATTGACTGTGGATCGAGTCTGGTTAAAGGTTTAACTTTCTTTGTTCAGATTTATTATTCGGGCGAAAAAATACGAATATAGCTGTTATTTGTTTGGACAGATTCATTGCAAATGGATCCTGCAACGAAGTCGTTGTATGGCGTTAGATCTATCGATTTAAATCGCTAGATGAATGTTGTGAAAGAGGTTTTGTCTCTATGCCTTGGCAACGTTCTTTTTAGTGGTGATTGTTTTATGGCCATAGGTCTGAAAGGGATTCGAGCTGTCCGGTGTTGTCGTAGCGCCGCATGATCTGTTGCTGCTGCCCGTTGGCGTCAAGCCATCGCAATCCACAAGCTGTGCAGTCATTCATCTGTCGATCTCGTGCATCAAGCAACACCTCCACCCCAGGCTCCGGCATCCAAATCAGCCAGTTTCCGCAGGGCACTGCTTCGCATTGAATGGGCTGTGAAGGAGGGATGGCTTCGCCCCCACCTTTGGTCTCAATGATGTAAACCACCTGATCAACACCATGGTGTCCATAGCGGGCAACAATTCGCCGACGTTCTTCACCAGAAACAACGCTCAGCTCTCCGACCCAACCAAAAGGTGTGACAGAGCTAGGACCCAGTGACCATGCACCTGCGGCGCTCACCTGCATGGTGAAAGGCACTGTTTCGAAGTTCATCGACCGCTGTTGCCCTGTGCGTTTGTAGGTGAGGCAGCTTTCGATCACACCATTTTGTTCTTGCACATCCAGCGACGTGAGAAATCGATCGTCTTCGATGCCATTGCTATTGAGACGCATAAAACATCCCTGCCATAGCCCCTTGTTGTGCAGCAACAAGGCAGTGCGGGGATCATGCATGGCCTGATGGTTGTGTATCGACTGCCAATGGTGGCGGTTTTAATCAACGGTTGTGAACGGGGCTTCTGCTTTCTTGACGGTTTTCTTTCTCTCTATGATATTCCAGCCTTGGTCTGAGGGGTCGTTGATCACAAAAGGGCTCGGAGATCAGACTCCTTGGTTATTCAACAGATGGGTGTGAAGCTCGCACCGAAGCCTTTGGATTACCCTGTCTTCAGGATCATGTGTGCGAGCCGAAAGGAGGTGGTGATGAATCTCATGAAGTGTTTTCAATTATTCCCCCATAAAAATCATTAGCTGTAGAGCTTCTGACTACTTGCGTCGCAAAGTTAAAAAGACTGGGTTAAACCTCATTGTCAAAATCCTGCGAATATCGCCTGCAAGGCCTATGAGATCTAGCTCAATACCTTTGTGACTCAATGCATTTTTAGTGTCAGGAGCGACGAGTTGCATGACTCCTTGATTATGCAGTTATTTCAAACATCAGAATTATTCCTTCAGCAACCATGCTTTGCAACGCAGTATGACGATGGGCATGAAAATACTTAATTCCGTTAATTTATAGATCCCATTTTTGGACAGTGTTATTTGCTTACAATCTTGAAACGTCGTTTCTTGGTTGATACTCTTATGCGGCGACGTGTTCTTTCTTTTGCTTTGGTTGGCTGTGTGGTGATTGTTTCGTCACCTTGAGCTCTTTTGGTGGCATTGATTTTTGTCTTTCGTTTGCGGCTGAAATTGCGTCTTTTGCTTGCTCTAATAAACTTGCTTGCCTTAAAGATGTAAATTTACTTACAGAAAGCGACATGGATATTGTCGATCGACTAACAGATTTAATAAATTTTAATTTGAATTCGTCTCTATATGATCGGTGCGACAGCGGAGTTGAAAATATTTTTGTGGATAACCATAAAAACAACTACGAGTTGTTTCAATGACCCGCATTCTTGCTGTTTGCATCCCTATGCAGGGTGGGGGGTGCTGTTTCACGCCCTGCAGAAAGCACGTGCTTCCCTAAGGCTTGATGTGCTTTGGAGGCGAAAATGCAATGGCGAATGGTGGCTTGAACTCATTTTTTATTGTCTTTATGCAATATAGTTATTTGCTTTTTTGGTGCCTTGATTTAATAAATCATCGTATTTAGTATCTTGTGAGTCTATTATTTTCGGCTAAACCCGAGTGTCTGATGTGGTTGTTGGGGAATTGAGGTCAATGTAATCTTGCACTTCTGGATTCATCTCCCAGCTTCCTTCGTATAAGCCAGCGCCGCATGCTGTTCTGTGTTTGCAGGCAAAGCATGGGTGACCATAGCAATTCTTAGAAACCCTCTTATCTGTTTTTACTCCACGGAAAGTCAATAGCGAGTTGATGTATCCACAGCATTCAGAATGTTTATGAATATATGATCCGATAGCTTCATACATCACTTCTGACATGGTCATGTCCCATGCATTCGCGTAGTCCTTGAGGACAGCATGGAATTGGTCAGGCATTTGAACTTGTACCTTCTTCACGTTAATTCGGTCGACATTTAATTCTTCCCATTTGTAGCAAATGATTCATTGTTGATTGTCTTGCCTGATACCAATTCATTGGTTGCTCTCTTGGAAGCCAGGTCCGAATTTCGATTCACGCGGTTGAGATCAATGCATCTCTACCGGTGGAGTGGTTCTGGTTCTTTCGATTGCTGTAGTTGTTAGCAAACTTGGCATTGTTCTGTTGTTCGGTCTCCTGACGGTTGTCTCCCTCACAGTGGCGAGGAGTAGTTGCGAGATTGGTGAAAATAATACATTGAACAATGACAACTGAAATCCGTAATTGGGCCGTTGTTGCAGCAGCAATGGAAGCGAACGGCGCTACCAATAGTGAAATGTATCGCCGTGCCAAAGCCCTGGCTCAAGGCCAAGCCGATCCGATGCCAACAAGCGATCCAGCAGCGCCCTTCAGTATTACAACCGCCTGATTGATCCGTCTCATCGACGAAGCCCCAATTCGCCCTGAGAATTCAAATTACTTTCTTGTTATGACTAATCATCATTTATCAGTCGAGCAAAGGTTTCACCTCGAAGCAGCATTTCGCGAGATCGATGCCTGCGATGATATCGAGAAGCTTCGCTCTCTCACCAAGCAGATCATCACCGCTCAGGAAAACGACAAAGCGTTTGCACGTGAAGCCATGGTTCAAGTCCGGAAGGAAATGGAGGCTGCAGCAAGTCAGCGCTTCGGTTTCAACTGGGGGCAGTAGCCATTGCCTGGCTTGTATGAAGTCGTATGAGCTCGAATGGTGGGGCCGTACGACTTCTTGAGCATGAGCCTGTGAGGCTCTGAACTTTCGGATATCGACGCCGTTAGGCCATCCATCAACCTTGCGAAGCTTTTGGCTTCACTTCAATTACGACGCTGACGTGTCGTCTGGCTGATTGGAGTGACCTTGGTCCTGTCCAACCTGGCGCTTCAGCCACGCAAGCCATTCCTGGTATTCAGCTTCAGCCTGATTTGCCCGCCGATACATCTCCATGAGTTCTGCCAAAGATTCCCTCGGGATGCCAATGGTCTAGTTGTACTGGTTCTAGCTCTGTCAAACAGGTTGAAAACCTAAAGGTCGGCAGCTCTTCCACCTTGCCCGTTTTTCCAAGTTTCACGTTCCACGGTTGAACTAATCAGCTGCCTTTAGCTATAGGCAGCTGGATGTCGAGGAGTTCATAGAAGCTTCGCTATGTCGATGTCAGAAATTGATTGATCGATTGTTTGAGCTATTTTTATTTATTGTTGTTGTGATGCGCAAAAAAATATGATCAGAGTTGAGTTGCTAGCGGCAAGAATCCCAGGTATCACCGGAATGATTGCTGATCACTATTGGTGTGTTGTTTTGCGTGGTTGCAAGGCAAAACCTCACCACACTTTTGATCGTTGGGAGGTGTGGCAACATCCGTACCAGAATGATTCAAGTTGGGGATATCTTCACAAGAATCTTTTGCCTCCCTATCAAGGAGTTGGGAGCGGACCCTCTCGATTAGTACGCCAATGGTTGGATAAAGAGGCTTTATTCATTGCGGGGAGAATTGAATCATCCCCAAGCAACTACCCATTGATTCAACAATATGCATACTGGCCTGGCCCCAATAGCAACACCTTTGCGCAATGGGTTGTTCGAGATCAAATGACACTCGGAAGCCGAGCTATTGGAAGAGGCTTTCCTGTGCCAAATTCGGGCTGAGCAGCAGATCGCTCCATTCAGAGATCACGTCACTGCGCTTGGTTCGGTGATTGTGTTAGTTATGGATCACGCCAAAGCGCCCGATAAAGGGACCACTGCGCGAGAACCGATAACCGTTTTTTCAATGAACAGAAGATCACTCACTCCAGAGCGGGGAGACTCAGCTTCGCGAGTTAATGCCGCCAAGCCAACCAAAAAGCAACCAGAATTAATCACCTGGGAAGAAATTATTGGCAAGCGCTAGATGTAGCTCTTAATTTGAACCGATGGCGCTAGATGTGGCGTCTATAAAATTGCCTGCTTCATTTCAGTGGATTTTGCGATGTCTTGCTCGTCTGTCGTTTGTCGATCTTCAGCTTTTTGGCATCGTTGAAAAGCTCATAATCCTGTTTGGCGTGTCTAGGGCATGCCGGGATAAGAGGCATGAAGCCTTTGCTTCTCCTGAGCAAATCAACCTCATACTGCGAAACCGTCAGGTCTTTGCATGAAGCTCTCCCTTACCCTCCCTCTGATCGGTTGCACGATCGCGATGGCAAGCATGGTGATTTGGTTCGCAACCAAGGCGTCTGTCGTGTTCTGACGATCAGGATTTTCCAAACAGCTTCTCCAAGGCATTCCGTTCGTTTTGAAGTGAATTGGCCCGCATCGGTTTGCCGATGGGTCGTGGCTGCCGAGGACGATTCAAAAAAACTTTGCTGAGCCACCAAACCTGAAGACCCACAAAAAGGATTGCCACCAGCCCTAGCTCAAATGCTCCCTGCATCAGTAGTGCTTGCCCCTGTTCTCAAGGGCATCACGTTTGAAGCATTCCAATTCCGCCGGTGTATGGAGCGGTGGCTTCTGATGTCCGCCTGTTAGGCGCTGAAGCAGAACGAGGAGTCGTTTCATTGCACCACTCTGCCTCTGCTCTTCAGGTTTGGCACTGCCACCTTTTTGACTATCCCCTCAACCCATGGGCGGACATGAAAAAAACGCTCCTTAAAGGACTCTTTGATGCGGTTTTAAACGATGTTTCTGGCCATGTCGACGTCCATTTCTGCTCTAAAAAAGAATTGATGGCACGAGAGAACAGTCAGTTCTCGTAAACCTTGCAGCCAGGCGCTGTTGGAGAGGCTTCACGCTTTTCATCTCAGTCCATGTCGCTGCTTTTTGATCCATCGTGTTTCAGCTGATTGTCCTGGGTTGTTATGAGCTCTGCTCAACAGTTTGAGACTAAAGCCGAATTGGGTTGTGGGTTTTTCTCATTCAGTTCGTTGCTTCGCGTTGTTATAGCAAGCATCGGAGCGGCTAGAGATGGCCCTTTATGCATCTGCCCGAGTTGTTTCAGACGATCCAACTTCTGAATCATTGGTTGAAGGTCATATCGAAGTGGCGCGACTGTCTCTCTAATGCACGAATTTTTCGCATCCAAGGCATTTTGTTTTTTTTCTATATAAAAAGCAAAATGTGATCATGCTGCTTAAGAAATAGTCACTCCTGGGCATTATTTGCGTAAACATGTATGTCTTTATCTTCTTTTTGCTTGCAGAGCGGTTTTCTATTTCTTGCATACTTGATAAATAGAGTATTATCAATCTTGCTTTAGTTTAAGCGGTTAATGATTTCTTCTCAGTCGATAATTACGAAGTTTGGTGGAGAGCGGACCACAGGTCATCCCGCTAAGTTTGATCGAAAGTCACCGATCAAAGTCGCATCCACGAGCGCTGAGTTCCTACAGGCTAGCTGTGAAAAAATGAGTCTTCCCATGGGGCCAAGGCTGCATGAGGAATGTGAGACCAAAGTGCCAAGGGGAGAGCTTGCTGATTCTTCCACTGAAGCTTGCCAAAAGGCTATCGAGGCTGCTTATGCCCATGTATATGGCAATGCTCATCTCATGGATTATGAGCGTTCAGTTGAGTTGGAATCCCAACTTTTAAACGGTGAAATAGCCATAAAAGACTTTGTTAAAGGGATCGCAAAATCCGAGTTTTATCAGCGTAATTTTTATACTAATTGTTCTCCAATGCGGACCATTGAGCTGGATTTTAAGCATCTGCTTGGTAGGGTTCCTTATAGTCAATCAGAAATTTCCAGCCTCATTGCTCTCCAGGCTGAATCTGGGCATGGAGCTGTGATAGATGCAATGGTTGATTCTGCTGAGTATTTGGAAACGTTTGGTAAGCATACGGTCCCATATATGCGTTCATGGAAGTCATCTGCTGGTGCTCCCCAGGTTACATTTAATCGAACAGCTGCTATGTCGCTCGGTTATGCCTACTCGGACAAGGCGATTGGTGCTGCGAGTCAATTGAATCAGTCATTCTCATCGCAGCCCAATAATATTATTGTATTTCCGAATGGAAGTGATCTGGAATACATGGAAATGTCGATGGCATGGTCTGGTGGTAGGCCGCCTAAGATTGCCACCAAGATTGCTACGGTTCTAACAATCGCTGGCCTGATTGAAGTGACCCGTGTTGTTGCGATTGTGGCTTTCTCTGCGGTCGCAAGTTAGGAAAGTTCTTGCAAATTCTTGTTTAACTCCACAAGAATGATCGGTGTCAACTCTCTGGGCTTTACTCCATCATTACGTTGCTTTGGTCCAACCCACGTGACTAGAAGTGAATACTCCGTTCTTTAGTGCAAGAGGGTTTGATTAAGCCCTGTCGTAAGACAGGGCTTTTGATGAGTTAATGATGAAGCCCATTGCTTGGCATGATCAAGCTGGAATGTCGATGATACTTATCGATTCTCGAAAGACGACTGCGAGTAAATATTGGCTAATAAGTTCATTTCCACATAAGTTTAATTGGGTGTCATTTGATGCACAGCCAAAAACTTGATTCGACAAAATATTCGAAAGATGATTTCCAAATGATTGAAGAAATCAAATTGCCTTGTAGTGAGTTGCCTATCCAGCAGACGCAGGACGGAAAGTTCCTTGTTTGCCTCTCTGAGGGTGTCTGTCTGGAGTTTCTAGGCCTATGGGAGGCCCAAGATCATTTGAGAAGCCTTGAGCTCTGTGGACTAACGATCAAGCGATGGACTACTGAACCGTCTTGGTGAAGCTATTGGATGGGATTGACAGGCTTTGTCTTATGCAGTGATCAAGGTCGTGAGCCTTCATGAAGAAGGAATCTTGGGAGTAACCATGGTGATTGGTGATTTACGGCCCTCATATTTTCCTTTTGATATGTTTCATTTGAGGATGCAGAGGACACGCAAGCGCATGGAATGGCTTGTGCTTACCGTCGAGAATGAGAGTTCCCATCGGTTCAGCATTCATCGGGTCAAACTTCATCGGAATTTCTGCTCAACGTTTATCTGTTCTAACCAGATCGATCCGGTAACGGCTGATGACTGACCTTCAGAAGTTTGTATGGACCATCGCCTTCGGTGGGCTGTATCTCATCGCTGGTATTCGTGCGTGCAACTGGCTGACCAGTCTGCTTGGCGACCTCAACGTCGTTGCGCAATTTTTGATGTTGCCCTTTATAGCTTTGCTGATCGCAGCACCTGGAAGCTTTCTCGTATTCAAGCTCTGGGAAAAAGGTTGATGTTGAAGTCGAAAATAGCGATTGGTCTATTCATCTTGGTTGTTTGTCCTCTGCAATTGGAGGCCTCCACCCTCCTTCGTGTGATTGATGGAGACAGTGTGATCGCAAGGATTCATGGTAAGCAAACCAAGATTCGTCTGGCCTGTATCGACGCACCTGAGATAGGCCAGTCTCCCTATGGACGAATTGCTAGGAACACATTAATCGGTCTTCTACCTAGTCATTCAATCATCAAAGTCCAGCCGATTAATTATGATAAATACGGTCGACTTGTTGCTAATATTTTCACTATTGGCGGAATCAATATTGGCGAAGAGTTAATTCGTCTTGGGTTAGTTTTTGTGTATCAAGCGAATGAATCTCACTGTGATGGCCCGAAGCTTCTTTTGATAGAGGATCAAGCTCGTCAATCGCGGATCGGCATATGGAAGGATGCTCCACAAGGGATAACGAGGCCATGGCTCTACAGATAATGAATGAACTATCTTGAAGCCCGCTTGAATGAGAATTTTAGATTAACTTTTCACAAAGAATGACCATGTTGTGTCGCCAACATTGTGATGTGTTGGCCTTATGAAAGACCCAGCACTAAGGCTGGGTCCAACTTTTACAGCTTCTATCGCGGTGGCGATGGTCGCCAATTCCGGCACGAAATAGTGCCTTATTTGAAGGCCAGCTGTCCCCCGGACATCGAGTTATGCATCAGGTCTGAAGCGTAACGACGACCTGCCTTTTGAGCATCACGAATCGACTTATAATTACCGACAAAGTCGTACTCAATTCCGTCAATTGTTGCAGCCACGGCATACATTCTGTCGGCGACCTTTTGGACGGTCCAGCGTAAGTAACAGGCCGGAGATTTTGATTGGCCAGACATGTTTTCCTCCGTTTATGTCTGGCAAATTTAAACAGAACAGTTGAATGATTTCCTAATCTTATTATTTTGAAAATAGGTAATTATATTTGCTTTAGCTTTTGTTCGTTCGTTGATCGCATCTTGAAGAGATGGCGGTGGATCGACGCATTGCTGGGTGTCTGAAGTGTGGGGCTTACCCGATGAGTTGTGTGAGTAGTGCCGCGGAGGCCAAGCCCCCAAAGAAAAGGAACGTTGGCAGTAAAGCTGGCCAAATGGCAGTCTGCGACTGATCAGTCATTTCTTTAGCCCATAAGTTGGGTCAATTTAAAAGAAAAAACCATCGCGCTGCGCAAGCATGTGACGGTCCAGCCGCAATCTCCTTGGCTGCCGTTCGTGGAGATGTTCAGTTTGTTCTCCATTAGGAGAGATGACCCATTGACTCGACTGGTGTTAGACGCTCGCATGAGCCAGTGGGGAAGGTCGTTCTGGGTTTCCACCCTTTTCCATCACTGTCGCCAGACCCATGTCACTTATGCCATTAGACGAGGTGTCGATTGAGGCCTACGCCAGCCATCCTTCGGATCCTGTCGACTTAAAGCGCCAGGCGATCACGTTGTTGCTGAGCTTAGGGACCATTGTTCTTTGCGGTTGGGCGAATGGCCGCTTCTAATGAAGAATTGGCTCGTCTCTTTCCTGGAACGTTGCACACCCACTGGCGAGGTGGAGGCTTTATCGGTATCGATGCTGATTACGTTTGTATGTGTATGCAGTGTTGTGCTGAACGTCGAGAAGCGGAAACCGACTACAAACAATCAGCATGATGTGTTTTTGTCCGCTCTAATCCAGTTGGTGTGACTCTGATGATCGTCTGCGGCTATGTGAGGTATCAATCCATTGGGCATAACATCCATGCCATGAATGCATTAGAAGATTTCGTCTGTGGATTGTTAAGGGGCTGATGCTGGCGTTTATGTCATAAGTCAGCGTTGTCGTGTTCTTCGCTCTCCCTGTGTTGATCGATTCGATGACTTTCTCCAGTCACTTCTTCGTTGTTGTGATGAGGCATGGTTAGTTTTTGCCTTTTGACCCGGCCGTGCTGATTGAGAAGGTCGGCGTTGGCGTTGCCCGCCTTGCTTCAGCGGTTCAGCTTTCAAAATCTTCTGTTCAAATCCAACAACATCAACTTTTGGGAGTGGATTGCCTATAAATTTTTCAATCGCCTTGAGTAATAAGGCTTCTTCCGCTGCAACTAAAGAAATGGCATGTCCAGCCTCACCGGCCCGACCTGTTCGTCCAATACGATGAACATAGTCTTCCGCGACATTTGGCAAATCAAGATTGATCACATATGGCAGTTGATGTATATCAATACCCCGTGCGGCAATATCTGTTGCGACCAATATTTTGATGTCACCATTTTTAAATCCTTCGAGTGCCCGGGTTCGTGCTCCTTGGCTTTTATTTCCGTGAATGGCTGATGCCCTCATGTGTTGATGGCACAAAATT
This sequence comes from Synechococcus sp. CC9902, assembly GCF_000012505.1. NCBI lineage: Bacteria > Bacillati > Cyanobacteriota > Cyanophyceae > Synechococcales > Synechococcaceae > Synechococcus > Synechococcus sp. CC9902. Next base: position 465,315 of record NC_007513.1, read on the forward strand.
TTGACGACTTTATCGGCACCATGTTTTGTTCGTGCAAACACAAGAACCTGCTTCCATTTGTTGGTTTTGATGAGATGGCAGAGCAAGTCAACTTTGCGAGCCATGTCGCAAGGATGAACAAGATGTTCAATTGTGGGAGCGGCTTGATTTTGTACTGAGGCTTTGATTTCAACAGGATCGTTGAGTAATCCGAGGGCAAGCTTTTTGATTGGGGTGCTAAATGTTGCCGAAAACATCATATTTTGGCGGTTTTTTGGCAGGTACTCAATTACTTTCTTGATGTCCCTAATGAATCCCATATCAAGCATCCGGTCTGCTTCATCGAGAACTAAAACTTTGAGATTGTCAAATCGGATCATTTTCTGATTGATCAGATCGAGTAAACGGCCTGGTGTCGCTACAAGAATGTCGACCCCACCTTGTAGGCGTTTGACTTGCGGGCGAATGCTAACCCCACCAAAAACGGCATCAGATCGTAAGGCTAGATATTTTGTGTACGCCTTCGCGCTGGCCTCAACTTGTGCAGCTAACTCCCTTGTTGGTGTGAGAACAAGAGAATGAACTTGGTATCGTTTTGGCTTATCTTCTGCTCGAAGTAACTCGATAATAGGTAAAATGAAAGCCGCAGTTTTTCCTGTTCCAGTTTGGGCTGATGCCATAATGTCCTTTCCCTGGAGTACCTCCGGAATCGTTAGGGCCTGGATTGGTGTTGGTGATAGATATCCTGATTCTTTTATCGATCTGACTGTTTCAGCACAAAGCTCTAGCTGCTCAAAAGTCAATGTGTTGTTGTTGTCGTTCTTTAGATTTGAAATAATTGGTGAATGATCCTTTGCTGATACTACACCCATCGACACTGGTCTTTCTTCAATGAGCATTTTGTTGCTCAGGTGTTTGAAATGAATCGAGTTGTGTTTTTTTTATGGGGTGTTGACCATTATTTGCAAAGTTTTCAGTTGTGAACTCTGTTGCAGGTGGGGGTGGCGGAGCGTGGGTTCAGCAGGTTGACTGGTTTGTTATCGACACGGTTATGACTCGCGTTCTCAAAGATCAGTGGATTTCGATCACCATCGCTTCCATGTCCCTGATTGGGTTGTTTTGGCTCGAACTGGGTATCTGGTGATTTCCAGTCGGTTAAGGGTGTCAGACGCTGTTATCAATGCTTTACGAAATCCGATGTTGATCTTGGTATCAGCGTTATTTTGGTGTTCCCTGTGTTCGTAAAATGAGCAAGCTCAAAGAACGTTTGATTGCCTTCTTGAAAAAAGTCAATGCATACGTGGATGCGTCGGCTGCTCAGCTTTACAAGGAACGGGGATATTGAGGTGATTAGACAACAGTTTATGGTTGTTAATAACTTTTTTAAACCCAGGCATAGTGGTCATTTATTGATCAGACTTGTGAATAGGTGATTTGATATTTACCTTCGAATTAAACTCGTTTTCTTGAGTCACAAGAAAATAATATCTTCCGAAGTTGTTATCTTTTGTCCAGAAACCCATCGTTGCATGACATCACTTGCCATTTAATTACTAATTCCCATGTATTAAGTCGATTAATCCAAGTTGACTGGCATTTATTGGTATTCCGTTGCATCGCTTCAATTTTAAGTTTTGGGTCGCCAGACTTCTCCGATGTGGAAGCAATCAGAAGACCCGAGCAAAGCTGCCGATCCTCAAGACGGTGAAGGTTGGCTCGTGAACGAACAGCAGGGGTTGGTCTGTGAGTTCAGCGCTGATGCTCCTTCGGCCCAAGCCCCTTGGGTCACGATTCGAACCTTCCGATGGAGAAAACCTGACTACCCAATCCCGCAGGCGCGTCGGCGCATGCTCAGGGATAGCGCTGTTATGGAGTGGAAAACGATGCAAGCCGCTGGCTGGAGGCGATGTTTGCCTCCAGTGCGTTAGGCCGTGTTCTTGCAGAAAAGCCGAAGATGTGTATGATGTTCGATACGCCGAAGAATCCTCAAGAAAAGGGTCCATTGCGCGAGAACCGATAAACACGACCACATGAACAAAACAGACCTCACCGCCAGAAGGGAGATCAAACAGTCTGGAAGCCAATCCAACGCTGGTCAACTCACCGGATATGAATCTCCTCAGCGCCGTCGTTTTTTACGCGAATTAGCGGAAGAAGAACGTTGCAGCGAATAATTCGTTTTCACGCTGATTAATAGTTTTCAGCTGTCTAACAAAAAATTTTTTCCTTGTTCGTTTTCGATGTTCTTTCTTTTGTTGGATTGATAGTGGCTTTTTAAGGGCACCGAGTTTTCACGAGTCTTTTTCTGTACGCCTTCGCAAATCGTTTTGATGCAGTATCAAGTTCGTGTTGACGATGGCGAAAGTTCTGTCGTTGTCGAATCATTTGATGATTTGGGTCAGGCTGTTGACTGCTATGTGCTTCAGATTTTGGCTCTGACGCAAGCCTTTGTAGACATTCAACTAGTCCAGTTGATTGGAGAAGATGATGAATGCGTTCCGATCACCTCCCATTCTTTTATTTGATTACACCCATAGACATTCAATCCGTTTGGCTCACCTCAGTGGGTTTCTAGTTGTTCCTAATGCTGTAGGGACTGGCTTTTTACCCTCAAGTTCGACAAGATTGGGCAGTGATCTCGTTGTTTATCTTCGGCATGCCTCTCCCCAAGTGGTCCACCATGACTGATGAGAGTCAGGCAATGGTCAAAAAAACTGGTGTTGGCTTTGGTGTTGGGATCCTTGTGGTTTGGATTGCCCTCGGCTTCGTCAAGGCTGTTTTGCCCCTTGTTCTTCTTAGTGGTGCAGGATATGTGGCTTGGAAAGTGCTGAAAAAGCAATGACCCGCTACAAAATGATTTTGTGATGCTGACTTCTCCTTGCGCATCTCTCCCGTTGTCCTTGTAATTCTCAGCAATGAGCCTTATTTCCGTGGACCAGGCTGAAATCAACAACTGGGCAAGGATTGCTGTTGATCTGGAGGTCGCCGGCGAAATTGACAGCGTTTTATATGAACGGGCACGAGCCATAGCCCTTGGGCAGGTTGGTCCAAGGCCCAACTATCCGCTGGTGTTATCAGATGAACTACCGCTGGCTGCTTAAAAGGTTTGCCAGGTGCTTGTAAGCCATTGAGGGGCAATGGACCACCAGATCGCACATGACACAAAGATGGCTGCGAGCCCAATAAGTGAGGTGATCAACTGATCGTTGGTTTCCGTCGACAGCTTTTTAGCTTTTCCCATGAAGCGTTCACAATCCCTCTTCTCGTTGTAGTGCTCTCACTTCAATAGAACTACCCGTTGATGTACTTAGCCATTCGTCGCGCAAGAACGAGAAATCTTCCTTCAGGGTTCCAGCGATCGACGCGTCTTTCCGCGACCCAATAGTTTTCCTGCTTTCTGCTTTTGGTGGATCTGGCTCCAAGGCCCACGGATGCTCCCGAAATCGCGTAACGTTTCTTCATAAGAAGAATCTGTCATGGGCGACTACTCCTCTGCCATCCTCGCTTTGATCGCTGTTACGGCTGTCCTGACAACGGGTGTCGTTTACGTGTTAGCTCAACCAACCGATGTCCCTGTGGCCAAGCGGGAGGGGTGATCCGATGTTGTCATTCCTTTTCCCAATAGTTTTTGCCGCTGTATTTGTCTTCCTTCTTGTTCAGGCATTTCGCATGATGACTCTCGGTTTCAACATGAACGGAGCTGCTTCAGTGTCTCGGCGTCAGGACCGTACAGGCCTACTCACGACTCATCCAGAGCTTCTTGATCAAAACGGCGACATCACGTCCGAAGATTTGCTCGTTGTCAAATTTCCAGAGATTGGTGAGTCTGAAGCTGCACCTGCTTGATCAGATATTCCTTTTTGATCGGTTGTTTGCACCATGAGTACAATAGATTTATTTTCAGTTAATATAACTGATTTTATTAGATTGTTGTTTTAACTCATATTTATTTGCTTCAATGCTCATCTTTCATTCATCATTTTCTAATTTTGGCGTTTTTAACGGAGAACTTGCAGCCTGCCATAATTGATCGTGTTATTGAAATGGCATGGGAAGATCGCACCTCGTTTGAGGCGATTCATTATCAATTTGGTTTGTCTGAAAAAGAAGTCATTGAGCTAATGCGAAAAGAAATGCAGTCATCTTCATTTCGTATGTGGAGAAAAAGAGTTTCTGGTCGTAAAACAAAGCATGCTGCGACTAACCCTTCCTATCGGTTTAGGGCTCATTGCCATAAGTAAATATTGAACGTCTTAGTTTCGTTGCGATTATCTATTGATTGAAATAATTTCAATTATAGATTCGGTTACATGTTCACTGTCTGCAGAGAATAAAGCTAGATTAGTCCCATTGCCAGGTATTCTTTGGCCAGTGAATTGTTTTCAAAAACTCTTCGCTATCTGGCTGAATGAGTTCAATCGTCCGCTTTTTTAGTTCAGCTGTCCATTGGGGAGGCTCAACATTGCGTCGTCCCTTTGATCCTGCTGGATTGGTAAGAGGTAATGATCCCTTGAAAAGGAGTGAAGAGGCGTTGGCGGGTTGGCCCAGAAATGTCAAAACGTCATTCAGGCTTTTGATGGGATGTGCGGTGAGTTCTTCTGTCGATAGACAATGAACTGATTCGGCGGGAAACCACTGGCGGTAACGCATGAGTTGCTTGTAGTAAAGCGATCCCTCCACTACGCGTTGCTTCAATACCTTTGACTTCAGGAGTTGGTGAAAGGGTGGACAATTGTTGATTCTCCCCCGCCAATGACGCCAATGGGATTCAATGCGCTTCAGGGGGTGACGTACGAGATATATCAGCGGAATGATTCCGAGATGGTGGCGAATGAGTTGTGGTGTGTGCTGATAGGAGCGGTAAGAGGAGGTGTACATCGTGCTTGCTTCCCCACGTAGAAGATAGTGTTCTCCACCGGGGAACTGCTGCCCGTACCATTCCCAACCACGTCTGTAATTTCGGCCGAAAAACTTCGGTTCCATCGATGCACTAATTTGAATTTCTGGGTGCTTGCCAAGCACGGTCGCCAACGTGGTGGTGGCAGACTTTGCTGATCCAATAATGATGAAGTTAGGCCATTGTTGTTGATAGGCCTTTGCAATGTGGTCGTGCCGACCATCAATGCTGCTTTTGATGGCTCGATAACAACGTAAATCGCTAATCCAGCCTTCTGTCTCAGCTATCGAAAACATAAGTCCGAAGCCAACTTGATAGTTTTAGGGAGCGTGATTGCAACGGTGTTATGTGCGGTAGTGGTGAATTATTAATCAGGTTGTCAATGCTCGTATCGTTATAAAATAGATTAACGTCGTCGCCATAAAGTCGAAGTACTTTGTCAATGAGTGCGTCATTATGGAAATACTTCTGTAAACCGCTTTTCTCGCTCCGGCGTACATTTTTCTGAGGTAGCGATTCCATGACATCGATACCTTGTCTTAGCAGGATGTCTCGGAGAATGCTCCAATGTTCATCGATTTGTTCGACTCGGCCGATGAATTTTGGAATCACCTGTCGTCCGAGGCATAGTAAATGGCTTTGTGGTAAGACATGAACGTCATATCGGTGTATGGGCGTATCAATCAAGACGTCGAGAAATGATTCAAATGACATATCATGATGAATCCCCATGTGCTGCATAGGCAGGGGTGGTTCTTCTATTTCGATGACTTTGTTGTTGTATGCGGCGATCAGGCGATCAAAGGGATTGCGAACAAAGCTGAAGCTAAAGTGACTGCGTCGATATTTACGAGCCTTACGTAAAGTGATTAGTTCGGTTTCATTATTTGTTTCATGTTGCCAGAATTTGTCTGATGTGGTTTTCGTTCCTTTAGGTGGTCGTTCGCTCAGCAGCCGACATAAGGCAGCTTTAATCGAGGAGTTTGCGGCTTTTGGTACGCGTCCATAGAGCAGCTTGCACTGCTTCATTCGAATGAAGTGATGAGGTTGTGCCATGGGTTAAATGCTCTTGATAAAGTTTTTTTCTAAAAATCTACGAAACAACTTCCATTCTTGTTTCGTGAATAGAGGCCTTGCTTGTCTTGCAATTTCAATCCCTCGTTCGCTGATCCCAGGATTGATATCTTTGTGGAGATTCTTTGAATTTGTTTCGCTGATTAGAGTAGATCGAATCTGTTCTGCTTGTTCTGGTAAAACAAGATTAATAAAATTGTTTAGATAAATAGTTGGATCGGATCGATCGCTATTGTGGTCGTAACTAAAGGGAAGGATATTAATCTTTTTATTTTTTTTCAGGCTGCTTAATTCATCAATTAGTTTACTTGGATCGGCATATGAAAAATTGGAGGTTTGCATAAATTCTTCATTGCTTAGGTTTGTGATCTCGTGCCCTTCTTTGATTAACTGAATATGGCATGAACGAATGAAGTCCACCCTTTGCCTGCTGGCAAAGCAGATAGTCCAATCGATTTCTTCTGTTCCTAGTGTGCATTCCAGCCATCGCATTAGTCTTTTAATTCTTCTTTTACTGTACCGATAAAGACCTAATTTATTTTCACGATTGGAGTTTTTTTTGCGATTTTTTTGAATCAAGCCCGCTCGAAGTGTTCCGAAAATAGCTTCGAAAGATATGAAGATTGTATGAATCCTTTCTGGTGCTGGTCCTGCTTCTTGAATTAAAGCTTTTAAGGTTGAGTCTGTCAGTTTCTGAGACGGTTCCTTCTTTGATTTTTCCCATTGGAGATGTTTCCAAAGATAGCGGAATTGTTTTTTAAATGTTGTTGGTCCTAGGTATAAAATTCCATGACTAAGCAAAGTTTCGCGCTTGTTCTTGAAATTACGTTGTAGATAGGTACTTCCGGTTTTGTGTAAACCGCAATGCAGAATGATTTGCTTGGGTTTGAGTTGGCTCACGCGACAGAAACACTATTTTTGCTGGCTGAGGAGTAATGTTCAAGGCGCTCAAGTGCTAGCCAGGCTCCTTCGCCACGGTTCTTGTGACCCTGCCAGATTTCAGGAATAAAAGATGCCTTCGGGCAGTAAATGTTGATTAGGTTGAAAAGCTCGATCCAATCAATTTCACCCTCTTTGATTTGGAGCCCTTCGCCATCAACTCCTTGCGCATCTGCTAGATGTAAATGTGCGGTGAACGGTAGAATTTTTTTCAAGAATACACTGAATGATGCGTCCAAGTGAGTGCAAGCTAATTTTGAATGGGATACGTCAAGACACACACGCATTCCGGTGTCGTTGTGAAAGGCGCGAATAAAGTCGGCATCAACAAAAAGATTGTGATATCGCTGTCCACCAAAATGCCATGGGAATGGTGGCATTGTTTGAGGGATGATTTCAACCTCATTGTTTGTCGATATCTTGTTGAGGCTTTGGATTAATCGGTCACGTAGGGGGCGCTTTTCCTGATCGTCGAGATGATGGTGCTCAGAGAAGCCGCCCACATTGGTGACAAGAAGCACGGGCTCATCGCATTTAAAGCGTTTGCGAAGATCTTTTGAAATATCAATGACTCGTTGAAGTTCCTGAATCGAATGGTTGCGGTAGTTATCGTCGGCAGTCGATAAATCGAGCGTATGATCACCGGCGAATAATTCAGGGGCGTGGATAACAAGCCCCATAGGTTGTTTCTCGGGTATCACTATATCGAGATCAACCTCGAGATCTTTGTAGCTGAGGTGAATTTCAACAAGATCCAGATTGCTTACTTCTGAAAATGTACTGATGTCGTGGTAACGAACAGGTAACCCAAAGGGTTGTACGAAATTAAATGCACGCGGCGTAGCTGCTTGTTCTTCAAGATCTGAGGGAAAGAAAATGTCGCCTTTCTTTTTGCTGATCGGAAGCTTTTGGCCAACTAATTCGTGAAGTCGGTTCGGTTGCAGCCCTTGCCCAGGGCTCTGGATTCGCACCATCGCCTCTGTGATTGTGGTTCCGGCATCGATGTCGCAGGATGCCACAAGACTCTTGGCGAGTACTTCGCGATTCATCATTTCGCCCTGGCTAATACTCCGCTCGCCGCCTTGTCCCATGGATTCTTCAACACGGCGTATGCCAAGAATCATTTGGCTGAATTCATCCGGAAGAAGGCTCACCTTGTGATCGTTTCCTTCCATCCCCCTATCAAGTGTGATGTGTTTTTCAATCACCACAGCTCCTAGTGCTGCTGCCGCCAGAGGGATTTCGATACCCCGTTCATGGCCTGAATATCCAACAGGCGCATCTGCTAACTCACGTAGTCGTTCTAAATAGCGAAGATTGACGTCTTTGAAAGGGGTTGGGTATGTGGAGTTGCAGTGCAGCAAAACATAGTTGGCTCCTGCTTTCTGGAGGTGGCGTATGCCAGAACGAATTTCTAGTTCTGATGCCATTCCGGTAGAGCAAATAAGAGGCTTTCCAGTGGCTGCAAGTTGAGTGATTAGGGCGTGATTTGTGAAATCAGCAGATGCAACTTTGAAGCCTTCCATCCCCCACTGATTCAGCTTCTGCAGGCTTGTTTGATCCCAGGGGGTACATAGCGGTACCAGCCCTTTGCTGGCTGAGTAATCAAAGCAATGGAACAACTCGTCATCGCTGAGTTGAAATCGTTCAAGAAGATCGAGGGTGTACTGCGTCCCGAGGTCGGACGCCATATCGCTGCTCTTTCCTGAATTGCTGTACAGCTGGCCCATATCGCGCATTTGGAATTTTGCGCAATCCGCTCCAGCGGCATGGGCTGCATCAATAAGTTGCAGTGCGGTGTTGATATCGCCGTTGTGATTGTTGCCAATTTCTGCAATCACAAAACATGGATGTTCTGCCCCTATGGGGTGCTTTCCAAGTTGTAGTGCGCCAGTCCCAAGCCGTGCCACAGCCACGATGCGTCCGTGACTGTCGAGTAAGGGCAGCGCAATAATTCTGGAATTCAGCAGTGCGCCTAGCTCAGCCGTTGAGCTGCCTTCCGAAGCTGATCGGCAGCTTGGATTCATTGCTGCGGTGACAGGACGGTTGAGGTCGATCTCTCCGCACGTTGCAATCCAGCGTCGAAAATCTCCGTCGGTGAGAACACCTTGGAGGATGCCGCTCTCGGACACCACGAAGATCAGCCTGGACTGGTTGGCTGTGATCTTGCTGAGCGCCGAAAGAATGCTGTCTTCTGCAAAGACAACGAACTGGGTGAAATTGCGTTCAATCAGGATGCCTTTCACCGTGCTCGCTTTAACCCTCGATTTCAGTCCAGCGCTGACATTACCCCAGATCTCGATACGACAGGATCAGCCCAATCCTTCGCAGCAAGGGGTTTCGGCACGACACGGCTGCGACGCGACGCGCTACCCCTCGGTGTTGTGGGCGCATTTGTGCGGCCTGAGTGAGCAAGTCAGCGGCTCCTCGCCAATCGCCAGTGCAAATCGCCGCTTCTGCTCCAACCCTGAGTTGATTGAAACTGGACTGGGTATTGGTTGGATAGCCACAGTGGGTGATGCCTGTTGTGCTGGCTGGCTTGAGGTTTTCTAGGGCTTCGAATAAATCCCCAGCGCCATACCGCTCGCCGTACCCCATCCAGTCCAGCCATTCAGGATTCGGCTCTGGAAGCTCTTGTTCAAGTTCATCAAGATTCGGAACATCTCGCAGGGAACGCCAGACACCGCTGCCGGCAAACACGTGGCTGCCATGGCTGGCGTGGAGTCCGAGATCGTTCATTGCGATCGGACGACAGCCGAAGTCCAGAGCGTCAAAAAATGCCGTCGATGAAATCGTCGCCATGAGAGGCGCTTTGCGCAGTAAGTCGGGTAGAGGGCGGTAGTCGAGCTTCAAGTTGACCGGCGGAACTCCCAGGGTTTGGCTCAGGGTGGTGCCGATGTGGGTGTCTACGTCGTGAAACGTCGCATCACCAGGCGTAATCCGGGGTTTGATCAGCACCTCCCAGTTAGGTGATCGGGTTGCCAGCTCCGCCAAAATCTTCACCATTTCTGCTCGATCCCTGGAGGAGGAGGGCATCACGACTTGCTCCGCAAAGACCAGCCGTTTCGGCCGTTGCCCTGCGGGGCTGAGCGCTTTGATCGTTCCATTGCGCTGGAGTCCTGTCAGCACCGTCTGCTGGTGCGCGAAGGGGGTCTTGGCTACCAGCTGATTCAGGGCATCGCGGTCGCGCGGACCACTCAGGCAAATCAGGTCGTAACCCAAGCGCCAGCTGATGCCTTCAACAAAGTGCTCCAATACAACGCCATTAAATCCACAAAACAACTTGGGTCGTTGTTGGTGCCGTTCGAGGGCGATGCGGATGTCGTTCAGCTTGCTTCCTGTGAGGAACACACCAACGGCGTCGAACTGCAAGAGCTTTGGGTTGTTGAGCAGTCGAGCCAGGTTTTGGCGCCAGAGCGCGCCCAGGTGCCCCATGCGTTGAAGGATGTGTTGGGGCGTTCCATCCCTGGGAATGACGTTGATGGTGAACTCCACAGGCCGCGCCGTTTGGCATCGACAGAGCGCTTCACAGGCCAGAAGTTGGCTGTCGCTATCGGCGATCAGCAGGATCTTCAGCGGACGGTTCATGGGGCTGTGCTCCCCGAGCTAATGCTGTCGAGGGAGATCAATAGGCGGAGTGGACCGTCCTGAATGCCCCCCCCAATGGCCTCAAGCCAGTCTTGGTTCACCAAGGGAAGCTCCTGCAGTTTGTGCAGTCCCCCCAAGTCGCGGAGACGATGCATCGCCCCACAGCCGAAGAAATTGGTCGTGTGCTGCTCGGCTTGAATGCCGTAATCCCCCACCACAATTGGTATTCGGCCCCACATCATCGCCGCCAGGCTCCAGGGTGAACTGACCGATAGGCATGCTGTGCACCGACTCAGAAGTCCCAGCATTTGTTCCGGTGCCGCGTCCACCACATTTGTTGGATTGTTGATCTGGTTTTCTGCGAATGACCGGGCCGAGCTCCAGGGGTGATCTGGCTGCAGAACGACCGTCCAATCGGTTTGTTCACGGGCCCAACGTTGCAACAGACGAATCAATTGCTCTTTGGCGCCTAAATGCGTTGGTATCTCGCGTTGTAGAAGCGCCACAAGCATCGGTTTTGGGCTTGGCGGCGTTGGGGGGATCGCCGGAAACCAGAATCCCGTCGCGATGAGTCGTGGTTTCTTCAGCTCAGCGGGCCAGAGGCTTGTCATGGCCTCCAGCTGCCTCAACTGATCGTCGCCGCTAACGATCATCAGATCACAACTGAGGCGCCGCAGAAATGCATCGATCAGTTCGTCCCCAGCGAGAGGCATCAGAGGGCCGCTGAAGATCGGGGCAGTCCATAGGCCTCGGCTTCGGCGAAGGGCTCTGTAGCCCGCCGCAATCGCTTCGATGTCAGCGGGATTGCGTAGAAATAACCCAATGGCACTGGCGTTTTCCAACACCGTGTTGCCAAGCAGTTCCTTTGGATTAATCGTTAGATCACAAGAACGATGGGGCAATGGCTGGTGGTCTGCCATTGAGGGGCCCACCACGAGGCAACTCCGACCCGCCTGGCGCCAAGCGTTCGCGAAGTGATGGCAGATGTACTGCTCGAGTGCACCATCGCCAACCAGAACGATGCTCACTTACTTGCGCAGCAGCTTGGACAACCAGCCAAAACCCACAACACTGTCTCGGACCGTTCGAATGATTCGACGGGTGTGGTGGCGTTTTCGTTGACTGGAGCGGGCCCCTCCACTGCTCAACATCCTGCGGCCGCCATTGCTTAGAGCCGTGCGTTGCCAAGCTTCACTTCCCCAGCTGGTGGGGCCTAGATCACTGTTCGAAAGCGGAGTCGGCGCAATTTGCAGCCGGCTGGCGAGAGCTTCAATAAAGCGACTATCTCCCTCTGGGTTCCAGCCCTGGGCCTGAAGCCAGCGGTTGTTGTGCAGTACCTCAAAGGGGTTGTCGCGAATGGCTGCAAAGTTGGCGATTGCACCGGAATCGGCAAAGAAGTGGTTCCCCAATGTTTCGGTCACTCCCAGATCACCGACGATGCGGGTGCTGATGCCCATGGCCATGGACTCCAGGGCAGCCGTCGATGACACCGTGATGGCGCAGCCGCACTTGCGTAACAGTTGCGTGGCTGGCTTGAAGCTCAGCTTCAGGTTGGTCTGTTGATGCGACATGGTGTCGATCACGCTGGCCATCTCGCCGTGGCGACGATGCAGGGTGCTCTCGATGCTGGAGGTGCGCGGCTTGAAGATCACGGGATGGTTAGGCCAGGCTGCCGATAAATCCCTGAGTTGTTCACAGACAAACCGTCGCTGGAGGGGATGAACAGGGATCGAGGGCTGTTCAAAAAAGACGATCGATGGATTTTCAGGGAATTCCGCTCGGGGATGGGTGCGCCAAAGGATCGGTAGGCCGGTGACCACGGCGTTGCTGCTATCGAGTCCCAGAGCGGCGCAGCCCTTCTGATAGGTCGAGAGATCTTGTTGGCTATTGAGGCACAACAAATCAGCACCGGAGCGATCGAGCATGCCCTCCAGGGCGAAGCGAAAGAGAATGCCCGGATAGGCACTGATCAGGCGTGGCCTGGTTGTGCTGTGGCCCCAGGCGCCATGGAGTTGTAGTAGGGCATCGCGACTGCGTTGACCGTCGAGTCCAAGGATGAGGGCATCCACGTCTCCAGCCATCGGACTGCAAAGGTTGTGCAGGTCGCTCCAATTGTGTTTTTCGATGGGTGTCCGCGGGTCGATCCGGCGGATTTCCAACCGTTGGCGGCGTGAGAGGGCTCGATTGTTGAGCTCCAGGAGATGCAGCGTGGTTTCGGCTCCTTCCCTGCGGCAGGCAGCGAGGAGCGTCATCGCCAACTTTCCGAATGAATCGAAACAGGTCACCGCCGCGACTTTGCGACCTTCAAGGCGCTTAGGAGCGACAGGCGCCATCAAGAAGAAGTAAGAATCCCCCTGAAATTAGCCGGACAACCCTGAAGCAAGACTTCGACAAAGGGCGAGATCATTAGGAGTGTCGATTTCGGGACCGGGATCGGCCAGTACGACGGGTTGCCATGGAGGGCAGAACCGTTGTCCCAACGCGCGAAAGTTAGCGGTGCGCATCGCATAGATCGCACCAGTTTCTAGATAACTGGGATTGAGATCTTGGCGGCGTTGCCGTGGTGCATTCGGGTCATGGTTGATGCCTTTCCCATCAGCTCGCCAAAGGAAGCCATGCCAGGGAGCAACGGCAAAGCTGCTGTTGATCTCCGGTTGGTCGAGGGCTGCGAGAACCTTGTCGATCTCGGCGCCAGTGGTGAACGGTGATGTGCACTGCAGAAACACCAGATTGGCCTGGAGTCCATTGGGGGATTGACTTGGACATGCCAGGGCATCGAGGGCATGCAGCAGAGCCGATTCAGAACTGGCGCTATCCCCCGCAATGCTCTGCGGGCGTTGAACGACGTCGGCCCCAGCGTCACGGGACAGCTCTGCGATGGCTTCGTCATCCGTACTGACCACTACACGGGTGACGCGATCGCTTGCCTGAGCCGCATGGATGGAGCGCACCACCAGAGGCAGGCCTCCCACCTCTTGCAGGTTTTTGCCTGGGATTCCCTTGGATCCTCCGCGGGCGGGGATCAAGGCCAGCGCTGCTGCATGGGCCGCCATCGAAGAGAATTCGGTATGCCCCGTCTTACCCGATGACCAGGCTTGTTGCTGCGCGACTCGGTGTGCCGGCCCGGGGAATGCTTGTGCATCAAACCCTGCCGTGTTTGTTGGCGCCGGCTCAATTGCTGCCGGGTCGTCGCCGTGATGTCGATGCGTTGTTGGCCTGGGGGCGCCGTCCCAGTGCGCGGCGGGTGGAACGGCTCGGTCAGCACTGGGGGCTTCCCGTGTGGCACATCGAGGATGGCTTCCTCCGCTCCTTCGGTAAGGGAAGAGCCGATCCACCGCTAGCGCTTCTCATTGATGATCTGGGGGTGCACTTCGATGCAACGGCCCCAAGTCGGCTCGAGCACTTGATCGCAACGCCGCTGTCGCTAGAGCAACGTTGTCGCGCGCAGCAGGTCCAGGCGCTGTGGTGTGAGCAGCGACTGAGCAAGGTGAATCCTGCACAGGAGTCTCCGGTTCCTGAGGAGCGCTTTGTGCTGGTGGTGGATCAATCGGCCGGTGATTACTCGATCCCCCTCGGTGGGGCCAGCCCCGATTGTTTTGGTCAGATGCTTCAGGAGGCATTGGCGGATCATCCAGCCTGCACCGTTGTGCTGAAGGTGCATCCCGATGTCATTCATGGCCGGGCGCGCGGGCATTTCAGTGCCAAGGATCTGGTTCATCCCCGCATTCGTGTCAGTGCGGATGGTTTGCATCCGGCTGGTCTGCTGCAACGGGCCGAAGCGGTCTATGCCGTCACCTCTCAGATGGGATTTGAAGCCCTGCTCTGGGGGAGACCTGTCCACTGTTTTGGGATGCCGTTTTATGCCGGATGGGGCCTCACCCACGACCGCCTGGCAGCGCCTGATCGCCGTCAACAAGGCGTGTCGTTAGAGGCGTTGGTGCATGGAGCACTCATCGCGTATCCCCATTGCATTGATCCCCATCAACACGAACCTTGCTCGATTGAAACCCTGATGCGCGCCATTGGCTTGCAGCGTCGGATGCATGCCTTGGCCCCCCGGAGCGTGCAGGCGTTTGGGTTCACGCCTTGGAAACAACGCAACCTTCGCCGTTTCTTGGCCGGGAGCGAGGTGAGATACCCGATGCCATGGATGACTCCCGACACGAACATTGATGCAGTAGCGGTGTGGGGTCGCCGTGGCAAACCACGGGTTCTGAGCGCCGCGGACCGTCGCCGGTTACCGACTTTGCATGTGGAAGATGGCTTCCTTCGATCGGTGGGCTTGGGGGCGGATCTCATTGATCCGATCTCTTGGGTGGTGGATGGACGCGGCATGTACTACGACGCCACGGGGCCGAGTGACTTAGAAATTTTGTTGGCCCATGGCGATTGGTCGGTCTTGCAGCTGGAGCGTGCAGCACAACTGCGGCACCGATTGGTGCGTGCAGCGATCACCAAATACAACCTTCAATCGACCCCCTGGCAGCGCCCCACCGGGATTCAACGGGTGGTTCTGGTGGTGGGTCAAGTGGAGAGTGATGCCTCGATTCGGTTTGGTGCCCCTGGTGTTTGCACCAATCTCGGTTTGTTGCAGGCGGTGCGGGCCGCTGAACCTGAGGCCTATCTCGTTTACAAACCGCATCCAGATGTTTCGGCTGGCCTCTGTCGTGCCGGAGAGGGGGAGGAGATCGCTCAGGAGTGTTGCGATGAGGTCCTGACCTCAGGGTCGATTGATCAGCTTTTTACCCAGGTCGATGCGCTGCACGTGCTCACATCCTTGGCGGGATTCGAGGGGATTCTGCGAGGTGTGGAAGTGCATTGTTGGGGTTTGCCTTTCTATGCGGGTTGGGGCTTGACCCGTGATCGTGAGACCTGCTCGAGACGCGGTCGTTGCCTGGAGCTGGATGCGCTCCTACATGCCGCCTTGATCGAGTACCCGAGATACGTCAGTCGTGGGAGTGGTTGGTTCATCACACCTGAGCAGGCCATTGATGAATTGATCGCCTGGAAAGATGGGCCTCCCCCACGTCGCACGCTGGTGCAGGGCCTGTTTCGCCACTGGGGTCGGCTCCGCCGTCGTTAGGGCATGCCAGGATTTCGTTCTGATACACCCGATGGTGAGCGGTTTGGGTAGGGGACGGGCGCCGGCACTGGTGCAAGTGCGCATTGATGGTCCAGTCCTCCTCTTGATGGGTCCGATTGGTCTGTTTTTTGCGCGGTTTTGCAATTACCTCAGGGGCTGTGGCATTCCCGTGACCAAAGTGGCGTTCCCGTTACGGGAATTTGGTTTCTCGTCTGAGGTGACGGTGCCGTTTCGCGGCGACATGGAGGCGTGGCGTCCGTTTGTCCGACGTTTGCTCCAGGACCGCGGCATTCGCCACATTTTTATGTACGGGGATTTCATCATTCCCCACCGAATTGCGATTGAAGAAGCACAGTCGCTCGGCATCGAAGCGTGGGTGTTTGAACTCGGCTATCTACGCCCGAACTACATCACGTTGGAGCGTGATCGAGTGAATGCTCGATCCAATCTGAATAAGCCAGTTTCGTTCTATCAGAATCTCCTCCCTGTCGATCAACTGCCGCAAAACATCGTGCTGGATCCGGGATCGCGATGGCGCAAAGCCTGGAAAGCACCCACGTTTATTCAGCATGCTTTCACCGATTACCCAATTATCGAAGGGGAGCACAAACTTCAGCCCTCTCCCCGTTTTTTGTGGTGCCAGGTGCGCGGCAGCTGGCGCTACTGGCTGTATCGCTGGACCGAGAGAGAGGTGAAACGGCGACTGCTGGAGCATGAGTCTTTTTTCCTGTCTGTCCTGCAGGTGTCGAGCGATTCTCAAATTCAGATGGGTTCCCCCTACCGGGGCATGCACGATTTCATCGAGGACGTGATTCGCTCATTCTCCGAGCATGCCCATGCCTCGGATCGACTGGCTTTTAAACATCATCCGCGCGATCGGGGCTACAACCACTACGGCCTCTTGATTGCCCTGTTGTCCCGCCGTTATGGCGTTGTCGGTCGGGTGCACTATTTCCACGATGGCCCCCTAAGCCGGTATCTACGCACGTGTCGTGGGGTGATCACGGTGAACAGCACGGTGGGCTTGCAAGCCCTGTTCCATGCGGTTCCCACCAAGACGATGGGCAACACCTTTTACAACTTGGAAGGACTCACCGATCAGAAGCCCCTCGACGACTTCTGGCGTGATCCTCAGCCCAGTGATCGGCCGCTTTTTTATCGCTTCTACAACCATCTCGTGATGAGCACGCAGGTGAATGGCAATTTCGATGGGGACTTCCCCTTTCGCACCACCTTTCCGATCGGTCCGGAAGCCCGCCAGCTGGAGTCGCCTTCCCCGTTGCCCGCGTTGAAGGCGCCTTTGATTCGGAATCCCTTGGCTTTGGGTGCCCGCATGGTGTCTCGCATGGCATGGGCTGGCCTTGGCTTTGGGTTGTACGGCTTGCAACTACCTGCAGTGCTGCTCGGCCGACCGGACTGGGCGGCCCAATTGATGACTTTGGCGTCTGCTGTCGCCCTAAGGGCCTTGGGTGTGCAAGTGGTCGTGGATGACAGCCAACCCTCTGAAAACCCTGGCACTCCCTTGGTGCATATCTTCAATCACCGCAGTCCGTGTGATGGCTTGGTGATTCAGGCCGTGCTCAAAATACCTGGCCTCACCACGGCGCAATTGCATCTCAAATGGGTGCTGCCTGGTTATGCGGCCGCGGCGCGGAATGCCGGTTCAGCGGTGCTTGATCATCGACAGCCCCAGTCCCGTCTGGCGGGGCTGATGAGTGCTTCCACGTTGTTGAGGGATCACGGTGAAATCATGATTGCCCCAAACGGATCGTTGGTGACCCCGATTGAAGAGCGAGTCTCGTCTAGCGCTTGGATGCTGGCCCAGCATTACGGCGGCAGCATTGTTCCATGGGTTTTTCGCTACGAGGGATTGGATGGCGCTGTTGGTGCTCGCTACAAACCGCTGCGTTTGCTGTTGCGTCGTCTAACGGCACCTCTGGGAACGATTCACTGCCGTCGAGGGCGCTCTTCTGATCTCCAACTTCCTCCAGATCCCCGTGATCGTGATGGCTTTAGTCGAGCCGTGCAGCAGTACTACAGGGCACAGCAAGAATCAGGCTGATGTTGTGACCGCCAAAACCAAAGGCATTTTTGAGCATGAAACGCTCTGATGGATGATCTGGAAGCTTCACTGGTCCTGATGTAGTAACCGCTAAGTCCACGCCTGGATCAAGAGGATCGGCGTTGATGCTTTGCGGCAAGATTCCTTCTCTCAAAGCCTGGAATCCCAAGATCGCTTCGACGGATCCGGCGGCTCCTAGGAGGTGACCCAGCTGCCCTTTCGGTGCGTATACCGGTAGGAAATCTGCCACTGGCCCCAAACTGCGCCGCAAGGCTCTGGCTTCGGCGAGATCACCGAGATTTGTGCCCGTGGCATGGGCTTGAACGGCGCAGAGATCTGCAGGATCGACGTCCGCCCGTCGGAGGGCATCGTCAATCGCCCGACTGGCCTGGATTCCCTGCGGCTCTGGAGCCACAATGTGATGCCCATCGCTGCTGCTGCCACTCGCGAGCTGCCAGCCGAGGGCTGCACCGGTAGGAACATCGCAATCGCGCATCATCGCCAGCACTCCTGCGCCTTCCGACAACACAAAGCCGTCACGGTCTGTGCTGTACGGGCGAGAGGCCTGCTCTGGTGCGTCATTGCGGGATGAGAGCGCGCGCATGGCGGAAAATCCCACGAGCCCAAGCCTGTTCACTGGCGCTTCAGTTCCCCCCGCGAGCACCAAATCGGCACGGTCGTCGTTGAGCAACATTTGGGCCAGCATCATCGCTTCAGCCCCAGATGCACAGGCCGATACGGGTGCATGGGCACCGCCATGAAGCCCTAAGTCGATGGCAACTTGCCCCGCAGGAGCGTCGGGAATCAGCATCGGCACCGTGAGCGGATTCACCCGTGATGGCCCCCCTTCGGAGAGTTGCATGTGCTGTTCATGCATGGTGGAGAGCCCACCAATCCCAGTGCCGATCACGACGGCAACCCGATCGGGATCCAGCCCTGGTGCTCGTTCTAAGGCCATGCCCCAAGCCTGTCTTGCCGCCAATAAAGCAAGTTGTGCACAGCGGTCAGCCCGTCTGCGAAGGATGGGCTCTAGTGGTGTAAATGCTGCGTCCTCCACACGTCCAGCAATGCGTGTGGCCAGGTCGCTGCTCCAGGGGTCGTGCAGCGCTTGAATCCCAGAACGTCCGCCAAGCGCTCCCTGCCAGGTGGTGTGCGGATTTGAGCCGAGTGGGGTGACTGAACCCCAGCCAACAATGGCCGACCGTTCAGGTGTTTTCGGCATTGGCTTGGGTGAGCTCTAGCGACTCGAGATGGGCCTGAATATCACCGACAGTTCGAAATTGCAGCAAGGTTTCCTCTGGGATGCGAATCCCGAAACAGGTATCGGCTTCGATCAGAATTTCGTAGAAGCCCAGTGAATCAATACCGATATCTTCCATCAAACGGGCATCTGCCGTTATCAGGGCAGGGTCGGCTCCGGAGATGCGATGCAGGATCTCCACAAGGCGTCCCTCTAGCGCATGCTTGTCAGGGAGTACCTCGGCCAATACGAGCACCGGACGATTGTTTGCTCAAGTTACCAGCGACAGCCGTTTCAGCCTTGTCCTCGGTACCAGCTGAAGTGCTGGTAGACCGGTTGGTGGGGGACGTCAATGAAGTAGTTCAAGCGTTCCTTCGGCAGGCTATTGAGCTCTGCAGCCATCAAGATTTCAGTGATTTGGTTGAAATCTTTCGCCAGAGAAAGATCGCAAACCTGTGCTCCCATCAAATTGAAGTACTGCCTTAACAAAACCGGTAGGCGGAAATCTTTGTCGTAGTCGTTGCGCAACGCCAATTCCAGGGCTTGAACGTTGTCGATCGGATGAGTCTGATCGCTGCTCTGGATCGATGGAACAGGGTGACGGGGAACGGGCAATGCGAGATCTGTTCGGCGATAAGGCGGTTGCATCAGTGCGCTTAAAAAAGCGTTGTTGACGCTGTCGGAGAACGCGAAATGGTTGTAAGACACCAAGCCATGCAGGGTGCTGTATCCAGACAGGGACGCAATGAGCAAGCCCCCACGGAACAACGCCATCAGGGAATGGGGCTGGCGTTGGAACCGCTGCGCAAGAGCAACGCGTCCAATTTCGACATGATGTTGTCGCTGGGCTAGCAGCGCTTTGATGCCGGGATAAACGTGCTCGAGGTAGGAGGCTTCGCTTTGCGGTAGATCCGAGCTCGGCGCGCCGAACGGAATGAATTGCAGCCTTGCTGATCCCGCGAGAGCACCACTCTCGACATCGAGCAGTAAGAGATGGTCGTAGAAGGGGTCGCGTCCATCCAAGTCAAGGCTGCTGCCTGAACCGGACAACTGTTGTCGGTAGGTGGACTCCCGCAGCGTCCCAACGGCTTCGGCCACTGGACCAAACTGGCTCCCTGCGATGAGATGCAGCTCGAGCCCGTCCAGAGTGAACAGACGACTGCTGTCTGGATCGGAGCCGTTCCAACCCCTTGGGAGAAGAACGTCATCCTGGGTGGCAGATCCTGTCAGTGCCATGGGCCCCGCTCATAAACGGCATTATGCGGGAAGATTGGGTACAAATTTTCAGCAGATCACACCTTTTTTCTCCAATGCTCTTCATCCTTCGGTCCGGATTGTCTGCAGGCATTGCCGCCGTTTGGATGTTGACCCTGTCGCTCACCTGGAGCGGGAGCGTGCGGGCGGAAGAACGACGGAATTGGCTGAAGGTTCCATCCCGTCCAGCACCGACGGCTTTGCCTAAAACCAGATCTGTTTCGGTCAGCCCTTTCCCAGAAACCTCCTATCGCTATCGGCTCGGCCCTGGCGACAAATTGGTCATGTCGGTGTTCAAAATTGACGGCTATGAGGCCTCTGTCCAGGTGCTCAGCGACGGCACGATCAACCTGCCTCGATTGGGAACTATGGACGTGTGGGGATTGACGATGGATGAGGCACGTCAACGCATTACGGACGGATACCAGCAAATTCTTCGCCGTCCGATTGTTTATCTCGACCTTGTTGAGCAGCGTCCTGTTCGCGTCACGGTGACCGGTCAGGTTGGTCGCCCCGGAGTCTTTACTCTCCCCGTGAATAGCCCAGGGAGCATCCCCAAGGATGGAGAGCTGGGAAGTGGTGGTGGCTGGCCCACCATGGTGGATGTGATCCAGCGGGCTGGAGGGGTTTCCGCGATGGGCGATCTTTCTCGGTTGGAATTGCTGCGGCCATCCCATCAACGGGGAGCGAGTGCAAAGCGATATGTCTTCGACTACCTCACCGTTTTGAAACAGGGAGGCTTTGCCCCCAATCCTTTGATTTACGACGGCGACAGCATTCGGGTTTTAAAGGCTGATGCTCCGATCAACGCTGATTTAATTACGACTGCGTCATCGAATTTCGCTCCCTCAACGATCGCTGTGAAGGTGATTGGTGAAGTTGTTTTGCCGGGGTTGGTGGAGATTCCTTCCAATGCTCCCCTTTCGCAAGCGATTCTTGCTTCGGGTGGCTTAAGCAACCGGGCCAGTGTGTCGCGGGTTGATTTGATTCGGATGGATGGAGAGGGTCGCACCACGATCAAACAAATGTCGTATAAACCTGGGTCGGAGTTGAGCAGCACCAACAACCCTCCCTTGCGGAGTGGTGATGTTGTGGTGGTGGATCGAAATGTTCTTGCCAAGTTCAGCGATGGCATGAACCTCGCCCTGGAGCCCCTAGACCCAATTGTGGATGCGGCATCCGTATTGCGAATTTTGGGGCTCCCCGGCGTAGGAAATTAAATCCCCAGGCGTTGCCAAATCACGTTGAGGTTGTCTTGGTGAACGTCGGTGCTGAAGCACGCGGCTAATCCATCTCCTGAGAGATGGGCCTTCACATCCGCATCGTTTTCGAGGTTGGCGCGGAAATCGCCTCCCTCCGTATTCCATGCCGTGTGGGCGTTGCGTTGGACGAGCCGATAGGCCTCTTCTCGACTCATTCCGGTGCTGACGAGGGCGAGAAGGACGCGCTGACTGAAGACCACTCCGCCATACACATTCATATTGCGGCGCATGTTGTCGGGGTAGACCCCTAACCCCTGAACGACCGCGGTCATCTCCCGCAACATGAAGTGCAGGGTGACGGAACAATCCGGCAACATCATCCGTTCGGTTGAACTGTGGCTGATGTCGCGCTCATGCCAAAGGGTCACATTTTCGAGGGCTGCAATCGTGTAGCTGCGAATCACCCGGGCGAGTCCGCTGATCCGTTCGCTACGGATTGGATTGCGTTTGTGGGGCATGGCGGAGCTGCCCTTTTGTCCTTTGGCGAAGTTCTCCTCCACCTCGAGCACATCGGTGCGCTGGAGATTGCGAATTTCCGTGGAAAACCGCTCGAGGGATGCTGCTACGAGGGCCAGGGTCTGCACGTAATCGGCATGACGATCACGAGAGATCACTTGGGTGCTGGCTGTGTCTGGGGTTAATCCGAGGATGTCGCAACTGATCGCCTCCACCTGTGGATCGGTGTTGGCATAGGTGCCCATCGCGCCACTGATTTGTCCGACGGCCACATCAGCTTCCAAGCGTTCGAGCCGGCTGCGGTTCCTTTCGGTTTCAGCCAACCAGCCGGCCACTTTGAAGCCAAAGGTGATCGGTTCGCCGTGGATGGCGTGGGAGCGTCCGATCATCTCCGTGCTTTTGTGCGCACGGGCCAACGTTCTGAGGGCATCGGCGAGGGCATCGAGCTCGATGCGCAGCAGTACGACTGAGCGCTTCATCTGCAGGGCCAAGCCCGTATCCAAAACATCGGAACTGGTCATGCCGACGTGGATATGCCGGCCTGCATCGCCGACATGCTCATTCACATTGGTGAGGAAGGCGATCACGTCGTGACGGACTTCTGCCTCAATTTCCAGAATCCGCTTGACGGAAAAGGACGCTTTGTTTTTGATCGTTTCGAGGGCCTCTTCAGGCACACGGCCGAGGCGGCAG
This sequence comes from Synechococcus sp. CC9902, assembly GCF_000012505.1. Classification (NCBI taxonomy): domain Bacteria; kingdom Bacillati; phylum Cyanobacteriota; class Cyanophyceae; order Synechococcales; family Synechococcaceae; genus Synechococcus; species Synechococcus sp. CC9902. Next base: position 487,842 of record NC_007513.1, read on the forward strand.
TTCGCTTCGGTGGCTGCAATTTCCACATCGAGCCAACTTTGAAATTTGGCTTGCTCACTCCAGATGGCTCCCATCTCGGGGAGGGTGTAGCGCTCGATCACCGGCTCGCTCGCCCATACGAATTAATGAATCTATGGGGCGGTGGGCGGCCAACTCCAGCTCTCAGCGTTGAAGTTGAAGCGATTGCTCCATCCAGGCGATGGCTTCGAGCATTTGATCCCTTTGCTTTGGGGGAACAACGCAGCGATTCAGAACGTTGGTTGCCCAAACTTTTGGTTTTGAAAACCGTTGTGTTGGCGCCGCGTTGCTCTTTGTTTCTCAGCTTTAGAGGGCTGTGCCGTCGCGATCTCCCGTGCGGATGCGAACCACAGACTCCACAGATGAAATGAAGATCTTGCCGTCGCCGATCTCTCCGGTGCGGGCTGCATCAGCGATGGCGGTGACCACCTCATCGACACGGTTGGATTCAACGACCACTTCAATTTTCAGCTTTTGAAGGAATTCCACAGTGAATTCCGAGCCGCGGTAGCGCTCCACTTGCCCTTTTTGACGGCCAAAACCACGGACTTCGCTGACGGTCATGCCGATGATGCCGGCTTCCACTAACGCCACCTTGACGTCTTCCAATTTGAAGGGGCGAATAATTGCTTCAACCTTTTTCATGCTGTTGGATCAACTGAATCCAGGATGGCTCGGAACACACCCAGGGGTGTCATCGCTGTTACAGAACACTGCCGTGTCTGTGTTGCTTAAGGTCGATCCAGATTGATTCCTTTTGAGCATTGACTGGAGCCGCATCTCAACAACAGACCGAGACGCCCCTGTATGGAGAACGGGCGATTGACGAGGCTGAGCTGATTTGTTTTGACAACCCTCGGCCTGGTCGTGCCTATGAAGTGAGCATTGAGTTGCCGGAATTCACCTGTAAATGTCCCTTTTCCGGCTACCCAGACTTTGCAGTCCTCCGGCTCATTTACCAGCCGGGTCCCCGCGTGGTGGAGCTCAAGGCGATCAAGTTGTATGTGAACAGCTATCGAGATCGATCGATCTCCCATGAGGAGGTATCCAATCGGATCGTTGATGATTTGGTGGCCGCCTGTGATCCTGTTTGGTTGCAGTTGGAAGCAGACTTCAATCCAAGGGGCAACGTCCATACGGTCGTACGCGTTAGCCATGGCACCCGTCAGCCCTGCTGATGGGCCAATGCTGTTTGCCTGAGCAGGCTTGGTAATTCCTTGGAAAAGGCGGTGAGGTTGCGATTGCAAAGGCCACCTACGTGCAGCTGACCTTCACTGGCAATAGCCCACAGTTGACGCGTTGCAATCAAACTGAGTCCGCCTCCGATGAGCATCACGGCGAAGCCCAAATACACCAATGGCACGCCTGGATCACGCTTGAGTAACAAGCCACTTGCTGGAAGAACAGAATTCACCCGCATCGGTAAACCCTTCACGTCCACGGCTGGCCCGCCGGGGCGTAGCAGCGTGAGCAGTGTGCCGTCAGTGTCAAAAATATTGATCGGTCCCTGCTCGTTTTCAACACTCAAAAACACGGGTTCGCTTCCATCCGGTCGAGTCGGTAAGACGAGTCCCCACACTTGTTCGCCGAGCTCAGGGAAGCTGCGGAGCGCAAGCTGTAATTGTGGGCTTCGGCCGATTTGAAGGGTGATCGCGGCGAGCGACCAATCCGCTTGATAAATGGTGATTCCCCGATGTCGCAGAGGATGGTTCACGCTGATTTCGCGATCGAGCGAGTTTCCGTTTTCCTCGAGGTGCAACTGAGAGCGAAATTGTTCAGCCCGTCCAGCAGGGTCGCGGTCCACTTGAAAGGCTTCCAAGAGAATCGATACCTGGGAGTCACCATCGCGGCTTAGTAGGTCCAGGGTGCGGCCTGGGGCGAGGAACCGTTCCAGGCGATTTCCTGCCAGGACTCCCCAAACAGCCCCCAGCATCAGCAGGATTAAACCGGTGTGCACCAGCAAGGGACCAACCCGTCCTGCGGTGCCTTTACGGGCTGCAAGGCGGTTGTCTTTGCGCTCGAGGCGCCAGCCCTGTTGGCTTAAAACCGTTGAAAAGGCTTGAAGTGCTGAGTTGGAATCTGTACAAGGAAGGCTTTCTGCAATGGCGAGTTTGCTGAGCTGGCGAGGGTTGCTGTAATCAATCCATCGCCTTGCAGCCTGCAGAGCCGGCCATTGGCGTCGCCAGCTGCACAGAATCAGCGCCAAGCCGAGCCATGCGAGGAGAGACAGAAACCAAACGCTGGAATACACATGGTCGAGCTGAAGCTGAAGGACCTGCTCTCCGTTGAGTAATCCGAGCCAAGGCCGCGTGGCGTAGGCCTCCACATAGCTGCGTGGAGCATCCCCTTGTGGAATTGCGGTGCCAACGGCGCTGGCGAGAGCGATCAAGAACAGCAGCACGATCGCAACCCGAAGGTCCGAAAGCCAGGCAATCAGGCGTTTCATCAGCTCCAGCGTGCAAGCAGAGTGAGCAGACCTGTTGTGAGAAGAACGACTCCACTGATGGGAGGCACCCATCGTCCAATGGGTCGAAGTTTAAGCAGGTTTGGAACGCTGGCCGCGAACGTTCCTGCAACGAGTAAGGGCAGTACTTGACCGATGCCGAAACTTGTCAATAACGCTACCCCCACTAACGGTCGACCGCTCTGGGCAATCCAACCAAGAAGAACAGCGACCACTGGTGTGGTGCAGGGTGAGGCTGCAACGCCGAAAGCCAGGCCCGCTGCCACTGGTGCAAAAGGGGCAGGAACTTTGTTGCGCCAACTGTTTGGATCAGGTCCAGCAGGAAGGGGAATGCGTAGGAGGCCCAGCAGATTTAAGCCCATGGCAACCGCAAGAATGGCCACCAGACTCGGCACCAACGCTGGCATTTGGCCGTAAATCTTTCCTAGCAGTCCACTCAAGCTCCCCAGCACAACGAGTGCGCCAACGATTCCACAGCAAAAAGCCAAGCTGCGTTGCCATGGTGTGCGTCCGTCTTCGAAACCCGCCAGGTATGCCAGCGTTACGGGAAGAAGCGAGAGCGAGCAGGGTCCCAAGCTTGTTAATGCCCCGCCGCCGAAGACAAGCGCGATGGTGAGTGGGCCAGGGTTCGCTAACGCACTGCTCAAAAGCGCTTCACTGCGCTGGGCCATTTCGGAGAGCAGCAACCAGTCCACAGACACCTACCACGCAATACGAGCCTATCCAGTTCTGGGACGTTGCGATTGGCTTTGCTCGTTGAATTGCGATTGTTTGGGCCTAAGGCTTGGTCTAAATCGTTCTAAGTGGACCGTTTGAACGGCGTCCGATTAATTCTGTCGATTCCAAGGAGCAGCGGATCAACAGCCCCATGATCACCAGGCTGGACATCAGCGAATTGCCGCCGTAGCTAATCATCGGTAGCGGCAGGCCTGTGGTGGGCATGGCTCCAGAGGCCACGGCGATGTTGAGGATCGATTGCCCCACCAAGATCGTGCAGCAGCCAATGGCCACCAGTCGCGCTTGGTTGCTGCGGCAGCGCAACGCCACCCGTAGGCCCACCCAGGCCACCAGCATCAGGAACAGCAGCAACATCAGCGATCCCACGAAGCCGAATTCTTCTGCAAAAACCGCATAGATGAAATCAGTGCTTTGAATTGGTAGGTATTGCAGTTTTTGGGTGGACAGCCCGTAGCCCTGACCCATCACCCCGCCGGAGCCGATGGCCAAAAGGCTTTGTACCAGTTGATAGCCATCACCCATCGGGTCGTTCCAGGGGTCGAGGAACGACACCACCCGCAGCCGTTGGTATTCATTAATCAAGATGCTGGCGGTGCCGAGCGCTCCGCCGGCAAAGGCAGTTCCCAGCAGGCTGCGCCAACGCAGCCCAGCCGCAAGGGCCACCATCCAAAGGGTTAAGCCCATTAGTGCAGCGGTGGACAGGTTGGGCTGTTTCAAGATCAGCAACAGCAACCCCCCGAAGCTCGCCAGCCAGAGCAACTTCTGGTCGATGTTCATCCGTGTCCAGGGGGCAAACAGGTTGGCGGCCTGCAGCACCACAAAGGGTTTCACCAGTTCCGAGGGCTGGATCTGCAGCGGGCCCACCACCAGCCAGCGGCTAGCTCCATTCACGGTGGTGCCCATTACGAGGGTGGCGGCGATCAGGATGCAGCCCATCCACAGCCCTGGCCCCGCCCACTTCAGCAGTCGCCGCAGATCGATGCTCACCGTGAGGCCTAGCAGGCTCCAGCTGGCGAGCAGCCAGATCGTTTGGCGCTTCACGTAGAAAGCGCCATCGCCCATCTCCCGCAGCGCCACCCACCAGCTGGCGGATGCCAACACCACCAAGCCTGCCACGCTCCAAAACGCAGCCAGACCAACGAGTAGCCGCGCTTCTGCTGGCCACAGTTGCCAGGGAAGTGGCATCAAGCGTTGAAAGAGTCCAACCTGTTCTTGCTTCACCCGCTGGCGCGATACAGAACGACGACGTGAGGCAGAAGCGTTCAGCAACGGGTTGGCAGTTTGGAAAGTTGTCCTATTGAGCCGCGATCTCGCGGTTTTGCCAAGGCGTTGTTGTTAAAAAACAACAGCTGAATTATTGATTGTTTGCAGTCGATATGGGCGTCTTTAGGCGGCGTTTAAACGTCCATGTTCAACTTCCCACTGGATGTGACGTCCCCAAGCCTGTTGCCTTACCCAACAGCGTCCCCCACGGCAATGCAGCACTTGGAATGGTGGAAGATCAGCCGGTTGATTTTCCAGGGTCACGAATGTTCCCGGCCGAAGCAGAGGAACCACCTGGGCAAGTTGAAGAGGGTGGTTGGACACGTCGTGACGGTCGATTGAGGCGATCCTCCCGTCGGAATTCGATTCGAGGCCTAGATGTCCTGTTTTCTTTGGGATCGGGTCTGCTTTTATGACGGAATGGCGTCAAAACAGCGTCTCGATTTAGAACTTGTGGCCCGAGGTTTGGTGGCCTCCCGGCAGCAGGCGCAGCAGCTGATCCGTGCTGGCAAGGTGCGCGATGGAGCGGGCACTGTTTTGGATAAGCCCGGTCACGACGTAAAGGACACGCTGCAGCTCCAGGTGGAGCATCCGCCACGGTTTGTGTCGCGCGGTGGTGAGAAATTGCTGGCGGGGCTAGCTGCATTCCCGATTTCGGTGCAGGAACGCATCTGCCTGGATGGCGGTATCTCTACCGGTGGTTTCACCGACTGTTTGCTGCAGCACGGTGCCAAACGGGTGTATGGCGTGGATGTGGGGTATGGACAAACGGCTTGGAGCTTGCGCACCGACGATCGGGTGGTCTTGCGGGAGCGGACCAACCTGCGTCACTTACAGCCCGAGGCCTTGTACGGCGAGGCAGATCCTTGGCCCACGCTGGCGGTGACGGATGTGTCGTTTATTTCCCTGCGGTTGATCCTGCCGGCTTTACGTCGCTTGCTTCACGGTTCTGATGCAGAAGCGCTCGTGCTGGTGAAGCCGCAATTTGAGGTGGGCCGTGATCGGGTCGGACGGGGTGGGGTGGTGCGTGATCCGGTGGCCCACTGCGATGCGATCGAGATGGTGATCACCGCTGCAGAAGAGCTTGATTGGTTCGCCCAAGGGATCGTCGCCTCTCCGATTACGGGTCCGGCTGGTAACCATGAATATGTGCTCTGGCTCGGAGCCAACCGCACCGCTCCTGAATACGATCTCCAGCGCTTGGTGAAGTCAACGCTTCAGTGAGTCGTCGAGTGAAGGATGCAGGGGTGAGGTTGGCCAAACAAAAAGCCCAGCCTTGAAGCCGGGCTTTTGCATCACCGAAGGTGAGTGATTAGTTGCCGACGTTTACTTGTCGGCCTCCGGTGCAGAGTTCCACCTTGATAATGCGTCCCCCTTGCTTTTGGATGCGCTGTTGTTCAGCGAACCAGCTGTCGTAGGGGACCCACTTCGTAAAGAAGGTGTTTTGTAGTTCTCGCTGCGCCCGAACCTTTTCAGGGCTGGGGATGCAAGCGGTGACTTTGAACAACCGCATGGGCTTCAGTTGCCGAGGCCGGAACAGATGTAGTCGAAGTACACACCCATCTCCTTGCCCGCATCGGGGCCGACTAGGCCTGCGGTGACCTCTTTCATGGCCTGAATGGCCTGAACGGTGGCACCAATGGGAACGCCGAGGGAGTTGTAGGTCTCTTTGAGGCCATTCAACACACGCTCATCGAGGATGGAGGTGTCGCCGGCCAGCATGGCGTAGGTGGAGTAGCGCAGGTAATAGTCCAGATCGCGAATGCAAGCTGCATAGCGACGGGTGGTGTACATGTTTCCACCCGGACGGGTGATGTCTGAGTACAACAGCGCCTTGGCGACAGCGTCGCGAATGATCGCGGAAGCGTTGGCGCTGATCGTGGCAGCAGCCCGAACCCGCAGCTCACCGCTGGCGAAATAGGACTCGAGATTGGTCATCGAGGCCGTGTCCAAGTACAAGCCTTGGACGTCGGACTTATTGATGACGTTGGTGATGGCGTCTTGCATGGATGCGTGGGGAGGCGTGAAGGAAAGTCAGCAGCGTGTTCAGGCGAGGGCGCCCACCACGTAGTCGAAGTAGGTACCTGCTTCATCGGCGTCAGAGCCGGTCAGAAGACCCATGGCGACATTCTTCATTTCACGCACGGCCTCTGCCATTGCTTCTAAAGGCGTGCCCAAAGAGCGGTAAAGCTCCTTGGCGCCAATCACACCGATCTCTTCGATCGGTGTGACGTCGCCAGCAACGATGCCGTAAGTCACCAGGCGCAGGTAGTAATCCATGTCGCGCAGGCATGTGGCAGTCATTTCTTCGCCGTAGGCGTTTCCGCCGGGAGAAATGACGTCAGGACGCTTCTGGAAAAGCTGGCCGCCGGCCTGCTTAACAATGCGCTCGCGGCTTTCGCACAGAACCTGAGCTACCCGTAAACGGCGCTGACCGCCAGTTACGAAAGCCTTGATCTGGTCGAGTTCGCCAGGGCTTAGATAGCGGGCTTCGGCGTCCGCGTTGATGATCGAGTTGGAGACGATGCTCATGCAGTTCTGCCTCGAAGCAAGCGGCCGCCCGTAGGAGACCGATATCCGGTGAATAGGTGGAAGATCCCGAAGGATCAAGTCTCAGAGTAAAGGCTGAGACAGGGTGTCGAAGCGTTTTGCATCGAGGTGTTCACAACGATCAACAAGAATCGGTGTGGCTCTCGAGCGCAACGTGTCGGCTGAGGCATTCTGCTCTGAGCTGGCCCAATGCCCTGGGCTTGGGTAACAGTTCTTCATGGCCAGGCTCCGTTTGTGAAATCCATTGGGCCGCAGTGGATTCCCTTCCTTACATCCTTGTCAATTTCCAACAAGAAAACGTTCCGATGAGGAGCCTCATCGGAACGTTTTAGACACAATTTTTGAGCAGCGATATTGCTTGGTTAATCGTGAATGATCCGACCTTGTGGGGCCTTAGATCGCGTCCTCCGTGGACGGATTGATCGCGGCGTTACCGCGATACAGCGCAGCTGTTCGCTGCAGAGTTGCTTGGCTCACGCCTGCACGGGTATTCATGCCATCCATGCGTGGAACGGTGTCCCCATCAGGTCGCTTCTCGAGTAGTTCCTTAACGGCAGCGGGTTGACCCGCTTGAGCTCGGATCGTGAGAAAACGGCTCACCTCTGCAGGGGCCGCGGCTCGACCAAGCAGAGCCAACGTTGCCGCTGACGCTGCTCTCAGGGGCGCCATGTTGAACAGCCTCGTCTGGAAGGCATCACTCATGGCGATTTCTTCAACGAATTGATTCAGCGATGTGTCGCTGTTGCGGAGTCTTGATTCCGCTTCAATCAAACGCTCATCTTGTAGCGGAACTCGGTTGAGAACTTGCTTGTAAGTGGCATCAATGATTGATCGCAAATCACTTTCGGAGCAAGGCCGATTTAACCGAAGATTTGTTGGCAGGCTTGAGCGGAGTCGGTAGCCATCTGCGCCGGAGATAGCAGATAGAGCCCCAGTCATCGGGGTGAGTGGTGGTGCTGAGGATGTCGATCTCGTTTTCGAGAGCCCAAAACCACGCGTTGATCGGCCACCTCCAATCGGTTCGCCGAGGCGAATCAAGCGAAGGCTTGACTGCAGGTCTTCGCCTTGCCTGAAGTTACGGGCAAGGCTCGTCCAATCAGCGCTGGAACTTTTGGCTGCGCTGGCCAAATTCCGTCGTGTGACGTCACCGCTGCCTCGAAACACTTGTGTGGTGCTCGCATCAGGGCGACTTCCCAGGACGAACGACGAGCTGTCGTAACCGAATTGCTTCACGTCGCGCGTGAGCGTGGCGGTTCGTCTCACATTCAAGTCTTTCGGGGTGATGAAGCGTTCGTACGGAACGGTGTCTTCCCCGAAGCAATCCTTGTATTCCTCGCCGTTGACGAGTGCATCCACCACGCCATAGAACCCATGGCGTGCGGCTGTATCAAACAAGGCATCAATTTCCCAGCGTCCAAAGGTTGGCCGTCCGAGGAGGCGCCGATGCATGACTTCAATCGCCTTGATGATGTAGAGGCCACTCCAGTAGCGGCGCCGGAATGCATCAGAGCGGGCCACGCTTCGGACAAACTCACGAAGACAAATGTCTCCGTTTTCAAGGCGAGCTTCCGCTGAAGTCAGCCGTTCGCCGGCGTAACCAGCATTTCCTAAAACCTGGACGTACACCGCATTGATCACGGCTTGGGTGCTGGACTCCGTATTTCGAACGCTGGGTTGCCCTCCACGTTTTGGATTGACGGAACCACCGGTGGCAATCTGTTGGAGACGCATCACCCGTGGGCCAACCTTGCGGGGTCGGCTATTTCGGAACTGGGTGCTGTTCATCTGCCCGGGAGAGGCCATGCCGTTGCTCACCAGCAGGCGACGGCTGTCATAGCCATAGGGCGCGGGCCGTGTGCGGACCGACGCTGTTCCACTGGGGAAGATGGCGCCGTACTGATTCCCGACAGGATCGTTGCTGCCTCCGTAGACGTGCTGATCGGCGAAGGGTTGGCGGTAGGACGCGTACAGAGTGATGTACTGCGGTGCCCCTTCAAACGGTGCACTGAAGTTGAACAATTTGCGGTTAGAGCCCCAACCAGCGCTTTCCTGGGCTTCCTCGCCAAGTTCGCGAAGGTAAGGAACCATTTCTTCGCCAAAATTTTGGGCGTATTCGGCGGAGTTCACCAAAACATCGACCAAACCATTCAGGCCCTGGGCGCTGAGGATTGCAAAGGATTTTCTGAACTCTTCGATCGAGCTAATCCCACGACCGAGGAAGTGGCGATAGGCCAGCTCCACCACACGGCTGTTCACAAACCGATCGTGAAATTGCTGTCGATATTCTTTGCTACGACCAAGGGCGCGTACGTATTCGCGCATGGAAATCTGGCCCTGGACAACCTGGCTGGCTTCCACAGAGCAAGGATTTTGGGAATATCCCTTGGCGATATCCCGCTCAAACACTTGGCGGAAGGCCGCACGGATGATCTCCGCCTTTTCTGCTCCTGATAAGCCAGGCCGCATTTCGAAACGTTGGCTTCCTTCGGAGGCCAACGCATAGATGGCAGGTAGTTGTAATCCCTGCTGAACCTTGCTTCCCAGTCGCTGCCGGGTGCTCGGTGTGGCAATCGATAGCTCTTTCAACAACACGTTGAAACAGTCGATCGCCAATTGGCGTGCTTCTGGCCGATCTTTCAAAAGAAGCGCTGATGCAGCCCGCATCTCCTGAAGGGCAACGTTGGTCGCAGCCAACGAGCAGTTTGCCTGCAGGATGTCGCGCAGCCCCCTGGTGTTCACCGCAAGGATGCTGGGATCTCCAGCCACGAGGGCATAGCCCAGGTAGCGCAGGAACCAGCCCATATCCCGCACGGATTTGCGCATGAAGGCGGGACCGTACTTCGCAACGCTGATGGCGTTGAAACCAGTGGGCAGGACGACGCGCACATCCGCATCTCCCCCGGCGCCATCGAGTAATCGGCTGAGAAAATTCCCACTTTTCGTGCTGTCGCTATCGCCCGTAAAGGTGCGAACTGAGTCTTGGAATGCGGCTTGGTCCGAGGCAAGTGGGGTTGCATCGGTGGTTCGAATGGCCTCACCCGTGGTGAGAGGTGAATCCAAAAACGACAGTGGTGTGCCGCCAACAAAAATGCGATTGGCTGCTCGCGCCACGATCGCTTCTGCATTGGCCGCCATGATTCGGGCGGCTTCCAGCCGGTCTTGGCCGCTCCGGAAAAAGGTCACCAGCGTGGACAGCTCGACTGAATCAGGGAAGCGGTCCTGCTGTTCAGCCTGACGAACGCTGGAGAGCGGCAGGGTGTCGAACAGCTGAGGAGACACGCGCGGGCTGCCGCTGCTGGCGGTCACTGTCATCGACGGAAGCAAACCAGATCGGGTCAGGTTACGGCTCGTGCCTTGTTGGTTTGCCTCCCTATGAACAAATGTTTGCAGGCCCCTCTGCTGTCGAGATGGGTCGTGGCATCGCCATGAAATGCTCGGCAGCATTGCTGAATGGCTGATGAAAGAAGTCCAACCCAGTGATGCCGCCACTCCAGTGGTGAGTGCTTTTTATGACCGCTTCCCCTTCCCTGGGGATCCGCTTCAGGATGGTCCACCTCCTGGGTACAACTGGCGTTGGTGCCACCGCAGCGTGTTGGCCTCCGTGCATGGCGTGATCCCAGCGGGGCAGCAGCAGCCACGCATCCTTGACGCGGGTTGTGGCACCGGCGTCAGCACGGATTATTTGTGCCACCTCAATCCTGGCGCTGAGGTTGTTGCTGTTGATATCAGCGATGGAGCCTTGGCGGTGGCGCGGGAGCGCCTGGAACGCTCCGAAGCTCGTCAGGGTGTTCGTTCGTTAAGGCAAGAGCAGCGCAGTCTTTTGGATTTGGGAGATGAAACGCCCTTCGATTACATCAACTCTGTTGGCGTGCTGCACCATCTTCGGGAGCCAGAAGCAGGGCTTGCCGCCCTTGCAGACCTCCTCGCTCCCCAGGGACTTCTTCATCTATTTCTATATGCCGATGCAGGGCGCTGGGAAATCCACCGCACTCAAAAAGCACTGACACTGCTTCAGGCCGGAACCGGCGGAGATGGCCTGCGTTTGGGCCGGAACTTGTTCGAGACTTTGCCTGAATCCAATCGGTTGCGTCGTCACCATGAGCAGCGCTGGTCTGTCGACTGTGCTCCCGATGCCAATTTTGCCGACATGTATCTCCACCCACAGGAGACCAGCTACAACCTCGAACGTTTGTTTGCGTTCATCGAAACCGCAGGCTTGCAGTTCGCTGGTTTCTCGAATCCAGAGCTTTGGGATCCAGCTCGGTTGCTGAACGGTGAGCTGTTGGAGAGGGCCCAAGCGTTACCCGTCTCTCAGCAGTGGTGCTTGATCGAGCAACTCGATCCAGACATCAGCCATTTCGAGTTTTTCCTGTCGAAGGCTCCCATCACCAAGAGTTCTCGAACCGACGACGAGCTGGCTGCAGCAAAAGGCCTCCGGCAGCCTTGCTTGTGGGGAGAGCCGGATCCCATTCTTGGCCGGAATATGGAACCAATCCAGCTCAGCGATGCAGCGAAAGATTTGCTCCGCTGTGTCGATGCTCAGCCCGATGCAGCCCTGGGATCGATGGGGTCGCCAGACCTTTTAAGAGATCTTGTTGATCGTCAAATTCTTTTGTTGCGGGAGTAGGGGCGAAAGACGCGTGATAGATTCCGCGCGCCATTTCAGGTGTCGTCTGGAGGATTTTTACCGTCTTCAGCGCCGTCTGCTGTTAGCCACCGTTCTGGTGTCGCTCGTCACGGTTCCGATCGTGGCCTTCACCATGAATCTTTCAGTTGCTAGCAGTGTTCTTGTGGGTGCATGCGCCGGACTTTTGTACGTGCGTCTTCTTGCCCGCAGTGTGGCCAGGCTCAGTGACCAGTCCCGTGGACTGGGGCGTTTTCAGCTCATCGTTCCAATCCTGCTTGTGGTTGGAGCGGCCAAGCTGCCCCAGCTCGATCTGCTGCCTGCGTTCCTGGGATTCCTTCTCTACAAGCCCGCCCTGATTCTTCAGCACGTCTTCGACAGCTGAGGCTGAGCACTTTTCTCTGCACCCATGGCTTTAATGCCCCTCTCACTCCCGTTTGCCGAACTGGAAGTGGGCCACCACCTGTACTGGCAGATCGGTGATCTGTATCTGCATGGCCAGGTGTTCCTGAGCTCCTGGATCTTGATCGGCATTCTTCTGGCCTTTGTGCTTGTTGGCACCCGTGGCATGAAGCGTGACCCGATAGGTCTGCAGAACCTGTTGGAGTTCCTTTGGGACTTCATCCGAGATCTGGCCAGGGATCAAATCGGCGAGAAGTATTACCGCGATTGGCTTCCGTTTATCGGCACTCTCTTCCTGTTCATTTTTGTGAGCAACTGGGGCGGAGCGCTGATTCCTTGGAAAATCATCGAGCTGCCTGAGGGTGAGCTTGGTGCCCCAACCGCGGACATCAACACCACAGTGGCAATGGCTCTTTTGGTGTCGTTGGCGTACTTCTATGCGGGTCTGAGCCGCAAGGGATTGCGATTCTTCGAGCTGTATGTGGAGCCAACTCCAATCATGCTCCCGTTCAAGATCATCGAGGAATTCACCAAGCCCCTCTCCCTCTCCTTCCGTCTGTTTGGAAACATCCTTGCTGACGAATTGGCCGTGGGAGTGCTGGTTTATTTGGTCCCCTTGATCGTGCCCCTGCCAGTGATGCTTCTTGGTCTGTTTACCAGTGCCATTCAGGCTCTGATCTTCGCGACCTTGGCTGCCTTCTACATCGGTGAAGGTCTTCACGAGGCCCATTAAAAGGCCCACCCCCTTTCGCTTTTACCTGGCGATCTGCTAAACACATCCGCGCGTAGGTCCGGACTGCAACCGGGCCCTCTCTTCACAAGAGTGTCCCTGCGCGGGGGGAACCGATCCCCAACCCAATTCAGTTCAGCGCTCCGTAGCGCTTCCCCTTATCCCACCCAACATGGATTCCATCACCTCCGCCGCTTCTGTTGTGGCTGCTGGCCTGGCCGTCGGCCTCGCCGCAATTGGCCCTGGTATCGGTCAGGGCACCGCATCCGGCGGCGCTGTTGAGGGCATCGCCCGCCAGCCCGAAGCCGAAGGCAAGATCCGCGGCACCCTGCTGCTGTCCTTGGCATTCATGGAATCGCTGACCATTTATGGCTTGGTGGTTGCTCTGGTGCTCCTGTTCGCCAACCCCTTCGCCTGATCAGACCGGGGGACTTCAAGTCCCCCTCACTGATACCCACGTTTCGATTCCTTCCCAGCGCACCCTTCCATGACCTGGCTTCTGCTCGCTGAAGCAGGTGTTCCGGAGGGAGGTCTTTTTGACCTCGATGCCACCCTTCCGCTTATGGCGGTTCAGGTGGTTCTCCTCACCTTCCTTCTCAATGCTCTCTTCTTCCGTCCGGTCGGCAAGGTCGTGGAAGATCGAGAGGGCTTTATTTCCACCAGCCGTGCTGACGCCAAGCAAAAGCTTGCCCAGGTTGAACGTCTGGAAGCTGATTTGGCTGAACAGCTGAAGGGTGCTCGACAGGCCGTTCAGTCCGTGATCGTCGATGCGGAACAGGAGGTCGATGGCCTCTACCGCGAAGCGCTCGCTCAGGCCGAAGCTGAAGCCAATCGCACGAAGGAAGAGAGTCGCCGCGGTATTGAAGCCGAGCGTGAATCTGCGCGAGCTCAACTCAAGGGCAAAGTGGATCAGCTCAGCACCACGATCATTGACCGATTGCTGGCTGCCTGATGAATCTCAATTTCAATCCCCTCGAGACCAATCTGGTCAACCTGGCCATCGTCATCGGTGTGCTGTTTTGGTTCCTTCGTGGATTCCTGGGTGGAATTCTTGAGCGTCGTCGCTCTGCAATTCTCCAGGACCTTCAAGATGCTGAAGCACGTTTAAAAACGGCATCTGAAGAGCTCACCAAGGCGCAATCTGAGCTTGCTGCTGCCCAGCAAAAAGCGGAGCAGATTCGAATCGATGGCCAAAAGCGTGCAGCAGCGATTCGCGCTGAAGGCGAGAAACGCACGATTTCCGTGATGGCTGCCATCAAGCAAGGCGCCGCTGCCGATGCCGATGCCGAAGCGTCTCGGATCAAAGATGCCTTGCGTCGCGAAGCCGCTATGGCCGCGATCGACAAGGTGCTGACTGATCTGCCTGGCCGTCTCGATGACGCAGCGCAGTCTCGGTTGATTGATTCCACCATTCGCAATCTGGAGAACGCCTGATGCCTCTCCTTAATTCCCTAGCGACTCCCTACGCCGAAGCTTTGCTTCAGGTGACTGAAGCCCGCAGTGAATCCCAAACGGTGGCGGAGCAGTGCAAGCAGCTCTTGAGCGTTTGGGACAGCTCAGCTGAATTTCGTGACGCCATGGTGTCGCCTGTTCTTGAGCCCTCTTCCAAGAAAAAGGCCCTTCAAGGTCTCTTGGCTGAGCAGGTGACGCCGTCTCTCATGAACCTTCTGAAGGTTCTGGCGGATCGTCAGCGACTACAGGCCTTTGAAGCGGTGATGAACCGTTTCCTTGAGCTGTATCGCGAACAGCAGGGCATCACCTTGGCTCAAGTCCGTTCCGCCAAGCCACTCTCCGAAGCACAACAGGCGGCACTGTCCAAGAAAGTGCAGGCCATGGCCGGTACTTCCAAGGTCGATATCGACCTCAGCGTCGACCCCGCCTTGATTGGCGGTTTCGTTGTCAGCCTCGGCTCTCAAGTGATCGATGCCAGCCTGGCTGGTCAGGTCCGTCGCCTCGGTCTGGCACTCGCCAAGGCGAGCTGAACCCACCACCTCTTTTACCGCCCCTCTTTTCCTATATCCCCGCTGGGATCACAAGCCATGGTTTCCATCCGTCCCGACGAGATCAGCGCCATCCTCAAACAGCAGATTGAGGATTACGACAAGTCAGTTTCCGTCAGCAATGTCGGTTCCGTTCTGCAGGTGGGTGATGGAATCGCCCGTGTTTATGGCCTCCAACAGGCCATGGCAGGTGAGCTTCTCGAATTTGAAGACGGCACCGAAGGGATCGCTCTGAACCTCGAAGACGACAACGTCGGCGCGGTGTTGATGGGTGAAGGCCTTGGTATTCAGGAAGGCAGCACGGTCAAAGCCACCGGCAAGATTGCTTCCGTCCCCGTGGGCGACGCCATGTTGGGGCGCGTGATCAACTCCCTCGGACGTCCGATCGATGGCAAAGGCGACATCGCTGCCTCGGAGACGCGGCTGATCGAATCGATGGCCCCTGGCATCATTCAACGGAAATCGGTGCATGAGCCGATGCAGACCGGCATCACCGCGATCGACGCAATGATTCCTGTGGGTCGCGGCCAACGGGAGCTGATCATTGGTGACCGCCAGACCGGCAAAACCGCCATCGCGATCGACACGATCCTGAACCAAGCAGATCAGGACATGATCTGCGTCTACGTGGCCATTGGCCAAAAGGCTGCGTCCGTAGCCAACGTCGTTGAAGTCCTGCGTGAGCGCGGCGCCCTCGGCTACACCGTGATTGTTGCCGCTAGCGCTTCAGAGCCAGCAGCACTTCAGTACTTGGCTCCATATACCGGTGCTTCGATCGCTGAGTACTTCATGTACAAGGGCAAAGCAACCTTGGTGATCTACGACGATCTCTCCAAGCAGGCGGCTGCCTACCGCCAGATGTCCTTGCTGCTGCGCCGTCCGCCCGGTCGTGAGGCCTATCCCGGTGATGTTTTCTATTGCCACAGCCGTTTGCTTGAGCGTGCAGCCAAGCTGTCCGACGCGATGGGCAAAGGTTCGATGACAGCGCTGCCCATCATCGAAACCCAAGCCGGTGACGTTTCCGCCTACATCCCTACCAACGTGATTTCGATCACGGATGGTCAGATCTTCCTCAGCTCAGACCTGTTCAACTCCGGCCTTCGCCCTGCGATCAACGTGGGTATTTCCGTGAGTCGTGTTGGTGGTGCTGCGCAAACCAAGGCGATCAAAAAAATTGCTGGCACCTTGAAGCTGGAGTTGGCTCAGTTCGATGAACTGGCCGCCTTCTCCCAGTTCGCCTCCGATTTGGATGCTGCAACACAACAGCAGCTCTCCCGCGGTAAGCGTTTGCGTGAACTGCTCAAGCAGCCTCAATTCAGCCCGCTGATTTTGGCTGAGCAGGTCGCCATCGTTTACGCCGGTGTGAAGGGTTTGATCGATGCTGTTCCCGTGGATCAAGTGGTCAACTTCTCCCGCGAACTGCGCGAGTACCTCAAATCCAACAAGCCTGAGTTCATTAATGAAATTCAGGAGAAGAAGGTGCTGAGCCCTGAAGCTGAGAGCGTTCTGAAGGCCGCTATCAGCGAAGTCGTGTCCACCATGGTCGCTTCGGCCAACTGACGGAGCAGCCGACATGGCAAATCTCAAAGACATCCGCGACCGGATCAAATCTGTTAAGAACACCCGCAAGATCACTGAGGCCATGCGCCTCGTGGCAGCGGCCAAGGTTCGTCGTGCCCAGGAGCAGGTTCTAAGGAGCCGGCCCTTCGCTGATCGTCTCTCTCGCATCCTGGAAAATCTTCAATCCAGGATGCGCTTTGAAGAGGCTGATGCTCCACTCATGGAACAGCGCACCGTTGAAACGATCACGCTTGTTGCCATCACTGGCGACCGTGGTCTTTGCGGTGGTTACAACGCCAACATCATCAAGCGCACTGAGCAACGGTTCGCTGAGCTGAAGGGTAAGGGCTTCAATGTGAAGCTCGTGGTGATTGGCAGCAAAGCGATCAGTTACTTCTCCAATCGGGATTACCCAATCCAGGCCAAAATCACTGGTTTGGAGCAGGTCCCTACAGCGGATGAGGCCAACACGATTGCAACCGACATGCTGGCTGAATTCATGGCAGCCGGGACGGATCGGGTAGAGATGGTGTTTACCAAGTTCATCAACTTGGTGAGCTGTAAACCCGTCCTCCAGACGCTGCTTCCCCTCGACCCGCAAGACATCGCTGATCCCGAGGATGAGATCTTCAATCTCACCACCGATCAGGGTCGTTTGACGGTGGAACCCGGTACGAGTTCTGCTAATACCGCTCCCAAAATTCCGTCTGACATCGTTTTTGAGCAAAGCCCTGATCAGCTGCTCAATGCTTTGCTGCCGTTGTACTTGCAAAACCAGCTCTTGCGCTGTTTGCAGGAATCGGCTGCGTCAGAATTGGCGAGTCGGATGACAGCCATGAACAACGCCAGTGATAACGCCAAGGAATTGGCCAAGACGCTGACCCTTGATTACAACAAGGCGCGTCAGGCAGCGATTACTCAAGAAATTCTGGAAGTGGTGGGTGGCTCCGCTGCTGCCGGTGGTTAATCGTTCCCTTTGATTGTGTTGATGGCCGGTTCCTTCGGGGGCCGGCTTTTTTAATGGGGTGATGACAATGCAGCTTCATCAGCTCTTTCCCACTGCCATCGCAACGGTGCAGTTGGCCTTGGATCCTTTGGATGTGGCAGGGCAGCTTCAGGTGCTGTTTGCCTTGCGAGGGGATGCGACCGGAAATCCCGCAGATGGATGTGCCTGGACTGGCGATCTCCATGGCGCGTGGCAATTGCATCAGCACCCAGATTTCGCGGCGCTGACGCAGCAGGTTGTGGATCAGGTGTGGACTTATCTCGAAGCAGTGGGCTTTGAGCGTTCTCAAGTGGCCTTGCACCTCCAGCGATGTTGGCCCGTGCTGAGCGATTGGGATCAGGTGGTCGGTCGTCATCACCATCCCAATGCCCATCTCAGCGCTGTGCTTTACCTCACCGGAAGCGGTTCAGGCGAGGAGGGAGTGCTGCGCCTTCAGGCGCCGCATCGGATCAATGAACTTGTTCCCGGACTCGCTGTTGGCCATGGAGGCCCCATCGCTGAAGGACATCCGCTCAATGCCGATCACTGGGACCTTGCGCCTCGGGCCGGGCTGTTGGTGCTGTTTCCCTCCCGTTTGGACCACAGCGTTTTGCCCAACACGGATCCAGAGGCGTTGCGTTGTTCGATCAGTTTTGATTTTGTGCTCACGGCCCCAGATGGCGACGATCCGGCGGAATACTTGGCGCCGCATCCGAACGTGTGGGTCCAGCAAATCCCACCCGCTGCCTGAGAGAATCACTTGGAGAGCAAAGTTTTGACGGGATGTCTGACCCATCGGCGGCCGTGGCCACCTATTCCGTGTCTGCTGAGATTGAGGGTGAAGTCCATCAATTCAAATGTCGGGCTGACCAGACGGTGCTGAACGCGGCGGAAGCCGCAGGGATCAATCTTCCAAGCTCCTGCTGTACAGGCGTTTGTACTACCTGTGCAGCGGTGATTTCAGCTGGAAGCGTCGATCAGCCCGATGCCATGGGTGTTCGATCCGACCTTCAGGAGAAGGGTTATGCCTTGTTATGTGTGTCCTTCCCCCGTGCTGATCTCACCCTCAAAACGGGCCAAGAAGATGCCTTATACGAAGCCCAGTTCGGTCAGTATCAAAAGTGAAGCTGCTTCGCCTGCAGCGTCAGCTGAGCTGGCCCGAGCATGTCTCCACCACTGAGTTGCGCGCATGGGTTCGCTCTGAACTTGCCAGTGATCCAGATGTTGAGTTGCTGCGTTGGGCCATTACGGGTCTGACAACGGCCGCCGATGGTGCCCGTTGTCTCCAGGTGGAGGGGGTTTGTATCGGATGAGTGCAGCACCACTGCCCACCCTGATGGTGGTGCCCACGGGCATCGGTTGTGAGATCGGAGGGTATGCCGGTGATGCTTTGCCCAGTGCCCGTTTGTTGGCTGCGGCGAGTGGCTGCTTGATCACTCATCCCAACGTGATGAATGGGGCGGCGTTGTATTGGAGTGATCCCCGCATTCACTACGTGGAGGGGTATGGCCTGGATCGTTTTGCAGCGGGCGATTGGGCGCTACGACCGGTCCGTCGGCAGCGCATCGGCCTGCTCCTGGATGCTGGGATTGAAGCTGAGCTGGCTCAGCGCCAGATTCAGGTGGCCGAGGCTTGTCGCGCCACTCTGGGTTTGGATATCGGACCCGTGCTGCGTTCGGATCAGTCCCTAGGGGTGTCCCTCGATCGCGGACCAAGTGGCGCCAGTTGGGGGAGTTTGGAACGGCCCGATGCGCTGTTGCGTGCGGGTGAGCGATTGCGTGATGCCGGAGCAACAGCGATTGCTGTGGTGGCCCGTTTTCCAGAGGATCCCGGTAGCGACGCGCTCACGTCGTATCGCCAGGGCAGCGGTGTCGATGCGCTGGCGGGGGCTGAGGCGGTGATCAGTCATCTGTTGGTGCGTCAGCTGCAGATTCCCTGTGCCCATGCTCCGGCCCTTGCGCCACTGCCGTTGGATCCCCATCTCGACCCTCGAGCAGCCGCTGAGGAACTGGGTTATACATTTCTCGCCTGCGTGTTGGTGGGCTTGAGCCGGGCGCCGGACTTGATCGACACCACTGCGGCGCTCACTGGCGATGTTCATGCATCCCAGATCGGAGCCGCAGTGGTGCCCGAAGGTGCCCTTGGGGGAGAGGCGGTGTTGGCGTGTGTGGAGCGTGGAATTCCTGTGATCAGCGTGGCGAATCCCTCGCTGTTGTCTGTGACGCCTGAGGTTTTAGGGCTGTCGTCGGGGGTGTTTCAGGCCAGCAGTTATGCCGAGGCCGCTGGGTTGGTTGTGGCGCTGCGAGCAGGAATTAGTCCAGCTGCACTTGGGAGGCCCTTGCCACCGTTGCAGGAGATTCAGTGATGCCCAAGGGCAAGGGATTTGCGCTGTCGACGGATCAAGGCCCCTGCCCCTGTGGGGGCGGTGCTTATCGCAGCTGCTGTGGCCCCCTGCACCGCGGCGATCAGCGTGCCGAAACGGCTGAACAGCTGATGCGTTCGCGCTACTCGGCGTTTGTGAAGGGTGAGTTGGAGTATTTGCTGGTCACCCATCCGGAAGCTCATGTGCCTGAGGCGGAGCGACGACAGCAACTGCGCCGCAGTTCTCGGGCCACGCGCTGGATGGGCCTTCGCATTCTGTCCTGCACCGATGGAGGCGTAGGTGACATGGCGGGAACGGTGGTTTTTGAAGCCCGCCATCGAGAGGGCGTGTTGCGGGAAACGTCGCTCTTTCAACGACGCGGTGGAAGAACCGATGGCGATTGGCAGTACATCAAAGCCCTCGCCCCCCTTTCGCAAGGGCACGACATTGTTTAATTATTTTCACGATTTATGTACTAAATCGTGCTTAGCGGAGCCAATCATCGGAGCCGACAGGATGGAAGCTGCCATGGGGCGCTCAGCTCGATGGTCTTCAATCTGGCTCAGCCGCAGGCAATCGGCAGCCTCCATCCACTGCCAAAGGCCTGAGGGCTCACTTTGAGCAGGGGCGCCGCTTGTCGGCGTTTGAACTCGGCCCGTTTCAGCAGCTGTTCAACGCGGGACACGAGTGCAGGGTTATGGCCGGCGGCGATCAAGTCCTCACCGTGGCGTCGTTCTTGGATCAGATCCTTAAGTAAGGCATCGAGAGCGCTGTAGTCCGGCAGCGAGTCGCTGTCTTTTTGATCAGGTCGTAGTTCAGCACTGGGGGGTTTTCGTCGAATGGCATCGCCCACCAACTCTCCGTGCTCGGGAAGGTGATAGTCCCCACGGCAGTGCCGGGATGCTGGGCTGTCGAGCCAGTCACAAAGCGCGAATACGCTGGTTTTGTAGAGGTCGCCGATCACGGCTAACCCACCATTCATATCCCCATAAAGGGTGCAGTACCCAACGGCTAATTCAGATTTATTGCCGGTGGTTAACAGCAATTGGCCTTCCTGATTCGCCACCGCCATCAGCAAGGTGCCGCGAATGCGGGATTGCAGGTTCTCAGCGGTTACCCCGTTTGGATCGGCACCAAGTGCAGGGTTCAGGGTTGTGTCGAAGCCATCCATCAAGGGACGGATCGGCAAGGTCGTGGTTTTCAGTCCCAGCCGTTTTGCCAGGGCAATGGCATCGTCGATCGATCCTGCTGAACTCCAGGGCGACGGCATCAGCAGTGTTGATACCTGATCGGCACCGAGGGCTGCGGTGGCGATTACGGCAACGAGCCCTGAATCGATCCCACCACTCAGGCCTAACAGTGCTTTTTGAAAACCGCACTTGCGGGCGTAATCCCGAACCCCCAGCACGAGGGCTCGGAACAGTCGATCCAGCGGGTCATCAGGGCCTTGATCTCGATTGGCGGGCTCGGCTTCGCTGTCCCAAAGACTGACCTGGTCGCAGCAGCATGGGAGTTCCAGTAGGGGATCTCCTGAGGCAGACATCACAAAACTGCCGCCATCGAAGACCAATTCGTCGTTGCCTCCGACTTGATTGAGATACACCACTGGACAGTTCAAGCGGCGCGCTGCCGTGGCGGCCAGCTTTTGTCGCAACAACGGTTTGTCCGCATCGAAGGGGGATGCAGCGAGGTTGATCACCACATCCGGCTGCTCTGAGATCAATTGTTCGATTGGGTCGGGGCCCGCCAGACGTTCCCGCTGCAGGTTGTCGTCTACCCAGAGGTCTTCGCAGATCGTGAGCCCCAGTCGTTGGCCGTTGGGAAGTTGCAACAGGTTTGGCCCCGTCCCGGGTCGGAAATAACGACGCTCATCAAAAACGTCGTAACTGGGTAACAGTTGTTTGTGGGCAACGGCGCGCCATCCCCGCCGATCCACGAGGGCAATGCTGTTGGTGAGCCCGGGGGCGCGGTCATCGTCGGTGGGTAAGGCAACACCCACCAGCACGATGAGATCGCTATCCAACTGCTGACTCATCCACTGGAGCAGCTCTGCTTGAGCAGCGATGCGGGCGGGCTGGAGCAGAAGGTCTCGTGGTGGATACCCCCAAAGTGAGAGTTCGGGGGTGAGCAACACATCGGCCCCGTCGCGTTGGGCTTCGCTGGCGGCCACAAGAATGCGCTCTGCGTTGCCCTGCAGATCACCCACGAGTGGATTGATTTGGGCGAGGGCAAGGCGCATCAGCAGGGGGTGGGATTGAGACCGTAAAGATTGTGCTCGAGCAGGAGGGGCCACACGGCACTGGGGACCAGCTCAGGCTGGGGGGCACGACGTTGCTCAGAGCTTGCGCTCGCTGGGATCTCCACATCCAACACCTCAACAGAGGCTCCGCATCGGGTCAAATCGGCCAGTGCCATCGCGGTGAGAGGCCAACCCTGGCGTGGGGCAATCGCCATGTGGCATTGGCTGAGCCACTGATCAGCTTGTTTCCAATGGGGGATTTGAGCTGCCAAGTCGCTACCCACTACAAACACCAGGTTGTGTTGAGGCCAGCGTTGATGGGCGCGTTGCAACGTCACCATCGTGAATGGGCTGCTGAGGTCTTGGGCGAGGTCCAGATTTGAACTGTTCAGTTGTTCGACCAACGCCTTCAACAGCATGGCCCGCACGGACAGCGCTGCGCCGTGCTGCTTCATTGGGTTGTCGCTTGCCCATGTGGCCACGCGGTCGTAGCGATGCAGGAGTTGCTCCAGGAGGGCCTGGTGTCCTCGGGTTGGAGGGTCGGCACTGGTTCCGAAGAGGGCAATCCGTTGTTGCACCATGTCAAGGCAGCAAAGGACGGAGGTCTTGCTGTGCACGCAATGGCCAGCGATGCAGCCAGTGACGCACGACGGGATCGCGTCGGGCCAATCGTTCGAGCAGCGCTCCGGGTTGACCACCCGATGGGTGGAGTAGGTGTTGGGCCACGAGTTGACCGGTGCGACGGCTTGCGTGAACCGCCAGTGCCGCCTGGGCGAACGCCACCGGTGCGGCGGGGGCCAAGCTGGTGCCGCCACTGATCGGCACTAACAACAACAGCATCTGCTTCAGCGCGCTGAGGCCGAGTTGAATGCCCCCAAGTAGTGCGTTATTTCCAGATAAATGCGTGAGCAGCTGTCGGGCTGCTTTCGGTGTTAGGGGGAGACCATAGAGGCGACTGAGTTGCACCACTAAGGCTGTATCGCAGGCCATGCCCCCAGCCAGGTCTAAGGCCAGTACTGGGTTGATCGCCACCCCCGTCGCTTTGGCCGCGGCGTATCGACCAATCAGACCTTGGGCGCTGCGGCGGTGGTGTTGAAGCCGTAGCTGTTGGCAGTTGCGCTGGAACTTATCGGCTTGTCGCAGGGCCTGGAGTGCGAGGAGCAGCACTCCTTCCCGTGAGAGTTGGCTCTTCAGCTCTTGTTCTAGGGCGTCAACCTGGGCTGGGGTGCGTGCACTGCGAACGCGGCCGTCAGGCTGGAGTTTGGCCTGCCGCGGTGCTGCGGCGACCACGGTGAGTGGCAGGTCTCCGGGAAGGCGGGAGCGAATGCTGTTGAACAGTGCCGAGCGCTCTTGTTCTGGCCAGCGGTCGCTGCGGTTGAGCACCACATGTAAAGGCTTGCCGCAGCTGAGCAATGTTTGCAGTGCCTCGCGATCTGTCCGGGTGAGATCGCTATCGATCACCAGCAGAACCAAATCAGCCCCCATGGCCACCCGGGATGCCAATCGCGCTCGACCGGCGGCATTGATTTCATCGATCCCTGGTGTATCCACCAGCTCAACACGGTTGAGGTCCGCGATTGAGACGGGCCACACCACACCTCTCTGGCTCCGCGTGCTGCCGTGGGCCACATCAGTGGCCAGTAGGGGCTCACCAATGAGAGCGTTGATCAGACTCGACTTGCCAACACCAACCCGGCCAAACACCGCGATTCGCAGGGTGTGTTGCTGCAGACGTTGCAACTGTCGATCGAGCTGGACGAGTTCTCCCCCAAGGAGTCCCTGTTCGCGCTGGGATAGGCGGAGGCTCTGGCGCCATTGATCGAGCAATTCCCGGCAGCGCACCACGGTCGGAGGTGGAACGGCAGGAGGCCGTGGACTTGGACCTGCTGGTGTTGCGCCGACAAAGTCTTCGGACAGGCCTGCAGAGTGAGCCGAAACAGCCTGGCTTGCTGTGATCTGGAATCGACCCTGATCCATACCCTCAGGTTAAAAGGCCATGCAAGCGAGCAACTTCAGGGTTGTTCGAGAGGTGTCCCCAATCGTTGCTCCCTGCTTAACCATGTTTTGTGGTGTCTTGGCCCCGCTACGCTGAAGGTTGGTCAGGCCAGTCAGCCAGGGGAGAATCCGTGATTCGCATTCTTCTTTTTTCGCTCATTATTGTTTTCACGATCCGTCAAATCAAAAAGATTTTTGCCGAGGCAACTGTTGGTCAACAGGACGTCAGCGCAGATGTGGCGATCGTTGATGTCGATGTAATTGTCGATGATCAGAAGGATCACCATTCATCCCGCTGACGTGTTTTCACGGTTTTGGATGGCGAGGAATGTTGCAATCGATACGAGGATTTACTCGGATTTGAGCTGCGTTTTCTTGGGTTTTTGATCTGTGATCCCAAAGCGATTCCGTTATTTCGGTATTTGTTTCCATTTTTTTCTTGCAGCCGTTGTTTTTTGTGCCAATCCTGGCGTGTACGGACAATTTAAAAAGCACCATGACCGTCCGACTAGAAAAACTCACTTCCAATGGTTGGGAGCATGATTCCAACCACTCTGATCTTCACAGTGCGACAAACCACGCCAAAGATTTGATCGGACAGGAGTTGTCCACCTACCGACTTCTCCGTGATGACCGCGTGATGTTGTCGCTCATTACCGCGAAAGGCGTGATGTGGGTGAATGCAGACTTGGAAGTCAAAGGAAAAGCTTTGGTTCACGCCTAACTTTTATTTTTAATCAGTGATTCTTGATTTACTCGGTTCTAAAAGCATTGGGACCATTGTCCAAGAAGGCAAGCATCAACCCTTTCGTGCTGTTGCTTGCCCAATCAAGGGCCTCAACTACGACGAATCACAGATGAAGGACAACGACATTCAGCGTCGTCAACGTCTTTCTGAAGTTGAATACGACTGTTGAATTTGATTTGATCGTTGCGGTTTGAGGTCATTGCTTAAGCGGGTTTACGCCACCATCCAGCTAAAACTGCCAACACAGCTTCGGCTCCAATCACGCCAACAAAGCCGCCAAACTCATCAACAACGACTCTTACGCCGCCGCTGTCTTTTCTGAAGCCTGTGAGAAGTCGATCGGCTCGGATCATTTCAGGCACGTAATCCACCTGTTCGCAAAGGTCGACCGGTGTGAGCAGACCGCGGTTTTCAAGCAAAGCGGTGAGGAGATGTTCTCGGCTTGCAACGCCTAAAACCTTGTCCACTTGGTCGCCTAAAACCACCCACCATGGGGAATTGTTCTCCATCAGTCGAGTCCGTTGAGACTCAATGCTCAAGCTGCCATCCAGTGTTGGAGCGGCTACACGGGGCGTCATCAAATCTCGGGCCGTGAGGTCGTTGAGTTGAAACACCTTGCCGATCATCGCGGCTTCATCCGCTTCGATTTCTCCTTTTTGGGAGCCAAGGCGAGCGAGGAGCCGGATTTCGTCTTCGTTGGTGCTGATCTCGGCTTCCGCGGTGAGTGCCGGCAAGATTCGCTCCAGGAGAACCACAAGCGGGCGTAACAGAATTCCTAGCCAGTGCAGTAAGGGCGCACTAGCGAGGGCGACAGGGAGGGCCAAGCGGCTACCCAGAGCCTTGGGAAGAATCTCCCCAAGCAAGATCACAAGAATTGTGAGGCCAATGGAAAACAGTGGCAGTGCTGCACTGTTCACACCGCGCTGTTCAAACACCCAGGCGGCATAGCCACCCAGCATCAAGCTGCCAAAAATATTGAAGCCGTTGTTGGTAATCACCAGTGCAGACAGCGTTCTGCCGAGGTGTTTTCGCAACTTGGCCAGCCGTCGAGCTCCGGCCACAGGAGACTCGCGTGCAGCGAGTTCTTGCACTCGAATCGGATTCACCGTTAACAGGGCAGCTTCCACACCCGAGCAAAGGGCAGAACCGAGCAGCACTACCAACACAAGCACGATCAGCAGGAGAAGATCGGAGCTCATTGCTGACCAACACTCAATCCATCGTATCGGTCGCGCTCAGTCAGGCTTCGTGAACTGCCATCCTGATCAACATTCGCTCCCGCAGGTTTGACCGCGTTTGATCCCGGTATCCATGCGCTCCGGCGTGGGCGCTTCATTGAGCAATTGGGAGCGGCAGCGGCCGTCATTCCCGCCGCTGCTCTCACGACCCATCACGCAGATTGTGAGTGGCCGTTTCGCCAAGACAGCGATTTTTTCTATCTCACGGGCTTCGACGAGCCCGATGCGGTTGCTTTGTTGTTGCCCCATCGACCGGAGGGGGAGCGCTTCATTCTCTTTGTCCAACCAAAGGATCCAGCGGCGGAGGTTTGGACAGGATTCCGTTGGGGAACGGAGGGGGCCGTGGAACGCTATGGCGCTGACGTCGCCCACCCCCTTGATCAACTTCAGGAGAGATTGCCGGGTTATTTGAATGGAGCTGAAGCGATTGCGTTTCGGATTGGTCGTCACCCTGCCGTAGAGCCGCTCGTGCTGGCTGCCTGGGGGCGACAGCTGGATACGTACGCACGCTCTGGAGAAGCGGCGTTGGGTTTGGTGGCGCCGACGCCGATCTTGCATCGTCTGCGTCTTCGCAAAGACCCGCATGAGCTGGAGCGTTTGCGCGAGGCCTGTCGAATCTCCGCAGAAGCCCATGAACTGGCAAGGGAGATGACCAACCCCGGGATGCGGGAGTCGGAGGTGCAGGCGGCGATTGAGGCCCATTTTCGGGCTAGTGGAGCCCGGGGCCCTGCCTATGGATCCATCGTTGCTGGCGGAGATAACGCTTGCGTTCTCCACTACACCGCCAACACCGCACCCCTGCAGGACGGGGATTTGCTGCTGATCGATGCCGGATGTTCCGTGGAGGATTACTACAACGGCGATATCACCCGCACATTTCCCGTAAACGGTCGCTTCAGCGCCGAGCAGCGGGAGCTCTACAGCCTGGTTCTAGCGGCCCAGGAATCAGCGATCGCGATGGTGAGACCCGGTGGAACGGCTGAAGACGTGCACAACACAGCGTTACGCACGTTGGTTGAGGGCCTCGTTGATTTGGGCCTTCTTATTGGAGATCCCGATGGATTGATTGAACGAGGTGATTACCGCCATCTCTACATGCATCGCACCGGACATTGGTTGGGGTTGGATGTGCACGATGTGGGGGCTTATCGGCTGGGTGAACGGCCGTCAGCATTAGAAACAGGCTTCGTACTCACCGTGGAGCCAGGGCTTTACATCAGTGATCGCTTGGCTGTTCCCGAGGGGCAGCCCGAGATTGATGACCGGTGGAAAGGAATTGGCATTCGGATTGAAGATGACGTCGCTGTCACCGAGCAGGGCCATGAGGTGTTGACCCATCTTGCCCAAAAGAGTGTCGCGGAGATGGAGCGCTAGAGGAGAGCGAGGAGATCCAGGGTGCGATTGAGCACCCGATCGGCGCCAGCTCTGCGCAGGCTTAGCTGATAAGCCGTCACGTTCTCCACGTGGGGAGGGCTGACGGCCAGACTTTGCCAAGGAAGGTCGGGTCGAACGGTGCGGGCGTTGATCACCGTGGTCACGTCAGCCACCGTGTCGCCGATGTAGGCGATGCGTTGTGGCTGCTCACCGGCCGCGAGCTGCTCGGCCAAGCGGATCAACCCGGTTGGATCGGGTTTGTCGGGCGCATCGCCCATCGCAATTAAGGGTGGGTCGATCAATCCAAGCCGTTGTTGGAGCACAAAGCGCGCGGAGGGTGGCTCCGCGCCACTGACGAAGCCCCAGCGCCAGCCCTGGCTGCTGAGACTGGCGAAAAAAGCCGAATCCACGAGCAAGGGCTCATTGCCGATCCATCCCTTCCATTGGCTGGGATCACCGTTGGGATCACCACCAAAGTAAAAGTCACTAAACACCGAGATCAGATCGTTCCGATCTGGTGGTTGTTCACCACGTCGCCGCAAGAATTCCAGGCTGGCATCCCAGTCGTTATTCCAGAGGCCTTCTCCTTTGAGCGCGTCGATGTCCTCCGCTGATGGCCGCCATCCGCTGTAGTGCGCCACGGTGTCTTGAAGCGCCCTTCGATAGCTGCCGGCCACATCACGGATGACCCCATCGATATCGAACAGAAGAATGGAAGGTGAGTCCAGGGTTAAACCTGAATAAAGCGGCTGGTAGGCTAGTTCTTTGACTTTCTGTCTTGAGCGCTGACCCCATGACGGCTACCGAAGGCGCTGCCACCACCGACCAGGAGGTCGCGACTCCGGCCGCCGCTGCGGTTGAAGACGCCACCCAGGCAGCTGAATCCACTGAAAAGACTGCCGAGCCCTCTGCGGAAGCCGCAGGAGCCTCGACACCAACTCCCACCAAAGCTGAAGGACGTCCAGTTTTAACTGGTGCAGCAGCAGCACTGGCATCAGCCACGATCGACGCCGACGGCGTTCCTTCTGGCTACACGCCAAAGGCCGATGAAGGTCGTTTCCTGCTGAAGATCCTCTGGCTCCCAGACAACGTTGCCCTTGCCGTGGATCAGATTGTGGGTGGTGGCCCGAGCCCCCTCACGTCTTACTTCTTCTGGCCCCGTGAGGATGCCTGGGAAACTCTCAAAACAGAACTTGAGGGCAAGAGCTGGATCACCGACAACGAACGTGTTGAAGTTCTCAACCAGGCCACGGAAGTGATCAACTATTGGCAAGAAGAAGGCAAAGGCAAGAGCCTTGATGAAGCCAAGCTGAAGTTCCCTGACGTGACGTTCTGCGGTACCGCCTGATCGCCCATTGATCCGTTTGTGCGTGAAACCAACGGCCTGCTTTCGCAGGTCGTTTTTTTATGGTTCGTACCGAATAACTGCGTTCTTTGCGAACCAAAAAAGCATAAAAAAGCCGGAAGCTCAGCTTCCGGCGAAGTCATAACGAGCAATCGCGCTGCCATTGAGGCAGACAGCCATGGTCGATCAGTCAGCCGACTTGCTGGCTTGCATGCGAGCACGCGCTTCATTGAGCTGCTGTTGAGCCTTGACTTTTTCAGGTGATGCAGGTTGGCCTTCCATACCAGCAACAGCGGTCGTTGCCTTTTGAAAGTCTGCTTCGGCGGCGTTGGCATCGATGCTGCTGCCGAGTTCAGCCTTGTTCACCAAAACGGTGACTTCGTCGGAATCGACTTCTGCAAAACCGCCCATCAAGGCGATGGAATTCCAAGAGCCGTTCGCTCGAACACGCAACACACCAACATCAATGGCGGTGAGCATTGAGATGTGGCCGGTCAAGATGCCGAGCTGACCTGTGGTGCTGGGCAGAATCACCTCATCGGCGCTGCCATCAAACACGTTCTGGTCTGGTGCCAGCACGCGGAGGGTGAGGGACATGAACCTTGGTTCGGAGGGGGAGAAAGGAGAACGGACAAGTCAGTGGGGATGTGAGTCGCATCCCCGATGGCGAGTTACTTGGATTCAGCCGCCATTTTCTGGGCCTTGGCCTTCACTTCTTCAATGCTTCCCACGAGGTAGAAGGCCTGCTCAGGAAGATCGTCGAGTTCACCGGCAAGAATTTGGTTGAAACCAGCGATGGTTTCATCCAATTTCACGTATTTGCCAGGCATGCCGGTGAAGATTTCAGCAACGAAGAAAGGCTGAGACAGGAATTTCTCCACTTTGCGAGCCCGGTCGACTGTCTGACGGTCGTCTTCGGACAGCTCATCAAGACCAAGAATGGCGATGATGTCCTGGAGCTCCTTGTAGCGCTGCAGGGTGGACTGCACTGCGCGGGCCGTTCTGTAGTGCTCGTCTCCAACGACAGCTGGCTGGAGCATGGTGCTGGAGGAGTCCAAAGGATCCACAGCGGGGTAGATGCCTTTGGATGCCAAAGCACGGTTCAGAACGGTGGTGGCGTCCAGGTGAGCAAAGGTGGTAGCTGGAGCTGGGTCGGTTAGATCGTCAGCAGGGACGTAAACGGCCTGGATCGATGTAATCGACCCCTCCACGGTGGACGCAACCCGTTCCTGAAGGGTTCCCACGTCGGTTCCGAGGGTGGGCTGATATCCCACAGCCGATGGCATCCGACCCAGAAGGGCGGACACTTCAGAACCGGCCTGAACGAAGCGGAAGATGTTGTCGACGAACAACAACACGTCTTGCTTGTTCACGTCGCGGAAATGCTCGGCCATGGTCAGAGCTGAGAGACCCACGCGCATGCGTGCACCAGGGGGCTCGTTCATCTGGCCGTAGCAGAGCGCCACCTTCGACTTGGAAAGGTCATCGGCGTTGATCACGCCGGATTCCTTGAATTCCTCGTAGAGGTCGTTTCCTTCGCGGGTGCGTTCGCCCACACCGCCGAACACGGACACACCGCCATGTTCTTTGGCGATGTTGTTGATCAATTCTTGGATCAGAACGGTTTTGCCAACACCAGCACCACCGAATAAGCCCACTTTTCCGCCTTGGCGGTAGGGAGCTAGAAGGTCGATCACTTTGATGCCCGTTTCAAACACCTTGGGCTTGGTTTCAAGCTCGGTGAGCTTGGGGGCTTCACGGTGGATTGGTGCTGTGGTCTTGGTTTTCACAGGACCTTGCTCGTCAACGGGTTCACCGAGGACGTTGAAGATGCGACCCAGAGTGGCTTCGCCGACGGGGACTGAGATCGGAGCGCCGGTATCGACGGCTTCCATGCCGCGAACCAATCCGTCAGTGCCGCTCATGGCCACGGCGCGAACGCGGTGGTCACCAAGGAGCTGTTGCACTTCGGCGGTGAGGGCCACGTCTTGGCCACTTGTGTTCTTCGCTTCGACACGAAGTGCGTTGTAGATCTTGGGCAGTTTCCCGGCGGGAAATTCCACGTCCAGAACCGGGCCAATCACTTGGCGGATCACGCCTTTGGTGCCAGCGGATGCAGGAGCAGAAGCGACCATAAGTAAGGAGAGTTACGGGATCAGGCGCAGCGCGCTCGAGGCCCATCAGAGCGGCGCAACCATACCACCGCTACGGCGACAGGACAGCCCGCGAACAAAACTCCGTTCTGTTCGGTCACCCGCACAGCCGTCTTGTGGTGCACGGGGTGGGTTCTTGCATACGTTGGCAGTCAACGGCTCTGAGTGCCAACTCGTGTTTTTGCGAGGCGCTCAGTGCTTTGTCCCTGCTTTTGCAACAACCCATGGCTGCTGTTTCCCTCAGCGTCTCCACTGTCAAACCCCTCGGCGATCGCGTTTTCGTCAAGGTTTCTGAGTCAGAAGAAAAAACCGCCGGTGGCATTCTTCTGCCCGATACCGCCAAGGAAAAGCCCCAAGTTGGTGAAGTCGTTCAAGTCGGTCCTGGTAAGCCCAACGAAGACGGCAGCCGTCAGGCTCCTGAAGTGGGGATCGGCGACAAGGTTCTCTACAGCAAGTACGCCGGTACCGACATCAAGCTCGGTAGTGATGAGTACGTGTTGCTATCTGAAAAAGACATCCTCGCAATCGTTAACTGATTGAGTTGACGACTCGCTGAGGTCTTGAACCGTCAGCTGCTTTAAACACCATTTTTTAGGACACATCTTCCATGGCTAAGCGCATTATTTATAACGAGAACGCTCGCCGCGCTCTCGAAAAAGGCATTGACATTCTTGCCGAATCCGTTGCTGTCACGTTGGGACCTAAAGGTCGCAACGTTGTTCTCGAGAAGAAATTCGGTTCTCCTCAGATCATCAATGATGGTGTCACCATCGCCAAAGAGATTGAGCTTGAAGATCACATTGAGAACACCGGTGTTGCTCTGATTCGCCAGGCCGCATCGAAAACCAACGATGCCGCTGGTGATGGCACCACAACGGCTACCGTCCTTGCCCACGCCATGGTGAAGGCCGGCCTGCGTAACGTTGCCGCAGGAGCCAACGCCATCACCCTTAAGAAAGGGATTGATAAGGCGTCCGATTTCTTGGTCGGCAAGATCAAAGACATGGCAAAGCCCATTGCAGATAGCAATGCCATTGCCCAGGTCGGCACGATTTCCGCCGGTAATGACGAAGAAGTCGGCAAAATGATCGCCGATGCCATGGATAAGGTCGGTAAAGAGGGCGTGATTTCCCTGGAAGAAGGCAAGTCCATGGAGACTGAGCTCGAGGTCACGGAAGGCATGCGTTTCGATAAGGGATATATCTCCCCTTATTTCGCCACCGACACCGAGCGGATGGAAGCTGTTCTCGATGAGCCTTACATCCTCTTAACCGATAAGAAGATTGGTCTCGTCCAAGATCTCGTTCCTGTGCTCGAGCAAATTGCACGCACTGGAAAACCTCTTCTGATCATTGCTGAGGACATTGAGAAAGAAGCTCTCGCCACCCTCGTGGTGAACCGCCTGCGCGGTGTGCTGAATGTGGCAGCCGTTAAGGCTCCTGGTTTTGGTGATCGCCGTAAGGCCATGCTTGAAGACATGGCTGTGCTGACGAATGGTCAGCTGATCACAGAGGACGCTGGCCTCAAACTCGAGAACGCCAAGCTGGAGATGTTGGGCACAGCCCGTCGCATCACCATCAACAAAGACACCACCACCATCGTTGCCGAAGGCAATGAGGCTGCTGTTGGCGCTCGTTGCGAGCAGATTAAGAAGCAGATGGACGAAACCGACTCCACCTACGACAAAGAAAAGCTGCAAGAACGTCTGGCCAAATTGGCTGGTGGTGTTGCTGTTGTGAAAGTTGGTGCAGCGACCGAAACCGAGATGAAGGACAAAAAACTTCGTCTGGAAGACGCCATCAATGCCACCAAGGCCGCCGTTGAAGAAGGCATTGTTCCAGGTGGTGGTACCACCTTGGCTCACCTGGCTCCAGCCCTCGAAGAGTGGGCCAATGGCAACCTCTCCGGTGAAGAGTTGATTGGTGCAAACATTGTTGCGGCAGCTTTAACAGCTCCATTGATGCGCATCGCTGAAAATGCTGGTGCAAACGGTGCTGTGGTTGCCGAAAATGTTAAGTCGCGTTCAAACAACGAGGGCTATAACGCTGCCAATGGCGACTACGTCGACATGCTGGCCGCCGGCATTGTTGACCCTGCCAAGGTGACGCGTTCTGGCTTGCAGAATGCTGCGTCAATCGCTGGCATGGTTCTTACCACTGAGTGCATTGTGGCTGACTTACCCGAGAAGAAAGACGCTGCTCCTGCCGGTGGTGGCATGGGTGGTGGCGACTTCGATTATTGATCCGAAGATCTCGCATCAAAGCAAAGAGGCTGTCATTGACAGCCTCTTTTTTTATGTAATTTTTCTTGTGCTAGGTGCTCTAGTGAATCTGTATACCCATGAAAGTTACTGCCAAGAATAAAATATTCAATCTTTTTCCTTGTTCTTTTTGATGGGTTTACTTGCTGCCAGTCGATAGAGATTTCTAGTAAGGTCAACGAGTTGTTGATTGATCTCATTCAGACTTCTGCTGTCTGAAAACTGGATTTTTTCTTCTATAAATTGTGCTCCTAGTAGTTGCTCTGTTCCCGCTTGAATTTCCTTGAAAGATTCTTCGACTGATTCGAATTCATAGCGGGTGAGTAAAAATTTTTCGGGGTTTTTACTTGGGTCTAGTTCGTAGATTAGTTTTTTGAGGGCCCCGCTATCCGTATGCTTCATCTCTTTATTAAGCATATTTTTTACTCTTGTGGTGAGATTACTTAAGGATTGGTTTGCTGCAGATAATTTAAATTCATTGATATTATTTTGGTTCAAGACTGTTCTCAAGACAAAAGAAACAGGACCTCCTGGATATGAGGTCGCAATTTTAAAAGGATAAAAGTGGATAGAGTCTCCAAAAATGTTCAGTAGTCTTGTAATAGCGGGAACAGTTGATGGCAGTTTCGAGCTTGCATCGTTGTGCTCCATGCTCTGGAATGTGCTTTCACTTAAGCCAATAAAGGGATGGTGTTTGCCACCTTTAATAGTTTGTTGGAGAGCAGAATTAAGATATGCATAGGGAGTACGTACTAATGCAAAAGGATGGATTTTAAATCCTTGCGCTTCGATCTCATCGACCATCCTAACAAGTGATACTTTCGGAATGAGTGGGATCCCTTCACCACTCAAAAAGATATGGCCTGTACTATTGAGCAATCTTTGAAATTCATAGATGTAACCCTCCAAGGAATTACCCTGGTCTGGCTTGCATTGATTGTGTTTGACTTTATTGTATAGATTTTTGTTTGATGGAGAGAAAATATCTCTTAGTTGTCCAGTATGGTTTGCAGAAATTTGATTCCTTTCATTTAGAAAATTTGGTGTTTCAACACCATTCTTTTCCAAAAGAGTGGAGTTGTTTCGACAAGTTAGCTGGATAGATGTTGTGGCGGTTTTATGAAAGCCAAGATGTAGAAAGCAAATTTTAGTCATGGCTTACAAAATCTCCGCATGCAATTCTATCTCTTGACAGCGTGATCTCCTGTTTCTGCTTAAGGATCATCTACAGATTGCATCTCATAGGCATTATTCGATTCATTTGATCTGAGCTATCGTCAATGATGAGACACACCCTGCAAAGGCCTTGGCGAGATAATTTGGATCTATATTTGGATCGGAAAATTGAATATTTTCTTGAACAAAGGAGTGGCCAAGTGCCTGCTCCATTCTTCGAGAGATTTTGTTATATTGTGATTCTACAAGTTTAAACTCTTTTTCAGTTAGAAAAAATTTCTCTCCGGTTATTTGTTTTGTTTGCTCACGTATGGCAAGCATTTGAGCTCCAAATACTTTCTTACTGATTTTTTCTCCTTTTTTTAGTTTGTTGAGGATGCATCTATTTGTTGCATTCATTAAGCGTGCCTGAAGGTTGGTAAGAGAAGGACTACTATTTTTGAAGTCTTTTTTCAAGTGAGATGAAAGACTGGGCTTAATTTGACTTAGGAGAAAAGATACCGGGCCATCGATATGGGAGATTGCTTGTTTAAAAGAATAGAGTTGGAGATTATCTCTAAAGACATCAAAGAGTAGTTCTATTTGCTGACTTCGCTCTGGCAAGTAATTTTTGTTGTTTCCAGCTATGTGTGGAGAATATGCGTCGCCCAATCCAATTAAGCTATGAAATTTCCCGTTTTTAATTGTTTGTTGTAACGCTGAACAGGCAAAAGAGTATGGACTGCGAACCAGGCCAAAGGCTTTAATGACAAATCCATTGTCTAGAAGATCTTTTTTCAAAGTCTCTAGTTCCTCTCGTTTCATGCACGAAAAACCTTCTCCACTGAGTAGAAGATCGTGTGTTTGCTGGAGTGACTTTTCATATTCAAGTTTGTTGAAGAGTTTTATGTTTTTTAGTTTCTTTCTTTTTATTGGCTGACATAAAAATCGTATGTTTCCTGAATGGTTCCATCGGTTCCCTTTCCTATCTTGGTATTCAAATTTTGGATAGTAAATTCCTTCTTCGATTAACTTCTCACGATTATTTCCACAACTAAGCTGGAATGATGTTGTGGCTGTCTTGTGGAAGCCTAAATGTAAATAGCAGGTTTTCATTTTTGATCTTCTACAAGATATACCTATTGTAGCGCGATTGGATCTTTGTCTTTATCCAGTTGTCTAGAAATCGACTAGTTACTTGATGAGACTTGATCAACCTGTTAGGTTGGATCGATTAAAGCTGAAATATGAAGACGTGTTATTTGCACCTTGGTTTGCATAAAACGGCCTCATCGTCGTTTCAGCAAACCTGTGCCGCCAACATTGCGCTCTTGCAACAAGAGCGATTGCATTATCCAATTTTTTCTTGTCCTTCTGCTAGGCCATCGAGATTAAAAATTAGTAATCATTCAGTCCCATTGAGGTCACTGTATGAGCACAATCCTGGTGAGTATCATATTAATAAGCGTTGGAAAATTATAGATATAGATAATGCTAATTGTCAGTATCAGATGCAGTGGGATCAAGCCTTGGATTCTGATTCTTCTCTGATTATTAGCGGAGAAGGCATCTCACTCTTACCGGTCGCTGCCCTTGAGCGTCTCATGGCTGCAATCACCAGCAAAGGTTTCGCCATACAAGCTATGGCGCTTGTGCGCTCTCCTTTGGATTATGCACACTCCATTGCTCAGCAACTAATTCGAGGTGGTCAATATCTTGAGGTTGTCGGATTCGGTGACTTGCGTCGACCAACAACAATGCCTCGGCTGACAATTCCTGATGGTTGCCGCGAGATTTCGAAGCTGTTAACTGTTTTTGGTGGAACGATTCGGTTTGCTCCTTTTTATGAGGCTTGTCAGCATCCAATGGGTCCAGTTGCCTATCTCCTTGAAGAGTTCTGCGGTTGTCAAAGCACGCGTGACTACACGTTTAAGCAAACACAGGAGTCAAAAAGTAACCTTTGGGTTCGCTATCAAAATCAACTTAATGCAAGATGGCCAAGATTTGATCGTAAGAAACGATTGAATACCGATTATATCCAGCTGCCTGATCATTACAACAGTTCCGGGAAATTTCTATTAACTCGGTCTGAGATTTTGTTGATCCAGAGTCAAATTGATTCCTCTAATCATAATATGAGTGGTTTGTTAGGAGATAAGTTTGTGATGGCTCAGCCTGATTTCTCTGAAGAATTGACTTCGAATGATTTAATCAATTTGATGACTGGTTTGGCGAAAACAAATCGCTAATCACTCCTGATGATTAATTGATGTTTTGGCTTGCTCCAGTAATTTGATAAGGCGTTGTCCTTGAGGTCGATTGGCGACGGCTAGTTCAAGCAATTCAACTCTTGTATCTGCTTCTATATCCGCAGCTTGGCTCATTTTGATGAGCTGGTCGATTGTTGTATTCGATAGGCGGTTGTGCACTGATTCACTTTGGATTGCAGTCAATAGGGTTGAGCTAATGACATCAATTGATAATTGCTCTTCTTTTCTAATCTGTTGAATCACACTCCTATCGATTTGAGCATTGTCAGTGACGATTGTGGATTGATCTAATAAATAACTATCTGGATCAAGGTTGTCATTAATGTTTTGAATATAGTCATTATTGACTTCATAAAGTTTTAATTTGCTTCCTTCAGATAATCTACATTTTTGAGATTGTACTGTAGGTAGTTGCTTGACCAGGGCGTCAGACAGGCGAGCGCTAATCCAGGGAAATTTGGTATAGAAAAGTGCGTTCACTAGAGTCAGTATTGATAGTTCTTTTTGGCTCATGCTTCGGTTGACGACAACCCCACGCATGGAATTCCGTGGATATGCGTCTGGCGCTTGAAGTGCTTCGAAGATCAGTTCAGTAATCTTGCTCTTGTGTTTGGAGTAGTTAATAATTGTAGTTTTAATTTGATTTTTCTTGAGTAGATTGATTACATCTGAAGCTTTTTTGTGATGCGACGAAATGAAATGTCTACTTCGTAAGAATTGCTCAAAGGGACGCTTCTCGCCATGCCTTTTGACACGTTGTTGATACTCCGATGAGAGCATTTCTTCAATATCTCTTACGGCGAGAAGAACATGCAGATTGAGTTCTTTTAATCTATATATTTCTTGTTCAAAGAGGGAGTCTAGATGCCAGAAAAGAGATTCTGAACTTAGTAAGATGCTGTTGTTATTTGTCTTCTCTTGCGAGAGTCTAAACAGCTCTTTTGCGAGTGATTCTTCCGGGTTGTGCTTCCAGTTTCCAGATGTGATGGCAAATTGAGATGCTTTTTCTCGTTCAACTATTGGTATTGGATACTCAATCTTATGCCTTAATAAATCCTCTTGTGCGATTGCAAATGCCGATTGTATCGCAGTCGTTCCTGTTTTTCCGTGTCCTATATGTAAGTAGAACTGGGGTTTTGGCAACATACTTTTTAACTCTCCTTTATTTTAGCATTGTTGATTGATGCGCTTGCAGTGTTTGCCTTGGTCCCTCATTGTTGTTGGGTCCTGGCTCTTGTATGCTGTCCAAATCGTGCGTGTGAAAAGGAGGGTTGATTGACACGGCGGTTAGCGATCCATATTGGTGCTCAGAAGTGTGCGTCGTCTTCATTGCAGGCTTCCTTGCGTCTATTTCAGAATTCTTGCAAGGATAATTCCTTCTCTTTTGTTTTTTTAAATCCTGCTCAATTACGTTCCCTTTCAAATGCATTAACCCAGAAGACAGAATCACCTTTTCGGTATATTGACCGAATTCTTTCGGAATTGACGGCTGATTTTTCTGTCATAAGTCATGAAATGTTAGGTAATCGTCCGGCCTTAGTGCAGGCCATCGCTCGACGGGCTGTTAAACATCATGGTTTTGAGCATATTGTTGTTGTTGGCTACACCAGGCTTCAATCGAGTTATCACGTCTCTGCCTTCAAGCAATGGTTTTTTCGTGATCGAAAGAAGCTGCGTGAAGATATAGCTGTTTTAAAAAATTATGATTTATCTTGGCGCAAGTTTTCAGCACTTGAGCGCAGTCTTTTAGCTTTGGCCTTGGTTGGAAAGGATCGAAGCTGGCATGCTAATTACAAAAAGTTTGCAGCCGGATGCACTGGTTTGTCCCCACAAATGACTTTGGCTTCAAACCATATTCCTACCAAGCAAAATCCTTATATGCTTCTTGAGGATTTTTTCAAGTTATCTGGTTTTGAGTGTAGGGATGATCTTTCAGTATTTGATGTCCGTAAAAATGTTTCGTTCCATCCTGCCGTTGTTCATGCTCTTTCTTCGCATTTCAGTTCGCTTGGGCCGCGTCTAAGTTGTTTCCCAGGCCCCCATGAAGGTAATCGTTGGTTGTTTCGAGTTTGCAAGCGTTTGGGCGATGCCTGTGTGAACTTGCCCAGGGAAAATGATGTATTTGCCGAAGAGCTCTGTGAATCGATTGTGCACTATCTTGACCGACGCAACTATCCTGCCAATCAAGATTACTGTCAGTTAATGTCTGTTAATCAGAGTTATTTTGAGCCGGTAAACAATGTAAAAGCGATGTCAAGTGCGGATGATTTGGTTCGCAAAGCGCGTGATATTGAGAGCAAGCGTTCGCAGAAGGATATTGATGATTTTCTTTTATTGTCTGAGAATGCATTTATGAACGCCGCTCGATCTGAAATTATCAGTACATAGAGGCAGTTTTAAGGAAGGATTAATTCAGCCAACCTGCGCTCAAGATAACCGCCAAACTTAAAAAGATCGCCAGGCAGGTCCAGGTAAATCTGTTCAAGGTGGCTTCTGCACTACTTGCACTGCTGAACATGGAACTTCCACTGGCTGCAAGTCCCCCCATTCCATCGCCTTTTGGACTGTGGAGGAGCACTAAAGCGATGAGCAGCACACCGCTGCCGATCCACGTCCAAGACAGAATTGAGTTGAGCATCATCAGACAGGTTGG
This sequence comes from Synechococcus sp. CC9902, assembly GCF_000012505.1. Taxonomy (NCBI): domain Bacteria; kingdom Bacillati; phylum Cyanobacteriota; class Cyanophyceae; order Synechococcales; family Synechococcaceae; genus Synechococcus; species Synechococcus sp. CC9902. Next base: position 526,968 of record NC_007513.1, read on the forward strand.
GGAAGACGGGCAGATAGGGGAGAGGGATCGACGTTCGACATGGGAGCAATCAAGCTGTCCCCTGTCATGGCACTCGGTTGCTGTAGATCGAGAATCTGCAGAAGCGTCGGGGCGATATCAGCTAGACCGCCATTATCGCGAAGGGTAATCGCATTGCCGTGGCCAGGGATTTTGCGTTGCTCTCCTTCCACAAGAATCACCGGCACTGGGTTCGTGGTGTGGGCGGTCCAGGCTTGTCCATCGGCTCCCCTCATTAATTCTGCGTTGCCATGATCAGCTGTGATCAACATGGTTCCTCCCTCTCGACCGATCGCATTGAGTAAACGACCAATGCAGGCGTCGACGGTTTGGATTGCCTCTTTGGCCGCGTCCATCATCCCCGTATGCCCCACCATGTCGGGATTGGCGTAATTGATCACGATTAAGGCGTACTTTCTCGTTTCAATCGCTTTGATGCAGCTTGCGGTGAGTTCATCCGCCGACATGGCAGGAGATAGGTCGTAGGTCGCGACACGTGGGGAGGGAACGAGATGACGTTCTTCTCCTGGTAAGGGCTGTTCGATGCCTCCATTCATGAAGTAAGTGACGTGGGGATATTTTTCTGTTTCTGCCGTTCTGTATTGCAGTAATCCCGCTTCCGCGACAACTTGCCCCAAAAGATTGTTGAGCGGTTCTGGGGGAAAGGCCACGGAAACTGGCAAATTTTGTTCCAGCTGAGTGAAGGTCAGCACATCCAGGGTCGGAGTGTGTTCGCGCTCAAAGCCTTCAAAATCGTCCAAACACAGGGCCTGAATGATTTGTCGGGCTCTGTCGGGTCGGAAATTGAACATCAGAAGCGCATCACCGTCCTGCATCACGGTGTCTTGAAGACGTGCTGGTTCGAGGAATTCATCGGTGATTCCTTCCCCGTAGCTGTCGCTGAGGATGGTTTCGGGTTGGCGCTCATCCACGTCGATGTCGGGATCGGTGTAAAGCCTGTATGCCTTGTCGGTTCGTTCCCAGCGTTGGTCCCGATCCATCGCCCAGTAGCGACCGCACAGGCTGGCAATGGTGCCGATGCCTGTGGACTGAAGGCTGTCCTGGACAGCTTTGACGTACCCCGGTGCACTTTGGGTTGGGGTATCACGTCCATCGGTGATCACATGAACCGCAACCTTGGTAATTCCAGCTTCTGCTGCCCACTGGATCACACCGCAGAGGTGGTCGACGTGGCTGTGGACGCCTCCATCGGAACACAGTCCGAGTAGGTGGAGGGTGCTCCCCGCAGCCTTAACTCGTTCCGCCAGCTTCTGCAGCTCCGGGGTGCTCTTGAGCTGGTCGTTGCGCACCGTCTCGCCGATGCGAACCAATTCCTGACGAATAATGCGTCCAGCACCGATGGTGAGGTGACCAACCTCGGAATTTCCCATTTGTTGATCTGGAAGACCCACGTGGGATCCACTCGCTTGGATCAAGGTGTGGGGATAGGCATGCCAAAGAGCCTCCATTACAGGAGTGTCTCCCTGTCGAATGGCATTGTTCTCTTCTTCGTCTCGATGTCCCCAACCATCAAGAATGGTGAGAACCACCGGAGCGATTGATCCGGTGCGTGCTGAACCCTTGGAAGTGCTGCTGCCCACGTTCACCAGCGACCGTCGCCTCAGAAGGACTTTTCCAAAGTCAACCTAACTCTCCAACAGTCCACAACTCGTCGTTTTATCTGAACCCACATTCTTTCGCTTCTATGGCCGACCAAGACCGGGTAGAAATTCTCTCCGACCGAGAGCTGGGCCGAACCTTGGTCCGTCTGGCGACGCAGGTGTTGGAGCAAGTGGACGACAGCCGTCGCTTGATGTTGCTGGGAATCCCGACACGAGGTGTGGAGCTGTCCCGTGTTTTGGCTCAGGAATTGGAGCGATTGAGTGGTCATCCGATTGCTCAAGGATCAATTGACCCGACCTTTCATCGAGATGATCTCGAGCGGATCGGTACACGCTTGGCGCAAACAACAACTCTCCCTTGCAACCTGGAAGATCGGCAGGTGTTGTTGGTGGACGATGTGATTTTCACAGGGCGCACAGTGCGTGCGGCCATGGAGGCACTCCATGGCTGGGGCCGAGCCCAGCGCGTGATGTTGCTCGTAATGGTGGACCGTGGTCACAGGGAGTTGCCGATTCAGCCGGACTTCTGTGGCCGAACGGTCCCCTCGCGGCGCAGCGAAACGATCGAACTGCGCCTGCGAGATGTTGACGGGGAAGAGGGGGTCTTTCTGAAGCGCTCTATCCCGCTGACATGAGCTCCTCAGCGTGGAAATGGGCCTTGTATCGACCAAACGCAACGATGACGGGAAGGGTGGGGCTAATCGTGCGGCCTTTCCAGTCATTCAGCACAGTCACGATCTCACCGTTTTGGCCCTGCATGTCGAAGGCCTCGCCGCGATGCTCGGGGTGGTTGTACACAACAACAGACGTGTTGACCTGCACCTTGTCGCCCGTCTGCATCGCACCAAAACAATCCTGAATCCATTTTGTCATGGTCCTGTTGCCGGCCGTTGGCAAAAGCTTTCCGGTCCGTCTTCTTTGACCCGACCCCCCAGGCTTTGGCAGCCGGCTTGGAAGGCGTCCCAAGGTTCGATGCCTTGGATTAATTGCCGTTGGACCGCCTGTTCGAGCTCTTCACCAGAAATCACATTGGAAGGCTCAGCAGCGTGTTGGTTGTGTTCTGTTCCGCTGTCAAAACCTGCAAGGCCGGTTTCGATGCCCTTTTTCAGAACTTCAGCCTTGGATTGCCACCAGGGGTGATCGAGACGATTCAAGCTGTCGAGTGCTTCCCACCAGCGTTCCTGTTGCACCAGGCGTTCGAGGCGCGTGTGTTCGACGCTGTTGCGGTTCCAGATCTCTTGAAATGTTTTTCGAAGATCTCGGATCGGTTCTCGCTGCTGAAGTTCCAGTGGTTTGAGGAGAGCCAGGGATGGCTTCAACTGTCCTTGGCGAAACAATCGGATTGCTCGCTCTTGAATCGCCTGCTGCCATTGGTTGAGCCTGGCTCGATGCTTGTCGAGATCACCTTGTTTCGAAACCACGAGTTTGTATTGCAGGTCGAGCGCTTGGCTCGTGGCCCCTTGTGCCCATAACTCTTCAGCATGGCGCTGACGACACAGTGCAAGCTCTGCGGGCGCGCTTTGTCCGAGCCATTGCAAAGCGGCCAATTGATCGCTGGCGCGAATGCATCCTTCGTAATCCTGGTTTGCAATGGCGCTGCGGAGGTGTGCTGGTAATTGTTTTTCCCACCAGAACGCACCCCCCGCAATCGCGAGCACCATGCTCAGGGTGGCCAGCACCCAAAGCTGAAGCAGGTGGCGATGCACCGCCAAGGAAATTTTGCGGGAGTCGATAGGTGTGTTCTATGGAGCCGCGCCCTGTGCACCCAGGATCTGTGGACGGACGTCCTATCGGACCGTGCCCAGGATCACGGTGGGGAGTTGTTTTTGAGATCGAAGATCGCGGATGGTGAGCTGCAGCCGTGCCTCGGCATCGATCGACCAGCGCAAATGAAGGCAGTCTTGTCCGATTTCTCCAGGTGGAGACAGGGGCAAGACAAGGGGATCGCTCGGCCAGGGCAGATGGTCGCTCTCACTGGTTTCGAGCTCCCGAACGGTCGGCAAGCCATTCACGAAGACAACACTGTGCCTGCCTTGGGTTAAGGGCTCTGCCAAGACCAATTCAATGCTGCGTTGTCCGGTCTGGCTAGCGGCCAGAATCAGCTCGAGTGGCTCACTGCTGGGCCAAGGCTGGCCAGCGACGAAAAGGGGATGCCAGTGATGGCGATTGGTGCGTTGATCCCAGGTGCGAACCGAGACGCCGTTGTTCAAGACATCTCGGATTGCAACCCCTGGGGTGAGCTTGAGTGCCCCTAGTGCGACGGCATCAACCGGTGGGGGGGTGAGTAAAGGAGCAGGAGCCGTGTTGTCGGCCAGCCAGCGGCGCAGCCAAGGCAGTTGAGCTCCGCCGCCAACCGCCACGACACCCGCAAGATCCTCGAGGTGGCAGTTGTTTCGTCGTCCTCCGGCCAGGGTGGTTTCCATCAGTTCTGCCAGGACTGTGTCGAAGTCGTGCTGTTCGAGGAGTTGATCGAGCTCGCGGCGAGACAGACGAAGGCTGTGTTGTTGTTCATCAGCTGTGATCTCAAGCAACTGGTCTCGATCGGGCACGTCACTGCTGCTGAGACGGCATTTCAGACGTTCTGCAGCGTCCAGCAACGTTGAGGTCACCGGCTGATTGGGGCAGCAGGCATTCACGATCCAGCGATCGATATCACGACCGCCGAGCCGCATGCCCGCCTTCCCAAGCACCTTCGCTGTGCGTAGTTTTTGACCGCTGGTATCACCAAGACTTCTTCCACCAAGCCGCAAGAGCTGGGCGATGGGAGCCGCTTTGCCTTCGCCGCCTTCCAGGGACACCAGGGCTAGATCAAGGGTGCTGCCACCAAGATCCACGACCAACATCCGCGATCCTGGAGGCAAACCGGCTCCCAAGGCGGCGGCTGTGGGCTCATCAACCAAGGCAATTTCTTGAACGGGCAGTGCATCACTCGCTTGAAGGAGCCAGCTTCGGTAAGTCCGATAGCTCTCCACTGGAGCCGAAAGCACAAGCCGCTCGATGTTGAGGTCTTGGGGAAGCCTTTGCCACACCTCTCTCAACAATTGCTGTCCTGCCCAGCAAGCACGGTTGTGTTCCGGGGTGTCTTCTGGTCCGATCAGACGTTTGAAATCCCGGTGAAGCTTTGGGTCATCGGAGTCATCCAGCCCTGCTTCGATCACCTGACGGCCAATCAAGGGCTGGTCACCGTTGTCCCAGACGAGGCTGGGTACTTCTCCTGGGCGGCGGCTAATCGGAGCGAGCTCCACTAGCTGTGCTGTTGGAGTATCAGGCGATTGAAAGGCCACCACTGTTGTGGTGCTCCCCAAATCAATTGCCAGCGTTCCGCCACGGCCGGTTGAATGTTGAAGCTTTTCTTCTCCCACGCTGTGTCACGCCGCGCTGGGTGCACGTTGATATCAGGTTGAGAGTAACGGGATCGGTGCTGATGGATCGTCTACAGCGGCTGATTTTTTCTTACTACCGCGAGGAACCAGCCTTACAACAGCTGTTGCAACCGCTCCATTCCTGTCGCATGCGTCGTAGCTGGGGCAGTGTGCGGATTGAATGTCGTGATGATGGGCATCTGGAGGACGTGAGTGCGCTTCTGGGTTATGTACGGGAGCCACTGGCGGCTCTCGACCTTGGGCGCCAGATCGTGTTGCGTGGCTCGGGTTCACGCCAGCGTTCCTATCCAATGCATGTCCCCTTTCCCAGCGATCAACTTGCTTAATGAAAACGTGGCGATCAACGATTAAGGTGGTTGATTGAATGCAGTTGGCTTGTGATTTCGGCAGGGGTTGATTCAAGTGATCTTGCCAAGCGTGGCGAGAGCCTGATCCGGCAATCCAGCAATCGTTATCTCACCACAGTTCGCATCGCGTTTCGTGCGAAGCAGCGGCGTTTCGACGACTTCGATGGCTTGCTGGAGGAATCGAGTGTGAAACCGGTGCAACGGGCCATCGTTGAGTTAAGCGATGAGCAAGATCAGCCTGATCTGTTGCCTGGCTAACTCGCCGTGATTTTGCAGGAAGGGCCCGGATGGCGTTTGGCCCGGGACTCTTTAAGAGGAGAGTTCAACATTTTGGTTGGAGGCGAAGGCTGGGCCTTTGAGCTCACATCACCTGAATGGAAAGAGTTTGTAGACCTTCTCTCAACCCTTGAGGCCCAGCACTCTGCGTTGAAGGATCAGCTCATGGCCGAGGAGGCCATCGAACTCGAGCTGGATCGAGGTGTTTGGTGGGGGTGTTTGGCTGGAGATTGCCAAAGCTGGAGTCTTGCGATCGTTCTGACGCCCGAGGAGGGGCGTGGGGTGGAAGGGTTTTGGCCAGCCCCGACAGCGGCGGCGTTGGTCGCTGCTGTCAGAACATTGGGATGATTGACCATTGATTAGCTGGTCTCATCAATCGCAGCTGATTGATTCTTCCCCATCTCAGCCCCCGTCTTTGCACAGTTTTTCCACAGGGTTGTCGTACGGACCGCTGTCGCAACAAAGCTCTGTGGAAAGCGGAAGCTTTGGGCTTCATTTGTTGACGTTTGCAAGGAGCCTGTTAGCGAACTTCTGAGTCCTGCGATCGGGAACGCCTGAACGCTGTAACCGCAGCATTCTCAAAAGGAGTCCCATGAGACTTGCGTGATTTGAGTTTTCTTGACGGGTGCCAATTCTTGTGGAGAACTGGTTGTGCGGTAAGGGCGTTTTTGATGCAATCGGGTTTGGAGCAGGTCGTCGAAGGTGGAGACAATGTGGTGAGTTTTCAGTCGGAACTTCCTCTCGCTTTACAGCAGGCCATGGTGCAGTTCATTGAGCGACATCCCAATTGGGATCAGTACCGCCTCGTTCAGGCGGCACTGGCCGGATTCTTGGTGCAAAACGGGATTGAGTCCCGCGAAATCACCCGGGTCTACGTGGGCAATATGTTTCGACGTGAATCTCTTCTCCATGGGGCTTGAGGTCGACAGCAAGCCATCAGGATCAGCGCGCTGAAGGGCAAACTCAGCAGGAGCCCAAGCGTCGCTCCCAGTAATCCCAGTGCGTTGATACCCAGCAGCAACCCCAAAACGGCGAGCATTTTCAAGCTGTTGTTTTGAACAAGTCGTCGACTCCGGTCCATGGCTTGAAGGGCTCTGCAGCGGTGATGAACCAGCAGCGGTAACGACATCACCTGGGTGAAGAGGCCCGCTCCAAGGATCAGAGCTCCGAGGATCACAATCAGGCCTGCCAGGGTTGTGCTGACTTGCCCGACGGCCCAACTCAGGCACTGAATCAGCGTTAACCCAGCCACCAGTAGGAGAAGCTCGATCACCATCAGCGCGAAGGCGTGGCAGAGGAGGGCTGTGAGTCGTTGGGGTGGCTTTGGTTCAAGGGGTGCTGGCAAAAGCTGATCGGCGAACCGCAGTAAGCCCAGTAGGGGAACCATGGGCAGCCCAAGGCTGATCAATACAGCGATGTCTCCAAACCGAGCCACACCTGGCGTGGAGATTGCCCGCAGGTCTTGGGCTACGACGGCGGGGCCGATCGCACACATCAAGACGAGAGCGGCTAGCCCAACGCAGCTCCACGGGGCTTTCCCAAAGCCGATCCAGGCTCGTGGAAGCAGGGTGATCAGGGGAAGGTCAGTGGAGAGGGCCAAGCCGATCCAGCAGGTCTTTTGCAGTCGTGGTCGGGACGGGCAAAATGGAAAGTCGATTTCCCCGCTTGATCACAGGCAGTTGCTCTTCGTTGTAAGAGGCGCGCAATTGATCCAGGCTGAGAAGTTGGTCAAATTGGCCAAGGAAACGAAGTCGAGCACAGTCCCATCGCGGTTGATCCTGTTTGGATTTGGGGTCGAAATACTTGGCAGTGGAATCAAATTGAGTCGGGTCGACTAAATGTGTTTCCACAACTTCCATCAAGCCAATGATTCCTGGTGGTTTGCAATTGGAGTGATAAAAAAAGGCTTGGTCACCCACGCTCATGCTGCGCATGAAATTGCGGGCCTGATAATTGCGAATTCCATCCCAGAGGGTTGATTCCTCTCGGCGCAAATCATCGATGCCATAGGCATCAGGCTCGCTTTTCATCAGCCAAAAGGCCACAGACACCAATCGTGTGATCCCATTTTGAGTTGGCTCTGGCGAACCGCCAGCAAAGATGCTCGATTTGTTTCACCCCACGTGCATGTGGGGCTGCATCAAGTCGCGGAAATGATCGCCTCGGGCTTCGAAATCTTGGTACTGATCAAAACTGGCGCAGGCTGGGGATAGCAGCAAGCTGGACGCTTGCAGCTCGGATGTTGCCCGAACGGCAATCGCTACGGCAGCGCTCAGATCGGTGCAGCGATGCACCTGTCCTTGATAGTTGGACTGACGGATCAGTGCGTCTAATTCCTCTGCCCCAGCGCCGAACAACACCACCGCGCAAGCCTTTGATTTCAATTCGGCTAGCCAGCCTGTGGCGTTACCGCGTTTGGTCTGGCCTCCCGCCAAGACCACCACTGGGCCTGCCATGGCCTGCAGGCCGACCGCGGCTGCGTCGTAGTTGGTGGCCTTGCTGTCATTGAAAACGTCGGCAGAGGAAGTGGATCCGAGGTTCTCGAGACGATGGGGAACGCCAGGGAAGCTCTCGAGGCCTTGGGCAATCTGCTCCGCATTGAGGCCGATCTGTGCGGCGGCAGCTGTAACCAACAACAGGTTTTGACGATTGTGGGCCCCTGGCATCGCCAAGACTTTGGCTGGAAACATCGCACCGCCTTCTCTCGCTTGCACCGTTCCAGCGTCATCAATCCAAAAATCTGCGGGTGGGTCGTCATGGCAAGGGGGCGCTGCCTTCACCCACATCCCGCGCTTGAGGGATGGGCGATGGGCGGAGAGATCCGCATCATCCCCATTGAAGATGGCCAAGCTGGAGCGCTGCAGCAGGCTGTGTTTAATCGCCCTGTAGGCCTCAAGTGTTCCGTGGCGTTCGAGATGGTCTGGGGTGAGGGTGGTCCAAATGCCGATGCTTGGAGCCAAGTTTGGGCCTGCCTCGATTTGGTAACTACTGAGTTCCATCACCAGCCAATCCGGCTTGGGCGTCTCCCCCCTTCTGATTTTCAGCGCCATGTCCGCCGCTGAAACGCCCATGTTCCCTCCCATGGGGGCAACGATTCCGGCATGGCCCAGCACATGACTGAGAAGGTGGGTGACCGTGGTTTTGCCGTTGGTTCCGGTGATTCCCACCCAAGGAATGTCGTTGAGGGCCTCCCAGGCCAGCTCGATCTCCCCGCGTATCTGAACTCCCTCCTGTCGCAGGCCGTTAAGGGTTGGGTGATCCCATGGAATCCCTGGCCCAACCACCACAGCATCTAGGTCCGAACGCCAAGGTTCAAAGCTGTTGATTTCGAGAGGAATGCCCAACTCAACCTGGATGCCTTCCGCTTGAAGTGTTGCTGCGCAGGACGTTTGATCGGGACCCGTGCCGCGCTCCAAAACAACAACTTTTTGGCCTTGATGATGTAAGAGACGTGCAGCTCCGAGTCCGGATCGTCCGAGACCAACGACGATCGTTAATGTCATCGAAACTTCAGTCCCCTAAAGGGAAATGGGCGATACTGGATTTGAACCAGTGACTTCTACAATGTCAATGTAGCGCTCTACCCCTGAGCTAATCGCCCCCATTAACCAACATCGAACCACGATTGGTTCACGTTGATCGCAGTGGAGATTAGCAGCCAGAGTGCGTCTTAACTGCGCCTGAGTTCGACACGCCACCGCTCACGTTTTGTCCGGGTGAGCGAGAGCACTTCAAGGGCCCCACGGTCTTGCAGCTGGAGCCGGTCACCGACCCCCACGTCTCGACTTGCCAGACGCACGTCATGCCAGTTCACGCGCAGACGCCCAGCTTTGATGTGGCCGACAATTTTGGCTCTCGAAAGGCCGAAGCCTGCGGATGCAATGGCATCAATCCGACAGGAGGCCTCGACGGTTTGCAGGATTCTGGGGGTGCGTTGGGCTGGTAAGTGGAGCGCTTCAATGGGTAGGGCCTCGCACCGGATCTCAACGTCGCGCACGCGACCGCGTTGTTCATGGAGCCTTGCTGCGCTCTCTGGAGTACAAAGCCCCTGGCCACCGCGGTCGCCTCGTACCCAGAGGTCTCCAATTTGATCCGGTGCAGCTCCTAACTCTTGTAGGGCGTTGCGAATGTCTTCCGGACTGAGGGGATCGAACAGAAAGTTTCCCTCAATAAGGAGTCCTTGAACGGGAGCACACGTGTCGGCATCTCCGATTGGGTCGCGTCGCTGGCAGAGGAATCTGCATCGTTCGGCCCCCGGATAGCCCCCATCACGATGCCAGCCAATTTCACTCAAGTTGCTCAGGCGTTCAAGTGCCTCTTCCTGAAGTCGAGCATCAAGAAATGGGCTCCACGCCGGTTGCCACGTCCGCACGACTTGATCAGCCAGCTGGATTAGTTGTCTTAGCCCCGCCGGATCGTCTGCTCCTGTGAGGAGCTCCTCCTTCAAAAGGGTCATAGGTCGTTGAGGCGCACCACCTGCTGAGGATTGCTGCGTTGCACCACCTGCCATGGGGGTTCGATCCCATTCGGTGTTTCGAGCAATACAAGCCAGCTCCCTTCCTCTCGACGGTTACGCAGGATGCGCACGCCATCGTCGTTATCGGAATTCACGCTGGCGGCCGCTGCATAGCTGCCCATCAAGCCAGAGCCCATCCCCATCAAACCGCCGATCAACATTTCACCCCATGGCCCGAAGCTTGCAAACGTGGTGAGGTTGGTGATCTGCGTGAACGTGACTCCCGCTAAAAATCCAAAGGGCATCAACCAGCGCCCCATCGCCTTTTGCCGTCGAGCGCGGGTGAGGTTTGGGCTAAGCAATTCCACTTGATCGATGGCATCGCCCTCTGGTGGCAGCGTGATGCATGTCGTCAGCGGGAGTTTGGTCTCCTTGAGCTGTTGGCTGAGCCCTTCAGCAGCCCTTTGGTTGGACACCACCACCACGCAGACGGGCATTCGCTCACATTTTGTTAGTTGAATTCTGAACCCTGTCCTTAGTTATTGGGGGGTGGGTGGGTGTTGATCTCTACAGTTTGAGCAGGCAGTTTTGCGCCCGTTCATGACGAAAGTTCTGGTTTCCGATCCGATTGATCAGGCCGGCTTGGACATCCTCAACCAGGTGGCGCAAGTCGATCAGCGGATCGGTTTGAGCGAAGACGAGCTGGTGGGGATCATTGGTGAGTACGACGGATTGATGATCCGTTCTGGTACTCAAGTGACAGCGACGGTGATTGCCGCTGCTGGCCGACTCAAGATCATTGGTCGTGCTGGCGTTGGGGTCGACAACGTTGATGTCCCCGCAGCGACGCAGCGGGGTGTTCTTGTGGTGAACTCTCCCGAAGGCAACACCATCGCGGCGGCAGAGCACGCCTTGGCGATGATGCTGTCGCTTTCACGCCACGTACCCCAGGCGAATGCCGGAATGCGTGCGGGGAAGTGGGACCGCAAAAAATATGTCGGTAATGAGCTCTACAAGAAGACCCTTGGAGTGGTGGGTCTCGGCAAGATCGGCTCTCACGTCGCCAAGGTGGCCCAAGCGATGGGGATGGACGTCATCGCTTACGACCCGTTTATTGCTGCCGATCGTGCCAAGCAAATGCAGGTGAAGCTCATCGAGCTCGATGAGCTCTTTCGAACGGCGGACTACGTGACGTTGCATATCCCCCGCACCAAGGACACAGAAAATTTGGTGAATGCTGATTTGCTGCGCACGATGAAGCCCACAGCACGCATCGTGAACTGTGCCCGTGGTGGCGTTGTTGATGAAGCTGCTATCTCCGAAGCCATTAACCAGGGAGTGATTGCTGGGGCGGGTCTCGATGTGTACGCCAGTGAGCCCTTGGCGGAAGATTCGCCGTTGCGTGCGGTTGAACGCGGGCTGGTATTAACGCCTCACTTGGGTGCATCCACGGAAGAAGCCCAAGAAAACGTGGCGATCGATGTGGCCGAGCAAATCAGGGATGTGTTGCTGGGCTTGCCGGCCCGCAGCGCTGTGAATATCCCTGGCCTTAGCGCTGAAATTATGGAGCGGCTGAAGCCACACCTTCAGCTCTCTGAAACCGTTGGTTTGCTCGTGAGCCAGTTGGCGGGTGGGCACGTGAAGGAAATGGAGCTGCGCCTGCAAGGTGAGTTCGCGAGTCATCCCTCTCAACCTCTTGTGATCGCCGCATTAAAAGGACTGCTGAGTGCAGCCCTCGGCGACAGCATCAATTTTGTGAATGCTTCTTTGGAAGCCAAAGCACGGGGCATCCAGGTTTTGGAAGTCAAAGACGAATCGAGCCGCGATTTCGCAGGGGGGTCCCTGCAAATCACGACGCGTGGTGATCAGGGCGATCGTTGTGTCACTGGCGCTGTTTTTGCCGACGGTGAATTACGGATCACGAGCATTGATGAGTACCCCGTGAATGTGTCTCCCAGCAGGCACATGTTGTTTACCCGTCACCGCGATATGCCTGGAATCATTGGCCATTTGGGATCAATGATGGGGGAGCACAACGTGAACATCGCCTCCATGCAAGTGGGGCGAAAAATTGTTCGTGGTGATGCTGTGATGGTGCTCAGCATCGATGACCCGATCCCGGCTGATTTGCTTCAGAAAATCACAGCGATTGACGGCATTCAGGAAGCCCATCCGGTCACCCTTTGATGTGGTGGCGATTGTCGATGCCTTGTCCTCCAGAGCTGGAGGAGTCGCTGGCTTGGAAGCTGAATGACTTGGGGCTGCACCGCTTTGCGCTGCAGCATTCCCCAGACACCCCCCACCAGAAAACGTTGTTGGTCTGGTTGCCCCAACCGGAGTGGCCCGTTGCTGAGCGAGAGCAATTGCTGGCCAGTCTTGAGCCCCTATCGCAGCCCTTCGGTTTGGCTTTCCCTTCAGGTGTTTGGGACGAGGTAGCTGATGAAGATTGGAGTTTGAGCTGGAAGCAGCACTGGCAACCCGATCCAGTGGGACAACGCCTTTTAATTCTTCCAGCGTGGTTAGACGTGCCTGAGGAACATGCCGACCGCCTTGTGATTCGGATGGATCCAGGCAGCGCTTTTGGCACCGGGAGTCACCCAACGACGCGCCTTTGTTTGGAGGCCCTGGAGGCGTGCCCTCCGCAGGGCTTACTCGTGGCTGATCTCGGCTGTGGAAGCGGTGTTTTGGGGCTGGCATCCCTGTGCCTGGGTGCTGATGCGGTGTTAGCCGCAGACACCGATTCCTTGGCCATCCGCGCGACGGAAGGGAATCGTTCATTGAATCGATGCTCTGAGCAACGGTTGCAGGTGTCCCTGGGATCCGTGGAGACCCTTCAAACCCTCCTGGCAGGCCGACGAGCTGATCTCTTGCTTTGCAACATCTTGGCCCCTGTGATTGAGGCCCTCTCCCCCGGTTTCGAAAGTCTCATGGCTCCGAATGGGAGAGCGCTCCTAAGTGGATTGTTGGTGGATCAAGCTCCGAGGCTCAAAGATGTACTCGCGACCCAGGGTTGGCAGGTCACTCAGGAGTTGGCGCAAGGGCGTTGGGGGTTGTTGGAGATTCGACACACATGAGCCATTTGTCATAAGCCAGGCTTATCGGACCTCGCACTCAGATTGGTCCTGCCTCCCTGAACGGCTCGAACCCTCTGCTTCGCCCCTCATTTGCAGTAGATAGGTGCTGTTCTGCAGGACCGGATTTCCCGGAACCTGTCGTATTTATCAATCAATGGCTTCCTACAAGGTCACCCTGGTCAGCGAGAGCGAAGGTCTCAACAAGACCATCGAAGTCCCTGATGATCAGTACATCCTCGACGCAGCAGAAGAGCAAGGCATCGACCTGCCTTACTCCTGCCGCGCTGGCGCTTGCTCCACCTGCGCTGGCAAAATCACTGCCGGCACCGTTGATCAGTCCGACCAGAGCTTCCTGGACGACGATCAGATCGAAGCGGGCTTTGTGCTGACCTGCGTGGCTTACCCCACCTCCGATTGCACCATCAAGACCCACGCTGAAGAAGAGCTCTATTGAGCCACCACTTCGTTCCTTGAACGATGGTTCAACCACCCCTACGGGGGTGGTTTTTTGTTTTTTGGCCGCTTTGTATGGCTCGTGCTCTTGCTTTTAAGTCGTCGTGAGCCGTCCAGAGGTTCACGATCTGCTGGCTCCCGGCAGTATCCATACCAGTCCAGGGGGGCAGTACAGCTTTCGAGTGATCGGCCCATGCTGTCGATTGTTCGACCGTGAAGAGCTGCCTTGGCCATGCTGTCGCTTGGCCTGGAGGAGCAAGGAGCCCAGCTGGCGGCGGGTGGGCAGACGTTTTGTTCCAGATCTCGCGGCGCGCCGATGCCCGTCGTACTCGGTGGAGTTGCTTCAGCCAGGGTCGCGTCCGACTGCAACGGTGCTCACCCTGTTCTCCGTCCGATTGGTCCGTGAATTGCAGGAGTGGTGGTACAGCCGTCACCCTCGCTCGATGGAGCCAGACAATATTGAGCCGAACTTAGAGGCGTTGATTGATCATTGAGCCTTTCTCGCGTTATTGAGTTTTTGCTATTTAGATGATTTGCTTATGAATTAAATGTTCTGCAAGTATAAATCAAAAATGTTGAATGTTCGCTGTTGGAAAGAATTTTGAGCTGAGTAGCTGGTGTCTGTTTTCTCGGTTGGTTGCGCCCTCGGTATTATCTGCCTGGTTGAAAAAAAGTTGATATTAAAAAACCGGCCCTAAAGCCGGCTTTGTTGTTTTAATTCAATCGATCTGGATACTTAAATCGGGTTAATTGGGTTGATTCCTAGAAATAAATCTTGCCGCCACCCCATGACGACCCTTGCACTTTCGGGGATACAAGGATGTATCCGGCCATCAGGCGCAGGTCTTCGTCGTCGAGATCGCGCATTGCTGGGTACAGCTCAGCACTGCGCATGCTGGGGTGAACGTCGGAAATGCTGTATTCACCGTCGTAAGAGGTGGGATCCTTCATGTAATCCACCAACGCATCGACGTTGTCGCGGGCTGGTGTAGCCAAAGCCAAGGTTTCTGGGTCGAGGCCAACGTTTTGATTGGTTTTCGTGATTCCGCCGGCGTGGCACGTGCCGCAGCTGGTGTTGAAGACCTTTCGTCCTGCATTGATCTCGCGATCTGTGAAGGTCACCTCTGCGCCGTCGGGATTCACTGGAACCGTGAGTGTCTCGGCATCCCATTGCACTGCTTCTGCAGGGGAAATAAACGCCAAGCCGATCAACACCGGTACAAGAACGAGGAGTCCTTTGAAGGATTGCCGCAAAGAGGAGAAAACAGAGACCATGAAGGTTGCCGGGGACTGACGGATTCACCGCACCCAGCTCTTGTATCACGGGGCCGAGGCTCCCTGAGGCCGGATCACAAACTGTTGCAGCGCGGTTTTACCTCCAAAGTGAGGAAATCCTTTGCCAGACAGGTGTTTGGGAAGATCGCTTGGGCTTCCTTTAAAAGGTCTTCTGGCGTTACGGCATTGCCGGGGGCGTAGCGGGGGCTCAGGTGGGTGAGGACGAGTTGCCCAACGTTGGCTTCCGCCGCCGTTTGGGCCGCCATCGTGCTCGTGGAATGCTGTTTTTGATAAGCCATCTCTGATTCTTGGTGAGCAAAGGTCGATTCGTGAATCAGTAAATCGGCGCCTTGGGCAAGGTCGACCGCTGCTTCGCAGAACACCGTGTCGGTGCAATACACAACGCTCACTCCAGGCCTCTCTGGACCGCAGAGGGTTGTGCCGTCGATGACGCGCCCGTCTTCGAGGGTGACGGTGTCTCCCCGCTTGAGCTGGGCGTAGATGGGACCGGGAGGGATTTGTAGGTCTTTGGCCTTGGCGATATCGAATCGTCCCGCTAAGGGTTTTTGGTCCACCCGATAGGCGTAGGCCGGAACGCGATGGGTGAGCGGTGTGCAGCGCACCATCAGATCGTCGTCTTCATACACCAGGGTTCCGTTCTCCGCGCAGTCGTGAACGCGGTGCACTTTGAGGGGGTAGCCGATCCGGGTGGAGCTGGTGCGCAGTACGCCGTTGAGATAGCTCTCGAGAGGATCAGGGCCGTAGAGGTCGACGCCTTCGTTGCTGTTGCCAGCTAAGCCAAGGCTGGCCAGAAGGCCTGGAAGGCCGAACACGTGATCGCCGTGCATATGGGTCACGAAGACCCGTCTGAGCTGCGAGAGCCGAAGTTCGCTCCGCAGAAACTGATGCTGGGTTCCCTCGCCACAGTCGAATAGCCACATCTCCGAGCGCTGTGGCAGTCGCAGCGCTACAGCCGAAACGTTGCGTGCCCGAGTGGGAACGCCAGAACTTGTTCCCAGAAAGGTGACCTGCAAGGTCGTCGGTTCTCAGTTCTTCATGCTGACATCTGGCTGGACATGGCAAGAGGCGGCACACTGAAACGCCTTTGGTTGCGCATGGTGCGGATCGCTTCAGTTGTCCTGGCGGGATTTGCGACAGCGGCTCTGTTCGGTTCCGCTCAGCACGCGATGCCGATGGAACGGGAGCCTCAGATGCGGGTCCTGTTACATGAGGGACCAAAGCTGCTGCTCAGGGCTGACAAAACGCAGTGGATGCAGGTGCGTGGCTTGGGTGGAGGTGTGCGACGGCTTCGACGGCTGCAGTTGGAACAAGCCGGTGGGAGCTTCATAGCCGTTTTGGATGGGAACCGTCGCCGCTTGGCTTCAGGCACCGTTTTGACAGTGCAAAACGATGACCCTCGGGGGATCTGGTTGGACTCCCGTCGCTATCGGGGTGAATTTCAGATCAGCTGTCGGGGAGGGCGTTTGCGGGTTGTGAATGCGCTTGGTGTTGAGACGTACCTCACCAGCGTGGTGGGGAGTGAGATGCCCCACCATTGGCCCTTGGCCGCTTTGAAGGCCCAAGCCGTTGCTGCTCGGACCTATGCCCTTCGGCAGCGCAGTCGCGGAGGTGGATGGGATGTGAAGGCCAGCGTCGCGAGTCAGGTGTACCGGGGTGTTGAAGCTGAAACCGCCAGTACCCGCCAGGCGGTGGCTGAGACCCGTTCGTTGGTGCTGGTCCATCGCGGCAAATTGATTAATGCGGTGTTTCACAGCAGTTCTGGTGGCGTCACTGAATCCAGCGGGATGGTCTGGAGTCAACAGCTCCCTTATCTCGTGAGCGTCCCAGACCATGACCAACACAGTCCGGTCCATCGTTGGCAGGAACGCTTTGCTTCTTCGGGCTTGCGTCAACGCCTTCCTGAAACTGGCGGCGTGAACCGGGTTGATGTCACAAGTCGGAGTGCGAGTGGTCGTGTGCGACAGGCCAGGCTGGAAGGACCTCGCGGATCCCTTGTGCTGACCGGACGCGAGTTGCGTCAGCGTTTGGGCTTGAAAAGCACGTTGGTGACCTTTGAGATGGTGTCTGCTGACTCGGCAAAGCCGTTCCAATCTTCCACCGTTTTGGCCCGTCGTTCGGCTTCATCCATGGGATCGAGATCCCGGATTGACCGCATCACAGCATCCGTCGCTCGGTCGACAACAACCAGCTCTTTCCCTTCAACCTCGTTCTTGGTAGCGCCGCCGCCGCTGCCGCCGGTGCTGTCGAGTCCGATGCGCTCACGATCGTTCCGCTTTCGAGCGTCCCGTTCCAACGAGCGTCGGGGTATTGCGGTGGGTGGATTACAGCTTTTAGTGCGGGGTCAGGGGTATGGCCACGGCGTAGGGATGAGCCAATGGGGTGCCCATGGGCTGGCGGAGCAGGGGGCCGATTTCCGCACAATTTTGAGCCATTACTACCGAGGAGCAGATGTGCTCCCCTTTAAATCGCACTACGACCCAGCCCTCGCTTGGCAGCCCCATCCGGCGTCAGGCTGGTGGGGTTGACCATCGGATGCCCCCGTGTTGCGGTTCCCCCGCCAGCTTCAGCGGTACGACAGCGCTGCGGATTGTTGTGATCGATTAGCCCAGCGCCTTGAAACCCATTTGCGTCAATGGCTTTCGATGCCTTTGGCCCTGAGAAGGCCCCTGGGATTGGCGACTGGACGAACCATGGAGCCGCTGTATGCAGCCCTTGTTCAGCGCCTCATGCTCTGGTCTGCTCCGGATCTGGATGAGCTGCGACAGCGATGGTCCAGCTTCAATTTGGACGAGTATTTGGGTTTGCCGACTGGAGATCCCCGCCGATACAGCACTTATATGAGTCGACATCTCGGCGAGCCATTGCAGCTGCCGCCTGAGACACTGCATCTTCCCAGTGGAGGCGCTGCCGATGCTCACGGTGCTGCGCAGGCCTATGCCGCTGAGTTGAATGCATGCGGTGGAGTGGGGGTGCAACTTTTGGGCTTGGGAAACAACGGCCATGTGGGTTTCAACGAGCCCCCCACGACGGCTGATCAGTCTTGTCACGTGGTGGACTTATCAGATGCCACCCGGCGACAGAATTCAGCGCTGTTTGGAGGAGATCCTGCGGCGGTACCTGCTCAGGCGATCACCCTTGGCCTCCAAGAAATTTTGGCGGCGGATGAAATTCACTTAGTGGTAACGGGCGCTGCCAAAGCTGACATCCTCAAGCGACTGTTGACGTTGCCAGCGCCTCAGCCAGGCTTGCCCGCAAGCTGGTTGTTGAATCACCCCTGTGTATGGCTTTGGGCTGACGCCGATGCCATGGATCCTCCTTAGCCTCACGCAACGCTGCTTAGGGCTGATATGACGATTGATCCGGTCGAGCGACCGCTCGAACAGAGCTTTGAAGTGGAAAAACTCACACGGCTCATTAACGATTGCAGGGATCTTGAGCAGTTGCGTGAGATGGCCTTGGCTTTGGTTCAGCAAGTCGCTCAGCAAAAAGCCGCGAGTGCCTGGATGGCCAACCGCGCCACCGAATCTGAGAACGCCAAACTTGAAATGTTGGCGGAAGTGATTCGGCGACGGGCAGCCGGTGGATCGGAGTCAACCCCTCAGACGGATTGACGCATGCGTTCTTTAGTGATGGTCTCGCTGCCAGCGGGACAAGCTCGCTGAAGAAAATTTGTGGCCATGTTTCGCGGCCACCTTCAAGACACAGCTGTTGTCATCACCGCAGTGTTGGATTTCGGAGCGCAGCGAGTCGTTGCTTTGCACTCGAGACATGAACGACACCAATTGCTTCATCGACATAGCGACTCCAGATGGGACCCCACCGGCCTAGCCAGGTGGTCTGTTGGGGTTCGCTAACAAAAGGTTTGGTGCTGATTTGCTGACTTAATTAGTTGTACTCGCCTGGAGTCTCTTGCTTCGACACGGTGACACGACCCACTTTTTTCCCAGAGAAACGGAGTAATTCGTCACCAGAGAACTCGAAACCGATCGAGCTGCCGATTTTTGCGACATCGTCCGCCGTTGATGCCGACAGCACGTTTTGCTTCAGCGACGCATCGTTTTGCATTTTGAGGAGAAAGGCCTTCAGCTGGTCAAGAGCCATGCAGCACTAACGACGGATGAGAAAAATCAGAAACACATCTTCGCTCAACTAATCAAGTTTGTTGCGGTGATCAGACAGATGTAAGGGATGACGCGGCGTCCATGCGTTTGACCTCATGTCCCAGAAAGTCTCCCCACATCCCTAGAAGAAAGCTGAGGGTTTTGAGAGCCTGTAACTGCTCTGTCGAGCCCGGAGCCGTGTATTTGAAATCCATGAACATTCGATCAGCAACTTTTTGTTGCTCGCGGCAGCGGTTGTCGATGGTCATGGGCCGCGGCAGCGATCGTTGCGTTACAAAACTACACGATTTAGCGCTTGGTCGCTGTTGGCCGCCCGTTGAGGACCTGGCCGCCTGTCAGCATCGTTGATATCTGGCTCGTCTGAACAAGCGAGCACGTATTTCAGGATGAATCTGATTTGGGTGGCGGCGGGTTTTATCGGGCTTCTCTGGCTCACTCAGGTCTTGGTTCGTCGCGGGATGGACGATGGCCGCTAACCCCTTTGGCTTGGAAGTGTTGGTTCGATCAATGCCGTTAGTGAGGTGAGGGATTCCGGTTATCAGTTGGCATATCGCAGAGCCATTACTAACTTTTAAATCACTACGTGGGCTCCAACTGTGGAATCACGCGACAAGACTGAACGATTCATGGATGCGGCTAAGCAGCGCGCCCACGAAGTTGTCAATGAAGCCAATCCAAAATTGACCTCTCTCGAACGTGGCTACTGGCTCGCCTTGAGAAACAGGCGTGGACGAGAGCGCTGCGTTAGCCAGCGTCCATAACGATCAAGCTGCATTAGGAATCGGAGGCTGAGCACGAGCATTGCGCTCGATCACCTTCCGTAGGTTTTGGCAGTTGATGCAGAGACATGGAGAATCATCGTGAATGCTCGTATGCAGCATCAGTGGAATGATCTTGTCGTTCCTTGAGTTCATGTTTCCTCAATCTGTCGAACTCGTTATCTCGTTTTTTCCGGTGTGGCGCATCTATTAATGCTCATACCTTGATTGTTCGACATATCCAAGTTTCAGACTGGATTGCGTTGTTTCTTGAATCAAGACGCTGAACAAATGAGCGACGACTCACTGCAGACTCATCCTCTGTACGCCACAGATCGCGATGAAGTGGATGCTCTTTTAGGACATCAGGGCGACCCAGGGCCAGAGCACCTAACGACTGCTGGGCGATTGTTGATGCGCTATGGCGATTTCCCTGGAGCGGACGACATCAAGCAAGACCTCGGCAAAGTGATCTCCTCTTGGGGGTTGGATCGCAGCGGCCTAAATGCAAAATGCCGTGAGATTTGGTCCAGTGGTTGGCGTCCTGGGCAGAAGCTTGACGCGGAGGTTGGCTCCGGAGCTGATGTGGACGATCGCGACAGTTGATCAACAACGCCCTCGACCATCGCCAAGCACGCTGTTTCCACTGTCGGAGGTTTTGCTTGAGAGGGCAATGCGCCTTAACACCGATGGCAAAGGAGCCGTACTGGGCAAAAGTATGGGCATCGAAATCGGAGGAGCCCATGACGGCCGAAACTCCACCTGAGCAAGCACTAGAAGCACGCTGACTTTTCTGGCCCCTGCTCCAACTTTCAACCCATCCGTGAACCGTTCGTCTGGCGCGACAAAGCAGAGCGTCAACCCAGTCGAGTTTCCTCCGCATCGTTGAGGTGCCCTTGAAGGAAACGAGGTTTCACACCTGGTAGCAATGGCCCCAGGGTTTGCCACCAAGCCAGTCGCTTCGCTCTTCTTCTTCTTTCAGTTCACTTTCTTTCAGTTCACTGTTGTTCGATTAAGCCACTAACGCTTCACGGAACCAGCTTCACTGAACAGTGGGTAGCGACATGAACAAACGAGCGAGATAGGCCGTCTCTTCCATCCGGGAGGGGCGGCCTCCCTTATTTGTATAAATCAAGCAATGATCATCATATTTAATTCCTAGGCCCTGGATTTGGCGGCTTCATGCATTTTGAGTTGGATTGCATCTTGATGCTTGATCAGTATTTGGATCGCAATGGTGATAGTCATTGTTTTGTTATGTGGTCGAGAAGATTTGCATCTTCGCGATGGGACTGTTTTAGTTTGATCTAAAGAAGTATCACATTGCTCTTGTCTATTGTTTGCGGATCGAGCAGAAAGGAAGGAGTTAAGAGTGCGGATCATGTCTTTCACGCGCAATCGCTCCCAGTCCAGCCATAGCCCTAACGTCAATCCTCGTGCATTGCAAATGCACCTACAGGGAGCCCAAGATGCCTTGTCAGCCTTTGATGGATATCACTCTTCTGGTCCAGCGCTTCAGCCTTCGGTGTTGGAACGACCCGCTGGATTCCAACGGCTAACTGTTCTCCAGCAGTTGTTGCAGAGGGGACGCGGCTTTATTTCCTCGATTGTTGAAGCCTTTCGATGATCGCGCATTTATCAATATTGTCGTGCATGACTCACTTGTTTGGTTGGTGCATGTGAGTTGGCAGGGGGTATCAACGAATCTGGCTGGACTTAGATATCAAGAATCAGCAGCTCTGGTTGTGCTCACAAAGCCCCTTATGGCTAGGTTGGACGACCAGCTCATCTGCAGTATGGCTAAATAGTGCAATTCTGCTTTTAATGTTCCAATCTAGAGTAATGTTAGTCATTAGCAAAATTAAACCTACGTGCAAAGAAAATCAATATTCAAGGATTTGCTTGCATCGATTCTTGTCGTATTGCGATGGCTTCTTTGGGTGGCAATAGGTGCAAATATTGCCATTGAAATTGCTGAAGTGTATCTCCAGAAGGATGTATATCATTTAGCGATATCGGCCATCTTTTTTCTGCTAGCGAATATGCAAATCGGGATTAGTAGGTTGTTGATCAGTATGGATGACGAGGAAATGTCAAGACGCTTTTTTACCTGTCTATTGTGATGTTGTGTGCTGCTGTTATTGCAGTCTTTGATATGGGAATCGATAGGATTTTGGCTGAGATGGCTTCAAGTCAGTTTGTGTTCTCATATAAGCTTTTGTCGATTGCTGAGTTTTTGCTTGGGTCTATTTCAACACTATTGGCGGGATACTCATTGGATCGATTTTTTGTATTGATCAGGAGGAAAGTTTTAGATCTTGTAGACGTAAAAATTTAAAGACTTGTCGACGCACTAAGGTGATAGGGATTCTGTTTTTGGATAAGAAAAAGAGCCCGCCATTCTCTGTTGGGATGGTCGTATCGGTGCTGACTATTGAATTGCACGGCCTTTTTCTATGTCGGTACTATCACTCGTGTCGTTGTTTCAGTTGTCTGGCATGTCTGCATGAATATGTTTCGGCGAACGAGAGTGTGGACTATCAAAAAGAAATTGATGGGATTATTTTTTAGTTTTGTTGATCTAGTAATTTTAACGTCGGGATGTATTTATGTCTGTAAAAGTGTCTAAACTTTGCCGAGACTTGTCTTGGGTAATGGTCGAATTAAAGAGCAATTGAAAATGGTTATTTCAGCCTACTGATGCTGAATTTTCAGTTGATCTCAAGCTTTGTATCTAGCTCCAGATTGGCGCTAACGCTCCGCACATCATCGAGGCTTTCCAGGGCATCCAGCAGGTTCAGGCAACTCTGGGCAGTAGCGGGATCGCTAATCGAAACGTTGGTGGTGGTGGCCCATTGGTGCCCCCACTCTTTGACATCCCACCCTTGCTGACGCAAGCCATCTTGCAGGGCTTCAAGGCCTGCAAATGGTCCAAAAATGGTGGCCGTTGTTTCATCGTTCAACTCGTAGCCATCGGCATCAAGATCGAGCAGGCTCTCCAATAAGCGCTCTTCGCTACCGGCCTCCGTTTTAATACTCACCTCGCTGCGATGTTCGAAGAGGTAGGCCACGCATCCGTTCTCGCCGAGGTTTCCGCCGTTTTTGCTGAAGGCAAGCCTTAAATCTGCTGCCGTGCGGTTGCGATTGTCGGTAAGGGCTTCAACCATCACGGCCATACCGCCAGGGCCGTATCCCTCGTAGCGGACGTCCTCGAGTTGAGCTCCTTCCCCGCCTTGGCCTGATCCCTTGGCGATCGCTCGATCAATGTTGGAAGCCGGCATCGCTGCCGCACGGGCCTTGTTGATCGCGGTTCGCAGTTGAAAATTGCCAGCCGGGTCGCTCCCAGCTCTTGCGGCCACCATGATCTCTCGTCCAAGGCGGGTAAATAGCGCCCCGCGCTTGGAATCAACCACCGCTTTGGTGCGCTTGATCTGTGACCATTTGCTGTGGCCAGCCATCGGGTCGAAGCAGGGATGTCAGTTATTCGGAGGGTACTCAGGCTTGGTCAACCTGTGGCATTACCCCGCCGCGTCGAATACCACCTTGGGCCGTAGTTGCTGGTTCGCCTCGGCTAACCCCATTCCAGCAATGCTGCCATCGGCCTTGCAGACCACCACCGCATCGCCATCCTTCACGTTTCCCTGCAGGGTTTCCCCCACGCTGAGCCGCCGGCCACAGCGCCAGTCGAATTCCTCGCTATCCGTGAGCGTGCGTTTTGGAAGCGTTTGCAAGGCTTCTAAGGGTGATAAGGGTTCGGGCAACTCCAGATTGCTATCGGATTCCGGCAAGGGATGGGCTTGCGCTATGTGAAAGCCCAGGGCTTGGGTGCGAGTGAGATCTGCCAAACAGCCACCGCAGCCCAACGCATCCCCGAGATCGCGGGCAAGTGCTCGGATATAGGTTCCTGCTGTGCAGTGCACCTCGATCCGGAGGCGACCCGAGGTTGGATCCCAATCGAGCAGGTTGAGTCGTTCGATGGTGACTGTTTTTGCGGCTAGGTCCATCGATTCGCCGCGACGAGCTCTTGCGTGGGCCCGTTCCCCGTCCACATGGACGGCCGAAACCTGCGGTGGACGTTGTTGGATCGTTCCACGGAAAGGGGCAAGTGCCTCGAGACAACCTTGGTTGCTGAGTTCCGGCCATGGCTGGGTCTCCAAGATCTCGCCTTGAAGGTCATCACTGCTGCTGCGAGTGCCCAGTTGAATCGAGCCCTGATACGTTTTTTCGCCTGGTAAGTAGGGCAGTAGACGCGTTGCTGGGCCCAGGGCAATGGGTAAAACGCCGGTGACGGCTGGATCGAGGGTGCCGCCATGGCCCACGCGCCGGAGGCCATAGCTTCGGCGCATTCGACTCACGCAGGCGTGGGAGGTCAGCCCGGCGGGTTTGTCGATGACCACAAAGCCAAAGGGACCGTCCAAGGGGGGCATCGCAGGGAGGTGGAGGTCGTGAGCTCAGACTGTTGCATCTAAGACGACAGAGGACCAGCAATCCCATGCAAGAGCTCCGCAGCAGCCGTGATGTGAACGTGGACGGCTTTTTGAAGGATGCTTTGCAGGTGAAGGCCCACCTCGCCCGATATCTCTCCTTGTCGTTGGAGGAACTAGAGACGCGTTTACCCAGCAGCACGGATGATTTGGCCGATCTCCACCCTGGCGCGTTCCGCCCTGAGGATGCGACAGAATTCTATGAAGACAAGGTAGGCACGGGCCATCTGCTTGAGCTGGCGGCATGGCACCTCTCCAGTGCCGACTACATCGCAGACACCTTGAGATTGCAGGGAATGGCAGCACGGGGCCAGGTTCTCGACTTTGGTGGCGGCATTGGAACCCATGCTCTCTCAGCTGCAGCGTTGCCAACGGTGGATCACGTTTGGTTTGTGGATCTAAACCCGCACAATCAGGTTTTTGTTCAACAACGCGCCGAGGCGATGGGACTCAGCCACAAGCTCTCCGTGCATCGGGATCTTGGCAGTACTGGTGATGTGTCTTTTGACGCTGTGGTCTGTCTGGATGTTCTGGAGCATTTGCCGGATCCATCGGCGCAATTGCGTGAGTTTCACCAACGGATGGCCCCGAACGCCATTGCGCTTTTGAATTGGTATTTCTTCAAAGGGCACAACGGTGAATATCCCTTTCATTTCGATGAGCCATCGCTCGTCGATTGTTTCTTTCGCACCTTGCAGGGACAGTTTCTTGAGGTGTTTCACCCTTTATTAATCACTGCCAGGTTGTACGAAAAGATTTAAATCGAGGGATGCATTGGCATTAAGAAAAGCCCCGGTCACGATGGTGAACCAGGGCTTTTGTTGTTTGAAATGCAATCAGCCAAAGAGCTGATTTTCAGACGGCAGCGGTGATGTTGATGCGTTTGCGGTTGCGCAGGCCCCGCTTAATGCTTTCGAATTTCACGAAACCATCGGTTAGGGCAAACAGTGTGTCGTCCTTTCCCTTGCCAACGTTGACGCCTGGCAAGACGGATGTGCCGCGCTGGCGAATCAGGATGGATCCAGCGGTGACGGACTCACCGCCGAAGGCCTTGACGCCAAGCCGTTTGGAATTGGAATCGCGGCCGTTTCTTGTGGAGCCTGTGCCTTTCTTATGAGCCATGGGGAAAAAATGGAAGACGGAGGGTTAAAGGTTCGAAGCGTTTAGCCGATGGCTTTGCCGCCTACGGAGATGGACTGGACCATCACTCGGGTGAGTTCCTGACGATGACCATTCTTGCGCCGTGTTTTCTTTTTCGGGCGCATTTTGTAAACGATCACCTTGGGGCCGCGGCGGTGGGCCATCACCTTCAGCTCAACACTGGCGTCTTTCACATAGGGCTGTCCAAGCGTGGTGCCCTTGGAATCCTTCACCAGCAGGACGTTGTCCAACTTCAGGGTTTCATCCACATCGGCCTGAAGCCGATCCAGGTCGTAATACCGGTTTGTTTGAAGCCAAATCTGTGTGCCGGAAGCCTCAACGATGGCGTAGGCATCGCTGGTTTCCGGGGCAGCTTTTGCGGCAGGTTTCGTGTCAGCCATTGGTTAAAAGACGCGGTCAGGCTCGGACGGAACCGATTGGGCCTGATCCGCAATCGAAAGACAAACAAAGATCTTCGGCCCTAGCCCCTCCCCTCGTCAAGATTCAGGCACCCATTGATCCAATTCGTCGGATGGCCCGGCCGGCCCTCACTGTTGCTCTCTTGCTGAGTTCCTCCGCTTTGGTGGACACCTGTCGTCAATGGTTGCCAGCCAATCGTTATGAATCGGTGGTGTTGTCTGTTGGCGAAAACGAAGGTCTTGCGACCACGTTGGCGCCTCGGCACAACGATTTTGATGCGGTTGTTGTTGAGCAAAATTTGCTCGACAGCGAAGCGCGGGAGGATTTGTTGAAAGCAGGTCTCCTGTTTCCTGCCGTCATCGTTGGCGAGGTGAAAGGTCATGTGGACTATCACCAGGAGGAGTTGCATCTCCCAGAGGATCAACTCGCACAACTGGGGTACAACGTTGATGCGGCGATTTCACGATTTTTGCGCCAGGGCCGTGCTGATGGCCGGCAAGAAGATACGGCCACCAAAGCTGTGGGCAGCTTGTCCCGCCGCTTGCAAGAACGGCTCGGTTATCTGGGTGTGTTCTACAAGCGGGATCCATCCCGTTTTCTCAACAGCCTCGCTCCTGATGAGCGCCGCGAATTAATCGAATCCCTGCATCGCACCTATCGGGATTTACTACTGAGCTACTTCGGCGATCCAGCTGCCGCGAATCAGGCTCTCGAGAGTTTTGTGAATACGGCTTTCTTCAGCGATTTGCCGATTACGCGCACGGTGGAAATTCACGTGAACTTGATTGATGAATATTGGAAGAAGTTGCGCCTAGAAGGTCACAAAAACGACTTTCTTCAGGATTACCGCCTTGCGCTCCTTGATGTCATGGCGCATTTGTGTGAGATGTACAGACGTTCGATCCCTCCTGATATTCCCTTGCCGAGTGAGGCGTCAAACCGTCTATCCGTCGCAGTCGATCAGCCCATGTCCTCTGAGGAGTTGTTATGAGTCCACGAAAGACCTACATCCTGAAGCTGTACGTCGCAGGAAACACTCCAAATTCAATGCGAGCGCTAAAAACACTGCGCAACATTCTCGAAACCGAATTCCGTGGTGTTTATGCACTCAAGGTGATTGATGTGCTGAAGAACCCACAATTAGCGGAGGACGACAAAATCTTGGCCACTCCGACGTTGGCCAAGATTTTGCCGCCACCGGTCCGCCGCATTATTGGCGACTTGTCTGATCGTGAAAGGGTTTTGATCGGGTTGGATCTGTTGTACGACGAGTTGTCGGACAACATGTTGACGTCGAGCTTTCTCGACGACTCGGATGAAGAGAGCGCTCCAGCCACGTCGGATTCTTAAGCGAGATGGTGTTCCTCAAGCTCGACAAGTGGCTTCTCACTACGGTTTGTTCATAGGTCTTGGTCATGCAATTTCCTCCCGCTAGCGGTCAGTCACAAATGCAGGTACAAAAGCTCGCAACGGGAATTGAGGGCTTTGATGATGTTTGTCACGGTGGACTTCCAATTGGTCGAAGCACCCTGATCAGCGGAACGTCCGGCAGCGGTAAAACGGTGTTATCGCTTCACTTCCTCCATAACGGAATTAAGCATTTCGAAGAGCCGGGTATTTTCGTCACCTTCGAAGAATCACCGCTCGACATCCTGCGCAATGCGGCCAGCTTCGGATGGAATCTCCAGGAGATGGTTGAACAAGACAAACTGTTCATTTTGGATGCCTCTCCTGATCCCGATGGTCAGGATGTGGCCGGCAGCTTTGATCTCTCGGGTCTGATTGAGCGAATCAATTATGCGATTCGCAAATACAAAGCGAAGCGGGTTGTCATCGACTCCATTACTGCGGTGTTTCAGCAGTACGACGCCGTTTTTGTGGTGCGTCGTGAAATTTTCCGACTGATTGCTCGGCTGAAGGAAATTGGTGTCACTACGGTGATGACCACTGAACGCATTGATGAGTACGGACCCATCGCTCGCTATGGCGTGGAAGAGTTCGTTTCCGACAATGTCGTGATTCTCCGCAACGTGTTGGAGGGGGAGCGGCGACGACGCACGGTGGAGATCCTCAAATTGCGTGGCACCACGCATATGAAAGGGGAGTTCCCATTCACGATGGGCGCCCACGGCATCAGCATTTTCCCCTTGGGTGCGATGCGACTCACCCAACGGTCATCCAACGTGCGGGTGAGCTCCGGTGTGCCCCGCTTGGATGAAATGTGCGGTGGTGGTTTCTTTAAAGACTCGATCATCTTGGCCACCGGCGCAACGGGCACTGGCAAGACGATGTTGGTGTCCAAGTTTATTGAGGATGCTTGCCGCAATAAGGAACGCGCCATTCTTTTTGCCTATGAAGAGTCCCGCGCACAGTTGATGCGGAATGGCACCAGCTGGGGGATTGATTTTGAACAAATGGAGCAGGACGGTCTACTCAAGATTATTTGTGCGTATCCCGAATCTACAGGGTTAGAAGATCATCTTCAGATCATAAAAACTGAAATAAGTGAGTTCAAGCCATCGAGAATGGCCATTGATTCGTTATCTGCTTTGGCTCGTGGTGTTAGCCATAATGCATTTCGTCAATTCGTGATTGGTGTTACTGGCTATGCAAAACAGGAAGAGATTGCAGGCTTTTTCACCAACACATCTGAGGAGTTTATGGGAAGTCATTCGATCACTGACTCCCATATCTCCACGATTACTGACACTATTCTGTTGCTTCAGTATGTAGAGATTCGCGGTGAAATGGCCCGTGCCCTCAATGTGTTCAAGATGCGAGGCTCCTGGCACGACAAAGGTATTCGCGAATTCGTGATCACTGGAAACGGTCCACAGATCAAAGATTCTTTCTCCAACTTTGAACGAATTATTTCAGGTGTGCCCCATCGCGTCTCCACCGATGAGCGCAGCGAATTATCGCGGATCGCGAGGAGTGTCTCTTCAGACGACTGACCCACTTGTTGAGTTGTGCTCAGTTAGTCGGATGAGATTTTTAATCGCTTCCAACGGCGACTGATTCGATGTTGCCGTCATCACTTGCGGCGCTGATCGATCGGCGCTCCGCTTGGAGCGCGAGTTCATCTCGATCCGCCTGTTCGAGTGGGAGTTCAAACCAGAATGTGGTGCCCACATCCAATTCACTAACCATGGACACTTGGGCGCCATGTTTATCAAGAATTCCACGGACAATAGAAAGTCCAAGCCCCGTGCCAACTTCGGTATGAACGGCATTTTCGACGCGATAAAAGCGGTCGAAAATGCGTTGCTGATCTTGAGCACTGATTCCATAGCCAGTGTCTGCTATCTCGACACGAAGTCTCGGCAATGGGGAGGTAAGGGTGCAAGTGGGGCCCTCACTCTTCGTGCTGATTGGGGCTTCGACCCGGCACGTATCTGGCCAAACGTAAGCACGCATGCTCAGGATCCCACCCGGGCGACTGAACTTGAGTGCATTGCCCACCAAATTGTCGAACACTTGTAGAAGTAGATCCCAATTGCCGAGAACGTCGGGCAGATCAGGCGCCACATCTAATTCGAGTTCAACCGTTTTGTCCTCAGCATTGAGTCGGTAGGTCCGCAGGGTTTGCTCCATGGCGGGCCGCAAGTTCATCGTTTCGAACTGAACGGTTCGGCCTGATTCCAGTCGGGATAAGTCGAGAACATCGTTGACCAAGCGAGTTAATCGATCCGTTTCGTCGTTGGCTACGCCGAGAAATTCTTTTTTTTCGTCTTCGGTGAGTTGGTCTCCGAGGTCGTGCAGGGTTTCGACGTAGCTCTTGATGTTGAACAGCGGGGTCCGCAACTCGTGCGAGACATTGCTGATGAAACGGCTTTGCGCTGCATTGAGCTCCACCTCACGGGTGAGATCTTGAATGGTGACGGCGATGCCCTTCAGGCTTTCTCCACTGGCATCGCGCACGGCTTGCATCACGATCCGGAGGGTCCGGGCGGGTTCGCCCACACTGCAGCGCAGGTCTTCACTGTCCGAGCTGCTGAACAGGAGGGCATCCAGAGCGCTGTGGACTTCGATGGAAAGTAATTCCGGTAGCTCCTCCACCAATTCCTGCCCTTCAAGACTGCGGCCTTCCCAGCGAAATAGGCGTCGCGAGGTCGGATTAGCCAGAACGATGCGTCCCGTGGCATCCAGCAGAATCGCTCCATCAGCCATGGTCGCGATGAGCGACTGTTGCTTCACCTGGGCAGCAGTGAGTTCCTCGATGTTCGCTTCGTCGTAGGCCTCCAGCTGGGAGGCCATTGCATTGAACCCAGTGAGCAATTCACCTAGTTCACCACCCATGGGGAGGTCCACGCGGGCTTGGAAATCACCGGAGGCCACGGAGCGGACCCCGCGGAGTAGCTCTTTCACCGGACGGGTAATTGTGAGGGCATTGAAGACCGCGCCAAGAATCACCAGCACCCAAATAGAAATAAACACCGCCACGGTGACTTCGCGGGTTAACGCAGCACTGGCCAGGGCTGTTTCGTTGGGGTTCACGCCCAGTCCCAGGACCCCGTAATACGTTCCGCTGCGAATTAACGGCACGAATACATCGGTCACTGTCCCTTGCGGGGTTAGGTGCTGACGGACGAGAGGATTTTGGGGGCGCCGCCTCAGCTCATCGGGTAGTTCAAGCCTTCGGTTTAGGCGGAGCTCACCGTCTTCTCCGTTGGGCGTCGCGCTGATCGGAATCCCTAAGTAGATAACGCCTTCGGGGTCGGCAAAAAAGATGTAGCGAACGCTTCGGCTTGAGCGCCAAAATTTCTCGGCAACGTTGGCAAGCTCACGGTCTTGGCCATCCGCCACGAGCTCCGTGACGTTCCCAGCAAGGAGCAAGCCCAGATCCCTGGCATAGCGGGTGTCGTTCATGGCGGCATCCCGTTGGATGCCGGCTAAAGCAAAAAAGGTGATGCCGGTCATCATCAGGCTCACCACCAAGGTGGCCACCGCCAGCAATTTGGTTTGGAGCGTGAACTCAGCCCACCACGCTGCGATGCGCTTCCACAGTGTGTTGTCATCGGTGGGGGGACCACCGTTTGGAGGTAAAGCCCAGTCGGCGATAACTGCTCCGCTCTCGCTGCTCATTGGTTTGAGCGCACCTGATGCCCGATATCGCGACGGTAAGTGATTCCAGGGAAGTTGATACCAGCTATGCCGGAATAAGCAGCAGCAAAGGCGGCATCAAAATCGTCTCCCTGGGCCACCACAGCGAGCACTCGTCCTCCGGACGTCGTGAGACTCCCGTCAGGCTGCCGTGCCGTACCTGCGTGAAATAGCTGATGGGTGTCGTTCATCTGATGGGTGGAATGGATGGCATCACCCTTGCGTGGAGCGTTGGGATAGCCCTCTGCTGCCGCGACGACGCAGGCGCTGCATCGCGTCGAAATGGTCAAAGTTGGGGCGAGATCCAAGCGGCCCAGCGCACAGGCCTGCAGCACAGCACCCAATTCGGGTCCCATTAGGGGCATCAAGGTTTGGCATTCGGGATCGCCGAATCGGCAGTTGAATTCGATCACCTGTGGACCGGTTGCCGTAAGCATCAAACCGGCATAAATCACGCCGCGGTAGTCGATCCCGCGTTCTCTCAAGGCTTTCAGAGTGGGTTGAAGCACCAATGCTTCAACCTCCAGAAGTGCGTCTTGATCCAGAAGTGGTGCTGGGGCGTAGGCGCCCATCCCTCCCGTGTTGGGTCCCTGATCGCCCTCTTGAAGCCGTTTGTGATCTTGGGCTGGGGGAAGAAGAACCATGCGTTCGCCATCACAGAGGGCAAACACTGAAACCTCCGGGCCTTCGAGTCGTTCCTCCAGCACCAGGTGAGCCCCGGCGTCGCCAAAGCGCCCCTGGAAGGCCTCTCGAATGGCGGCTTCTGCTTCGGTCACGGTGTCGGCCACCGTGACCCCTTTGCCAGCTGCTAATCCATCGGCTTTCACCACTAAAGGGCGATTGACCTTCTGCAAAACGGCTAAGGCTTCGTCTTCGCTGTGAACTGACCAGTGACCAGCTGTGGGAACAGCGGCCTCCTGCATCAATTGCTTGGCCCAGGCCTTGCTGGCTTCGAGCTGGGCACCTGCAGCGTCTGGTCCGAAAACGGCGATGTCAGCGGAACGAAGCGCATCGCCGACTCCGGCGGCGAGGGGTGCTTCTGGCCCCACCACGACCAGGTCGACATTTTCCTGGCGACAAAAGGCCACCAGCGCATCGCTGTCGGTTTCGGCGATGTCGATGGCCTGCCCCTCAGGACCACCATTCCCAGGTGCAACCCACACCGTTGTGATCGTTTCGTTGCGGCTCAAGGCCCAGGCCAGGGCTTGCTCTCGGCCGCCGCCGCCCACGATGAGAACCCGCCTCAGTGGTGGTAGAGCTTGGGGACGGGTTGATGAGATGGCCATGTCCACGGAAGGAATGGGGCGAGCCCCTTAGGTTTCCTTTGTAGAACGCAGCCTTCCATGGGGTTCGTCCCTCTTCCACTGGTCTTAACGCTGTTAAGTGCAGTGACCCCCTCAACATTGCCCCAACCATGGAGCGATGCACGCTTCAAGGAGCTCTTGGCGGAGGGAACAATCACGAGCATGGAGCAGGCTTGTCTTGACCCCATGGCGGCGGGAACAAAGCTGCGAAAGCAGAAGCTTCGCGATCGTCTGCTGGCCATCCACCCAGTTCCGGCAAGCTTTGATCTCACGATGCGCAATGCAGGCGCCCTGTTGACCTGTGGTTCCCCAGAAGGAACTGCCTTGGTGCTGAATCGCTTCATTCCAGCCCGTGGCGACGAGCGTCGTCGGTGGCTGTTGATCCGCTGGCAGGCGGCTGCAGCTGCCCTGGATCATCGGCAGGCCGCTCTAGCTCTGCGGCGTCTTGTCGACGGCAACGTGGCGACCCTCGACGACATCACCTTGGCGGGCCCCCGCAATGGCCTTGATGCTTTGGCCGCCCATGAAGCGTCGCGGGGACGGCTCCAAGCGGCTGCACTCGTGCTTCTTCAAGGTGACTTGCAGGGTGTTACGGGGTCTCGACGACGGGGGCAAGTGGCTGAGTGGCTTGCCGCGACTGAGCCTGAGCAAGCTGATCAGCTCCTAGAGGCAGCCCTTGATGAGGCGGCCTCGAACCAGGCCTGGAGCTTGGCGATGGAGTTATTGCAGTTGCAGTTGCAGTTGCAACTGGCCGCTGGTGGTGACGGTGAGCGGCCGCGAATCAGGCTGGAACGGTTGGCGGCTCGTTTGGATGATGCCTACACCCTGTTGCAGCTCAATCCGCAGAGCAATCCGCTACCGTCGCTGCGCTCTCCGCGGGAGCCGGGAGGCCATGCTGCGGTAGGAGAATCAACGACAGCACCGTCGCTATGACGCCGGATCACGGACCGCTTTTGTACGAAGGCAAGGCCAAGCGGGTTTTCGCTTTGGCAGAAACCGACCGGGTTTTGGTCGAATTCAAAAATGATGCAACGGCCTTTAATGCCCAGAAGAAGGCTCAGTTAGACGACAAAGGCCGCCTCAATTGTCAGATCTCCGCCCGTTTATTCGAGTTGCTTGAGCAGCACGATGTGCCGACGCATTACTGCGGATTGGTGGATGACACCTGGATGCAAGTGCGGCGGGTTGAGATCATTCCGCTGGAAGTGGTTCTTCGCAATGTGGCGACGGGTTCCCTTTGTCGACAGACGCCGATCGCCGAGGGCACAGGGCTGAATCCAGCTTTGTTTGATCTCTATTACAAGGATGATGCGCTGGGAGATCCTCTGCTGACCGAGGCCAGGGTGCAGCTGTTGGGGGTGGTGAAGGCGGACCGTCTGTCAGCAATTGAACAACTGGCCCGTCGTGTGAATGAGATTCTCTGCCCATTTTTTGCTGCTATCGACCTTCAATTGATCGATTTCAAGCTCGAATTTGGGGTGACATCGGGGGGAGAGTTATTGCTGGCTGATGAGATCAGCCCAGACACCTGCCGACTTTGGGACCGCCGAAGCTCCGATGTGAATGATCGAATTTTGGATAAAGATCGATTCCGTAAGGATCTTGGCGGTGTAATGGAGGCCTACGGGGAGGTCTTTAAACGGGTCCAATCCCAATGCCCGAACCCACGCAACTGCCTGTAAGGTCAGCGGACATTTTTGTGGCTTCGGCCCTCATATCGCTTCGATGACCCGACGTACTCGCCGTTCCTCGGTTGCCATCCGTCGCGGAGTCTTGGGTCTCGTACTGGGTGTTCCGTTAATAAGCCAACCGCTTCAGGCTCAGCCTTCAGAACCTGTTGGTGATCTAGCTCCTGACGAGACCAACATTGAAATGGTTGATATTCAACCTGGGGAGATGGAAGCTCCTGCGGTTGAAATGGTCCAAGTGGAGCAACCACGGGTCCTCATCTCTGAGGTCACGATTGAAGGACTGTCGGGGCACCCAGAGGAAGATCGTCTGCAGCTGTCTGCCTACGACGCCATGCAAGTACGTCCTGGCAGCCGAGTTACTCGAGATGAACTTCAGAACGACCTCAACGCGATTCAGTCGACGGGTTGGTTCTCCGATGTGCGAATTGTCCCCGAGAACGGTCCCCTTGGCGTTCGGGTAATTGTGCAGGTGGAACCATTCCCACCGCTGACAAGTGTGGAGTTGAACCCTGTTTCCGAAGAGTTGCCAACCACTGTGTTGGAGGAGACCTTCGCTTCGGACTATGGGCGCACTCTGAACCTGAATGATCTTCAGCAACGGATGAAAACGTTGCAGGACTGGTTTGCTGCTGAGGGTTACTCATTGGCACGGATCACTGGCCCAGAACGGGTGAGTCCTGATGGAGTTGTTTCGTTGAAACTGACCCAAGGTCGTGTTGCTGACGTTGAGGTGAAATTCCTTACCAAAGATGGTGATGACGTTGATGAAAATGACAATCCAATTAATGGAAAGACCAGGGATTGGGTGATCACTCGAGAAATTTCGATCAAGCCGGGTGATGCATTCAACCGCAACATGCTTGAACGGGATATCAAGCGGCTGTACGGAACGCAGTTGTTCAGCGATATCAAAGTTACTTTGAAGCCATTGCCTGAGCAGCCTGGTGAAGTGGTGCTTGTTCTTGGGATTGTTGAACAATCCACGGGCCAGGTTTCTGGTGGATTGGGATATAGCCAATCTCAGGGTGTCTTTGGTCAGGTTCAGCTTCAAGACACCAACCTGTTTGGGCGAGCTTGGAACCTTGGTTTGAATGTGACCTATGGACAATATGGAGGGTTGTCAAACCTCACCTTTACGGATCCGTGGATATACGGTGATAACCATCGAACTGGATTCCGCGGCTCGCTTTTCTTGAGTCAACAGGTTCCCCAGGTTTTCCAAAGTGAAGACAATGGAAATATTCGTACGCTGAAAGATTACGAGGACAATGGTGGCCGCAATGCCTATGAAACTGGCCGTAAATATGGTTTTAGCGATAATGACAAAGTCCCCGGCTCTGTCAACAAGGCAGACGATGAATATCCCAATAAAAGTTGGTTTAACTACGAAGGCGATTCCATTGCACTTCGCAAGGTCGGCGGAAATTTTGCCTTCACACGCCCTCTTAATGGTGGCGATCCATTCAAGGATGTTCCCTGGCGAGTGCTTGCAGGAATGTCGTTCGAGAATGTAAGGCCAATCAATTTTTCTGCAGATTCCCGACCTTATGGTGTGGCCTCTCGGAAAATTAAGAGCGGAAAAGTTAAAAATAAGGATATTGTGTGTATCTCTTACAATTGTGCCGATAGTAATTATCTAACTTCCTTCCGTTTTGCTGCCACCTACAATTCATATAACGATCCAAGTAACCCCACGAGCGGAAGTTTTTTCACCGCTAGTACTCAGCAATTTATTGGAATTAACGAAGATTCTCCAACCTTCAACAAACTGCGCACGAGTTATACCCAATTCTTCCCTGTGGATTGGTTGAAGCTACACAAAGGATGTCGACCCAAGCCCGGTGAAGCGGCTGATTGCCCCCAGGCGATTGGAGTTCAGGTCAAAGCCGGTGCTGCTATCGGTGATATGCCTCCCTACGAAGCGTTTTGCTTGGGCGGCTCCAATTCGATCCGTGGTTGGTACGACTGTGACCTTGCCGTTGGTAAAGCGTTTGGTGAGATCACCCTTGAATATCGCTTCCCACTGATCAGCATTTTCTCTGGTGAGGTGTTTATGGACGCCGGAACAGACTTTGATACGCAAAAGGATGTTCAAGGCAAGCCTGGATTGCTTCTCAATAAAGACGGTTCCGGTGTTTCTGTTGGTACTGGCGTGATTGTGAAAACACCGGTGGGCCCGTTGCGTCTAGAAGTCGCTACGAAAGATTTCACGGACGATTACCGCTTCAATTTGGGAATTGGCTGGAAGTTCTAGTGACCAACTGGCCTGAGGATTATTCGGGTTCATGGACGCTCGCCGGGCATGCCGAGCGTTCTGGTGTCTGTCTTCACAGTGGTCATTCTTCAGTCGTTCAACTCAAGGGATCTGTCGATCCAGGCTTTTATCTGAGAGTTGAGGGCCATGACCAGGCCTTTCGCCTTTCACCCCATCAGGTTCGCGATAGCCAGCTCTGCACCACCCTGGATTTGGGCCCATGCAAGGTGGCCACAGTGGAACATTTATTGGCAGCCTTAGCTGGGTGTGGCTTAACCCATGTGGAAATCCAGCTTCAGGGTGATGAAATCCCCCTGATGGATGGTTCAGCCTTGAACTGGGTTGAAGCAATTGTGGAAGCTGGAATTCAACCAGCGGTCACCCCACGACTGCCCACCCCACCGTTGACTCAACCGCTGATTTGCTCTCGCGGGGGGAGTGTGATTACGGCGACTCCGGCGACAACATTCCGAGTGGTGGGAATTATTGATTTCCCTCAGCAAGCGATTGGTCAGCAGCAGTTGTCCCTGGATCTCACCCCCGAACGGTTCGTGAGAGAAATCGCCCCCGCACGCACCTTCGGCTTTCGCGATCAAGTGGAACAGTTGCGCGCAGCTGGATTAATTCAGGGTGGGGCCCTGGACAATGCCCTGGTCTGCGATGGTGATCATTGGGTGAACCCTCCGCTTCGTTTTCCAGATGAACCGGTGCGCCATAAGCTTTTAGATCTCATTGGAGATCTGGCCCTCGTCGGCTTTCCCCAAGCTCAGGTCCTCGTTTATCGGGGCTCCCACGGACTCCACACCGATCTCGCTGCTGCCCTGTGACTGACCCAACGCCATCGGATGTCGTACTGACAAGCGAGCAGATCGCTGGGTTATTGCCGCACCGTTATCCATTTGCCCTTGTTGATCGGGTGATTGCTTATGAGCCAGGGGTTTCGGCCACGGCCATTAAAAACATCACGATGAATGAGCCTCAATTTCAAGGGCATTTCCCAGAACGTCCATTGATGCCTGGGGTGTTGATCGTGGAGGCGATGGCCCAAGTTGGTGGTTTGATCGTTGCTCAAATCCCCGATTTGCCCAAAGGGTTGTTTGTGTTTGCAGGAATTGATGGGGTTCGGTTTCGACGACCGGTTGTACCCGGTGATCAATTGATCATTCAATGCGAGTTGTTGAGCTTGAAACGCAAGCGTTTCGGCAAAATCAAAGCTGAAGCCACTGTGGAGGGTGCATTGGTTTGCTCCGGTGAATTGATGTTCTCCTTGGTGGACTGAGGCTGATGACGGTGGAAAGGTCTACTCCACAGATTCATCCACAAGCGGTGGTTGATCCCAAGGCCGAGCTTGGAACTGGTGTGGTGATTAGTTCTGGTGCTGTGATCGGTCCGCAGGTGGTGATTGGTGATCACACCTGGATTGGTCCCAATGCGGTCTTGGATGGACGGGTCACATTGGGGAAGGACAACAGGGTCTTTCCTGGTGCTTGTTTGGGGCAAGAGCCCCAGGATTTGAAATACCGCGGTGCCAACACGGAGGTGGTGATTGGCGATGGCAACACGCTTCGGGAATTTGTCACGATCAATCGCGCCACGGAGGAGGGTGAGCAAACCCGTCTAGGTGATCGAAACCTCTTGATGGCCTATTGCCATCTGGGCCACAATTGTTTGTTGGGCAACGGCATCGTGATGTCCAATGCCATTCAGGTGGCAGGCCATGTGGTGATTGAAGATCGTGCGGTGATTGGCGGTTGCCTCGGCATTCATCAATTTGTACACATCGGTGGATTGGCCATGGTGGGTGGCATGACCCGTGTGATTCGCGATATTCCTCCTTATTCCATGGTTGAAGGTCATCCAGGGCGCTTACGTGGCTTGAATCGGGTTGGTTTGCAGCGCAGTGGACTCGCTGATCGGCATGAAGGTCGCGAACTCAAACAACTCAAAGACATCTGGAATTTGCTCTACCGCTCAGATGTCGTCATGGCGGAGGCTTTGGTGCAGGCTCGCAGCCAAGAGCTTTTCCCCGCAGCAGACCATTTGTGCAGCTTCCTTGAGGCGTCAACTGCCCCGGGTCGGCGCGGACCGACCCCTGTTTTGAGTCATCGCTGATGGTGCGTCTGCTCATCAGCACCGGCGAAGTCTCCGGAGATTTGCAGGGCAGCCTGTTGATCCATGCTCTTAAAGCTGAAGCCTCAAGACGGGGGATCGAATTAGAGATCTTGGCCCTCGGTGGTCCACGGATGAAGGCGGCTGGTGCCGAGTTGATTGCCGACACCGCTCCGATGGGTGCGATCGGTCTCTGGGAAGCCGTTCCGTTGATCGTGCCCACCTTGCGGCTCCAGGCCAAGGTGGATCGCTTGTTGGCACAACGACCTCCCGATGCGGTGGTGTTGATCGACTACGTGGGGGCGAACGCTCGGCTGGGCACTCGGTTACGCAAACTCCGTCCGTCGTTGCCGATCACCTATTACATCGCTCCCCAGGAATGGGCTTGGCGCTTCGGTGATGGCAGTACGACCCAATTGCTCGATTTTACGGATCAGATTCTGGCCATTTTTCCTGCTGAAGCCGAGTTTTATGCCGAGCGTGGAGCAAAGGTCGCTTGGGTTGGCCATCCACTGCTGGATAGCTTTCAAGATTTGCCGGAACGGCAGGAATCTCGTCGGGCGCTTGGACTTGATCCCGATGCCCCGGTCTTGCTTTTGGTTCCAGCATCACGGCCGCAGGAACTGCGCTATTTGATGCCGGCTCTGGCTCGTGCAGCGGCGATGCTTCAGCAGCGTTGCCCCGGCCTGCAAGTGTTGGTGCCTGCAGGGCTAGAGCGGTTTGAACAGCCCTTGGCCGAAGCCCTTGCGGCAGCGGGTGTCCGGAACGGTCGTGTGATCCCCGCGGCCGCTGCCGATGGTATGAAAAAGCAGCTAGCAGCGTCGGCGGATGTGGCGCTTGGAAAGTCCGGCACGGTGAATTTGGAGTTGGCATTGCAGGGGGTTCCGCAAGTGGTGGGCTACCGGGTGAGCCGAGCTACAGCCTTCGTTGCAAGGCATGTGCTGCGCTTCAAGGTGGACCATATTTCGCCGGTGAATCTCTTGCTCAAGGAGCGCCTGGTTCCAGAATTGCTGCAGGATGAGTTCACGCCTGAGGCTCTGGTGGAGTTGGCTCAACCCTTGCTGTATGTGGGCAGTCCAGAACGGAACGCGATGCTCCACGGTTATGGCCGGCTTCGCGCCACCCTTGGGGAGCCTGGCGTCACCACAAGAGCGTCTCAGGCGATCTTTGATCAATTGATGTGATGGCTCGAGTGATCGGCGTACTGCTCAGTGCCCTATTGGTGCTTGGAGGGTCGCAGTCCGTTGCGGCGGCTGAACAAACGGCGGTTTTTGCTGGGGGATGTTTCTGGTGTTTAGAACACGATTTGGAACACCTGCCTGGGGTGATTGATGCGATCAGTGGCTATAGCGGCGGGCATGTGGATCAGCCCACCTACCGCCAGGTGAGCGGAGAAGATACAGGCCATCAGGAGGCGGTACAAGTGCGCTTCGATCCAGCTCTGATCTCCTACAGCACGTTGTTGCGCAGCTACTGGCGCAACGTGGATCCCTTTGACGGTGGTGGTCAGTTTTGTGATCGCGGCGACTCCTACCGACCCGTGATTTTCACGGCTGATGCCGTCCAAGCCAAAGCTGCAGAAATGAGTGCGGCGGCGGCGGCTCAAGATCTAGGCCGACCGCGATCCGCCATCAAAGTAGAACTTCGTGGTTCTGCACCGTTCTGGCCCGCAGAGCAATATCACCAAAATTATGCCGAGCTCAACGACCTGAAGTATTCGTTTTATCGGTTTAGTTGTGGCCGTGATCGCCGCCTCGATGCGGTGTGGGGCGCTCAAGCCAGAACTGATCAAAGTTGGCAAAAAGCTACCGAATTAGAATAAAATCCTTAAGAAAACTGCCTCTATCCTTTTCCAGGCATTAAATAATTGAGTTCCTAAATTATCAGTGATTTCTCAGTGAAGATGCGGGTTGTCCGCTATCGACGTTCCTGAGAAACATGTTTACCATCAGAACTGGAAGGAGAGAGATGTATGTATCTGCTGACCGTTAAGGATGGCCTTGGTACCCGTCACATTGGACCATATCCATCTCCGAAGCATGCTTCGGATGATTTGGATCGGATTTTGGAGTCGTGTTCAGATCGCGCCCGTTGGCAGATCCATGCCCTGGAAATGCCCGAGCGTGTCGGTCGAGAACTTCACGCCATGGCGTCCTGATTAGGGACGTTTGCGCCCTGGAAATCCTCGGGTCAGACCGCTTTCCACCATCAGTCCAATGCCTGCATTGATGCAGATCAAGCTGAGGGTTCCATACCAAAACCAAGGCCCGCCGTCTTGCCCGAGCATTTGAACCACCTTGCGGCTGACGGCTTCTCCAAACAGGCATAGGCCAACCGGGAGTAGTAAAACTCCCAATTGCGCCTTCAAGTACCAGCGGATCGGTGAAGAACTCATGCTTGCGCGCACACCCAGTTCACCAGGGTGCGCACGCCGTAGCCGGTTGCTCCGGCTGGGTTCACCCCCTTGCCTTTATCGCTCCAGACA
This sequence comes from Synechococcus sp. CC9902, assembly GCF_000012505.1. Taxonomy (NCBI): domain Bacteria; kingdom Bacillati; phylum Cyanobacteriota; class Cyanophyceae; order Synechococcales; family Synechococcaceae; genus Synechococcus; species Synechococcus sp. CC9902. Next base: position 567,762 of record NC_007513.1, read on the forward strand.
GGCCCAGCGATATCGATATGGGCCCAAGCCGTGTCTTGGCTAACGAATTCTTTGAGGAACAAGGCAGCGGTGATCGAGCCGCCTGGTCTCGGTCCGGTGTTTTTCATATCAGCCAGGAGCGACTTCAATCCTTTCTTGTAGGACTGGCGCAGTGGCATTCGCCAGAGACCTTCGCCACCCGCGTCGGCAGCTGTGTCTAGCGCTTCAGCAAGGGCTTCGTTGTTGGACCAATACCCCGCCATTTCATCGCCAAGTGCGACGACGCAGGCCCCGGTCAGCGTGGCTAAGTCCACAACGGCATCGGGCTTCTGCTCGCAGGCGTAGAGGAGTGCGTCGGCCAGGGTTAGCCGCCCTTCCGCATCGGTGTTGTTGATCTCAATCGTTGTGCCATTGGCGGCCGTCACAATGTCGCCTGGGTGAACGGCGGAGCCATTAACCATGTTTTCGCAGGAGGCCACCACCATGTGCACCTCCACGCCGGCGGGCTTCAGTTCTCCAATAGACCGCATCGCCCCGAGCACGGATGCACTTCCGCCCATATCGAATTTCATCATGTCGATCTGAGCACCCCCCACTTTGAGGTTGTAACCGCCGGAATCAAAGGTGAGGCCTTTGCCCACAAGGGCGAGGCGACGCTTCACCGCTCCTTCTGGGCGATAAATCAAATGGATGAATTTGGGTGGAAGATCCGAGCCCTGGCTCACTGCCAGAAACGCGCCCATGCCACGGGCTTCACAGTCGGCTCGCTCGAGGATGGTGAGTTCCATTCCGTAGTCGTGTGCCAACGCAGCAGCGGTTTCCGCTAATGCTGCAGGGGTGACGTAGTTCGGTGGAGCTGCCACAAGCTCGCGGGCCAGCTCAACGCCGGCGCACGTGGCATTAACGGGTTCGAGGCCAGCGGCGGCAGAGGCCGGTAAGCCAATGAGTTCAAGGGCCGTGGGGAGGCGACGTTCTTCGGGTTCCTTCTGGAAGCGTTGATCGGCGTACAGCGAGAGGCGAACGGCTTCGGCGCTAATACGGGCTGCATGGTCGGGATGGTGCGAATCCCAGGGCAGCTGAAGACCAAGGCAACCCTTGCAACCAATCGAGGCCTGGGCAGCGGCCGCCGCAGCTGCCCTGATGCCATCGAGATCAATGGCATCAGCATCGCCAAGACCGATCAGCACGAGCCGCTGTGGGTTGCCATTGGCTAAGGGATGGAGCACCAGCTTTTGGCCCGTTTTGCCTTCAAAGGCCTGCTGGTTTAGGGCGCTGCTCACGCCTGGGAAGCGACTTTCCAGGTTCACCGCCGTGGTGGACGGATCTCCCTTGGGTAACCCGACGACCAGCACATCGCCGCTCCATTCCTTGACGTTGGTGGATGAGATGGAGAGCCGCATGGGCTGACGCCGAGTCAAACCACGAGCGTAGCGATCCCTCTAGACAACTAGAGATCAGCGGTGAATGGTGTGGCCCAGCGCTGTCTTGTTTCCTTATTAAAAGGTGGATTCCAGTGCTGGATTAGCTGTTGTTCGAGCCTGCGGCGGGCTCGTGTGTCCGTTGGGGCATCGGTGCAGAAGCGAATGCTGAGTTGATGGGCCATTTGGCAGCGTTGAAGGGCTTCGCCATAAGCAGATAAATAGGCCTTGCAATCGTGCTCCCCTTTCCAGCGCCGATCAGCGGCTTTGGTTTCCCCCACGTACAGCAGAAGGGGATGTTCAAGGTGGGGGGGACGGTCAAGCACGAAATAAATGGCGGCTCCCCGATGGGGGCTTTCAGCCCAGCGCCAGAAACTCAACGGGAGCGGGGTGAGCGCTAAGGGATCGATGGACGTCGGATCGATGGACGTGGCGGCATCAGCAACGTTGCCGCTCAATAAATCGCCTTGACCCGAGCCAAAGACGTCGCGGCGAAAACGTGGCGACTGAAAGTCGTGGAGTCGCTGCTGCCAGCCCCGCAACTGCTCCGCAGTGATCGGGAGATCAGGAGTGGGTGTTGACCCCAGCGGAATGCCCGAGAACAGATCGCCTTGCATGACTTCAACCGCGGGGCGGGAGCGACGGGCCTGCCCGTCGCTGGCCGAAGGACACGCGACCAATCAAAGCCTCCACGCTGCTGGCCGGAAGGCAAAGCCGCTCTTGCAGGTCGGCTAGATCACGGAACCCGCGCAGGCGTCGCTCCCGCAGTAGTCCATGGATGCGTTGGTCTGGCCAAGCCAGGGATGTGAGTTCTTCGGAACTGGCGTTGTTCACATCGATGCAGCTCCTTACCGGTTGGAGCGGCGCATCGCCATACCAGTTGAAAACAAGGTGGGGTGCCCAAAGCTGGGCGAGATCGGTGGGAAGGTCGAGCAGACGAAACAGGTCGTCAGCGGCAGCGAATTGAACCCCCCCGCGCTGAAGCCGCACAAGAAGGTCGGCCATGTCATCGGTGCAGCCGGGCAGTTCTCGCCACTGCTGTTGGCTGCCGCGGTTCACGTCGAGAAACCAGTTGCTCGGAAGGGCCGGTTCGGGCCTTGCAAGCGCGTTATTGGACGTTGCAGACGACCGTGCAGGGGGTAGTTGTCCAGTGGCTTGCAGCACACGTCTGGCCAGCGGATCTAACCAGTGGCTGCGGGGCATTTCGCACAACGGACGTGGGCGAACCTTAACGACATGCCCCGTAGGTTGCTATTGGAAATCTTTCACGATCGTTTCACAGCCCCCTTTTGAATTGATGTAGTCCTTCATCAGGTCTTCAAAGCCAGGGCTGTTGTTCACCGTGCGGCGCTCGTCTGGACTCACCTGTTTGGCATCAAGGAACCGGTTGGCCAGTGAGAGGGCTTGTTCGGCCCCCATCGTTCCTGTCTGAATCAGGCATTTGGCGTTCGCTTGGGCAATGGTGACCAATGCCGTGGTGCGTTCCGTCTGCGCAACGGCGACGCTTGAGCCAAACCCAAGCAGGGTCCAACCGATCAACACAACGGCAACGGCGTAAAGAGAGCGCTTTTTTGATAACCGGTTGGAGTGGTCCATGCGTGCTTGTTTTGAGCTGTGGCTTTGTTTTGGTTCAGCGATGGGTTTTGTGGTGCCAGCGGGGAATCGGAGCGGGAGGGTCCACCAAGTTGTGTTGGAAGGCAATCAGCACGGCTTGGGTTCGATCTCGGGCTTCAAGTTTCCGGAGAAGGCTGGTTACAGCGTGTTTGATCGTGTCGATGGCGAGATGCAGTTGGTCGGCAATCTCTTGATTGCTGAGTCCCCGGCATAGACCTCGTAAAACATCTTCCTCTCGCAGGCTGAGCACGTCGCTTAGCAGTGGTGGGCCGTCAAGGATGGGCCGGCGGCGGCTCTGCTGACAGACCCCTGTGATGGTCGGGTCCATGTGGATCCCATCGCTATCCATCGCTTGGAGAACGCTCAGCACTCCACCATCGCCAAGGCGTTCACGGCTGCATAGGCCCTCACAGCCAGAGGCGATCGCTGCATCAATGGTGCTCAGCAGAGGGCGCTGAATCAACATCAAGCAGCGCAGTTTTGGATGCTGGGCCTTCGCTGCGGCCACCAAGGCTGGGCCTGAGCCGCTCTCGAGCAAATCAGTACAAACCAGGAGTTGAACGTCGTTCGCCGTGAGGCAGTTGAGGGCATCCTGCTCACTGGTTGCAGCGCCGACTAAGGGTCCAATGCCCTCAAACAAATGCGTTAGGGCTGTGATAAACACTCGGTCTGCACTGGCGATGACTGTGCGTCGATCTCTCAGGACAGGAAGGCTGCGTGTTCTGATCTCACGCATGAGTGGTATTTGCGCAGTGAGGTTCACTCGGGGAGATGGTGGTCACTTCGGGAATGATGTCCATGGGGTGAACCCGCACTGCCAATGGTGATAGGAAGTCTGCAGAATTTCCGTTAACGAACGACATTTCGAAGCGATGGCCTTCTTCGATTCCGACATCGTCCAAGACGAGGCCAAGCGCCTGTTTGGCGATTACCAGCAGTTGATGCAGTTGGGCAGCGAGTACGGCAAGTTTGATCGCGAAGGCAAGAAGAAATTCATTGAAACCATGGAGGAGCTCATGGGGCGCTATCGCGTGTTCATGAAACGGTTTGAGCTGTCGGAAGACTTTCAGGCGAAGCTCACGGTGGAGCAGCTTCGCAGCCAGTTAGGGCAATTCGGCATTACCCCTGAGCAGATGTTTGAACAGATGAACACCACCTTGGAGCGGATGAAAGCTCAAATTGAGTTGCCCCCTTCGGACTGAAGGAGCACTCGTACGATCGCCTCAACAGCTCTTCCATTTCCGTCCCCATGCCGGAGACCAATCCGTCGTTGCCGTCATGGCTGAATCGCGGCATGGCCGACTTGTTTCCTGCAGGCGAGCCCAGCGATGTGGATCAATCCTTGGCAGCGCGGTTAGCGGCAGCTGAGGCTGAGGGCCGTCCGTTGCGGGTGAAGCTGGGTATCGACCCTACGGGTAGCAACATCCACCTGGGGCACAGCATTTTGTTCCGCAAGTTGCGGGCCTTTCAGGATGCCGGCCACATTGCGGTATTGATCATTGGGGATTTCACGGCTCGGATAGGCGATCCCACGGGCAAGAGCGCGACGCGGGTGCAATTGAGCAAAAATGACGTTGCGGTGAATGCGTCCACCTACTTGCGCCAACTCGGGCAAGATCAGCCCAAAGAAACGGCGTTGCTCGATTTCGAGACCCCTGGTCGGCTGGAGGTTCGATACAACAGCGAATGGTTGGAGGGCATGGACCTTCCAGCGGTGATCGGATTGCTGGGCACCGGAACCGTGGGCCAGATGCTGGCGAAAGAAGATTTTTCGAACCGCTACAACAGCGGCACTCCCATTGCCTTGCATGAGTTTCTGTATCCCCTCCTTCAGGGGTACGACTCGGTGGCGGTCAACGCCGATGTGGAACTCGGGGGCACCGATCAAAAATTCAATGTGGCGATGGGCCGTGATTTGCAGAGGCATTTCGGCCGCGGCACCCAGTTCGGTTTGTTGTTGCCGATCTTGGTTGGTCTGGATGGGGCTCAAAAAATGAGCAAAACCCTCGGCAACACCGTGGGTCTGGAAGACGACCCCCTATCGATGTATTCCAAACTTGAGAAAGTCGGCGATACGGCGATCAACGACTACGTGACGTTGCTCACCGACCTCAATGTCGAGGCGTTGCCGGAGAACCCACGAGAGAAGCAGAAGGCGATGGCACTGGCGGTGACCGCAACGCGCCATGGCACGGATGCGGCCGCAAAAGCCCAGCTCGATGCTGGAAACCTGGTTGGTGGTGCAGGTGATGCATCCGCTGATGTGCCTGAGGCCTCGTTGCTTGCGGTGAATTTCCCGGCGAAGGCTTTCTACTTGATGAGTGCTGTTGGTATCTGCGCCAGCAGTAGCGAAGCGCGGCGCCAAATCAAGGGGGGTGCTGCTCGCCTGGATGGGGAAAAAATCACCGATCCCAATCAGGAATTCGCCTCGGCCGCTGAGCTTGATGGCAGGGTGCTGCAGCTCGGCAAAAAAACCTTTCGGCGATTGACGGCATAACGCGTGGCTGTTGGGTTTTTCGACACTGTCTTGGATTCAGACCCTTGGTTAAATGATCTTGGCCATGCAGGGCGGGTGCCCGCGACGTGATGAAGCCTCACTGTGTTCTTGATGCTCAGGCTGGCTTGGCGGAAGGTCCCCACTGGTGGGCAGAGAAAGGTATTTTTCTTTGGGTGGATATCGAAGCCTCGCGGGTGGGCTTATTCGATCCGGTCGCCCGCAGCAATCGATTTTTGGATTTGCCCTCCCATGTGGGGGCCGTGGTCCCAACCACGACGGGCGATTTAGTTGCCGCGACGGCCAAGGGGTTTGTGCGACTCAATCCGCAAAGCGGAGTTTTGACTGCCCTTTGCGATCCTGAACCTGGACGTTCGGAACATCGCTTCAACGATGGAAAGTGCGATTCCTGGGGACGGTTTTGGGCGGGAACGATGGCCTACGACTTCAGCCCTGGCGCAGGATCACTTTGGCGGTTGAACAACGATTTCAGCTGCAGTTTGCAATGGCAAGAGCTCACGATTTCGAACGGTTTGGCCTGGAGCCTTGATCGACGTTTTTTGTATTTGATTGATTCGCCGACTCTGACGGTGATGGCTTTTCCTCTGACGTCGACCGGTTCACTAGCAGGCCATCCCACTGCATGCATCACCATTCCGGCGGAGTGGGATGCCCTACCCGATGGGATGTGCATTGATGCGGAGGGCAAGCTGTGGATCGCCCTATTTGGTGGGGGTGCCGTCACCCGTTGGGATCCTCTGGATGGTCGGTTGATGCAAACGGTGGAGCTTCCCTGTCGCCAGGTCACCTCCTGTTGTTTTGGTGGCCCTGATTTGGATCAGCTGTTGATCACCACAGCGCGTCGGGGCCTTGATGCTCAAGCACTAGGGGAACAGCCCTTGGCAGGAGGTTTGTTTCAGCTGAGCCCTGGTATTAAGGGATGCCGATCTGAAATGTTTCGAGTTTAGGTATTAATATCGTTCTTTCCTAGATGAAGAAGCGGCGCCAAAAGTTTGGTTTTTGTAATTGTCTTTTGAAGTCATCTGGCGTGCTTAGGCAGTCTCTCCAGTCGCCAAAGTTCTGTTGGAACAGGGCTTCGATCTTTGGTTCTTGTGCGATTCGAGATTCCAGTCGGTCTTGAACAGCTTTGTCAAACCAGGCTGGTAATTTAATTCCTTTTTTGGAGTGAAATCTTCGGAGATAGTTGTGTTCAATTGCGTCTTTTGAGGGAGATACATTGCTATGGCCGCTGACTTGTCCAATGCAATCACTGAGGTTGCGCCCGTCATTGGAAATGCTCTGGATTAAAAGATCTCCTGGGGTATTGCAATTCTTGGTGAAGTCGTCGAAATCGATCCCGAGCACTTGTCCTTTAAGCCGGTTGCGGAGGCTGTTGACCAGGCTTGGGTAGTTGAAGTAAAAACGCTGCTCGAGATTCTGGTTCTGAAAATCTAAAAAGCCTTTAGCTGCAGCGAGACGCCCACTGGATGCAAATTCTAAAATTGGGTAAGTGTTGCCAAAATTACGTCTTGGATCCGATAATTGAGAATATAAAGAGCAGTAAGATGAAAAAGGATTGCGAAAACAAAGAACCCAAGTGATGTTTTTAATCCCTGACTGGTATAAAGTATGTTCAATTTTTTCTGGATAGTCGTGGTGGAAGCGATATTCAAAATTTTCAGCAGATACTAATAAGCAGCCATCACGCATTAGTTTTTTGCTTTTGCGCGCAAACATGCGGATCCAATCTGTATCGGGCAAATTGGCGAAATTATTGTGATGTGGTTTCCTGCTTTTTGGGTAGTAAATGCCAGCTTTTAATAATTCACTGGATGCGTTATTGCAGCTGCGCTGAAACGATGTAGTGCCTGTTTTGTGGAGGCCGGCATGAATTACAGCGCGCAGCATCGGATGAACCGTGATGGTGTGGAGGAAGGCCCTTCAGGATGGAGGTAGATCTTTCCTCTGATGTGGCTCTGCTGCACTCTGCCAACCCCGCTGACCAGATCATTGTGGCCCTCGACGGCATGGCCCCTGATCAAGCGCTTGCTTTCAGTGTGCAGGTGGAAGGGTTGCGTTGGGTGAAGGTGGGGCTGGAGCTGTTCGTGCAGGCGGGGCCTGAGGTGGTGGCTCAGCTGCGGGAGCAGGACTTGCGGGTGTTTCTCGATCTCAAATTTCACGACATCCCGGCCACGATGGCCGGTGCCTGCCGGCGGGCGGCTGCGCTTGGGGCTGAGCTGATCACAGTGCATGCCTGTGCCGGCAGCGAAGCTCTGAACGCCGCGCAATCTGCAGCAATGGAGGGAGCTCAAAGCAGCGGGCAGCCCTCGCCAACTCTTCTGGCAGTGACGGTGCTCACAAGTTGGGAGGAGCAGCGTTTACAGCGGGAACTCGCCATCAGCCAAGGCATCGCTCCGCGGGTTTCGGCCTTGGCCCAGCTATCGGCCACTGCCGGTATCGGTGGATGTGTGTGTTCGCCTTGGGAGGCCGCGGCATTACGGGCTCAACATCCCGAGCCGTTTGCATTGATCACGCCCGGGATTCGCCTCAAAGGCGCTGCGGTGGGTGATCAAGCGCGGGTGATGGGGCCGGCTGAGGCGATGACAGCAGGCGCAACACAGCTGGTAATCGGACGACCGATCACCAGAGCCAACGACCCCAGTGCAGCATTTAACGCTTGCTGTCGAGAGCTCAGAACTTGAAGTTCAAGCCTCCTTGCACTTGCCAACTGGTGCCACGATTGCCAGCCCAGAGCAACCCTCCACCACGGGCGTACACCCCCATCGAGGTGTCTTGGAAGTTGAAGGTGGTGTAGTCGAGGCCCAGTTCCACGAGGGCGGCATGGTCGTCGTTGCCATTCACGTCCCAGCGTTGGCTCTTGCCAGATTCGAGGTAACTCACTTTTTGGTGGTCACCGCTCATCCCCCAGTCGGCGGCCCAGCCCACCCGCAGCGAGGGTAAGAGTAATGATCGTTCGCCATCACGGATGGGAATGGCGAACTTCACGGAGAGCTCACTTCCCAGTTGGTCGACTTCCATCTCATGGAAGCGGAGACGATCACGCCGGTTGGCGCCGTGTTCGCTGAACTTGTCGAGGCTGGTGTTGGTGTAACTCAGTTGGGCCTGAGGTTCGATGATCCAGTCACCGCTTTGTAGTGGTGCACCGATGTTGAGCACGCCAGTCCAGGAATTGCCGCTTCGGTCTCCCTTGGCGGTTTCACCATCGATCTTGCGGCGATGCTCACCGTCATAGCCGCCGGCGCTGACCATGCCGCGCAAGTAGAAGTCGCTGGTCCAGTACTCGGCGTAGGCACCACCACCCCAACCATCGCTATCCCAGCTGCCGCGTGCACCATCTGTGCCGTTCATCACCGCATAGGTGCCAAACAGGCCGATCCGGGTTTCATCGTTGATGGGAATGTCGAAGCCGATCTGGCTGCCGCCATTGCTGAAGTTGGCGTAGCGATCGCCAGCGGCACCGTTGCTACTACCGCCGCCAAAGCCGCGCACCCAAGCATTCAGCCCGGGCTCATTCACCTCGTTGGTGAACAGCAAGCCATGGGGCTCCAAAACCTCCCCGTAGCTCAGTCCGTCCACCGTGATGACCATGCCATCTGCATCGGTATCGGCTTCGATGCCAACGGCGTTGAGCTGGGCCATGTCGTTGCGATCGAGCGTCCGCTCGAGGTATGTCTCTGCTTCAACGTCATCGAGCTGATCGCTTTTGAACCAGAGCGGGCGGAGTGGTTCAGCGGGGCGTGGCTCGGGCGTGGCGTCCGGTGTGGCTTTAAGAGCGGCTTCCTCCATCACCTCCTGGAATTGCCGATACGGCGGAGCAGGCGGGAATTGAGTACAGGGCCCAAAGCACGACGGAACGATCACCATTCGTTTGGACTTGTCTGGCTTGTTCGACTTCTTTGATTGATTTGACCGCTTGGGCTTATCGGGTTCCTCGGGGGTTGAATCCGGCAGGCAGACTTCGCTGCCAAAAGGATCAACCGTGCAGCTCTCGGCTTGGGCCGGTTGATGTGCCATGACGATCTCCAGCATCAGTAGACCCATTCCTGCAGCCAGAAGTGTTTGCAGGCTTGGGATTGAGCGCCAGAACATCGGTGAGTGGTGAATGTATGGAGTAATTTTGACGGTTAAAAAATAAAAAGCGAGTGATTGATGGCGAATGAAAAATATGGAATCGCTCTTTTGATATAAGGCCTAAAAAAGATGTTGTGTCTAGCAAGTTTCTTGTTTAGCTGATTCAGCTTTGGACCGCAATTCGGGGTCAAATAGAATAATCTTTGACATCTAGTCACCAATTTCGTCAAGGGTATTGCCGGAAAAATGCTCGATCGGTACCAACCTTTTGCGAGCATTCCTTTGGGTTGATTTTTTATTGAGATCTAGAAATTCAGGAATGAAAGGGTGATTAAGATCGCTACATAGACGGTCTAGCAATTTCTTTGTGACGGCCTTTGCTGAGCAAGTTAGTTGTGATCAGCTGCAGGTGTCGGTGGTGAGCATGGGTGATGGCAGCGATGTTGATTTCCCGGCGATCTATGCCGATCTTTTTTGAGAGCGCACATTCAACAACAGCAAAGGCGGCTGGGAGTACGACTACTTCACCAGCTACGCCATGCCGGACTTCATCGGCTGAGGCTGGGCGAGAGAAAGGACGCTTTAGCTCTTCCCTTTCTCCCCGATGCGCGGTTCCGTGCCCGCCAGCAGCCGCTCAATGTTGCTGCGGTGTCGCCACAGCACCATCAGGCTGGCCACCACCGATACCGCCACGTAGGCGCTGCTGCCGCCGGAGGTGAGCATCAGCACCGGCAGACCGATGGCGGCCACCACGCTGGACAGCGACACGATCCGGCTGAGGCTGATCACGGCCATGAACAACCCCAAACATGCAAGCCCCACGGGCCAGGCCAGACCCAGGAACATCCCCAGGCCAGTGGCAACGGCTTTGCCACCTTTCCAGCCCAGCCAAACCGGCCAGATGTGACCGGCCAACGCTGCAAGCCCTGCCAGCACCTGCACCCAGTCGTTCAGGCCAAAGCTTTTCGCGAGCAGCACGGCCAACGCCCCTTTGCCCACGTCGAGCAGGAACACCACCAACGCCGGGCCTTTGCCCACGTTGCGCAGCACATTGGTGGCGCCGGTGCTGCCCGAGCCGCACTGGCGCAGGTCAATTCCCTTGAGCCAGCGCCCGGCGAGGTAGCCGTTGGGCATCGAGCCCAGCAGATAGCCAAGCGCTAGGAGCAACAGTGAAGAGAGCAGCATCAGAGCAGGTCGTCGTCATCGAGCCGTTCGTTCGGGCCAGCGGCAAACGCCAGCCACAGTGGAAACTGAAGCACAGGAATCGCCACGTCGCGCTCGGCGGTGTCGATCAAGATCAGTGGCACTTCGCCGCGCTCCTCCAATCGATCGGCCCGTTCCACCAAAGCTTCTGATCGTTCAAACAACACGATCCCGCTGCTCGGTCCGAAGTCTTCTCGGCCCAAGCCGAGGGCATCTTGAAGGCCGCGTCGCCATTCGCCCAGCCGTTCGGGTGCCCCCGCGAGCACCAGGCATTGGAATTGGGCGCCGTACAGCTCGCCGATAATGGCGATCAAGGCCGCGCTCACCAGGATGTTGCGCGGGCGGCTGCCCCGGCTGGGCTGAGCGCCACGGCCGCCTTGGTTGAAGAACCAGTCTTCGAGCAGGGCTGTATCTCGTGCGTCGATGCTGCGGCGCAGACTCCAGGGGTCGGCATAGACATCTGGTTGTTGCAGGAACCGCTGCAGGGCACTGCGAATCAGGGCTTCATCGGGGCGAAACGTGTCCGACACGGCGATGGGTGGGGAGGTGTCGCTTGCGTTCTGACCCTCGGCCCCCTGTTGGTCTGTTGCTTGTTGGTCGAGTGGTGAGGGTTGCACCACCATCGGTTGCACCACGAGGTCCAGGCTCTCCACCGACTGCACCAGGTCTTGAAGTGCTCCACCCAGATACTCCTGGAAGCCCTTCACCCGCCGTGCAATTGCATCGGATTGACCGGCAAAGGAGGTTTTGAGTTCGGCTTCGAGCTGTTGTTTGCGGTTGGTGAGCAGCGTGATCTCTGCCGATAATTCATCGCGGCGGGATTGGAGATCTTTTAAGGCCAGCTCCACCACGGGGTTGTCGGGGGCCGGCTGGTTCTCGTCCGCAGCTCCAACGTCAGACGCTTCATCGGGTTGATCAACCGCGGCGTCTGCTGTCGGTGGTGCTTCAGGGGTCTGATCGGTGCCGTTGTTGATCGCCTCGAGCTCTTGATTCTCCATCGATCGACACGAGCTACACCAACTATTGCAACCGACCCTGCAGGCTCTGCAAGTGCAAAACGACGCAAAACAATTGAGCGAATCAGCGGCTCACAAAATCGTGAAGATCTCGACACGATTTCGTGAAAATATCGTGATGATTTAGGGCTTGTTTTCCGATTGTTGTTGGGTTGTCTCGAGCTTGCCAACCCGTTGTTCGAGCTGTGCCCTTAGCTCGCTTGGGCTGAACAGGATTGGCAGAAAGTGAATGCTTTTGGTTTCCCGAAAGAAGAACAATCCCGGCAGCCAGGGGGCAAATAGGCGCCAGGCCAGCCAGTGTTCGTAGGGAAAGCGACGCAACTCCCGACCGTTTTGCCAAACGATCAGGGCGCGCTCTTCAAATTCCAGGCGCAAACTGGCGGTTTGGATGAGCAGGAACAGGCCAAACAGCACCACCACCAGCGTTGGCCAGGGTTGACCTGGTAAAGGCAGTAACGCAGCTCCGAGGGCCACCACCAGCAAGGGCAAGCGTGGGTCTGGCCGCAAGATCACGTTGGGCAATGGGGTTGTCATGCGCCGAACAGCACTTGGGTTAACACCACGTCCATGATGCAAACCAAAATTAGGATCATCACCACGGCACCTGTGGTACTGGTGCCCACTTCCTTCGGGCCACCCTTGGTGGTGAGGCCCCACCCGCAGGAAATGGTGGCGATGATCAAGCCAAACACCACAGCCTTCACAAGCATGAAGGGCAGATCCTCTGGATGCATCCAGGTGCGCACGGACGTCCAGAACACTGAGGGTGGAATGTTGTAGAGCGCGGTGCTTGTGATCTGTCCCGACCAAACCGCCACGATGAAAAAGAAAAAGCACTGCAGAGGTGCCATCACCACAAGGGCGATCAGCCTTGGCACCACCAGGTATTCCACTGGGTCGGTGCGCAGCATTGTGATCGCATCAATTTGTTCGGTCACTTTCATGGTGCCCAGCTGCGCTGCGTAGGCAGTGGCGACTTTCCCGGCCAGCAAGCAGGCGGTGAGTAGGGGTGCGATTTCCCGGGCGAGTCCGATCGCGAGGATGCCGCCCACCGTGGATCCAGCCCCTTGTCGGGTGAGCTCTGCGGCCACTTGAATGTTGAAAACCGAGCCTGCAGCCACCGAGATGATGAAGACGATCAGCAAGCTGCCTGGGCCGGCTTCCATCAACTGATCGGAAAGATCCACTGTGTTGATCCGCCCGCGCATTGTTGCTGTAACGGCTTGGCCGCCGATCAAAAGGCTTGAGCCCAAACGTTTAAGCGAGCGCGGCATTCTCATCCAGCGGAGCTCTTGAGATGGGCATGGCGATCGGGCCAGCCTCGCATCACTCCTAGGCCCATCAGCACCAGAATGGCGGGGATCAAACCCATACACAGTCTGACGGCCAATAAAGCGGTGTTGGGCTGCTCAATGAAATTCAAAGCCCCATCACAGCTAGTGGTTGAGATGTATCCCGTGAGCGATAACAGCAGGCCAAACACGCTCATGCTCAGGCCTATGACTAACTTCTGGCCAAACACCATCCAGGCGGTGTAAAGCCCGGCGGGGCGGGTTGGATCCGCGTCGATCGCATCAGGTAGGAGCGACCAGGGGATTAGGTAAGCCGTGGCTGCTCCTAAGCCCACCAACATGATCAAACTCACGATTGGGAGGTAAGCGTTGAAGCTGCTGCCTGTTTCCACCGGTTGCAGCAGCATCGACAACAGGCACGCCACGATCCAAATACTGGCTCCCCAGGCAAGCGCTTTGATCCGACCATGGCGATTGGAGAGCAGGCTCCAGAGCTGGAGGCCCGCCAGTGCGGCGATGTTGAACGCCAGCAAGAGCAGGGTTGAGATGCCGGCTGGGACGTGCAGCACCTGCACCAACCAGATCAAGGCCACCACCTGCATCAGCTGAAGCCCAAACCACAGCAAGAGATAGAGGCCTAACACCTTGATAAAGCGTGGGTTAGTTCTGATCCGTCGAAATTGCTGAAGCGGAGCTTCATCGCTTCCGCTGGGGCGTTGGGCCTGTTTTGCGAAAGGTGCTAAGCCCCAACAGCACAGCAGGGTTGTGCAGGCGGCAATCGTTCCGGCGATCTGGCCCATCAAGATGTAGCCACCGCCTCCTTCCCTCAGCACAAGAAAAGCAACGAGAAGCCCAATGGTTCCAGCCAGGATCGATCCGGTGAATCGGGCTGCGTTCAACCGCGTGCGAATGGATGTATCGGCTGTGAGCTCAGTAGACAACGCGGCGTAGGGAAGATTCACGCCCGTGTAGGCGGTCATCAGCAGGATGGCCATCACCACGTAGTAGATCGTGCGTTGCAGGAGGGTTCCCTCAGGCACCCACCACATCGCAGCCAGGCTGATCCCCAACGGCAGGGAGGCGCCAAGCATCCAAGGCAACCGTGGCCCCCATCGGCTTTGGGTGTGATCACTCATCCAGCCAATGAGGGGATCGTTAAATGCGTCCCAAACCTTGATCACGGTCAGGAGTGAGCCCGCGATGAAGGCGGGCAAACCCGCTGCACAGGTGAAGAAGGGAAATAGGTAAAAGCCAAGGATTGTGGCGGCCAAGCCTGTGCCTGCATCCCCAAAGCCATAGGCCACCATCAGGCGACGGCGGGATCCACCCAGCTGGGCGTCTGACGTTGTCACGCGAAGAAAGGGGTCAGGCCGACAGTCATAATGAAGGTGTACTGACACGAGCACCACCTTTCAATAAAGGTAGTTTGTCTGTACTAGCGCGGGCGTTGTGTAATGGTAAGACCTCAGCCTTCCAAGCTGATGACGCGGGTTCGATTCCCGCCGCCCGCTTGATTAAAGCCGCAGGTTTGAGACTTCGTCTTGAGCCACGAGCAGCACAAAACTTCGGCTTTGCATGGGGATGGTGACCCCTCGGAATGGGACGGGTTGCTCCGGCAGATCCTTTGGAGATGGCAGAGACGTATCGATCACCCGCGTCCACGGCGAAGCTGGAACAGGAAGTTCGAAATTCAAAGCTTCTTTATGGGCGTTGAAGCCCATCCAGATCAGGGCACCGTGGCTTCCCATATGCAAGCTTGTGGCAATGGAGCGAGACCATGCCGCCCAATCCGGCTTTGAGAGTTCCACGCCATGCCACTGACGCCACAGATCAGTTTGATCCTGCGGATGTTTCTTCGTGGTTTCCCGCGCTGGAATCAAGGGGTTGAACAGCTGCGGTAGGGCCTGACGCAACTTCAACAGGCGTGTGAGAAAAAGCTTGAGCTCCAAATCGCAGTGGTCTTCGTTCCAAACCATCCAGCCCAATGGACTGTCTTGGCACCAGGTGTTGTTGTTCCCCCCCTGGCTTCGTCCCACTTCATCGCCCATCAGCAGCATCGGTACCCCACGGGCGAGCAACAGGGTGCTCAGCAGATTGCGTTGCTGTCGTCGTCGTAATGCCAACACCGCTGGATCGGTGGTGGGTCCTTCTATGCCGTGGTTCCAGCTGTTGTTGTGGTTTTCGCCGTCGCGGTTGTCTTCGCCATTGGCGAGGTTGTGCTTGCGGTTGTAACTCACCAGGTCGGCAAGCGTGAAGCCATCGTGGGCTGTGATGAGGTTCACGGAGCGACCCATGGCGACAGCCTTCCCGTCGTAGAGGTCTGGACTGCCTTTAAAACGTTGTGCCAGGGCCCATGTGGTGTGCTCATCACCTTTCCAGAACCGGCGCAATCCATCACGGAAATGACCGTTCCACGTGCCGACTCGCTTCGCTGGAAAGTCATTCAGCCGGTACAAGCCACCACAATCCCAAGGCTCGCTCACCAGTTTGAGGTCGCTGAGCTCGGGGTCCGCTTCCATCGCCGTGAATAGAGGGGGGTGGTCAAGGGGCTTCAGTTGTGCGCCCCGGCTGAGCGCAATCCCAAGGTCGAAACGAAAGCCATCAATGCCAAGTTCAAGAGCCCAGCAGCGCATGGATTCCAAGATCAGCTGTGTGCTGATCGGATCGTTGGCAGCGATTGAATTGCCGCAGCCGCTCACGTCGAGGTAGTCGCCGTCGCTGTTCTGGTGGTAATAGGTGTCGTCAGCAAACCCACGCCAACTCAGCGTTGGACCGTGGCGATTTCCCTCAGTTGTGTGGTTGTACACAACGTCCAGCAGCACTTCAATACCCGCGTCATGGCAGGCGGCGACCAATTGACGCATCTCATCGCGTCCTTGCAAAGGATCGTCTACTGAGCAGTAGCCGTGGTGGGGTGTGAACCAATTGAGTGGGCTGTATCCCCAAACATTGTCCCGACCTGGAGGTGCATCGGCAGGGTCAAAAATGAACACCGGTAGGAGCTCAATCGCCGTTACTCCGAGATCTTTTAAGTAAGGGAGCTTCTCAATCACTCCGCGATAGCAGCCTCGGTCTGATCGGTCCAAACCTGAATCGCTCGCCCGGGTGAAGGCACCCACATGCAATTCATAAATCACCGAACGTTGCCAGCTGTGACGGGGGCGCGGGTGGGATTCGAAGTCGAACGGCTTCCGCTCACTCACCACGGCCTTGAGGCAAGCATGGGCATTGGGCGAGGGTCCCGTGGCGAGGACTCGGTCGTAGACATCCCAACCAGTAATCGCTCGTGCTGCTGGATCCAACAACACTTTTGAGGGGCGAAAACCATGGCCTCCCGGTGCTAGGGGGCCAAACACTCGGTAGCCGTAACAGCAGCCCTCGTTGAGTCCCTCCACTTCGACATGCCAGTAATCCCCTGAACGATGCCGTCGAGCATCAAGCTCGATCACCCGTTCAGGGGCCCCATCACTGCCGTTGCGATACAGCAACAGCTCGATCCGATCCGCAGCAGGGGCTGCCAAGGAGAAATTCACTCCTCGCGTTGTTGTACTGCTGCCCAAGGGCCAGGGCTTGCCGGAATGAATGCCGCTCAAGGCCTGGTGGAGATGTGGCCTTCAAACTAGTGGTTCGCTCCGCTCTTGAGTGTCATGACCATGACCACTGCCTTGGAGGCCGGTCGGCCGCCGCAGCAGGTGCGCAACGATCTATGGCTTTTTCCGCCGAATCGGGATTGCCAGGGCGGTAGTTCCTGGTGGTTAAACATCGATCCTGAGCCGGTCTTGATTGACTGCCCGCCTTTGACACAGTCCACGATCACGACTCTGAAGGCTTTGGCCGGGACCCGTCAGCCGCGCATTTTGCTCACCAGTCGTGAAGGCCATGGCCGGTTGCGACGGCTGCAGGAGCAACTCGATTGGCCGGTGCTGGTGCAAGAGCAGGAGGCCTACCTGCTGCCCAATGTGGAGCGCCTCGAATGTTTCAAGGATGAGCACACCACAGCCAGCGGATTGCGTTTGCTTTGGACCCCAGGACCGACTCCAGGCAGTGCCGTTGTGCTCGCGCCGGCCCCTGTTGAGCTGTTGTTCTGCGGGCGTTTGCTGACTCCGCTGGCACCCGGATGTCTCGGACCGTTGCGACATGGCCGCACATTTCACTGGCCTCGCCAGCTCGCAAGCTTGACCAAATTGCGATCCTGGATTCCCCCAGAAGCCAGTCCAGAACTGGCTTCTGGGGCTGCTCTTGGGGGGTTGCGTGGCGAGCGTTTAGTGCCCTTCTCCGGGTGGAGTGCTCAACCATCCACTCCCTAAAGCATTGCGCCAGAAGACATTTCGCTTGCAGCTACCGGTTGAACTCCATACGATTAGCGCGCTTGTGGAAGTCATCGGCGCAACCACAACGCCGCATCAGAGCTGTTTCCGCCCCCCATCGTTTCCTTTCAAATGAACAAAGCTGATTTGGTCAACCTGGTTGCGGCTCGCACTGAGCTCACCAAAACCGACGTGTCCATGGTTGTGGATGCCGCGATTGACACCATCATCGATTCCGTCGTTGAAGGCAAAAAAGTTTCCATCCTTGGTTTCGGATCCTTCGAGCCCCGTGAGCGTTCGGCTCGCCAGGGCTTGAACCCTAAAACTGGTGAAAAAATTGCCATCCCAGCCAAGCGCGTGCCTGCATTCACCGCCGGCAAGATGTTCAAAGATCGCGTTCAGGGCTGATTCCTTCGAACAATTTGAATTTGTTCTCCGAGGCGGCTGAAGAGGCCGCCTTTTTTAATGCGTTGTCCGAACCATCTCCTTCTCCAGCTCGATCAGGGCCACCGGCTGAGGGAGCGAAGCGGTTATCGCGGCCGCTTCGCTCCATCTCCAACTGGTGTTCTGCATTTCGGCAATCTCCAGACGGC
This sequence comes from Synechococcus sp. CC9902, assembly GCF_000012505.1. Lineage (NCBI taxonomy): Bacteria > Bacillati > Cyanobacteriota > Cyanophyceae > Synechococcales > Synechococcaceae > Synechococcus > Synechococcus sp. CC9902. Next base: position 585,770 of record NC_007513.1, read on the forward strand.
TCTGCTGTCTTGGCTTCAGGCCCGCTGCTGCGGAGGTGAGTGGTTCCTGAGAATTGATGACCTCGATACCCCAAGGAATCGACCGGAATCGCTGTTGCGGATTCAATCCGATTTGCTTTGGCTTGGCTTGCACTGGGACGGCCAGCCCATTTTGCAAAGTTCCCGGCTTGGGATCTACAACTCGTGGTTGTCATCTCTTCGACGCAGTGGCCTTGTGTTTGCCTGCCGCTGTTCCCGCCGCGATCTGGCTGGCGAGTCGATCTATCCTGGGACGTGTCGAGCGATTGATGCGGGTTGGGGATGGCGGGCGCAACGTCTACCGAGTTGGCGTTTACGGGTGCCTGAGCACAACCCCTTTGGCAGTGGAGATGTGGTTGTACGACGTGCCGACGGTTTTATCGCTTACCAGCTCGCCACAGTGATCGATGAACTGTCTTTTGGAATCACTGATGTGGTTCGTGGCAACGATCTCCAAGATGCGTTGCCAGCCCAACGCAGTCTTTATGCAGCGTTAGGGCAAAAGCCGCCTCGGTTTTGGCATGGACCTTTGCTTTACGACGACGATGGGCAAAAGCTTTCGAAGCGAGAATCCAGTGCTGGTTTGGATGTTGCTCGCTTAAATGGTGAAGACCCCGCCCACGTGATTGGTCAATTGGCGGCCGGCCTCGGTTTGGTCCCGATGGGAACGCGTCTTTCGTTAGACGAACTGTTGTCCGACGTCCGTGATGCCAGCACTCTCCCCCTGAATTCTTAAGGAAGGATTCGGGATCACCGGCAACGAATCGACCCATATTGATAGTCATTCCAGTCCTAGCAGTCCATGTCGACTTGCACGATTTGCGGTGGCAGCGGCGTTCAACGTGTGTCTAGCCAGCGTTCACGCACTTGCCTTGTCTGTCTTGGTCAAGGCATTCTTTCAGCGGCAACGAAGCCAGCCCCTCTGAGTCACCAGCCTGGTGCCGTTCCAAGTTTGAAGGATTTGAGCTGTCTCACCAAGCCAAGAACCTGATCTTCAACCCAACGGTGCTTTTTCTTTGTTGCGCAGCACGAACAGAGTTGCAGTGCCGACAACCACCAGCAGTGGTACCGCTGTGAACAGCAGCAGGGCAATTGCGGAATAATCGGTATACACGGTGGAGCTTTTGCTCGAACTGCGGCCACTATCTCAGGAAATGGACGTTGCCCCCCCTGATTGTTTGCACCGAAACAGTTGTCTCCGATACGGTTCGTTTGAGTTCAGCATGTGCTGTGATCGCCCTGACGGTAATGACGTTTTTTGCTCCCGATGTCAGTGCCCAGGGGTTTGAACGTTTGAACAGCGACGCTATTCGTTGTTTGCAAACCGGGGATCGAGGAATCTGCCAGCGCGCTCTGAACAACGCTGAAGTGCTGCAAAGGCTTGCTTCAAATCGGCAGGCTTATCCCTGTCAAACCTTGCTTCTTGGGGTTCAAGCCGACCTCATTCTTCAGCAGTTGGGAGATGGTCGCGGTGATCGAGCGATCTCAGATCTCCAGGAAGCGCGACGCGGCTGTCCTGGCCTGTGAGGGTTGATCAAAAGATTGTGAATGTAGCCATATCGATATTTTCAAGATGTTTTGAATAACCTTTGTGGTGGTTGTTGAAATCAATTTTGTTTTTCGTTGATGAAATCTGCAAAGGAGTGAGACGCAATTGTTTCAAAATAGTCATCGACAATTTCAACGGCATTCATGCCTTCATTGGCATTGATAATGCAGCTCACATAACACGCGATCGCATCGCCTAACGTCTCGAATCGTTCCACAGGAATGGATTGATTGCCGTCGTCGAAGAGAACCTCAAAGGTCATCGTTCATATAGGCACGATGGATGCATGAGACTAATTGATCGTTCTTGCGGTGATTTTTAAGGTGTTGGAAGGTTGGTCATTCCTTCGTCTGCCTGTCTTGAAGTCAAGGAACAATAATGGGGTTGGTTTGGATGTCGGTGTCCAGCTCGATTCAGACTCTTTTTCTGCCATGCATTTGTTGAAGTGCCAATTGCTTCGATTCGACTAGCGCAGCAGCCTTCGGCTTGCATCCACGTCTTGGCCTCGAGGCCGTTAACGTTGCCGAAATAAAGTCTGACAATGGCGATTTACGACGGAGTCTTGAATGTCGTTTTACGAAATCCATTCGAAGACAAAAGTAAGTTTTTTAAAAAATCTCAATATGTTTTTGGTCCAAGGTTTATTTTAGGGACTGTATTTGCGTTTGTTGGTGTATTTGGTTTCGCAACATCTGGTCTTGTTTGGGAATTTAAGGGTATTGAGCTTGGTCTCACCGCACTAATAACTTCTTTCATCGCGCTTCTTTTCAGCATCGTATTTTTATTTCCATTTTCGAAGCCGAAAGAAGAACAACCTTCTAGACAAAACAATATCGTAAAAGTAAAAACTACTCCATCCCAAGCATCATCTGAAGCTGTGGCCATTGACTCGGTTGAGTCCGTTATTACAACGGCCGAAGAAATTCGTACACAACTTGCATTGAGTGAAAAGGAGAAGCCTGAAATTGTTATGGTCAATTTTTCTACAAATCATTTGCTTCCTGGAAGCTCTTTGCTCCCATCAAAGAGAAAAGCTGGTAAATCGTTAGATACCTTTCGTGAAACAGCTAAATCCCTTTACAAAAGTGAAGCTTAGATCTTTTCAGTTTTCAAATATTTGGGGTCTCGGAATTAACTCATAGACTTTTTATATTTTCTCTTTATGCATCCAACTAATCCAGTCTGCTGAAATTTCCTGAGGGCAAACTGCTTCGCATTCCAAATTGCTGCTACAGCTTCCGAATCCCTCTTGTTCCATTCGAAGTTGCATCGTCCTTGCCCGTGTGGATCGTTCTGGCTGTCCTTGGGGCAGTTGGCCGAGGTGAGCCAGTTTTGCCGCTACAAAAAGGCTGGCTGAGGCATTGCGACAACTGGCAACGCAAGCACCACAGCCGATGCATGTCGCTGTATCGAATGCCTTTAATGCTTGTTGTTGACCAATGGGTTGGGCGTTGGCATCAGGCGCCTGTCCTGTTCCAGTTGAGCAATAGCCCCCAGCCGCAATAATGCGATCCAATGCTGATCGGTCCACCATCAAGTCTTGGATGGTGGGAAATGCATTGGCTTTCCATGGCGCCAGAGTGATGGCAGCACCGTCGGAAAATTCTCTGAGATAAAGCTGGCAAACGGATGTGGCTGTGCGTGGTCCATGGCCTTGGCCATTGACGAGAAAACCGCAACTACCGCAAATCCCTTCTCGACAATCATGCTCAAAACTGACAGGTCGTAGTCCGCTACTGATCAGCTGTTCATTCAGTTGATCGAGGGCCTCTAGCAGGGAGAGATCAGACGACACATTCTCCAAAATATGAGTTTCATAGGAGCCCAAATCCGAGGCTGTTGTTTGCCGCCAAATCCGCAAGGTGAGTTTCATTTGTAGCTGCGGGTGCTGGGTTTCAAGGTGGTGAACTGCAATGCTTCTGTATGACGGATCGGTGTGCCATTGGCGTTGTGCTCCCACGCTGCGATATGGGCAAAGTTGGCGTCGTCTCGCAACGCTTCGCCTTCTGCACTTTGATGCTCTTCGCGGAAATGGGCGCCGCAGGATTCCTCTCGAGCCAACGCATCGCGCAGCATCAGGTCTGCAAGTCCGAAGAAGTCACTCACCCGTAGTGCTTTTTCGAGTTCGGCATTTGGTCCATGGGCTTCGCCTGGTACGCGCACCTCGTGTTGGAAGCGTTCGGAGAGGGCTGCCACAGCTTGAAGACCCTGCTTTAAGCCCTTCTCATGACGACTGATGCCGCAGTGATTGATCATGATGGCGCCAAGGTCTCGATGGAAGCTGTCCACTGGAGTGTTGCCTTGGCTGTTGAGCAGGTTGTCGATGCGGGATTGGGTGCAGTCGAGGGCTTCTCGACAAGCTGGATGATCGTCTTGAATCTGTTCCCCTGCATGCCCTGCGAGCCAGCTCGTTACTGTCGATGGCGCAATGAAATATCCATCGGCCAGTCCCTGCATTAAGGCACTTGCCCCCAGGCGATTCGCACCATGTTCGGAGTAGTTGGCCTCGCCCAGAACAAACAATCCCGGAATCGAACTCATCAGTTGATAATCCACCCATAGTCCTCCCATCGTGTAGTGCGGAGCTGGGTAAATCCGCATCGGTTTCTGATACGGATCGTCGCCGCTGATGCGCTCATACATCGTCATTAAATTGCCGTATCGCGCGGCGATGGTGTCGCGTCCCTCATTCGCAATGGCGTCGTTGAGATCGAGGTACACCGACCGTCCCCCAGGGCCCACACCGCGGCCTGCATTGCAGAGTTCCCGGGCCCGCCGGGACGCAACATCGCGAGGCGTCATGTTTCCGTAGGTGGGATACATCCGCTCGAGGAAATAATCCCTTTCCTCTTCCGGAATCTCATTGGCTGGACGCTGATCCCCAGCCCGTTTGGGCAACCAGATCCGCCCGTCATTGCGAAGACTTTCGCTCATGAGCGTCAGCTTGCTTTGGAAGGCATCACCGCTCGGAATGCACGTCGGATGGATCTGGGTGAAGCAGGGGTTGGCGAAGAGGGCGCCCTTTCGATGGGCACGCCAAATGGCGCTGGCGTTGGATTTCAACGCATTGGTTGAGAGGAAGTACACGTTGCTATAGCCACCACTGCAGAGCAGGACGGTCCGGGCGGTATGCACCTCAAGCTCACCGGTCAGTAGGTGTCGGGCCACCACGCCGCGGGCCATGCCATCGATGGTGATCAGCTCCAGAACGTCGCGGCGTGTGAGCAAGCGCACGCGTCCAAGTTCCACCTGGCGCATCAAGGCTTGATAGGCCCCATACAGCAACTGTTGCCCCGTCTGTCCGCGGGCATAAAAGGTGCGGCTCACCAATGCACCCCCAAAACTTCGGGTGGCCAAGCTTCCGCCGTATTCCCGAGCGAATGGAACCCCTTGGGCGACACACTGATCAATGATGCCGCTGCTGATTTCGGCCAGCCGCTGACAACCGGCTTCGCGGGCTCGGAAGTCGCCCCCTTTCAGCGTGTCGCTGAACAGTCGACTGATGCTGTCGCCATCGACCGCCACGGCACGGGCGGCATTAATGCCCCCTTGAGCTGCCACCGAATGGGCGCGCCGTGGGCTGTCATGGAAGCTCAGCACCGTCACCCGGTAACCCTGTTGGGCCAGAGTTGCAGCGGTTGAGGCTCCCGCAAGACCAGTGCCAACGACAAGGATGTCGATTTGGCTTTTGCGCAGTGGACTGATCAGTGGACTCGTTTCGCGGGTGCGACGCCAGGCGTCCGCTAGCGGGCCTGAGGGCAGGCGTGGATCGGGTAAGCCACTCATGCTCCGACATCCAGGGCCAGCCCCAGGCTGATCAGGAGAAACCCCCCGCTCACGAGCGCTGCAAGCATCCGTCCGCCGAATCGAATCGAGCTCTTGTTGGAAGGATCCAGCCAACCCAAGCTGCGATGGGCTGCCTCAGCCCCGTGAACGAGATGCAGTCCGATTGCCAAAGCACCAAGGCAGTACATCGCAAGGCTGAAGGGCTGTTGCAGCACATGCACCAAGGCCTCTCGCTCGTGACCATCCAATGGGCGTGGAAAACGAAGCTGCTGCAAATGGAGCCCGATAAAGCCCAGCGTGATCACGCCAGCGATTGTTTTGCTTCGACTCGCCCAGGCGGCAAGCGGTTCGCCGCGTCGACTGACGAGGTCTGCCGTATTTCCGGCCTGTCGATTACGAAGTGCCTTTTGAAGGCTCAGGCTGATGTGGAGAAAGCTGGTGAGCCCAAGCCCAAGTTCCAAGGGCCTCAACCAGAGATTGTGGTGCAACCCACTCGCATAGGCCTCAAAGCTGGCCGGCGCTCCGAGGACAGACGTCAAACCTCCCAGATGAACCACAAGAAACAACACGAGTAGGAGGCCGCTCAGGGCGTTGGCGTTTCGAATCGTGCTAGTAAGAGTCATCCAGGCGGAATGCAGCAGAGGGTGAGATCTGTCGTTCGGGGCGTTCCCCTAAGGGTCGCAAATGGAGTTCGGCCGGCAAAGCATTGAATCAACACTCAATTCAACGCAACGTTGCTGGTGCCTAGGCAGAACGTCGATCGGTTTTTAGGGTGATGGTTGTGGCTCAGTTCAGGCCCTGATTTTTATACGCCGTCGCCTTCGTTGGTTGGTTGTCCTTGTGGCGGCGACATGCGTTTGCACGTTGATTTTTGGTTTGTGGAAGCCAGCGGCTCCACTCCCTCGCGATGTTGCCGTTGCCCAGCCCATCGATTGGGAACTATCACAAGCCAAAACGGTCTCCCCCGAGCTTCCTGAACTCAATGTTGGGGTTTATGTCACCAACATCAATAACATCGATCTTCTCGATGATCAGTTCTCGATTGAGATGCTGCTTTGGACCGAATGGGCTGGAGATCCGGCCATCAATCCCAGCGATGACCTGATGGTTCTTAATGGAATTTACGACGGTGATATACAACGTTTTGAACGTGTGAGTCGTGAGAATCGTCTCGATACAACTTGGAGTTTGTACCGCGTTCGTTCATCTGTCGTTAAACATTGGCGGCTTCAACGTTATCCTTTTGATACACAGATTCTCCATGTCAATATTGGGTTAGAGAATCCATTACAACCCATCAATCTTGGCTTAACCCAAGAGAATAGTTTTTCAATTAATCCAGGCCTTTTGTTGTCGGGTTGGAGCCTGGACCAGCCCAGCTCCTACGTCTCTAGTATTAGTTTGATGAGTGATCTTGGTCAGCCCCTTGATGAAAGTGTTGTGATTCGCCGTCAATCAACAGTGTCTTTTGATTTGCCCATTCAACGAAGGAGCTTGTTGTTTGTGGCTCCTGATTTCTTGGGTTATATGTTGGCTGTTGGATTGTGTTGTATGAGCTTATTAATTACTCATAGTCGAGATGATCTGATTCTTGCTGCAGTTGTATCTGCCGGTGGAAACTATGTATTTATTGCTGGAAATCTCCCCGTTACGGCGATGACTGGGTTTATCGGAAATTTGCAGCTCATCATTTTCTTGGGAATTTTATATGTGGTTGCTGCTGACGAAATGATCGATAATCAATTAACGCACTACAGCCAGCGTATTTCGCGAATTTTACGTGTTTTGCTTTTGCCCAGTTACGTCGGAATCACCATTCTTGGCATTGCCTTAATCATTCCCTAATAGAAATCTTATGGAACCATCGTCTGAGAAATTGTCAGCAGACCATCCCCATGGTTTATGGACGCTCGTGACAACGGCGATCTCTCTTGTCTTGCTGCTCGTTGGTGGTTTATTAATCCAGCCACGTTTGGTGGAGCGTCGGACCAGGATTGATGACCAATTCATCCTCACCCCGACGGAAGTAGCGGCCTTGCCTTCTGAAACTCTCGTGGTGGTTTTAGATCGCGAGGATGGTCAAGATCAAAATGATTTCAAATACAAGCTTCTACAACTGATCCTTCAGCGCAGTGGGCAGCCCTATGCCATGGGTTTTAGCACCATGATTCAGTCGCAAGATGAAGCGGTCGAAGCTATTTCCCATGGGTTTGATTCTCAACGAAATCCGATGGGGCTCACCGTGGGGGTTTATGGCGCTGGTGCTGCCCTCAATGAGCATTTGCATCCGATCGAAATCCCCGTGGCTGGCGGAGTTTTGGGTTTGCGGGCTGGCTGGACCTACCGAGAGGAATTGCCAGTACTCGCCACGATTCAAGAGATCAGCGATCTCCAAGATATTGTTCTTTTGCAAGGCTTGGGATGGAGCGATGTGGAGATATTTGATGCGGCAGGTTTACGTACATATACAGCTCGTCCAGAGGAACTCTTTCGGTTAGTTGACAATCGTCGTGTGCAACTGTTTCCGCGCGGGATTGCAGAATTAGAGGATGAGGAGCCCGTTGTTCGTGCTTCTACGAGCCGCACTGTGCTGGATCCATATCTTTTGATTGCCTATCCATTTGCAGGGTTTTTCTATGTTGCCCCTGATAATCAGCGTTTAGCTCAGGCTATTCGATCTGGTTTTGAACGTGCTATGGAGGATGGCTCCTATCAAGAGCTCATTGATCAAACTGTGTTCACTCCTTGGCTTAAAAAGTACCTTAATCTCGCAAAACGAAAAGTAATTGTCCTAAATAATCCAAATGCGGCTGAGGTTTTGTCCGCGGTTAATCCCGGTCACTGGATTGTGCCTTGGCATAAGCTTTTACAGGGCACCATGAACCGTGGTGAAGAACTCTGCACTGTGCAGCAGCTAAAGGCATTGTGCGATTAAAAGATCTTGAACGATCAGTTCAAGATCTTTGTTATTTGTAATTAGGGCTGTGCTTCGTTCGGTACTTAAAGTGCGGTCACCATTTGCTTGAATACATCGCTTTCGGTATCTTCCGCCATATCTCGAAGTAGTTCTTTGCTGTCTTCACCAAGGTTTTCAAGGGTTTTTGCGGTGTAATCAAAGTTGTCAAAAATTGTCTCGACAGACCACACATAATTATTCTCAATCGCGTAGCTGCAAATGCTTTTTACAACCTCATCTTGCGTGGCTCGGATGCCTTTTTTCCAGAGGTCATCAATAATAAAGTCGACGGTGATAGATCCTTCAAGCATCGGATCAAGATCGAACGCCAGGATGCAGCCGAGCTCATTAAACGTGTCGACCCATGAACTGTTGCCTGCGAGGCAGTCTTTGATAATGGAATGAGCCTCTTGCTTCGTGGTCACGAGATACAACGTTGAATGCTTTGTTTTTAGAGCATCCTTGCTTTGCTTGCTGCGATATTTAGGAAGACTTCAACTCCTTCCATCTAAAGCCATTAAAAATGTTACATATCTCATGCCGTTCCCGCCTCGCTCATGTCTTCCAACTGGCTTTTGTTTCTTAAGATAGTAGTGGTATTTGTTTAAGCTAACTTTCCCGGCCATGGTTTTAATATCGAATAAATCAGTGCTATGGCGGAAGTTAGATTTGAAGTTGAGCATCATTCCCTGTCTCAATGCAGGATTAGCAATCAGTCTCTTCTGCTCGGTGTCGAGATTGAAATGTCAGGAAGGGCGCTATTGATGATGCAGGGTTGTATCTCAATGGATGTTCTACTGATTCATCGCTATGAGGACTATCTTCGAAGGAAAGAGTAATAGGGCAGTGTATTTTGCTCCAGCCTTGGAGCCATAAGCTTCAACGTATTTCATTATTTTGTAGATATTGATTCTCGGTTGCTACTAAAATTTCGATGTATGTTCATTGTTGGTCGCTTGCAGTTATTTGTCTAAATGACACCACTGCTCTGCAATGGCTGAGATACTCATCTGATGTCATCTCATTTTTGGCTTTATGGGTTTGGCGGCTCAAGATTTCAAATTCAGCGATTGGCTTTTGATGAACATGTCCCACGGTGGGCATTCTTTTAAGGCACTTCTGGCGGGTCAAGCTGCTGTTCAGTCGATCGCCCCTGCTGATTGGCATCAGCTGCTCGCCATCTAATGGAATCCCGTCATAGGGATCCGTCCCGTCGCAGTTATGAAAAGCTTTATGGACAGCCATGATGGCTTCTTTGGCTTGGTATGTCCCACCGCGCCTGCGGTCGCGTCGTGTAAGGATCAGCGCCTCGCGGTTTAAGACCCTTTTGTAGGCGTTAGGTGTGAGCTTTAGCCACAGGGGTGGAATGAAATCACGGATTTTTGTATTGTTAAGTCCTTCGAGCTGAGTGATATGAATGTCTCCAATTTAGTGATCAAGATATTGTCATATATCCGCCGGCTTCAATTGTTCTTATTCTCAAATCATGTGTAGGCCTTGGTTGCAGTCAATTCCCGTTGAAAGCCGATGACCTGACTTGAACAGGCGACCCACGCTTTACGAAAGCGTTGCTCTACCAGCTGAGCTACATCGGCAACGAATTTAATTTATCATTCCAGAAGTACTTTTCCTTGCTCACTTGTCTGATCAGCAGGGTCGAAAGTCTGGTCTTGACCCCGCCATGAGAGAGCGTCTCCTTAAGGAGTCACTCACCCCTTGGCGTGGCCTGAGGAGGCTCGTTTGGGGTGCCTTGTTCGCTTCCGCCGGACTCGGTCTGTTCACAATGCTCTTCCGCGTTTCCGCCGGCAACGCTGTTGAACTCAGTGACTTCGGGATCCAAGCCGGGGCTCTCACTCTCTTCTCCGTCCTCCTTTACGTCGACCGTACCAAAAGCACCGACTGAGTCCTCGTCCTGTCGCTGTGCGACCTCTGGAGGGTCTGTTTCGAGAACTGATGCTGCGTCCATGGTGATCTCGCGATCGCCTGCCCTGATGTTCTCTTCGTTGTTGTCGGCTTCATCGTTGACAGCCTGATCATTTACAGCCTGTTCGTCTTTGAGCTGTTCGAGGTTGGCTTCGTTGATGTTGACCTTGCTGGTGTCCTCCTCGGCTGGGTCGATATCGAGGCCGACATCGTTTGTTTCGGTGTTGTTCTCTTCAAGGCCATTGTCTTCAAGGCCCTCGTCTTCAAGGCTCTTGCTCTCGTCGAGGCTCGGTTGGTTGTACTTCTCAGGATCGTTGAAGCTGTCTGTTGGGGTCGTTTGGCCTTGATCTGCCGCATCTGCGTCCAATGGATCGTTCTTCGTTGGAACAGGGTCTGATGAAACAGCTTCTGATGCTGGTGGCGGCTCTGGGGTTGTTTTCGCAGCAGGTTCAGGCCAATCCAACTGACCCAGCCGAAGAATTTGCAGCCCAAAACTCGTGTGCTGTTGATCCGCTGCAATCGAGTTGTGTTCGGCCGTGTTCCCTGGTGACGCCGCCTCGTCGAGTTGACTCCGAATGGGTAGGAGCCATCCCAAGGCTTGGCTGATTTGTTGGACTTGCCACACCATCAAGGCCAGCACTGGGATGCTGATCAACAGAGTGACGAGTCGTGATTGTCCGAGAACGGGTGAAAACTCACTGGCCAGCACAGCGGAATCATCAAGCCACCACAGCAAAGGCAGAGATCCAAGCGCTGCCACAGCAACACTGGTGCGGCTGATGAGGCCACCCTGCTTCGCACTGAGAGCTTGCTGGGCTTGATCACGCTCCTTCAGTGGCACGCGTACGAGCAGCAGTGATCCCCAATCAGCCGGTCGTTTCCATAACGCGGCAGCAGGTGCCAGAACGCCAATGGCCCAGATGAGTAGACGTTCGACTGGAGGGACCGGTCCAGGATCGGCTCCCGCAAGAATCAACCGAATCAGCAGTAGCTCTAATGGAATGGCTCCAAGGGCAAGGCATTGGAGCCAGAGCAAAGGCTCGAGACGGGGCTTCACGACAGAAGTGGAGATCAGGTTGTGAGTTTGCGGCGTTGGGTAACCATCTTGAAGGCTTCGATGCGATCACCCTCTTCCCAGTTGGCGAAACGGTCTGCACCAACACCACATTCGAAGCCTGTAGCCACTTCTTTGACGTCGTCTTTGTTGCGACGCAGAGAATCCAAATCGCCGGTGTACACCACTTGTTTGCCTCTGTGCACTCGGACTCTGCAGTTGCGGTGCAGCTTTCCGGTGTTGACGTAGCAACCCGCAACAGCGCTTTTGCCGATGGTGAACACGGCGCGCACCTCGGCTTCGCCAAGGGCTTCTTCGATGAGTTCTGGCTCGAGTAAACCTTCCATCGCTAGCTGGATGTCTTCCAGCAGCTTGTAGATCACGTCGTAATCCCGAACATCAACACCAGTGGCATCGGCGGCCTTTTTGGCTCCAGAGGCCATGGAGGTGTTGAAACCGATGATCACGGCACCAGAAGCCGCCGCCAGGTCGACATCCGTTTCGGTGATTTCACCTGGAGCCGACAGCAAGACCCGCACTTGCACTTCATCCTTGGGTAGTTGCTCAAGCGAACCGAGGATGGCTTCCACGGATCCCTGAACATCAGCTTTAAGGATGAGGTTGAGCTCTTTGAGCTCGCCTTCATTGGCTTGACCGGACATTGCCGTGAGCGAGACCCGTCGCGAGGCCATTTGTTGAGCGAGGCGTGTCGCGCGAGCATTTGAGGCGCGGTCGCCCACCACAGCCCGAGCAGCTTTCTCGTCGGGGTAGACCTCAAACTCGTCGCCAGCTGTGGGCACTTCGCTGAACCCGAGGGCTTCCACCGCAAACGACGGCCCAGCCTCCTTGAGGCGCTGGCGATTGTCGTCCACCATGGCTCGAACTTTGCCCAACACCGGCCCTGCGGCGAGTACGTCACCGGTTTTAAGGGTGCCGTTCTGAATCAACAAGGTGGCGACTGGGCCTTTTGCTTTGTCCAGGTGAGCTTCGATCACGGTTCCGCGGGCGGGGCGGTCTGGGTTGGCCTGAAGGTCTTCCACCTCAGTCACCAGGAGCAGCATTTCGAGAAGCTTGTCGATGTTTTCGCCCTTGATGGCGCTAACAGGCACCATCACCACATCTCCACCCCATTCTTCAGCGAGGAGATTCTGCTCAGAGAGCTCTTGCTTCACCCGGTCTGCAGAGGCACCTTCTTTGTCGATCTTGTTAATAGCAACAACGATCGGCACCTCTGCGGCCCGGGCGTGGCTGATCGCTTCAAGCGTTTGAGGACGCACACCGTCGTCGGCGGCGACGACCAAGACAGCAACGTCGGTGACTTTCGTTCCCCTCGCACGCATCGCGGTGAATGCAGCGTGGCCCGGGGTGTCGAGGAAGGTGAGCTTCCGTGCCTCGTCTTTGTGTTGGATTTCAACCTGGTAAGCACCGATGTGCTGGGTGATTCCACCGGCTTCTCCAGCAGCCACCCGTGCTTGTCGGATCGCATCGAGAAGGCTCGTCTTGCCATGGTCGACGTGGCCCATGACGGTGACCACAGGAGGGCGACGAATCAGGTGTTTGAGATCCGCCTCTTCGATCATTTCGACGGTCTTCTTCGCCGCCTCCTCTACATCGTCCTGAAGCACAGGAACATCGAATTCCTTTGCCACCGCTTCGATGGTGGGCATATCCAGGGTTTGCGTCACCGTGGCGATCACCCCTTTAAAGAACAGGGATTTGATGATTTCTGAACTCTCGATGCTGAGCATGTCTGCGAGTTCTTGCACCGTGAGGTTGTCCTCCGGTACCACGATCATCTCGGGACGTACTTGCTTGGCCTCCCGCGCTGCCCGCAGTTCCATGGCGCGACGACGTTGCCGTTGACGAGCGGTTTCCTTGCGGCGTTTGCGCACCGCTGCCACAGGCTTGGGAGCCGTTCTTTGTTGGGCTTTCGGTTTGGCTGGGCGCGCCAGGCTGGCTGAAAGCACCATTGCCTGCTGTTCGCCAGCAAATCCGCCGGTTTGTGCAGCGAGAGCATCATCGTTCTCGCCAATGATGTGGACTTTTTGCCGTTGTTTTTGAGGCGAGCGGCTGCGTAGTGCCTCGAGCTTGGCGCTGTCGTCCCAATCGGGGCGCCCAGGGCGCCGTTGACCTCCGGGGGCACCTGGGCGGAATCCTGGGCGACGAGGCGCTGAGGGTGCTGTGGGCCGCGCCACTGGAGGAGTAGCTGTGCCGGCGGCTTCCGTGGGGCGATTGGGAGCATCAGGACGCCGGGGTGCTGGGGCTGCCGGACGACTAATAGGCTTTTGGAGCTGCATGAGCTCGCCGGGTGCCACGGGTTTACGCATGCCACCGGGCATGCCCGGCCGAGTGGGTGCGCCGGGTCGTGTTGGCGCTCCTGGACGGCCACTAGCTGAAGAGCCATCGCGTCGGATTGGCTTACCAACCAATTCGAGGGTGTTCCCTCCGGGGCGTGTGGGTGCACCGGGTTTTCCGGTTCGTGTGGGTGCACCGGGACGTGCGGGTCCCCCTTGGCGTTGGGGCACTCCGGTTCCAGGACGTTGGGGGGCTCCAACACCTCCCGTACGGCGAGGAACGGGTTTGCCGACGAGTTCGGGTCGCGGCGTCGGACGTGCGGGGGTGCCGGTTTTGGTCGGAGCGCCCACGCGTGGTGGGGTTCCCGGACGGGGTGGAGCCCCAGCGCGGGAAACAATTTGCGGCTTCTGGCCCTGGGGTGCCCCTGGTCGGCTTGGTGCTGCTGCGGGACGCGGGGTTGGCCGTGATGGCGCTGGGCGCGGCGTTGATGCTGGTGGGGGGGCGCTTGATGCTGCCGCAGGGCTGCTAGCAGGCCGTGGGGTTGGCGCCGTGGGCTTCACGATCGTGGGTTTCGCTGCTGCAGGCTTCGCAACCACTGCAGGTTTTGCTGCCGTGATCGGTTTCGAGACAATTGCAGGCTTTGCGGCCCCTGTGGGCTTCGTTGCTGGAGTTGGTTTGCTAACGAGTTCTGGCGCTGACGGTTTGCCGACGACCTGAGGCTTCGGGGCTCCCTGGGGCTTCGAGGGGGCAGGGCGACTTGGGGCAGCGGCAGCAGCCGGTCGAGGTGTAGAGGTTGTCGTCGCTGCCGTTGGGCGCGCTGGCGCCGTTGCAGGTTTGTTCGGCGTTGATCCAGCCGACGTGCTTCCAGCAGGTGCAGGCCGAGCGGGTGGGGCGACAGCCTTCACCGATGGTTGCAAGGGTTTGCTGGCGGCCGGTTGAGCCGGAGCTTGCGGTTTTGCAGCAGCAACAGGAGCTGTGACGCCTGGCGAAGCAGGGGCCTTTTTGACCGACAGGATCGATTTGCCCGCTGCCGGTTTGGCTGGTGCAGGTTTGGCCGCCGGAGCGGTTGGTTGGCTGGGTGAAGCACCCTTCCCAAGCAAGCTACGGATCTTTCCGGCTTCGGAGTCACTGATTGAGCTGCTGTGGCTTTTGGCTGCGATTGAAAGCTTCTCGGCAGCATCCAACACGTCCTTGTTTTCAAGGCCGAGGTCCTTGGACAACTCGTAAATTCTGACTTTGCCGCTGCTGGTCATTCAGTTGGGGTCTCCGATCGAGCCGGGCATGGTGTGCCGCGGTGCCCTCACGCAAAGTGAGGACAATGTTTAGTTTGCCTCAGCGGATTCACCAGTGCTTGCACTGAGCCGCCCATTCAGCGTCGTAAGAACTGCATCTGGCACCTGACATCGCAGAGCTTTTTGCAGGCGTTTGCGGCGCCGAGCCTCTTCAAGGCACTCTTCCTTCGGGCAGAGATAGGCCGAGCGGCCCATCCCGAAGTCCAGAAGGACCCCATCCTTATGGTCACGGATCACCCGCCAAAGGTGGCGACGATCCTGGAGCTGGCGACATGCCACGCAACGACGGAGGATGGGCTTGGCGCTCACCGGGCGTCCTCACTCATGTTGGTTTCGGCATCGCCACTGGCCTCGCCTGTCTCTTCAGGGGCGACTGTCTCCCCCTCTACGTCTTCAATAACGGCATCTCCCTCGACAAATTCGGCAGAGGGTTCTTCGGAGAGTTCAGCTTCCTCGACATAGTCCTCGTCATCTTCTGGGAGTGGATAGAGCTCCCGGAGGCGAGCATCTTCTTCTGCCCTTGCGGCTTGTTCCACCGCTAAGCGCTCCTCCGCTTCTTGCTGAAGCGCTTCCTCTTCTTCTCTCTGAGAAATCAGTTCAGCAACAACTGCATCTTCAGCGGGCTGGTCGTATTCAGTTGAATTTTTTATGTCGATTTTCCAGCCCGTTAGTCGAGCCGCCAAACGCACGTTTTGACCTTCACGGCCAATGGCAAGGCTGAGTTGATCGGGTGGTACTAAAACGTGGGCATGTTGTCCAGCGGGATCAACGAGCCGCACCATTTCAACCCGAGCGGGACTGAGGGAGTTAGCGATGTATTGGCCTGGATCTTGCGACCAGCGAATGACATCAATTTTTTCACCGCGCAGCTCGTTGACCACCTGTTGGATCCTGGATCCGCGAGCACCGATGCAAGCGCCGACAGGGTCGACTTCCCGTTCAATGCTGTCGACAGCGACTTTGGTGCGTGGACCAACGGATCGTGATGGTGGGTTCGCTTCACGGGCAACGGCCACGATGCGGACGGAACCTTCTTGGATTTCTGGAACTTCGTTTTCGAATAGATAAACAACGAGGCCAGCATTGGAGCGGCTCACGAAGAGCTGTGGACCGCGCCGCGGTACTTCGCTCACCTCTTTCAAAAACACCTTGAAGGTGGCGTTGGCCCGGTAGTTGTCATTCGGCAGCTGGTCGCGGCGAGGGAGCTCCGCTTCCACTTCGGGCCTGCCTAGGCCTGAACTCACAGCCATGATGATCGACTGACGTTCGAAGCGGATCACCCGAGCGGTGAGCACGGGATCTTCGAGATCGGCAAATTCCTCTTGGATCATTCGACGCTGCTGATCCCGCAGCTTTTGGGCCAGGACTTGTTTGGTTGTGGCCGCAGCCATACGACCGAAATCTTCCTTCTCTGGCGTGACGTCGAGCACGACCGTGTCGCCAGATTGGGCGTCTTCGGCTACTTGCATCACCTCCGCAAGGGCAATTTGATGATCTTCGCTTTCAACTTCGTCAACAATGATTTTGCTGGCAAGAACTCGATATCCCTCCTCTTCGAGATCAAGACCAACGTCAAAATTGCTGAAGTAATCCTCATCAAAAGGATCTTCGCTAATGCCGATGTAGAGAGTGCGCCGGTATCGCTCGTATCCCTTCAGCAGGGCTTCCCGTAAAGCTGCTTCAACAACTTGCGGAGCGAGTTTCTTCTCTTCACTGATGTCATCGATCAGATTGGTGAGACCGGGAAGCAGTACGAGAGCCATCGGGCTGGGGGTAAAAAAAGGAGTGAGCGTTTTGCTCGATTACTGGCCGGGGGTGGTGAGGCGTACCTCGATCACCTGGTCGCGAGGGATGCTTTTGATCCGCCCACGGATGTTGATCTGCAGTGAATCCGTATTGCGTTCGTGCAGAAGACCTTCCAGACGATGCTCAACATTCCCTTGATCACGATGGGTGACATCCACAGGAAAACCGCGGAAAGTCTGGAAATCGCGATCGCAACTCAGTTGCTCGCCAATCCCGGGGCTGCTGATTTCAAGGACATAAGCCTCGACCAGTTGCTGGGATTCCTCCAAAGCTTCACCGAGAACACCACTAAAACCAGCACAATCGTCAAGGTTGACGTCGGACCCGCTGGTGTGTCGGATCTGAACTTGCAAGGTGATGGGGTTCATATGCGTCAGCAGTTGAATCCCACACAGCTCGAAGCCTTGAAGCCCTGCAACCCGTTGGGTGAGCTGCTCAAGTTCTGGCAGAAGAGGATGAGGCAAAAGAACTGATATCAGGCCATGCCCGACGTGCATTTTCAGTTGTGACCGATCTCCCGTAGGAGATGCCCGTCGGACACCAGATGAATCTAGATGACAGCCTGCAACCTGTCAGGAGTTGGTTGCATTCACATCAATGCTCGGCGCGTCTGGAAAGGCATCACCCTTTTGTTCAGGACCCCGCAACTCAACGTCTTGATTAAGGCACTTCGATCGTTGCTCAGCTGTTTTGTGATATTGGCAAACGCGGCTCCAAAGTTTGCTTCTTGTTCCAGTCGGACCACTGCTGAAAATGACTTTGTCCGGCATCCCAACGTTGGATTCAATTTGAACCCCGCATTGCTCACAACGCTGACTGGTAGGGGTGGAATTGGACGCGCTCAAATTTTACAAATCGAGATATCAAATACTACGAACTTCGGGACGCCGTGGTTGTTCGGTTGACCTCAATGGGTGGGCTCTCTTCGAACCGCTCGAGAAGCACTTCCACGGGGATTTTGGTGCCGAAGCGGCAGGCATTGGTTTCACTTGAGGCGAGGGTGCCGTGCTCCCAAAACTTGTTGCTTCCATTCCCGCCTCCACACAAGCCAAAGTGTTCGCAACCCTTGTGGCATGTCTCCACCCCTTGGGTCATGTCTTGAAGCAGACGCTGAAAAGACTCTGTCCGCGTTGATTCTTCGAGGCTGTGCGTTTTAAGGTTGCCAAGATTGAAGGTGCCGTAGCGGTCGCTGGCGACGGAAAGCAGTTCCGGATCGAACGTTGAAAAATCACCTTGGGCGTCAACGCTCAAAATTGAAAAGGGGCGGTTCAGTTCGTTCTGCTTCATTCGGCGATCCCCCTGTATGAGGCTAATCACCTGTTCAAATTCACGTAAGACAACGGGATAACCGTCTTGCTCGCTTAGTCGCCAAAACGTTCGGAGAAAATCTTTATACTTAGCCTCCATATTTGAGCCTGCCATTGAAGATGATGTATTGATTCCTTCCTTCTCTTCAACATTGAAACCCACATCATTGATGCCATTGTCTCGATAAAATCGGTACATACGCTCGGGTTGTTCCATGGCATCTGCAGTGATCACAGAGATGCAGTGGAACGGCACTTGATTTCGATGTAAGGCTTCAATTCCCCGCATCGCCATGGCATGGGATCCACGCCCGTTGCGGAAGCGTCGATGGGCATCATGAATGTCTTCAGGTCCATCAACACTGATGCCTACCACAATTTCATTGCGCCTAAAGCAATCACACCAATCGTTGTTGATCAATGTTGCATTGGTTTGCACATGTTGGTCAATCTCTAGATCTTGAGCACCAAAGTGTTCAAGAGATTGATTGATCAATGTAGTGGCATCGTCGTACCAATTTGTTGGCAGAGTGAGGGGTTCACCGGCATGCCATACAAGTGAGAATTCCGGTCCTGCGTATGGGCTTTCTAAAATTCTCTCAACTAAAAGAGGAATTAAATTGAGATCAAAAACTCGCTTTTTTTGTCGATCTGGCAAATAACAATATGAGCAATCAAGATTGCACAACGACGTCGACTGGATCACCACCAGGCCAATGGGCCCGAACTGACTGAAGTCGGGCCGAACGTTTGAAGCTGCGATTACCAATTCGCGAACCCACCGCCGCCGTTGCGCCAGCCGCCGCCACCGTTGCCCCAGCCAACCCGATAGCCACCATTGCCCCAGCTATTGCGGCTGTTGCCGAACTTGCCGCCGCCCTTGCCGTTACCCCATTTGCCGCTGCTCTTACCGCCATTACTCCACTTGTTGCCGTTGCCGTTTTTCCACTTTCCTTTGGCAACTAGAGCTTCATCTGGCTCGGCATTTTTAAGGAGGCTTTCCCAGTTGCCGTTGCGAGCCGCGTCAATACGAGACTCAACGGTGTTGTTTGTTTGGTCTGGAGCATTGAAGATCGATGTGGCTTCAGCGCTCTGGCACAGCACAGCACTTGAGGCGAGTAAGGCCTGGAAGGCGATGAGGGAACGTTTCATTGGTTTAGTTGACGTTTTTTTCAGAGAAATAGCGGACTAAAAGTACGGATCAGTTGGGTGATACGGACATCTCCGAGGTTGTACTGAGTAACAGGGAGTACAGAGCGGTAATCACTGATTCAGGAAGCATCACGTTGCTACCGGGACCAATCCAGCGGTTCACCATTTCGCGTGTTGCAGCATTGCCGTTGACGTATTCCTGCATCGTTTGACCGATCGCGTTGTTGGCTGCGGCTAATAGTTTGCCGTTGTTTTGTTTAACGATGCATCCGATACCTGTGCGGCCGTAGGGACGAATCGGAACGAGGTCGCTGTTCTTGGCGTCACTATTTGCGGCAAGCCAAAGCGTGCCACCGGCGAGGGTGGAGATTTTGCCGCTGTCGTAGGCAGCGAATGCTTCCGCAGGGGTCGCATAGGCCTGGAGCGAAGCGCTAGGAACAACGGTCTCCAAAATTTTGGCTGAGGAGGAATCCTTCACGACGCCCACTGTCCTGCCGCGAAGCGATGAAGGCGTGCCGTTGATGGTTGTTTTGGTCAGTAAGCGGGTTCCACCAATCGCAAATGGAATGGTGTAGCTCACTTTTTCGGCCCGACCCCAATCAAAGGCCACACCGCAAGCGATGTCTGCTTTACCGGATGTGATGGCTTTCATTCCATCCTCTGCGGACGTCGTCGGAATGAATTTGAGAGTGCGTCGACCTGCCTGATCTTTGATCAGGTTCAACATGTCGACACCAAAGCCTTCGTAGGTATCACCCGACTTTTGATAAAGCGGCTTCACGTCTTCAAAAATCACGGCCTTCAACGACGTCCTTTTCGCAAAAGGTCCGGCGGCAGCATCAACGGTGGTGAATAAAGGGGCTCCAAGAGCAATCACACCCAATGTTGAAGCAAGAAGTGCTCGCATTCGTATAGCGCTTTGGTCTTGTTCTACCCGTCAGATTCCGGCAAAAGATGTTCTTTTGAGATGCGTAAAGCAAGTTTGCTCGATTCGGACCATCCCCATCCCCCTGCGGATTCATATAGAAGTGTCAGGACTGCTCATGAGCATTGTTCAAGATCGTTCTCCGTTGGGTCCTGGGTCTGGTGTTGATGCTTGACACATTTTTGTTGTCGGCATCCCCGGTTCAAGCTGTTGAGCACAGCTTTGTGGCGAAATCGGTGCGTCGTGTCGCCCCTGCTGTGGTTCGGATCGACACCGAACGCACCGTGGAGCGGCAAGCCTTTGATCCCACGTTGATCGATCCGCTTTTGCGTGATTTGTTGGGGGATCCGCAGTTAGGACCCGAGCGAGAGCGGGGGCAAGGATCAGGGGTTGTCATTGACTCCAAAGGACTGGTGCTCACCAATGCCCACGTTGTCGATCGTGTGGAATCAGTCAGCGTCACCGTGGCGGATGGTGAGCAGCTTGATGGCCATGTGGTGGGCTTCGACCCCGTTACCGATATCGCTTTGGTTCAGCTTGAGGGGCGGAACTTACCTCCGAAAGCACCCTTAGGTGATTCAGAAGTGATGGAAGTTGGCGATTGGGCGATCGCGCTCGGCACTCCCTTTGGCCTGGAGCGCACCGTCACACTCGGCATCGTCAGCAGTCTTCACCGCAATATCAACAGTCTTGGTTTTTCGGACAAACGCCTTGATCTGATTCAAACGGACGCGGCGATCAATCCAGGGAATTCCGGAGGGCCTCTGGTGAACGGAGAGGGAGAAGTGATCGGGATTAATACCCTTGTGCGTTCTGGCCCAGGGGCGGGTCTGGGCTTTGCCATCCCGATCAATTTGGCGAGACGCGTGGCTGATCAATTGCAGGAGCAGGGTGAAGTTGTGCACCCCTACATCGGATTGCAGTTGGTTGGGTTGACGCCTCGGATTGCCAGGGACCACAACAAAGATCCCAATGCATTGGTGCAACTGCCAGAGCGCACAGGAGCGCTGGTACAAAGCGTTTTGCCTCAGGGCCCTGCCGAAGAGGCTGGGTTGCGTCGTGGTGACCTGGTGATTGCGGTGGATGAAAAGCCTGTTGCTGATCCGCAGGCTTTGCTCGAGGTGGTGGATGCTGCTCGGCTTTCTGAGCCCCTGCCCTTAACGGTGTTGCGCAACGGCCGTGAGCTCACTCTGTCGGTCAAACCGGCTCCCTTACCAGGCTTGGGCTGAAACCCTTGCTACCGTCTCGCCCACAGATAGCGAAACGATGGCGGATCTTCAAACGCAAATGAAGCACGCGGTTGCTGATGCCGCGGTCGAGCAGATCAAAGACGGCATGGTTCTCGGTCTTGGTTCCGGATCCACTGCAGCACTTATGATTCGCGCTCTTGGAGCGAAGCTCGCTTCAGGAGAACTTAAAAATATTGTGGGTGTGACAACTTCCTTTCAAGGGGAGGTTTTGGCCGCCGAACTGAACATCCCTTTATTGAGTCTTAACGCTGTTGATCGGATCGATCTGGCCATCGATGGTGCCGATGAGGTGGATCCGAGTTTTCAGCTCATTAAGGGTGGTGGTGCATGCCATGTTCAGGAAAAACTGGTTGCAGCCATGGCTGATCGATTTGTGGTGGTGGTGGACTCCACGAAACTGGTCGATCGTCTCAACTTGGACTTTTTATTGCCGGTGGAGGTGTTGCCAGGGGCTTGGCGGCAGATCCAAAAGACTTTGGCCGCAATGGGAGGCAGTGCCGAGCTTCGTATGGCCCAGCGGAAGGCTGGTCCGGTGGTGACCGATCAGGGCAATCTTGTGCTCGATGTGAAGCTCGAGGGTGGAATCACCGATCCAGCTTCTTTAGAGAAGGCAATCAACAACGTTCCAGGCGTGTTGGAAAACGGGTTGTTCGTCAATCTCACCGATGAAGTTTTGGTGGGTGAAATCTCGGATGGTGTTGCAGGCGTTCGCAGCCTTGAGCGGCGCCTTAGTTGAGCCGACGCCTTACGGATTCGGCATGGCTATGGAGTCCTTCGCTCGTCGCCAGTTCTTGAACAGCTGATCCTGTGGCTTCAAGGGCCGCGCGGTTAAAACCGATCAAAGACGTGTGACGCATGAATGTTTCAACACTTAGGGCTCCACTAAAACGAGCTGCGCCACAGGTGGGCAGGGTGTGATTCGGACCGGCTAAATAATCACCAACCGCCTCCGGTGACCAAGGGCCCAGAAAAATGGCACCGGCATGTTGGATCCGTTCAGCCAACGCCTGGGGACGTTCCACCAACAGTTCCAAATGCTCTGGAGCGAAGCTGTCGCTCAACTCGGCGCAGCTTTCGAGGTCGTCGCAGACCACCACCAACCCCCAGTTGCTGATTGAGGCCTCGCAGATTTCGCGGCGCGGGTGCCCCTCGAGTTGTTGCTCGATTTCATGGGGAATCTGCTCAGCCAAGGCTGGATTGGTGGTGATCAGAACCGCAGCGGCGAGCGGATCATGCTCGGCTTGGGCTAACAGGTCTGCGGCAACTTGATCAGGTTTGGCGCTTTGATCAGCGATCACTAAAACTTCACTAGGCCCCGCCAGGGAGTCGATGCCCACTTGGCCATAGACAGCTTGTTTGGCCAAGGTGACGTAGAGATTTCCAGGTCCGCTGATCACGTCCACCTTGGGAACGCTGTTTGTTCCGTAGGCCATAGCTGCGATCGCTTGGGCCCCACCAAGGCGAAAGACGGTTCGAACCCCTGCGAGATGCGAGGCCGCGAGAACCACCGGATTGACCGTTCCGTCGCGACCTGCCGGCGAACAGATCACAACCTCTTTGACCCCAGCAACCTTCGCTGGTACAGCATTCATCAAGACTGTGCTGGGATACGAGGCTCGACCTCCTGGCACGTATAAACCAGCTCGATCCACCGGCCTCCAGCGGCGTCCAAGCCGTTCTCCATAGGGCCCCTCGGTGGCGATATCCGATGGCCGCTGACGTTGATGAAAGTCGGTGATGCGCCGATGCGCGAGCTCTAGGGCGTCCTGAAGGTTGGCCGGCAGGTTGCGCCATGAACGCTCGAGCTGCTCCTGGGGAACAGCGACCGGATTTGGACGGAAGCCGTCAAAGCGCTCTGTGAATTCGACAACTGCGGCATCCCCCCGGGCTCGGACTTCGGACAGAATCGTGTCCACACGTGACTGTGCATCTCGTTGTTGGGCATGAGCCGTCCGTTGGACGAGGCGCTGGAGTTCTCCTTTGGCCTGCTCCGGATCTCGCACGATGCGGAGTGAAAAACCCGCCGGACTCTTCTCAGGCAAGGAACGATTTGGGTTCATTCCCCTCAAATTAAGACCCGGACTGGTGAGGCGCTGCAAGGTCGTGGCCCCATCGAACTAAGGCGTCAAGGGAGTATGGTGTCGGATTGTTCGCAACGTCCCCGCGTCAGTGGCCAATAACAATTCAGCGAAGAAGCGTATAGAGATTGCTGAGCGCAATCGTTTGCGCAACCGCACCTACAAGTCGTCCATGCGCACATTGATGAAGCGCTGCTTCAGTGCTTGCGACGCCTATGGCTCAGCCCCTGGGGAAGAGGCCAAGGCCTCCGTTCAGGCTTCGTTGCGCGAAGCGTTCAGCAAGATCGATAAAGCTGTGAAAGTGGGTGTTCTTCACCGCAACAACGGCGCCAACCAGAAATCCCGGTTGAGCTCCGCTGTGCGCAAGGTTCTCGAACCAACCAGCTGAACATCGTCAACGGGCAGAATGGGTCGAAAGCGCGTTTCGGCCCACCTGTGTCGCCCACCTCGACGCTGATCGACAGCCACTGTCACATCGTTTTTAGGAACTTCGAGGAGGACCTCGATGAGGTTGCTACACGCTGGAGAGATGCTGGCGTAAGGGCTCTGTTGCATGCATGCGTCGAGCCCGCCGAGATTCCTGCGATCCGTGCTTTAGCTGATCGTTTTCCAGAGATGCGCTACTCCGTTGGGGTCCATCCGCTCGACACACAGCACTGGTGCCCAGATACGGTTGATGTGCTGCGTCAGGCGGCTCTCGATGACTCCCGGGTTGTTGCAATTGGCGAGCTTGGCCTCGATTTATTCCGCGACAAAAATCTGGAGGAGCAACTCGCCGTGCTTCGCCCGCAGCTTGATCTGGCTGTTGAGTTAAATCTTCCCGTGATTGTTCATTGTCGGGATGCTGCCGAGCCGATGCTGGACGAGCTCCGCACGCGACGATCTGAGGGCCTTTGCCCTACCGGTGTGATGCATTGCTGGGGAGGGACTCCGGAGGAAATGCACGCTTTTCTCGATCTTGGCTTCTATATCAGTTTCAGCGGGACCGTCACATTTCCAAAGGCCCTCGCGACCCACGCCTGTGCCGAGCAGGTTCCTGAAGACCGTTTTTTGGTTGAAACCGATTGTCCTTTCCTGGCTCCAGTGCCAAGACGTGGCAAGAGGAACGAACCGGCTTTTGTGGCCTCAGTGGCCTCTCGTGTTGCCGATTTGCGCGGTGTAGACGTCGACCGGGTTGCCGCTGTGACGACGTCCAATGCGCGCCGTCTTTTCAAACTGCCTTGAATCCCTAACCTGCTGAAGGAGAGGGCATCACGCTATGTAAGATGTCGTATTGGCCTGGCCATAGACCGGTTCCCCGTGTCTGTGGTGCCTGAAGCGTCCATTCCCTTCCGGTGCACTTGTCTCGTTAGCTGATCTGCCCCGCGATTGCTGAGCTCAACAGTTGGTTTGTTGGTCTTCTCCTTGGAAGACTCATTCCCTCGCTGTCGTTCTCATAACTCGCTAACCAGATCTGCGTGCTGAGTTCAGTCCAGTCCTTTTGTTCCTTCGTCCTCCCTGCCGGTCCCCGCATGAGCAGCAGCGCGATTCAGGTCGCCAAGACCGCCACCTTCCTCCCAGACTTGGTGGAGGTTCAGCGGGCCAGCTTTAAGTGGTTCTTAGATAAAGGTTTGATTGAGGAGCTAGAAAGCTTCTCTCCAATTACCGACTACACCGGCAAGCTTGAGCTGCACTTCATCGGTAGTGAATATCGACTTAAGCGCCCTCGCCACGATGTGGAAGAGGCCAAGCGCCGCGACGCGACGTTTGCATCGCAGATGTATGTCACCTGCCGACTCGTTAACAAGGAAACGGGTGAGATTAAAGAGCAGGAGGTATTTATAGGCGAATTGCCTCTAATGACTGAACGTGGCACGTTCATCATTAATGGTGCTGAACGCGTGATCGTGAACCAGATCGTGCGTAGTCCAGGTGTCTATTTCAAAGATGAAATGGATAAAAATGGTCGTCGTACTTACAACGCCAGTGTGATCCCCAACCGTGGGGCATGGCTGAAGTTTGAGACAGATAAAAACGATCTTCTACACGTTCGAGTTGATAAAACTCGCAAGATCAATGCCCATGTACTCATGCGTGCCATGGGTCTTTCCGACAACGATGTGTTGGATAAGCTCCGTCACCCGGAGTTTTATAAGAAGTCGATTGATGCCGCTAACGATGAAGGCATCAGTTCTGAAGATCAGGCTCTGCTTGAGCTCTACAAAAAGCTGCGTCCCGGCGAACCACCATCGGTGAGTGGTGGTCAGCAGCTTCTGCAAACCCGCTTCTTTGATGCAAAGCGCTACGACCTTGGTCGGGTTGGTCGCTACAAAATCAACAAAAAACTCCGCCTCACGATTCCAGACACCGTCCGCACCCTCACCCATGAGGATGTCCTGTCGACTCTGGATTACCTAATCAACCTGGAGTTGGATGTTGGCGGTGCCAGCCTCGATGACATTGATCACCTCGGCAACCGTCGCGTTCGTTCTGTCGGTGAATTGCTTCAGAACCAGGTTCGTGTCGGACTGAACCGACTTGAGCGGATCATCAAAGAGCGAATGACGGTTGGTGAAACCGATTCACTCACTCCAGCTCAACTGGTGAATCCAAAGCCCCTCGTGGCAGCCATTAAGGAATTCTTTGGCTCCAGTCAGCTGAGCCAGTTCATGGATCAGACCAATCCCCTGGCTGAGCTCACCCACAAGCGCCGTATTTCTGCCCTCGGTCCAGGTGGCCTCACCCGGGAGCGTGCCGGTTTTGCTGTTCGTGATATCCATCCTTCTCACTACGGGCGTCTTTGTCCGATTGAAACTCCAGAAGGTCCGAATGCCGGTCTAATTAACTCTTTGGCGACGCATGCGCGTGTCAATGAGTACGGCTTCATTGAAACACCGTTCTGGAAAGTCGAGAACGGTGTTGTGATTAAGTCTGGCGATCCTATTTATCTCTCGGCCGATCGAGAAGATGAAGTTCGAGTTGCTCCTGGTGATGTTGCCACCGAGGACAACGGTGAAATCAAAGCTGATTTGATTCCCGTTCGCTATCGCCAAGATTTTGAAAAAGTTCCACCAGAACAAGTTGATTACGTCGCTCTATCACCCGTACAGGTGATTTCAGTGGCGACCTCTTTGATCCCGTTCTTGGAACACGACGACGCCAACCGCGCTCTGATGGGTTCCAATATGCAGCGCCAAGCTGTTCCTCTGCTGAGGCCAGAACGCGCTCTTGTCGGAACTGGACTCGAGACTCAGGTGGCTCGAGATTCCGGAATGGTTCCAATTTCAAGAGTGAATGGAACCGTTGTTTATGTCGATGCCAACGCCATCGTTGTTCTCGATGAAGACGGTCAGGAGCACACGCATTTCCTACAGAAGTATCAGCGTTCCAACCAAGACACCTGCCTAAATCAGCGTCCAATCGTCCATCAGGGTGATCCGGTGATTGTTGGTCAGGTCTTGGCGGATGGTTCCGCCTGTGAAGGCGGTGAAATTGCCTTGGGACAAAATGTTCTGATCGCTTACATGCCCTGGGAGGGATACAACTACGAGGATGCCTTGCTCGTCAGTGAGCGCCTGGTGACCGACGATCTCTACACCTCGGTACACATCGAGAAGTACGAGATTGAAGCCCGCCAGACCAAACTGGGCCCAGAGGAAATCACCCGTGAGATCCCCAATGTTGCTGAGGAAAGCCTTGGCAATCTTGACGAAATGGGAATTATTCGTGTTGGTGCTTTTGTTGAAAGTGGCGACATTTTGGTGGGTAAGGTCACTCCCAAAGGTGAGTCGGATCAACCACCCGAGGAAAAACTGCTCCGCGCCATCTTTGGTGAGAAAGCTCGCGACGTGCGAGATAACTCACTTCGTGTTCCTGGCACGGAGCGCGGTCGAGTTGTTGATGTTCGGATCTATACCCGCGAACAAGGTGATGAGCTTCCACCTGGCGCAAACATGGTGGTTCGCGTCTACGTGGCGCAGCGCCGCAAGATTCAGGTCGGCGACAAAATGGCTGGTCGCCATGGCAATAAGGGAATTATCAGCCGCATTCTTCCCCGTGAAGACATGCCTTACCTACCCGATGGCACCCCGGTCGACATCGTGCTGAACCCTCTGGGTGTGCCGAGTCGTATGAACGTTGGCCAGGTGTTCGAATTATTGATGGGCTGGGCTGCGTCCAACCTCGACTGCCGCGTCAAGATCATTCCTTTTGATGAAATGCACGGGGCTGAGAAGTCTCAGCAGACGGTGACCACGTTCCTCACCGAGGCAGCAAAACTGTCAGGAAAAGACTGGGTCTACAACCCCGAAAATCCTGGAAAACTTGTCCTTCGTGACGGTCGTACTGGTCTTCCTTTTGATCAACCGGTTGCCGTGGGCTATTCGCACTTCTTGAAATTGGTGCACCTTGTCGATGACAAGATTCACGCCCGTTCCACTGGCCCTTACTCCTTGGTGACTCAGCAGCCACTTGGTGGTAAGGCCCAACAAGGTGGCCAGCGTTTGGGTGAAATGGAAGTTTGGGCTCTTGAGGCTTATGGCGCTGCTTACACCCTGCAAGAATTGCTCACCGTCAAATCCGATGACATGCAAGGTCGTAACGAGGCCTTGAACGCCATTGTGAAAGGCAAGCCAATTCCTCGCCCGGGGACGCCCGAATCCTTCAAGGTGCTCATGCGTGAGCTCCAATCCCTTGGTTTGGATATCGCGGTCTATACCGAAGAAGGCAAAGAAGTCGATCTGATGCAGGACGTGAACCCGCGTCGAAGTACCCCAAGTCGTCCGACCTATGAGTCGCTTGGGGTCGCTGATTACGACGAGGACTGACGGATCAACGAACGAACCGACAACCCGCTTCTTCTTCCTTAATCGTCTTCCTTAATCGTCAATGACCAACAGCAACCTCCGTACCGAAAATCACTTCGATTACGTCAAGATCACACTTGCATCGCCCGAGCGGGTGATGGAGTGGGGTCAGCGCACCCTTCCTAATGGACAGGTGGTTGGCGAAGTCACCAAACCGGAAACCATCAATTACCGGACGTTGAAGCCCGAGATGGACGGGCTTTTTTGCGAGAAGATTTTTGGCCCTTCTAAGGACTGGGAATGCCACTGCGGTAAGTACAAACGTGTGCGTCACCGCGGCATTGTTTGTGAACGTTGTGGTGTTGAGGTCACGGAGAGCAGGGTTCGCCGTCATCGGATGGGCTTCATCAAGCTCGCCGCTCCGGTATCCCATGTTTGGTACCTCAAGGGGATCCCGAGCTATGTGGCCATTCTTTTGGATATGCCGCTCCGCGATGTTGAGCAGATTGTTTACTTCAACTGCTATGTCGTTCTTGATCCAGGTGATCACAAGGATCTGAAGTACAAGCAGCTGCTGACGGAAGATGAATGGCTGGAAATCGAAGATGAGATTTATGCAGAAGAGTCTGAAATTGAGAATGAACCGGTTGTTGGCATTGGTGCCGAAGCCCTGAAGCAACTTCTTGAGGATCTCAGCCTTGAAGAAGTCGCGCAGCAGCTACGTGAAGACATCAATGGCAGTAAGGGCCAAAAACGCGCCAAGCTGATCAAACGTCTTCGCGTGATCGATAACTTCATCGCGACGGGTGCTCGCCCCGATTGGATGGTGCTTGACGTTATCCCAGTGATTCCACCGGATCTCCGTCCGATGGTTCAGCTGGATGGTGGACGTTTTGCTACGTCCGATCTCAATGATCTTTACCGCCGCGTGATCAATCGGAACAACCGCTTGGCTCGGTTGCAAGAAATCCTGGCGCCCGAGATCATTGTCCGCAATGAGAAGCGGATGCTTCAAGAAGCCGTTGATGCATTGATCGATAACGGTCGTCGAGGTCGCACGGTTGTTGGTGCGAATAATCGGCCGCTGAAATCACTAAGCGACATTATTGAAGGTAAGCAGGGACGTTTCCGTCAGAACCTTCTCGGCAAGCGTGTTGATTATTCAGGCCGCTCCGTGATCGTGGTGGGTCCAAAACTGAAAATGCATCAGTGTGGATTGCCAAAGGAAATGGCGATTGAGTTGTTCCAGCCATTTGTGATTCACCGTCTGATTCGTCAGAACATCGTTAACAACATCAAGGCGGCCAAGAAACTCATTCAGCGTGCCGATGATGAAGTGATGCAGGTTCTGCAAGAGGTGATTGATGGTCACCCAATCATGTTGAACCGGGCTCCAACCCTGCACCGATTGGGCATTCAGGCCTTTGAACCCAAGTTGGTTGATGGTCGTGCAATCCAACTCCATCCTCTGGTTTGTCCGGCGTTTAACGCCGACTTTGACGGCGACCAAATGGCCGTCCATGTTCCGCTTGCGATCGAGGCTCAGACCGAGGCCCGCATGTTGATGTTGGCTAGCAACAACATCCTCTCTCCTGCAACAGGGGAGCCGATCATCACTCCATCGCAGGACATGGTGTTGGGGTCTTATTACCTAACCGCCTTGCAGCCCGATGCAACCCAACCCGAATTCGGCGATCGCAGTGCAACGTTTGCAGGCCTTGACGATGTCATTCATGCCTTCGACGACACCCGCATTGGCCTCCACGATTGGGTCTGGGTTCGTTTCAACGGAGAAGTTGAAGATGATGATGAACTGCAGGAACCACTGAAGTCGGAAACCTTGAGTGATGGAACACGGATTGAACAGTGGACTTACCGACGCGATCGCTTCGACGAAGAGGGAGCGCTGATAAGCCGTTACGTCCTCACCACTGTTGGCCGGGTGGTTATGAATCACACCATCATTGATGCGGTGGCCTCAGCCTGAATCACGCCTGACTTTTTTCTTTCCATCCACCTGATCCGCGCGCAGTCATGACCACTTCCAAGCCCCGTAAGCCCTCGAAAGCCAAAGCTGCCAAGGCGGCCAAAGCAGCTAAAGCTGCTCTGGAAAAGATTTCAAAGCCTCTTTCGAAAACACCACCACCATTTCGAAATCACATTATTGATAAAAAGGCTTTAAAAAACCTTGTGGCTTGGTCGTTTAAGCATCACGGCACAGCTGTGACGTCTTCGATGGCGGATGATTTGAAAGATCTAGGGTTCAAATATGCAACCCAAGCGGCTGTTTCAATTTCAGTTGACGATTTAAAAGTTCCCGCGGCGAAAAAAGATCTGCTTGGTCAGGCAGAAGAGCAGATCACCGCAACGGAAGAGCGTTACAGGCTTGGCGAAATTACTGAGGTGGAACGCCACACCAAGGTGATCGATACCTGGACAGAAACGAATGAGCGTCTGGTTGATGCCGTCAAAAAGAATTTTGATGAGAACGCACCGCTGAACTCGGTGTGGATGATGGCCAACTCTGGGGCCCGGGGAAATATGTCCCAGGTGCGTCAGTTGGTGGGTATGCGTGGCTTGATGGCCAACCCACAGGGTGAAATCATTGACCTGCCGATTCGTACCAACTTCCGAGAAGGATTAACGGTTACTGAATACGTGATCTCCTCTTATGGAGCGCGGAAGGGACTTGTTGATACGGCTCTGCGCACGGCCGACTCGGGTTATCTCACCCGTCGTTTGGTAGACGTTGCGCAAGACGTGATTGTTCGAGAGGACGATTGCGGAACGATGCGCCACATTGTTGTCGAAGCAGAAGACAGCAAATTTGCCAAACGTTTGGTTGGCCGTTTAACGGCTGCGCAGGTGGTGAGTGCTGAGGGTGAGGTGCTGGCTGAGCGTGATACCGAGATCGACCCTGCCCTCTCTTCAAAAATTGAGAAGGCAGGCATTACAGCTGTCAGCATCCGTTCTCCCCTTACGTGTGAAGCGAACCGCTCAGTTTGCCGTAAGTGTTATGGCTGGGCTCTGGCTCACAACGAATTGGTTGATTTAGGCGAAGCCGTTGGCATCATCGCGGCCCAGTCCATTGGTGAGCCAGGAACCCAGCTCACGATGCGGACGTTCCACACCGGTGGTGTGTCCACCGCGGAAAGTGGTGTTGTGCGATCCAAAGTTGCCGGCGATGTTGAATTCGGTAGCAAAGCGCGGGTTCGTCCGTACCGAACTCCTCATGGAGTTGAGGCCCAACAGGCAGAGGTGGATTTCACGCTCACAATTAAGCCATCCGGCAAGGGGCGCCCTCAGAAAATTGATATCACGCTTGGCTCTTTGCTGTTCGTCGATAACGGTCAGGCCATCGAATCTGATGTCACCGTTGTGCAGATTGCAGCGGGTGCTGTGCAGAAGAGCGTTGAAAAAGCAACGAAGGATGTGATCTGCGATTTGGCTGGTCAGGTTCATTACGAAGACAAAATTCAGCCAAGAGAAGTCACTGACCGTCAGGGAAACATCACTCTCAAGGCTCAGCGTCTTGGTCGGATGTGGGTTCTCGCCGGTGATGTTTATAACCTCCCCCCCAACGCCCTGCCTGTTGTGGACGGCAAGTCCACGGTGACGGAAGGTCAAGTTCTTGCCGAAGCCAGCCAACGCAGCGAATTCGGTGGCGATGTTCGTCTACGCGATTCCATTGGTGATTCTCGAGAGGTCCAAATCGTCACCACGGCGATGACCCTCAAAGATTTCAAATTGCTGGAAGAATCCAATCATTCCGGTGAACTTTGGAATCTTGAGGCGAAGGATGGCACCCGTTATCGCTTAAATACCATCCCTGGCAGCAAGATTGGTAACGGTGAAGTGATCGCCGAACTGGCTGACGATCGCTTCCGAACTGGTACGGGCGGTCTCGTCAAGTTTGCACCCGGTTTGGCGATTAAAAAAGCACGTTCTGCCAAAAATGGTTACGAAGTCAATAAAGGTGGCACCTTGCTGTGGGTCCCGCAGGAAACCCACGAAATCAACAAAGATATTTCGTTGTTGATGATTACTGATGGGCAGTGGATTGAGGCTGGTACTGAGGTTGTTAAAGATATCTTTAGCCAGACGGCAGGTGTTGTTACTGTTACCCAAAAGAACGATATTCTTCGTGAAATTATTGTTCGTGGTGGAGATCTTCGCCTGATCAGTGATAACAAAGCGCTCGAACGCTTTGAAGGCGACGGACAAATGGTCAACCCCGGCGATGACGTCGCTAAGGGGGTGTCTGTCGACACGATGAAATTTGTCCAGACAGTTGAAACTCCCGAGGGCAAGGGGCTCCTGCTCCGTCCAGTTGAGGAATACACCATCCCCAATGAAGCTCAGCTTCCTGAGCTATCCCACTTGAAGCAGGCGAATGGGCCTCATTTGGGAATCAAAGCCACTCAGCGTTTGGCTTTTAAAGACAACGAACTGATCAAGTCGGTTGAGGGTGTTGAACTGCTGAAGACCCAACTACTGCTGGAAACCTTCGACACCACTCCACAAATGACGGTGGATGTGGAAAGGGCACCCGACAAGCGAGCCAAGACAATCTCTCGTCTGCGTTTGGTCATTCTCGAATCGATCTTGGTTCGTCGCGACACCATGTCGGACTCCAGCCATGGCTCGACCCACACCGATCTTCAAGTGGAAGATGGGATCTCTGTGAAGGCTGGCGATGTTGTTGCTACAACTCAGATTCTGTGTAAGCAGGAAGGTGTTGTTCAGCTGCCTGAAGCCACGGAGGCTGAGCCTGTTCGTCGCTTAATTGTTGAGCGTCCTGAAGACACCACCACCATTTCCACGTCAGGCAAACCGTCCGTAGCGGTGGGTGATCGTGTTGTCGATGGTGATTTATTAGCGAGCGGACAACCTTCGGATTGTTGCGGTGAAGTCGAAGCTGTTGATGGCAGCAGCGTCACGCTTCGCCTTGGTCGTCCGTACATGGTGTCTCCCGACTCCCTGCTCCACGTTCGCGATGGTGACTTAGTTCAACGGGGCGACGGCTTGGCTCTCTTGGTGTTCGAACGCCAGAAGACCGGAGACATTGTCCAGGGTCTTCCTCGGATTGAGGAGCTGCTGGAAGCCCGTCGTCCTCGGGATTCAGCCATTCTTTGCAGGAAGCCTGGAACGGTTGAAATTAAGCAAGGGGAAGATGACGATTCCCTTTCCGTCAATGTGATCGAGTCCGACGATGCGATCGGGGAATACCCGATCCTTTTGGGCCGCAATGTGATGGTCAACGATGGCCAGCAGGTGACGGCTGGGGAATTACTTACAGACGGTCCGATCAATCCCCACGAGCTTCTGGAATGCTTCTTCGAAGACTTCCGTAGCCGCAAGCCTTTGATGGATGCTGCTCAAGAAGCGATTGCGAATCTGCAGCACCGGCTTGTCACTGAAGTTCAGAACGTCTACAAGTCTCAGGGTGTCTCGATTGACGACAAGCACATCGAAGTGATTGTGCGTCAAATGACCAGCAAGGTTCGGGTTGAAGACGCTGGCGACACGACCCTTCTCCCTGGAGAGTTGATCGAGCTAAGGCAGGTCGAAGACACCAACCAAGCGATGGCTATTACGGGTGGTGCTCCGTCTGAGTTCACTCCGGTTTTGCTGGGTATTACCAAGGCGTCCCTCAACACAGATAGCTTTATCTCTGCGGCGTCCTTCCAGGAAACAACTCGCGTTCTCACTGAAGCTGCGATTGAAGGGAAGAGTGATTGGCTCCGTGGTCTCAAGGAGAACGTGATCATTGGTCGCCTGATCCCTGCTGGCACCGGTTTCAGTGGCTTCGAAGAGGAGCTCCAGAAGGAAGCTGGTCCACACCCCGACATCCTTTCGGAGGACCCTGCGGGATACCGCCGGATGCAAAATCTGCGTCCGGACTACACCGTGGATATGCCCCCCGCGGCCAGCTCGAGTGCCTTGCTCGCTGATCCCAGTGATGCTGATCTAGAGGCCACACGGACCCGCCACAACATCGATCCTTCCGCCAGCACGAATGCTGCATTTACACGGCCGGATGTTGATAACGAGCTCAAGGAAGAGCAAGTTGTTGATGCCGAGGCTGTTGAAGGTCTTCAAGAAGAGGGCTTGCTCTCTGACGATTGACCGTTCACCTTTGCGCTCGTTATTGATTGATCCATGATTGAACCCACCGAAATCCCCCAACGTCGCTTACCCCGTTATGGCTTCCATGGCCATACCGAGAAGTTGAATGGGCGCATGGCCATGCTTGGTTTCATT
Source organism: Synechococcus sp. CC9902 (assembly GCF_000012505.1). Lineage (NCBI taxonomy): Bacteria > Bacillati > Cyanobacteriota > Cyanophyceae > Synechococcales > Synechococcaceae > Synechococcus > Synechococcus sp. CC9902. Next base: position 620,209 of record NC_007513.1, read on the forward strand.
GCCCTGTTGATTGTGGAATTCAAGCTCGGTCATGGGTTGTTGAATTGGTGAAGAATGTCTTGCTCGGTCGCAGTGCGGCCGAGTTAGAAGACTGGGCGGTTGCTCAGGGGCATAAGTCCTTTCGAGGACGCCAAATCCACGATTGGCTGTACAACAAAGGCGTCAAATCTCTTTCAGAGATCTCCGCTCTTCCAAAGCAATGGCGCACTGAGCTTGAGGCTCAAACCTTCCGGGTTGGCCGTTTGAAGCTTGTGCATCAATCGGTTGCAGCCGATGCCACAACAAAGTTGTTGTTGGCCACAGACGACGGCGAAACCATTGAAACGGTCGGTATTCCAACGGACCAACGACTCACGGTCTGCATCTCGAGCCAAGTGGGGTGTCCGATGGCCTGTCGTTTTTGCGCGACTGGCAAAAGTGGCTTGCAGCGATCGTTGGCAACCCATGAAATTGTCGATCAGGTTCTGAGTGTGCGTGAGGCGATGGATCGTCGTCCGTCCCACGTTGTTTTTATGGGGATGGGAGAGCCCTTGCTCAATAGCGAAGCGGTGTTGGAGACCATTCGTTGTTTGAATACAGACCTTGGCATTGGGCAGCGGCGCATCACCGTGAGCACCGTTGGTGTGCCCAAAACACTGCCCCAGTTAGCAGAGTTGGCGATGGAGAAACTGGGGCGAGCTCAATTCACCCTTGCGGTGAGTTTGCATGCCCCCAACCAGCAGTTAAGGGAAGAGTTGATTCCTACAGCTCATGCGTATCCCTATGACGATTTGCTGGACGATTGTCGACACTATTTAGATCTAACAGGTCGTCGTGTCAGCTTTGAATATATTCTGCTTGGTGAGTTAAATGATCATCCCGAGCACGCTGCTGAATTGGCTGATCGAGTGGGTGGCTTCCAAAGCCACGTCAATCTAATTGCCTATAACCCGATTGAAGAGGAAGAATTTAAACGCCCAACCTCCCAGAGAATTGAGGCTTTCCGTCGTGTTTTAGAACGCCGTGGCGTTGCCGTCAGTCTTCGGGCAAGCCGCGGTTTGGATCAAAATGCTGCCTGTGGTCAATTGCGTCGGCAACATCTGACTGGATCTGATCTAACTTAAGCATCCGTGAGGTATTTTGAGGCGTTAATTATTCGTTTTTTGTTAAAATATTTCCTGGATTTTTAATTTTTATCAACTGTATTTGTTGATGATCTTTGCGGTGTTTGATGTTGTTTGGTGGTGTGATGATTTCATGTCGATCTGCATGCTCTTAGGTCTCTTCTGCCCTGATCGTTCCCTCCTTGTTCAAGACTTGAGGCATTGGTGGACAGGGTGAATGGCTGCAGTCGACTGGCTTCTTCTTGGCCTGTACCTACTGCTGACATTTCTGTTGGGCCTATGGCTTGCCCGCCGCAATCGTGGTCAAGAGGATTACTTCGTCGCAGGCCGGCGTCTGAACGGCTGGTTGGCCGGCGCATCCATGGCGGCGACAACCTTTTCGATTGATACCCCGCTGTACATCGCAGGACTCGTTGGTAGTCGTGGCTTGGCGGGCAACTGGGAATGGTGGAGCTTTGGCCTGGCCCACGTTGCGATGGCGGTGGTGTTTGCGCCGCTTTGGCGCCGGAGCGGAGTGTTAACCGATGCGGCCTTCACTGAATTGCGCTATGGCGGTGCTGCTGCTGCCTGGCTTCGCGGGATCAAGGCCTTTCTTTTGGCGTTGCCCGTGAACTGCATTGGGATCGGTTACGCGTTTCTGGCGCTGCGAAAGGTGGTGGAAGCGTTGGGGATCGTGCGCGGTGAGCCGAGCTTTCTGGGGCTGTCCGACACCGTGTGGCTGCTCGCAATTGTTGCCTTGTTGGTGGTCAGCTACACGGTGGTTGGTGGGCTGTGGGCGGTGGTGATGACTGATTTGGTGCAGCTCGTGCTCGCCTTGCTGGGTGCCTTGGCGGTTGCTGTCGCTGCTTTGCATGCAACGGGCGGTATGGCATCACTGCTCGATCAACTTCAAGCCCTGAATCGACCTGAATTGTTGTCGTTGGTTCCTTGGACTTGGGACGAGAAGGGCTTCACCTGGCTCGATGGAGCAGGGATCAGTGTGCCGATGTTCACCGCTTACATCGCTGTGCAGTGGTGGAGTTTTCGTCGCAGTGATGGCGGCGGTGAATTCATCCAACGCATGCTGGCCACCCGTGACGAACAGCAGGCACGGCTAGCTGGCTGGGTTTTTCTGGTTGTGAACTACTTGATTCGCAGCTGGCTCTGGGTGGTGGTGGCTTTGGCTGCCCTCGTTTTATTACCTGCCCAGGCGGATTTAGAGCTTGGTTATCCAAAGTTGGCGGTTGATCTCTTGCCTCCTGTGGCGCTTGGGCTGGTGGTGGTGTCCCTCGTTGCCGCTTTTATGAGCACCGTGAGCACGTCGGTGAACTGGGGCGCCAGTTACCTCACCCACGATCTCTACGAACGTTTCATTCGGCCCCAAGCAGGCCCACGGGAATTGCTTTTGGTTGGACAGGCCACCACGGTATTGCTGCTCGTGCTTGGCGTGATGACGGCCTTAGTGAGCAACAGCATCGGGTCGGTGTTCCGACTCGTGATTGCCATTGGCTCCGGTCCAGGGGTGGTGTTGGTGTTGCGCTGGTTTTGGTGGAGGGTCAATGCTGCTGCTGAGTTGTCCGCGATGCTCTGCGGCTTTCTCGTTGGCGTGCTCACCTCGATCACCCCTTTGGTGCGCATCGATGATTACGGCGTGCGCCTGGCCGTGATCACAGGGGTTTCCGCTGCCGTATGGCTCACCGTGATGTTGTGTACTCCTCCGGAATCTGAGGCTGTACTTGAGCGATTTGTGCGCCAGGTGCGACCGCCGGGTCCTGGTTGGGCCCACCTGCGTCGCCGTTTTGAGGTCACCCCGATTGAAAGCTTCCCAGTGATGCTTCAGCGTTTTGTATGGGCTTGTGGGCTGTTATTCGGGGGATTGTTGGGCACCGGCGGATTCCTGCTGCATCAACACATCACCGGCTGGTGTGGCCTCAGCGTGCTTGTGGTGTCATTTCTGGTCTTGCGTCGGCCAGCGCTCGCCGTCCAATCATCATCAGAATGAATAACGAGCTTGGCTGTCCCTTGTCTTTTTTTCGTTCCACGGTTCTCCCAGCGCTGATTGTGTTGTTGTTCGCCTTGGCGTTGTTCGCTGTTAGCGCAAGGATCTGGTTGCCTGGCGACATGCTGGCGCCTGCTCCAGTGGGTTAAGCACTCAAGGCATTTGACCGGGTCCCGTAGCATCGACCTATGACGGACGATCGAAGCCAACAACGGGATCGAGGCCCCGCCAGCCTGTCGTTGGATCCAGATCTATTGGCGCGCGAGCTGGCTGCTGAAGAAAGCCTTGATCCGCTCGATGCGTTTGAGCCCGACGTAGCAGTTGATGATGCTTCGCCATCGATTGCTTTGGCCTGCGATCAGGGCCTGCTCGCCCTCCGTGGCAACCACGACCAGCGCCTGCAAGGGCTGCAAGTGTTCTGTGAACATCGCGATCCCAGGGCGCTTCCCCTGTTGCTTCCCCTTCTGCAACGCCCTTGCCCAGTGGAGCGGATGAGTGCGGTGTATGCCCTAGGTCGTAATCCGTCGCCGCCGGCGGTGGAATCGCTGCTACGCCTTTTGCAGGTGGATAGCAATGCCTACGTCCGCAAAGCAGCAGCTTGGAGCTTGGGGAATTATCCCGATGCGCCGATTCTGAATCCCCTGATTCATGCCCTGCAAACCGATGTTGCTGCGGTTCGGCTGTGGTGCCCTGGATCCTTGGCTGAGTCGGGTAGCCGTTCGCCTGCAAAAGCGGATCCGGCGGCGAGTCAATTAGTGGCCAGCCTTCAAATCGATAGTGAACCGGTGGTTCGTAGTAATTGCATTTGGGCTTTGGGCCGTTTGATGGATCATTTGGTTGAGCCTCGTCAGCAGGAGATCGTTGAAGTGCTGGTGGAGTCGTTGTTGTACGACGGTGAAAGTTCCGTACAGGACGAGGCTCGAACCGCCCTTGAGCAGCTGGAAGACCCCATGGTTTTAGAGCGCCTCCAGACCTTGATGAACGATGGATTTCTGATCTAGCGGTCGAGACCAACGACTTCTCAAGACCACCATTAGATTGCGCCACATCTCACGTAGGTCGAATGCCCCAACGCACGGTTCGTTTCACCATCCGACCTGACGGTCGCGTGGAAGAAAGAGTCGAAGGGGTAACCGGCTCTGCGTGCCAGCAGCTCACCGAACGCTTGGAAGCTGCGCTTGGAACCGTTGAACGCCAAGAACCCACTGCTGAATCATTCCAGCAGCCGAATACCCAATCCCAGTCCCTTCCTGCGCAATTAAACTGATGTCGCATTTCAGCACCGTCAAAACAGAACTGCGCCAGCTCGATCCTTTGGTCCAGGCTCTGAAAGACATGGGTTATCCCCCAGAACAGGGCGAGCGGCCTGTACGTGGTTATCAAGGGCAAACAGTGACGGCTGATTTGGCCGTCACGATGCAAGTGGGCGGCGATCTTGGCTTCCGCTGGAACGCTCAATCTGGTGCCTACGAATTGGTCACTGATTTAGATCTCTGGAAGCAACAAATCCCGATTGAACGGTTTTTGGCAAAGCTCACCCAGCGCTATGCCCTGAATACCGTATTGGCAGCCACTGCGAATGAAGGGTTTCAGGTTGCTGAACAAACCCAAGCGCAGGATGGCTCAATCGAACTCGTGGTTACTCGCTGGGACGCTTAATCCTGGCTGATCCATCCCTCGCTTTTTCTGCTCCAGCAACCCATCCTGTTCAGTCGACTGGACGGGAACCATTGCTTGGTGGTGATCTGAGGGATCAAGCCGTTTGGGTCGACGAGGCGGTTTGTATTGGTTGTCGTTACTGCGCCCATGTCGCCACAAATACGTTTGTGGTGGAGCCCCATCTCGGTCGTTCCAGAGCTATTCGTCAGGATGGAGATAGCACCGAGCGAATTCAAGAGGCAATCGACACTTGTCCCGTTGATTGCATTCATTGGGTTCCGTTCGAATCCCTCGAAGCGTTGAAACGAGATTTAATGCGACAAAACCTCCAAGCACGTCCCCAGGGCTGATGGCTTCGCTTCCAACGCGACGCTTTGGGCGGACAGAGCTGGATATTCCCCTGTTATCGCTTGGGGCCATGCGGTTCCAGCAGAGTTGGAGCGATCTTCCGGCAGAGGAGATCTCAGAAACATCGCAATCGCAGTTGCAAGCCACATTGAATCGGGCTGTCGCTGAAGGATTTCATCATGTAGAGACGGCTCGGCACTACGGCACCTCGGAACGACAGTTGGGTTGGGCCTTGCCCAAAGCACCCGATGCCAAGCGTTTGCTGCAAAGCAAAGTTCCTCCCCGTGACGATGTCGTTGCCTTTGAAGCGGAGCTGGAGCTGAGCTTTGAACGCCTGGACTGTGACCGCTTGGACCTTCTGGCCATTCACGGAATCAACTTGCCGGAACATCTTGAGCAAACGCTTCGTCCTGGCGGTTGCATGGAGGTGGTCCGTCGCTGGCAAGCAGAGGGCCGGATTGGTTCGGTGGGCTTTTCAACCCATGGACCCACCGAGTTGATTGTGGATGCGTGTAACACCGGTGCTTTCGACTACATCAATCTGCATTGGTATTACATCCGTCAGGACAATGGCCCCGCTTTGGATGCGGCCCGTCGTCAAGACATGGGTGTTTTCATCATTAGTCCTACGGATAAAGGGGGCCACCTCCACAGCCCATCCCAGAAATTGTTGGACCTTTGCGCGCCACTGCACCCGATTGTGTTTAACGATCTGTTTTGTCTTCAGGATGAACGCGTGCATACCATCAGCGTTGGTGCCGCTTCACCGCAGGACTTTGATCGCCATCTCAAGGCGATTGAGCTCTTGCCTCAAGCCGTTGATCTGATTGAACCGGTGCATCAACGCCTGGAGAGGGCGGCTGTGGATGCGCTAGGTCCGGAATGGATGGCCACATGGCATGTGGGGCTTCCCTCTTGGCAAGACACTCCTGGAGAGATCAACTTGCCCGTTTTGCTTTGGCTCCACAATTTGCTGGAGGCTTGGGACCTTCAAAGCTTTGCAACGGCGCGGTATCGACTGCTTGGCCAAGGGGGGCATTGGTTTGCTGGATCCAATGCCGATTCCTTTGATGATCAGGTCAGTGCGTCGGCCCTTCAGGCGGTGCTCGGGGCTAGTCCTTGGCGAACCAGGATTCCAATGATCTTGGCGCAGCTCAAACAGCGGTTGGCGGGCGACTCTCAAAAGCGGCTCACCAGTCTTTGAGGCTTCCTCAGGAGCCCAGCGGTGTACGGCTAGGAATACCCACGGCCCGCGGATAGGACGATGGACACGAACCAATGGGCTGCACCCGCAAGAGGTGACGGATGCCGCGCTTGGCCGGCAGTTGACACGTCTGTACGCCAGTCAATTGAGCCTTGAGCGGTGATATCACGGAGCTGAATTCTGTGGTGTCCTCCTCGGACCATTGCCCCCGAAACAGCAGTGCTTCCCCTTTGGGTTTCAGAAGGGGCACGAGGTATTCCGCAACCACAGGCGCTGCCGCCACTGCTCGAGCCATGGCGAGGTCGAACTGGCCGCGGCAGGCGCGATCATGGCCGGTCGTTTCGATGCGTTCGGTGCGAACGGCCACGCGATCGGCGAGGCCAAGCCTGCTGGCCATCGCCTCCACCGCTGCCGTTTTGCGGCCCACAGAGTCCAGCAGTGTCATGTGCGAACCCGGCAAGGCAATGGCGATCGCTAATCCTGGAAACCCACCACCTGTGCCGACATCAATGCACGTTCTGGGTTGATGAGGTGTTTTTAACTCATGAGCCAAGGGCCACAAGCTGTCAAACACTTGATTGATCCAGTAGTCATCGCCCTCCACAAGTCGGGTGAGGTTGACTTTCTCGTTCCATTCCCGCAACAGGGTTTGCAGCGTTGCAAGCTGATCCACTTGCTCCGTCGACGGTTGCCAACCGAGTGCCGTCCAATATTCAGCTCCCGGTGTGGCATCGGCCATGGGCTGCGTGGGCAACTTTTCTTAAGATGAAGGACCAGATCAAGTCTGTGCCGGACGTCTCCATCAGCCACTACCAACGGCTCGGTGTGGCCCCAGGAGTCGATCCGGAAGCATTGCGCCAGGCATTCCGGCGCAAGAGCAAAGCATTGCATCCCGACACTACGGCGCTGCCTGAAGCTCAGGCCAGCCTTGCGTTCCAACAACTCAAGGAGTCCTACGCCCTCCTGGCGGACCCTGGGCGTCGCGATGCCTATGACGCCATGCTCCGCGAAACTACTGCGAGGCCTCACGTCGTCCAGAAGTCCACCTCTGACCCTTGGAACGGGATTGGTGAGCGGCGTCCGCTGTCAGGAGGTGAATGGTTTTCCTTGGTTCTACTGAGCTTGGCTCTCCTTCTCAGCTTGCTGTTGGGATTGGGAGTGGCGGTTGTGCAAGGCCGGGATTGGCAAGTGTCGCCGTCCTGGCTCACCGATGAGCAGACTTTGAGAACCTCCAATGTGCGATCCGATGTCGTCCTCCCTCCCACCGGAGAGTTCACCACTGAATCAGCACTCCCTCCGAGCGCTTGAGCAATGGCTGCTTCAATTGGGCGCCATCCGGATCGACAATGATCCGTGCCGATGGCAATTGGAACGCCCTGATTGGAGCGCCGTTCTTCTCTTGGACCGTGAAGACCTCAAGGTGATTTGGCAGGCATCTGGGACCAGCACTGACACGCAATGCTCCCTCCCCTACGGGCTATCACGCGCTGACGTGGAGGCGGCGATTCAGGCTGGTCCTTAGTGCGTGTCCTTCTCCAGGACTTCATGGATCAGAGTTGATCGAGAGCGGTTTGGATGGCCTTGTAGCACTGCTCAAGTTGGGCATCAGTGATGCAGAGCGGCGGTAAGAGATACACCACCTGGCCTAGAGGACGAAGAAAAACGCCGTGCTCCATGGCGATGCGTTTAACCGTGGGGCCTGCCGGGTTGAGGTAGCCAGCGGTTCCACCAACCACCAAATCGAATGCAGCGACGGTTCCCAGCAACCGTGGTCGTTCAACGCGCGGGTGTTGGGCAAGAGCTTCAAGCTGCGGCCGGTGCCGTGCCTCGAAGTTTTGGAATGCCGTTGGGTTTTGTTCGAGCAACGTCAGGCTGGCATTGGCGGCAGCACAGCCCAGGGGATTGGCCGTGAAGCTGTGGCCATGCCACAGCGTGAGGTTGGGGTCGTCTCCAATGAAGGCTTCGAACACCGCTTCACTGGCCATGGTTACCCCCATCGGTAAGCAGCCTCCCGTGAGTCCCTTGGATAGCGCCATAAGGTCCGGACGAATCCCGGCGCGGCGGCTAGCAAACCAGTCGCCGCAGCGTCCAAATCCAGTGAGGACTTCATCGGCAATGAGCAGGGCTCCGGCAGCTTTTGTCCGGCGTTCAACCTCCCGAAGAAATTCCGGACGCACCATGGTCATTCCCCCTGCTCCCTGGAGCAGAGGCTCGAGGATCACTGCCGCCGTTGGGGTTTGAAGGGTGTCTTCGAGGATTTGAAGTGCGGCTGTTTCCTTTCGGTCAACGTCGTCGTCGTTCCACCAGGTGCTGGGCCAGGGCACTCGGGCGACGGGAAACAATTTGTCTTCGAACGGAGCGCTGAACAAATTGCGCTCGCCAACGGCCATGGCTCCGAAGGTATCTCCGTGATACGCACCATCGAAGGCAACGATCTGATGCCGTGGCTGACCTCGGTTTGCCCACCATTGGCAGGCAATTTTGATCGCCACCTCCACAGCTGTTGAACCGTTGTCGGAGAAAAACAGCCGTTGGAGGCCGGTGATTCCACTGAGTCGAACAGCCAATTGCTCGGCGGGTTCATGGGTGAAATCGGCAAAGATCACCTGCTCCAGCCGTCGTGCTTGATCGGCGATCGCCTCAGCCATCACTGGATTGGCATGGCCATGCAAGGTCACCCACCAGCTACTAATCGCGTCAATTAATGGGGGCCCCTCTTCGCGCAACAGCAGGGCACCATCACCGGCTGTAACCCGCTGCGCTGCAGCCGCACTGGCCATTTGAGTGAATGGAGGCCAGAGATTGGGGTGACGCTGAAGCACCATGGCCGCCTACTGCAGTGCTGTCAGTTTGGAACCTCAAGGACTGGCCATCACTGCCATGGGCTTGCCCAGAAGCTCGGGCTGTCTCAATTGTTGTTGTCGCTTGGCTCCTTCATCCGGTCCATCAGCTCGGCTACCGACACATCTCACTCGAGCGCTCACCCTCCGTGGCGATCGCTCCGCAATTCACCCAGCGGACGAGTTGCACTTCGATATCCGTAAATAACACCAGGATTCCGACACACAGCGCTGATACAGCAACGGTTGCCAGCGTTTGACGTGAATTCAACGCGATGTCCGATCCAACAATTCCTGAAACTTAGGGCTGAGCCGTTGGTCCTGCCATTGCTGTTGAAGTGCATCCCGGTTGAGGGGATGAAGCGGGGGGAGTTGGGCCAGCACGGGAATGCCGCCAAACGTTTCCAAGGTGGTGGGATTGTCGCTGTGGTGCGGTCCATTCAGGATCAGTCCAAGAACCGGAAGATTGCGGTGTCGGAGGGCTTCCAGGCTCAGCAAGGTGTGGTTCAACGTTCCGAGGCCGCTGCGCGCTACAAGGACGATGGGTAAGCCCCAATGTTGCAACTGGTCGATTTGTAGGAGCTGCCGTGTGAGCGGAACCATTAAGCCCCCTGCCGTTTCCACCACAAGCGCACCATCGCAAGGTGGGATGGTCAATTGTTCTGGCACGAGTGGGCTTTGATCGAGCTCGGCGGCCCAATGCGGCGACACCGGCTGGCTGAAGGCAAACGCTTCAGGGAGCAGTCGCTGCGGGGGAAGGTCAAGCAGGTTGCGGACCCGTTCGCGATCTCCGCCGCCGTCTAAACCGCTTTGGATTGGTTTCCAATAGCTGGCCTCAAGGCCTTGCACGAGCCATGCGCTCACCACGGTCTTACCGACATCGGTGTCGGTTCCGCAAACCACGATGCGACGCGATGGGGACGTCATCGGCTCAAGATCAGAAGCTGAATTCTCCAGGACAATGCAAACCGGTTGGTGATGCTGGCCTGTGGCCATGCCTTGAAAATTCGACGCCAAGCCCCCGGTGGAAGTCGGTTTGCGGTAGTTGATCCAGCACCGATTTCGATCATTGGTTTGAGTAATGAAGCTGGTGAATCTGCGGTTTGGCTGAATTGGAGCAGTTGTTGCCGTTGGACCATCCCCGGTGGAATGGCGGCCGTCAATTCGTCACCCACCGGTAATGACAACGCACTGCAGAGTTCGCCTGCGGCAACGGCGGCGGCGTGCCACTGGGGAAAGCTGCCTTCGATGGGCACCGCGAGCACGAGCCAGCTGCCCGGTTGCAACGACTGAATCCACATTCGCAGCGATTGAACGGGATTTGGCAACCAGTGCAGGGCAAAGCTGGAGCTCAGCAATTGAGGCTGTTTGGGCCAGGGCGGCAACCCTCGGCTGAGGTCCCACTGCAACGTTGTGGCGCTGGGCTTTTGTTGTTGCAGCATTGCTGCGCTGCCATCCACGCGCAGAACGGACTGCCCTGGGTGGGTGACCTCCAAGGCATCGGCCAGTCGTCCCGTTCCACTTCCCAGATCCACCCACAATCCCCTGGGAATCCGTAGCTGGCGGCAATGGCCAGCGAGTCTCCAGGCCATGCCCTCTTGCAGGCGTGCTGCATGGTTGTACCGATCGGCAGCGTCGCTGAATTGCTTCAGGACGTCTTCTGAGGCGATCACAGGCTTTCGATCCATCGCTCCACAACCGCCAAAACCTCAGTGGTGATCAAGGCATGTCCCCAATCGGGACCGCGGTGGATCCGCTCCACTTGGCTGCCGAGTTGATCGAGGAGCTGCTGGTGGCTGTTGGGGTGCACGACTGCATCTTGCCCTCCCTGAATAACCAGAACACGGGCTTTGGAGGGCCATCCGAGAGGGAAGTTCCGACATGTTTCCAGCAAGATCAGGTCGTCATGGAGGCGTTGCCGTCCCTCTGAAGAGATGCCCTTGAGCAGTGGTGAAGGAGGACAGGCGCTCAGGGAGAGGGGCTGATTAGACCGTTGAAAGAAACGCTTCAACATGGCTTCTTCACCCTCTGATCCAAGGGCTGCCCGCATCCCCTTTAGGCCAGCTTGTGTTGAACGACCGTTGCGTCCTTCGGGCACGAAAGTCGTAAAGCACCCCAGTAAAACCAAGGCTGTTGCTTCTTGAAGGAGTGGTTCTGGCAGGAAATGCAGCCCGAGGGAATGCGCAATCACAACGCGCGGACCGGCCTTATCGGTCCAACTCGGCCGTGTTGGTGTGTTGTTCCCGTAGCCCCGTTCCATCACCTGCATGGGCCACTGCCGTTGCTCCATCAAGCGCCGCCAATAGGTCCATTGTTCGGCGTGTCCGGCCCATCCATGCACCGCGAGGATCTGTGTCATCCGGCAGCGAGAGCACCGAGCAGCAGCTCCAACGTGTCATCCGGTAGGTCTTTGCGCAGCACTAGGCGCAGTCGGGAGGTTCCTTCTGGAACCGTTGGTGGTCGAATCGCGATGCTGAGGAGTCCGTGCTGCTCGAGTTGTTGCTGGTAATCAAGGGCCGCCTGATCACTGTTCAGCAGTAGGGGCAAGACGGGTCCGATTCCAAGCGGACGCTGCCACCCAGCCAATGCGAGGGCGGTTCGCCAGGCCTCTGACCGTTGGATCAATGCTTGTCCCCAGTGCGGGTTCGCCTTGATGAGATCGAGGGCCGCCTGGGCCCCAGCTACTAACGGTGGAGCCAAAGCGGTGGTGTAACGAAAGGCACCGCTGGTTTGCAGGAGCCGTTCTCCCATGGCCGCATCTCCCGCCAGAAACGCACCGCCGCTTCCGAAGGCTTTTCCGAATGTTCCGCTGATGAGATGAACCGGATCATTGACCCCCCAACAGAGTCCCCGCCCCCCGAGGCCCAAGACCCCCAAACCATGGGCCTCATCCACTAACAGCTGAGCCCCATGTCGCGCGCATAGTGCGGCCATGGCCTTCAAATCCGGACTGGTTCCCTCCATGCTGAACAGGCTTTCGCTGATCACCACGGGCGCCGTGTTGTTTCGATCTAGCCGATGAAGCCGGCGATCGAGATCCTCAAGATCGTTATGGGCAAAGCGCTGTAGCCGTGCACCGCTGGCGCGGACGCCCACGAGCAAGGAATAGTGAATCAGCCGATCAGCCAGCACAGTGGTGTGGCGCTCGGCGAGAGCCGCGACCGCAGCGAGGTTGGCCTGGAAGCCACTGGGGAAGAGCAACACCTGGTCTCTTCCGAGCCATTCGCCCAGTTCCTCCTCCAAGTGGGTGTGCCGTGGCCGCGTCCCTGTGACCAAGCGCGACCCACCTGCGCCAACGCCATCGACATCAAGGGCGAGGGCCGCGGCTTCAATGACCGCTGGATGACGCGCGAGGCCGAGATAGTCGTTGCTAGCCAGATCCCGGAGGCTCTTTCGACCAGTGCTGCTGCCCTTGAGTTCCCATGGCTGATCCCCCGGCCGCCAGCTGCGCAACGACCGGCGTCGGCTTGATTCAACGGAGCTGATTGGCTCGCTGGTCATGCCATCAGTCTGAATAAGGATGGTTCAAGGTTTGAGTCGTCGATGAATTCCGAGCGTTTCACCCTTCTGTTTCCTCTTTGGACCTTGATGGGGGCGGGGTTGGCCCTGCTCTACCCGCCACTTTTTACGTGGTTTAGGGGTGATCTGATCACCATGGGCCTTGGGGTGATCATGTTGGGGATGGGGCTTGGACTGACGCCTCAAGATTTTGTACGGGTTGGGCAGCGTCCCCGTCCTGTGGTGATTGGGGTGCTGACGCAGTTCATTGTGATGCCATCGATTGCAGCCCTATTGGCCTTTGCGTTGCACCTCTCGCCGCCCTTGGCGGTGGGCTTGATTTTGGTGGGCTGTTGTCCAGGTGGAACGGCAAGCAATGTTGTGGCATTGATTGGTCGTGCCGATGTGGCTTTATCCGTGGTGATGACCACGGTGAGCACGCTGGTGGCGGTGGTCCTCACACCCCAACTCACAGCGTTGTTGGCCAGTCAGTACGTACCCATTGATGGTGGGTTGTTGCTGATCAAAGTTCTGCAAGTGGTGCTGTTCCCCGTGGCATTGGGTGTTCTGCTCAAGCAGGGGCTGCCGCGGTTAGCGAGTCGAGTGGAGCCAGTGATGGCTCCTTTGGCTGTGCTTGCCATCGTGATGATCGTGGCGAGCATTGTTGGCAGCCAAGCCAACGTGCTGCAACAGCAGGGGGCAAGGTTGTTCTTGGCCTGTGTACTGCTGCATGGCGCTGGGTTTCTGCTGGGTTGGTTGGTGCCCCTTTTGGTAGGTGAAGGGGTTCTCGTTCAACGCACCATCAGCATTGAAGTGGGCATGCAGAATTCGGGCTTGGCAGTGGTGCTAGCCCGTAGCGGTGGATTTTCCAGCCCAATCACTGCGCTTCCCGGGGCTATTTCGGCGGTGATTCATTGCCTAATAGGTAGTGCGTTGGCGGCCCTCTGGCGTCAGAAAAGCCGTCAACAATCCAAGGCCTAAGTGCTGGGTTGCTGTTGGGAATGCAGTTGTGTCAGCAATCGTGCGGCCAGTCCTCGCGAGATGCGTCGCGCCACGAGGAGGTCGCAAATCCATTCGAACAGTGGTGGTGCCTCGCTCACCCCCCTGAGCCGTTGCTCGAGGGCTTCCAATTCCTCCGTATGGCGACAACCGCGCAGGGCGTCGATCAAAGTGTCTTCGGATGGAAGGGTCTGTAAAAGCTGGCTGGTAGCCACATCGTTACGCCGGAGTGTCTCAGTCATGGCACCGATGCGGTGCTTCTGTCATCTCTTCCGCCATAAAAGCGCCTGTTTTTGCCACAAAGCTTGAGGCTTTCTCGGCGAAATCAAACCGGTCTCGTTGTGGGATGTTGCCGCCTGATTCGGTTTATGGATTTTGCATGCATTTGCGATCCATCGGTTTACAGGCTCGGTGTCTTAGAGCACTTTCTCCCGAGGCGCGTTCTTTCAGGGTGCGGTGGCGATGCTCCCTAAGATCCAGTGATGACGAAAGCTCAGCCGGAACCTTCAACTCAGGCGTCCGATGCTGCAGCTTCAGGGTCCGGGCTTGACCCCAGCCAATGCTTTGCATTTCCGCTGGATGACTTTCAGTTAGAAGCCATCGATGCGCTCAACCAAGGGCACTCAGTTGTGGTGAGTGCCCCCACTGGATCGGGCAAAACCTTAGTGGGTGAATACGCCATTTATCGAGCCCTCGCCCATGGCCAGAAAGTTTTTTATACGACTCCCCTTAAGGCACTCTCCAATCAGAAACTTCGTGATTTTCGAGAACAGTTTGGCGACGAGAACGTTGGTCTGTTGACCGGTGATTTGAGTGTGAATCGGGAGGCCTCAATCGTGGTGATGACCACGGAGATCTTTCGGAACATGCTCTATGCCGAGGCTGATGAGCATGACGATCCACTCGCTGATGTGGAAGCTGTGGTGCTTGATGAATGCCACTACATGAATGATTCCCAGCGAGGCACCGTTTGGGAGGAATCAATCATTCATTGCCCGCCTCCCATTCAACTTGTTGCCTTGTCGGCCACCGTGGCCAATGCGGGCCAACTCACCGATTGGATTGAAAAGGTGCATGGGCCCACAACGCTGATCGTCAGCGACCACCGCCCTGTGCCTCTGCAATTCAGCTTTTGTAGTGCCAAAGGATTGCATCCTCTGTTGAATGAGGCCGGCACCGGATTGCACCCCAACTGCAAAGTGTGGCGGGCTCCGAAGGGACAAAAGCGCAAAGGGCGCTCCAACAAGCCACCTCAGCCTGAAGCTCCCCCGATCAGTTTCGTTGTGGCGCAGATGGCGCAACGAGACATGTTGCCGGCGATCTACTTCATTTTTAGCCGCCGTAATTGCGACAAATCGGTTCGGGATTTGGGTGCTCAATGCCTTGTCACCCAAGACGAACAGGCACGCATCCAGGCTCGGTTTGCGGCCTACAGCGCAGCCAACCCAGAGGCTGTGAGGGATGGCATCCATGCCGATGCCCTGATGCGAGGGATTGCCGCACACCATGCGGGCGTGTTGCCCGCTTGGAAGGAGCTCATTGAGGAACTGTTTCAGCAGGGGTTAGTGAAAGTGGTGTTCGCCACAGAAACCCTTGCTGCGGGGATCAACATGCCGGCTCGGAGCACCGTGATTGCCTCGTTGTCGAAGCGAACGGAACGGGGCCATCGTCCGCTAATGGGGAGCGAGTTCCTGCAGATGGCTGGTCGCGCTGGTCGGCGCGGCTTGGATTCGCAGGGGTATGTCGTCACGGTCCAAAGCCGGTTTGAGGGGGTTCGGGAAGCGGGTCAGCTGGCCACCAGTCCGGCTGACCCCTTGGTGAGTCAGTTCACCCCCAGTTACGGAATGGTCCTCAATCTTCTTCAGCGTCACAGCCTTGAGAAGGCCAGGGAGTTGGTGCAACGCAGCTTCGGTCGCTATCTCGCAGGTTTAGACCTGGTTGATGACGAAGAGATGCTCTCCCAGCTGCGGCTTCAGCTCAGCCAGCTGGATGGAGTTGCCGGTGATGTTCCTTGGGAAGATTTTGAGGACTATGAAAAGGAGCGTGGCCGGCTGCGGGAAGAGCGCCGTTTGCTGAGGATTCTCCAGCAACAAGCTGAAGAGACTCTCGCCAACGAGCTCACTCAGGCGTTGCAATTCGCCAGCAACGGCGCCTTGGTGAGTTTGAAGTCAGCCCAGCTTCGCGGACGGGTTACCCCAGCAGTGATTGTTGAAAAGGTGAATGGGCCTGGCCAATTTCCCCGACTGCTCTGTCTCACGGACGACAACGTATGGATTTTGTTGCCCTGTCAGGGCGTCGTCAGTCTTCACGCTGAACTGAGCTGCCTTCAGGTGGATGGGGTGGTTCCTCCGATGTTGCAGCGGTCTGGGGAGATCCGCCATGGGGATCAAGCCAGTGGGCAGCTCGCTTTGGCTGTGTCCCATATGGCGAAACGCCACGACATGACGACCCCGCAATACGACCTGGCGGGTGAGGTACTCACCCAGGCTCGTTTGGTGCAGCAGTTGGAGTTGGACCTCGAGCAGCATCCAGCCCACCGTTGGGGTGACCGCAAGCAACTCAAAAAACACCGTCGTCGCATGGAGGAGCTGGAGCACGAAATCGCTGAGCGGCAGCGGTTGCTTCATCACCGTTCCAATCGTCACTGGGACATGTTTTTGGCGTTGAAGGACATCCTTCAACAATTTGGCTGCCTGGATGATCTCGATCCCACGGAAGTTGGACGCACCGTGGCGGCCTTGCGTGGAGACAACGAGCTATGGCTTGGCCTTGCTCTGATGAGTGGACATTTGGATGAGCTTGATCCGCCCAATCTGGCTGCCGTGTTCGAGGCGATTAGCACCGAGGTGAATCGACCGGATCTTTGGAGTGGCTTCCCCCCCTCTGGCCCCGCGGAAGAGGCGTTGCAGGATTTATCCGGGTTGCGTCGGGAGTTGCTCCGCGCGCAAGAGCGGGCCAGTGTTGTGGTGCCGGCCTGGTGGGAGCCTGAGTTGATGGGCCTTGTCGAGGCCTGGGCGAAGGGAACTTCTTGGGTCGATTTGATCGCTAACACGTCCTTGGATGAAGGAGACGTGGTTCGCATTATGCGGAGAACGGTCGATCTTCTCGCCCAGGTTCCCTACTGCGAAGCGATTAGTGAGCAGTTGCGGAGCCATGCCAAGCAAGCGCTGAAGGCAATCAATCGTTTCCCCGTGGCTGAACTGGAGGATCCTCGCGCTGCAGTGTCTGGAGGACTGAATCCCGCGACGGAGCGGGCGGCCTGACGTTATTCGTGAGGGATTGCCATCTTGATCGGGTCCACTAATTGATCGAAGTCAGAGGCGCTGATGTGCCCCAGCTTTAGGGCTGCCTCTTTCAACGTCAGCCCTTGCTCGTGGGCATGTTGTGCGATGGCGCTGGCTTTTTCGTATCCAATACGAGGCGTTAACGCTGTCACGAGCATGAGCGATCGCTCCACAAACGCTTGGATTTGCTGGTGGTTGGGCTCAAGACCAACCACCAAGTTTTGGCGAAAGCTGTTGATTGCATCGCTGAGCAGGCGAATGGATTGGAGGAGGTTGAACCCGATCAGCGGCTTGAACACATTCATCTGCAGATGACCCCCAGCACCTGCTGCAGCCACCGCCGCATCCAATCCAATCACTTGGGTGCACACCATGGCCATGGCCTCGCATTGTGTGGGGTTGATTTTTCCCGGCATGATCGAACTTCCTGGTTCGTTGGCAGGTAGTCGCAATTCCCCGAGTCCTGCCCGTGGTCCGCAGCCCAGCAGTCGAATGTCATTGGAGATGCGTAGCAAGGCCACGGCTAATCCACGCAGCTGCCCCATCGCATGAACCAGGGCATCGTGACCTGCCATCACAGCGAACAAATTGTCAGCGGGGTGGAACGACAAACCGGTGGCGCTAAACAGCTCCTTCGCCACATCCGTACTGAAGCCTTTGGGGGCATTCAATCCTGTACCCACCGCAGTTCCCCCTAAGGGCAACGCTGCCAAGGGGGTGAGACTGTCTTCAATCCACGACCGGCAAAGCTTGAGCTGATCGCGCCAGGCCGAAACTTCATCTCCAAGGCGAAGGGGCACTGCATCTTGAAGGTGGGTCCGGCCAATTTTGACAATCGGAAACCAAGCCTCGGCCTTGAGATCAAACGCGTCAATCAGAGCTTGAACAGCAGGAAGCAGTGAATGGGTGAGCTGCTGTGTCGCTGCTACGTGGATCGCGGCAGGAAAGACGTCGTTGGTGGATTGTGAGCGATTCACATGATCATTGGGATGAACCGGCTGATGGCTACCGAGGGGCGTCCCTTCGCGACGGGAAATCAGGTTGCTGATCACCTCATTCACATTCATGTTCGTTTGGGTGCCACTCCCCGTCTGCCAGACCTTGAGGGGGAATTGATCGTCATGCTTTCCCGTTGCAATGGCGTTGGCTGCGGAGGTGATCATGTCGGCGAGCTCTTGGCTGAGCACGCCATGACGCGCGTTGACGGCTGCACAGCCTTGTTTGATTAAGGCCAACGCATGGATCAGTTCAACGGGAATCTGCTCATTGCTGATCGCAAAATTGCGAAGAGAGCGTTCCGTTTGAGCACCCCAGAGGGCGTCGTCACTGACTTCGACAGGACCAAGGCTGTCGTGCTCGGTGCGGAACGATCGGGTCATTGGAACTTCCCGGGCTGTTCATGGAGATCCTGATCATCCATGATGGGCTCCGCGGCCTGAACTTGGTCCGAGGTCGTTTCATCGAGTTCTGCTTGCTTCTGCCTGTTGAAGGTTCACCGCTCCCATCGCCTTGATCTAGATCTTCCTGGAGGAACGGCGGCTCAACTTGAGGCTTATCTTTCAGATCCAACTCGACCACTCAAAGCACTGCTCAATCGCAAGAAAATCAAACAGGCTGAAGATGGACGTTTTTATTATATATCTAGGCCCTATTCATTATTAATGTTCCGCATTCAGCCGGAAGTAATCTTTCGTTCATGTTGGACTGATGCCCGTCTGCAGATTGAATTTGAAGATTGCACAATACGTGGACTTGGAAATCTCGATTCGTTGGTGATGTTTTGTTGTCGAGCCACTATTTTTCCTAGGGATATGGGGCTTGTGGCCGAGGCTGATTTGAGCCTGGAGATGAAATCAGAATCCGCAACAGTTTGGATCCCAAGAGGGGTGCTTCAAGCGATGGGTGAGAAAGCATTGCAATTAATTGTTGAACGTCTTGAAAAACGCTGTCGGACGGGCTTGTTGAGGGGAGCAAAGGGATGGATTTTGGAATGCACTTAAATCCTTTATATAGTTTTATTTTTTCTACATTGCCTGGTTATTGTGATAAGAATCTGGTAAGGTTCTTGGCATGTTGTGTCGATCCACCAGGTGTTGAATTCTTCGAGTTCGGCTGAGCCGATTTTGGTATTCGATGAATTTGTTTTGCGGGCTGATAAGTCTGATTCAAGTGTTGTTATTTCCTCTCCTTGGAATTGGTGGCTTAATCCTGGAGATAGGCTTTCCGTGATGACGACAAATTCATTTTTGAGCTATCAATTAATGGCAACTCTTGCAGACTTCGTTAAGCCTGTATCCGGAGAGGTGGTGAAGCGGGGGACGGTCAGCTGGCCCCTAGGAGGTGAGGGTGGATTGGATGGCAAGCTGAGTATCGATCAAAGTCTAGATTTCTTATCTAACATTTATAGTGATTGCTTTGAGAAGTCACGTGTAACATTGCAGGAATTTTACGAAGTTCTGCAAGCTCAGTCAATTGAGCCCTCCTTAAAGTTAAAAGAATTGGATAAAGATCAGAAGGATTATTTTTATATGGCGTTGTCAATTTTATTTTCATTTGATGTTTATCTTGTGCCAAAATTTAGGTATCTTATGTCAAGAAAAGCGGTGCCATTGAGAGCACTTTTGCACCGTCAACTTGAGGGCTGTTCTTTGATTTCAACTGGCGGAAATAACCGTTTTCGACGTGAGTTTTGCAATAAAGGACTAGTGCTTGATGGATTTGGTGAAGTGATATTTCAGGGTGACTTAGAGCAGGCTATTGTCTTAATCGATCAAAAAAATGACGATTCCGGCAAGGTAGACTCTGATGAAGATCAGTTTGATTTTGGAGATAGCCTGAAAAATTCTGATCAGGATGAACCAAATGATGTTCTTTAGTCCGAACTCCTTAATCTCATGAATTTAATTAAAAGAATAATTTATGGGCTGCGCCGACAATGGATTGTGATCAATTCAGTTGCGGTATATGATCGCAATCGGCAGGCTGCTGGAAGCTCCTTGGGGGCCTGGGAAAATTTAATTGGGCCAGCACAGATGATGGCCTTTTTTATATTAATGCGCGTAGGCTTTAGTTTTTTGAGAGGAAATAATAGATTTGCTGCTGGTGGTTCAACTGATATGTATTTCAATATTGTTGTCTTTATGTCGACGGGCTTTTGCATTGCATTTTTATTTAGAAATGTCGCAATTAAGTCTCTTTCCGGCCTGAAATTAAGAGCGCCTCTGTACTACTCGAGAATTAAGCCTTTGGATATTTTATTGGCTCTTTCATTGAATGATATGCGTGCCTTGGCAACGTTATCTTTAGCAATTCTTGGACTTGTCTATTACTTCACTTGGAGCTTTCAGCTTGATAGTCCTGGTTTGGCGATCAGTGTATATCTCCTGACGGTAATGATGGCATTGGGATTTGGATTGTCTGTTGTTTTTCTCGGCAAACTCAACAAGTGGATATTGAAAATTATCAAGAGATTGATCCAGCGAGTTATTATTTTTACCTCTGGAATTTTCTTTGCAACATTTGAGATCCCAGCTCATATTCGACCTTTTGTTACTTGGAATCCAATCCTTCATGGAGTAGAGCTTTTTCGCTATTCGATCAATAACGAATATCCCATTCCCGATATTTCGTTGTCATATCTCATGCTCTGTTCTATACTCATGTTGAGCTTCTCATTAATCCTTTACAGGACCAATGAGTCTCTGCTTTTGGAATCTAACGATGACTGAACTTCTAAGTCATTTTCCTTTTTTTAAGCACTTCATCCTTTACTTTTTTTTATGGCTAACCGCTCTATTTCCCCCTTAAAAAGTACTGCGGCGTCATCTTTCGGATCAGTTGATAAGTTCATTCGGTTGAAGTTGTCTGCATTTGATAACTCGTCTAATGCTTGGCAAGGCAGGTTCGAAATACTTAAAAAGCCTAGAGTTTTGATCTCGTTATTTTTAGCTACCTCAGCTTTTTACTGCTTTGCTATTGGTCGAGATCGATATACTTCAGTGTCTGAGTTTGTGATTCAGCAAGCTGCTCCATTGGAGACATCCTCTGCATCAGTCTTGGCGGGTGCGGCTGCAGCTCCTCAAGTTTTAACGTCCTTAGTTGATGGTCAATATTTACAGGTTTATCTCGCTTCTTCAGAGGTAAAAAATAGATTGTTTCCTAATTCAGTATCCTTAGAGAAAGATTATAAGCAATCATTTCCAGATGTCTTTTCAGGACTTTCTACAGGAAGCTCCTCACCTCAGCAACTCAGCTTTTATCGAAAGCAGCTTCAAATCTCACCACAGCCACTCAGTGGTTCAGTCATTATTCGGACAGTCGGATATGCTCCTGAACAAGCATTCAGTTTAAATCAGTCTCTGATACTTCAATCACGTCGTTTTGTGAATGAAGTCAATCAATCGATTAATGCTGACCAAAATATTTTTGCAAAGAAAGAAGTTGAACTGGCCGAAAACAATCTAAAGGAGGCTTCTCGTAGATTAGAAATTTTTCAAGACAAGTTTGGTCAACTCAATGTTGCATCCGAACAGGCTGCCACATCATCATTTATTTCAGAATTGGAATCAAGACTTGTCGATTCAAAAGTAGAAGAAGCAACCTTACGTCGCCAGTATCGCGACCCCAATGCACCTGAAGTTTCCTTTGTCGCCGATCAAGTTCGAGAATTGGAGAAACAAATTACGAAAGAAAGGCAAAAGTCAGTTAGTGAATATGGTAGTGATTTGAATAGTCTTGCGATTCAGGAATCCTCCTTACTGTCGAATGTCGAATTCGCCACAGAATCTTTGCAATCCGCTCGTCTGGCAGCTGATAATAGTCGTCGTGAAAGTCAACGCCAGCTCAAGTTTGTAGTGATGTTGAGTCAACCGCAACGACCTGTGGCTCCAGATCAAAATTGGCGCTGGCAAGTCTTTCTTGGTTCGATCGGAATCATTGTGGTCGCTTGGGGTGTCGGAGGCTTCATCCTCGCAGCGATGAAAGAAGCCTGATCGACTTTCCTTGTTCGGGATTAGGGTCGGATGGACCCGATGCCTTTCCCGGCAAAGTAGTAACCACAGGCGCGAGCAAAATGAAGCTTTCGACGGGCAATTAGTTGCTCTTCCGTAATCTCTGGAAATAGTTCCTGAGCCTTTTTGTCATTCGTACAGCTCGACTCAATCATTGCCCTCACATCTTTCTTTGTGGAGGGGAGATATTCTCCGAGATGTTGTTGATAAAAATGCCATTCTGTATTGGCTCTGATGAGTGTTTCTCGAAAATTGTATTCGTGAGAGTGTCTTACGATGGCAGTTGAAGCGTAAGCCTTTTTAAATCCGTGGCGCAATATATCGATAGCCCAGAGCTGGTCTTCTCCATAAATAACCTCTGGTATTGGTACTTGTTCCCAGGCATTTTTGCGTAAGCATGAATTGTTATCAGAATAAAAACGTTCGTGATTACTGATCGGTGCATTAGGTTTTTTTCGACTTTCCTCTAATTCAATTGGTTTTCGATGACTTCGGAAAATCCACCGATTGAAATGTTGATCCAGATCATATGAAGTTAATGGGTTGTGCCCCTCATGGGCAATGTGGCATCCAAAAACACCAGCAATCTTTCGGTCCGTTTGAAGTGGTTCAATGAGGTTCATCAACCACATTCTGTTCGCAGGAATTGCATCTTGCGTAATGAATGCAACGAATTCTCCTCGGGCCAGGCTCACGCCAAGATTGCGAGTGCGCCCATGGCCGAAGTCACTTTTTGAAATCCGATGAATTCGGATTCGTTCGTCTTTTGGTAAATGGTTGATACATCCATCTGTTGAGGAACTATCAATGATTAATATTTCAAATTCAGCATCAAGATCTTGTTGAAGACAAGTCTCCACGACGCTGATTAGTTGATCGCCCCCGTTGTAGACAGGGATGACAATGGTGACGGTTGGATCTGCTTGAGGTAAGTTTTGATTCTGATCTGGTGGCAGTGCAGCTTCAAATTGAGTACGGATAAAACTTTCGACAATGGTGTTAGATCGATCCCATGTAAGACTTTTTGTTGCTGTTAGTCCTGCGATCGTTGCCTGTTCGCGCAGAACATCATCATTGAGAAGTTGACTCAATGCTGCTGCTAATGCTTCCGGGTTGGGTTGGGCAAGTATCGCTGTATTAGATGTATATGAGAGCCGTGTATGGGGTGCATCAATATCAACTACAGGTAAACCACAAGCCATCATTTCGTTCGGAACTAGGGAGTAATTTGTTCCTGATAAAACAAGACCGGCCGTGGATCTTTGATAGAGCTTTGATAAGGACTCGGAATTCAGAATTCCTGCATGTGTAATTTTTACTGGAATCCCTAGATCTGGTAAATAGTTTTCACCAAAGGTGATGATTTCAAAGCTATCTCCTAGATCAAAGAGTGCTCTTAAAGCCAAAAGTCCAAGCTGATATAAACGACGTGGTGTGCTGCGGCGAACATAAAAAGCGATGGTATTTTTAGATCTTATAATCTTTTTGGATTGATAATATGTATCAGTGTCGACAGCCAATGGAAATGAAATCGCAGAATTTCCCTGCTCGATCATCATATTCTTAAGCCAAGGGCTGGCACAAATGCAAGCAAATTTGTGGTTTGATCGATAAGTTTGTTCTGTTAGGACCGTTGATGTTCCTTTTGCGAAGAAAAATGGCTCATAGTCTTGAACGAAATAAAATCTCTTTGCGAACTTTCGCATGCCAAGTACTGGATATGTACTCATTCGATCAGTAGCAATCACAACATCACCACTCACTTTTTCTAAATCGTCATTGGTGTTGCCAAGCATGTAAACTTGGTCAGTCTTTAGTTTGATAAAGCTCTGATCAATGACCCTCTTGTGAAGTGAGCTTAGGCGACTTGGTTTGTCCCCTTTGATTTCAGAGTGAACCCAGATAGTGCAGTCATGGCCGCATCGCTCTAAATAATCGATGGTTCTAAAAATCGTCATATGTCCGCCTAAGCCACGCGTAAAGTTTGGAATTACCCAGTGAATTTGGAGTTGGTTTGGTGATGCATTGTTGTGGTTCTTCCAGGAAGGATTCAGGGTCTTCTCTTTAAACTGAATTACTTTTTCAAATCCATCAATTTGTAATTTATTTCGTCCTTCAATGACTTTCTTATCAGATTGATGTTGTTTGGATTCTGCATAGCCGCAGTAGCTCGTAATGATTTTTTTGTGGAAATATTCTGTACAGCATAGACCAATTAATCGTTCAATACTATGGGCGAGTGTCCCATCGATTTGTCCTCCTTCATTGTCGAAATCTTCGAATTTTAGATCCCAGTCTAGGATCGGCTTTAAAATATCTGGTTTACACCAAAACATATTGCCAGTGGGGAATAGGAATTCGCTGTTGCGATTAATTTGTTCAAGACCTAATTTTTTGAGAAGGGTTTTTGCTTTGTTGTAATTTCCGTCTTCATGGCCCCAGCAGGAATCGTGTTTAATTCCTAGGCTTAAGGCATAATTTTCGACTGGATAAACTATGGATATATCCTCTTTATTGAGCTCCTGAATATTTGTGTAGAACACATCAATGCTGCCGATAAGATTGTCCAGGCAGTGTTCAAACCATCCACTTAAGGCGTTGCTGTGAGGACTTTTCTTGGAATGAAGTTTGAGAATGTAATCGTATTTGGGTATCTCTTCCCGAAATCCAACGATGAATGGCGCAACGTCTCGTCCAATGTTGGGAAAGGATTTGACCTGCACATTCAGAGAATTTTCTAATCCCTTAAAGATTTCAGTTAGTCCACTAATTGCGTCATGAGTTGTTGAAATATGGATATCAATTTTTACGGGAATTTTTCGAATGTAGTCTGCAATTATTGGAGCTAGTTCTGGATAGAATATATGTAAAAATACGCCAAATTTTTTCTGTCCAATGCTCGAAATTAGCTTGCCATCATTGCTGTATGTGGCTTTCTTGATTCCTGCAGTCTTTCTCATGAAATGGATGTCGTCCATCGAATATCGACTCTCTTGGATGCCAAACTTAAGGAAGTGCACCATTGGATTAATCTCGCTTTCTTTGATATCTGGGTATTTGCTGAAGTAGTTGTTGGTGTCGAATAGAGGGCTTGGGTCAATGCCTGCTTTCCATCCCTTTGTGCAGTAGTGTTCTAGACAATTGCCTAAGTTGTTGACCTCTTTTAATTCTGTGTCGGGTAATTGTTTTTTATAGAAATTTACGTCAAATATGTAAGCGTAATGCGCCAGCTCACGTATGTCACGATATTGTGTCTTGCTGATTTGGTTGTTGTCAATTTTTCGAATATAGGCTTGAAGTTCAGGGGTGATTTTTTGACGTCGATTGTCTGGTGCTTTTGAATCTGTACTGATTCTGCGTTTCAGTTGCTGGCGAATAAATCCCGGAATGATACCTTCTCTACTGAGTCTGCGTGCCGTTGTGCGTAGGAGTTGTCGTCCTGAAGGGATTGATAGCTTGAATTGATTTTTCTTTGGAGCCTTAGCCATAGTCTTTGAATCCAATCAATTCGTCTTTGCCTGATTGATGCCGAGTCGCCCGCCGTCATAACCAGCCTGCTTACGGACTGTTTGGCACCAATCTTGATGGGATAAATACCAGGCGACAGTTTCAGCCAACCCTTCTTCGACGTTATGGCGGGGTTGCCAACCTAGCTCTGTGCTGATTCTTGAAGGGTCAATGGCATAGCGTCGATCGTGCCCTGGACGATCTTTGACGCGTTGAATCAGCTTCGCGTGTGGCGCTGATTCCGGTCGTTCTTGATCGAACTGATGGCAGATTGCATTGACCACCTCTTGATTCGTTTTTTCACCATGGCCACCAACGCAATAGCTGCGTCCAGATGTTCCTCGACAGGCTGCTAGTAGTAATGCATCCACATGGTCTTCAACATAGAGCCAGTCGCGGATGTTTAATCCATCTCCATAAAGGGGTATGGAATCGCCAGCGGCTGCTTTTAGAGCAACCACGGGAATTAATTTTTCTGGGAATTGCCACGGCCCATAGTTATTTGAGCAGTTGGTGAGAACAACGGGAAGCCCGAAGGTGTGGTGCCACGCTTGCACCAAATGATCGCTTGCTGCTTTGCTAGCTGAATAGGGACTACGAGGGTCGTAAGGCGTTGTTTCTGAAAAACGTCCCTCCCGACCAAGGGAGCCAAACACTTCATCTGTACTGATGTGATGCAATCTGAATTGCTCGCGTCGTTCTGGCGGGAGTTGCTCAAAATGTGATCGGACGGATTGGAGAAGGTTGTATGTGCCAGTCACGTTGCTTTCGATAAACACACCCGGCCCAGAAATGGAGCGGTCCACATGGCTTTCTGCCGCCAAGTGCATCACAAGGTCTGGATTGGCCTGCTGGACGGCTTTTTCAACGGCATCTGCATCGCAGAGATCAATTGGCTGTAATTGATGTCGCTGTTGATGTTCAACACCCAGCTCTTTGATCACCTCTTCGATCGATGTGAGGTCGCTCGCATATCCCATCTTGTCGAGGTTGAACACCACCGCGTCGCTCTCCCGTAGCAGCCGTCGAACGACGGCACCGCCGATGAACCCTGCACCGCCAGTGACCAGGATGCGTTGACGCGTTCCGAGCAGTTCTGCAGTGGTTGGCATGGACTTGGCCATTGAATCAGGATTAAATCAGCGGTGAAAAAAGACTGGCAGTGATCCGGTTTTAGTCAGCTTGGACTCGAAGCAGAAGCTGTTTCAAGGCTTCTTGCCAATGTTGTCCATCAAGCTGCAACGCCGCTCGTGTGGTCGTGCAATCGAGAAGGGAATAGTTCGGGCGTGAGGCAGGGGTTGGATAATCTGCTGTGGTGATCGGATTTACCTTGGCGGGTGTGTCCACCAAGCCAAGTGAGTGGCCGAGTTCACCGATGGCCACGGCCACGTCGTACCAACTTGCGGCTCCTGCATCACTCCAATGCATGATCGGTGGCAGGTTTGTTTGCGACCCCTGTGTGATCGTTGTCCAACATGCAGTGGCCAAATTCAAGGTGCTGCTAGGGCATCCCACTTGATCAGCAACAACACTCAGTTGGTCACGTTCGCGGTGAAGACGCAGCATCGTGCGGGCAAAATTGCGACCGACTGGGCCCATAACCCAGCTTGTGCGAAGGATGACCCCTTGCGGGTTGTTGGCTCCGAAGATTCTGTGGATGGCTTGCTCACCTGCGGCCTTACTTGTTCCATACACACCAATCGGCGTCGTGGGTTGATCGACACGGTAAGGAGAACCCTGTTGTCCATCAAAGACAAAATCGGTGCTCACCTGTAGGAGCCGGCCACCCTGGCGATCGAGTTCTTGCGCAAAGGCTTCAGGTGCTCCGGCATTGATGGCATGGGCTAACTCGGGTTCGGACTCCGCTTGATCGACAGCTGTGTAGGCCCCTGCGTTCAGAACCCAGTCGGGTTGATACTTTTGGACAGCCAATCGGCAAGCTTCCGCATTGGAGAGGTCCAGTTCCTGACGGGTTGTGGAGATGAGTTCAACCGCGTCAGGCTTTGAATCCAGTAAGGCTTGGCCCAGTTGCCCTCCCGTTCCGGTAAGCAAAATCTTCATGGGAACAGATCTCCTGATGCCTTTGCCGAGAGGAAGTCAGGGGCTTCAGCGTCTTTGTCAGACAGGCTGATGGCTGTGCCATTTAATTCCGCTTGTGGCCAATCAATCGCCAAGTTTGGATCGTCCCATCGGATGGCACGTTCACACGCTTTATTCCAAAAACCACGAGCTTTGTACTGCACTTCTGCGACGGGACTCAGGGTGAGGAAACCATGAGCAAAGCCCTCTGGGATCCAAAGCTGGGCTTTATTTTCAGCGCTTAAGACAGCACCAACCCATTGACCACATGTGGGCGACGTTTGTCGAATATCGATTGCTACATCAAAAATAGATCCCACACTGGAACGGACAAGCTTGGCTTGTGGTTCAGGGGCTAATTGATAGTGCAACCCTCTTAAAACCCCTTGAATTGATCTTGAATGATTGTCTTGGGAAAACTCCACGGATTGTCCGACCGCTTCGTTAAAGCGTTTTTGGTTCCAGCTTTCAAAAAACCAGCCACGGTCGTCGCCAAAGGCCCTGGGTGTAATGAGAAGCGGGCCCGAAATGGTGATTCCTTGCGATGTTTGCAGGGTTTCAACATTCATGCGCTCACCTCCAGGCTGGTTTGCAGAGCAGCATGATCACTCACACTTTCCTCGAGCATTTGCAGGAGATAGGTTCCGTAGCCGCTTTTTTTCAGCGGTTGGGCGAGCCGATTGAGCTGTTCGTTGTCGATCCACCCCTGCCTCCAGGCCACTTCTTCAGGACAGCCCACTTTTAATCCCTGTCGATGTTCGAGGGTGCGGATATAGCTGGCCGCATCGTTGAGCGAGTCGCATGTGCCCGTGTCGAGCCAAGCCATTCCTCGTCCCATTAGTTCAACTCGAAGCTGCCCTTCCTTCAGATACATCGCGTTGAGATCGGTGATCTCGAGTTCACCACGGGGAGAGGGTTCGACTTTTCGGGCACGCTCCACCACGGTGTGGTCATAGAAATAGAGGCCTGTAACGGCGTAACGACTTTTGGGATGGGTGGGCTTTTCCTCCAGGCTTAAGACCTTCCCTTGAGCGTCAAATTCAGCCACTCCATAGCGCTCAGGATCGCTAACGGGGTAGGCAAAAACCGTGGCTCCCTGCTGTTGTTCATTGCTGTTCATCAGCTGGGGAATGAGGTCGTGCCCGTGGAAGAGGTTGTCTCCTAAAACAAGGGCGGCGGGTGCTCCATCGAGGAAGTCGGCTCCGATCAGAAAGGCCTGGGCGAGTCCGTCTGGACTGGCTTGTGTGGCGTATTGGATTGCCATGCCCCAGGCAGAGCCATCTCCAAGCAACCGCTCGAACGCATCCCGATCATGGGGGGTTGTGATGATCAGAACGTCCCTGATCCCCGCCAGCATCAAGGTGCTGAGGGGGTAATAAATCATTGGTTTGTCGTAGACGGGCAGGAGCTGTTTGCTCACTGCTTGGGTGATGGGATGTAGGCGCGTGCCGCTGCCACCGGCCAGGATGATTCCCTTCCGCTTCGGTGCCGTTCCCATCCTGCTGTTGCCAGTCCCAACCTCGGCTTATTACAGCATGAGAGATCGTTCGTTTCCTTGAGAATGGCGTTCGAATCTTGGGTTTTGCCTCTTTGAGGGGTCAGGATTTTGGCTGTTGGAGTTGTGATCGGATTTGAGCGGCCAAGACGGGATTCCGTTCCGAGATCACCTGCTCCCAGGCATCAATCTCTTGATGCATCGGATTATCCCGAAGCAGTGAAACCTTCAGAAAGGGAAAGTTTTTTGCTTCAATTAACTCTTTCCAGGCTGTATGCAAAATATTTCCATTGGCATGTTTTGTGTAAAGACTTTCTGTTTTAAACCCGGCTTTTTGTAGGCAAACTGGTAGACCAACTTCGTATTTTTTGATCAAATCACGTTTGCGAGGCCATGATTCCAGTTGATTCCAAAAGCTTTGAAATGCATCACTTTGAATTACTGGTTTTCGAAATGCAAGAAAAGCAGATTGAAGATGGGGTGCATACATTTGGTCGTCGGTGAGTCCAATGACGTCTGCACTGCTTGCTTTTAGTCGTTGAAATAAATCGTCGAGGGGTGTGATTGGCCCCCAAAAACTGTCATTTGTGAGAATAAGTTGATCGATGTTGTCAATATCTCTTTTAAGCGAATGCAGGGCTGCCATCCAGCTGCCAAAGTCATATCCTTCGTTGCGGCGAATCAAAATGGCGCGGCAACATCTTTTGAGCTTTCGCAAGGTGTTCCAGTGCCATCGGAGGCCTGGCGAAGCCGAGACCAAAACGACATCTCCAAATTGTGCGTAACTCTCCAAAAGTTTGAGCAGATCTGGGCGTAAACGGTTGGTTGGATCAAAATGAGCCATCACAATCAAGGGCTTTTTGTTATTTGGTTTCCAGCCCCGTTGCTTCCAGTGGCTGATCTGCTGAGGCTTCACACGGCCAGACGACTGGGGTGCAGGATCTTTGGGTTGGAAGCGGTTGCTGTGGGGATGGATGTTGTGACTAAATAGTGGATCTCCAGTTTCAAAGAGTCCGGCGTGTTTATGTCGCAAATAACCCGACTCGCGTTGATGTCGGGCTAGGGCCTCTCCTGATTGATCTTTGCCGCGACTCACTGATTCATGGTGAATGATGTCAACAAACGGCGTGACAACAACAGAGCCTTCCAGTTGTCGCAATCGCAGGCATAGATCTACATCGTTGAAGACCACTGCGAGTTGTTCATCGAACCCACCAATTTGATCAAAATCAGCGGTTCTAAGCATCAAACAGGCAGCAGTGGCTGCAATCCACTCTTCTTGCACTCCCAAGGGAGTGAACATATCAATGGTGTTGAGTTCAGACAGGTGTTTGCCCGGCTCCAACACACAGCGTCGTTCCCCTTTGATGAGCACGACCCCATGATGTTGGATGCTGTTGTTGGGGTAACGCAGTCGAGCACCAACGGCCACTGTGTGGCTCACTGCAAAAGGATCGAGGAGTTTTTGAAGAATATTTTCCGAGCGGACTTCAATATCGTTATTTAGAAGTAAGAGATGTGTGCCCTGGCAATAAGGACGTGCAAAATTATGAATCTGTGCGTAATTAAAGTCGCAATCCAAACGCAGCACTGTGACATCGCTCAGAACGCGCTGATGATTGAGCCAAGTCAAAGTGTCTGTACTCGTGCTGCCGTTGTCGATCAAGATCAGTTCAAAGGGAATATCTCCAGCACAACGGCGAATCGACTCCACGCAAACTTTGGTGAGTGCTGCGCTATCGCGAAAGGGAATCAGAATTGAAACAAATGTGTTCTCTGGGGGAGTCCAATGCACTTGATGGCATCCAGACCATTTGGGATGGGCCGTAATTACCCCGCCAGTCGTCAGAAAATGAGCTCCGCGTTCTCGACAAATACTCAGAGATTCTTGACATTGTGCGGCACTGAAAACCAGACGATCTTTGGGGGATGCCACTTCTGGAACGGCGGGATTCGTGGTGATTTTTCGGCTCAGTAGAGCCTGGCTTAAATGCTCACATGTGTGGCGTTGTGCACTGACTTGAAGGCTGAGATCAAGGATCAGATTGTGAAGACATAGGCGTCGATTTGGGAGGTCTAATTGGCGCAATCGACTGAGTCGAAGCGTCACTAGCCCACCGATACACCCTCGGGTGAGTAGGCGCCAAGGCAGGGCGGATACGTGGTTTTGACGGTTGCCAGGGGGCTGTGTCGGATCGGCACTCCACTGCAATGTTTCATCAGAGCTGAACAACTCAGCCTTGTGTGAAGCTTCTGCGGCTCGACTCAGCAGTAGTGGTGCTTGTGGTGCCAGGCGGTCATCGCAATGGCAAAAGCTCACCAGAGCCTCGCTGGAGGAAGGCAGTGCCGACCACACCGAGTTGAGATCGTCGAGATGTCCATGGATGATGTGATTCCAGCCAACGGTGTTTCCGTCAGTGGTGTTGCTGTCAAGAGTGCTGGCAGCGTTGTTGGCTGGTCGAGGCTCCGTTTGTAAAACCACCAACACCAGTGGCAATGGATTGTTTGGTGAGTGAGCGGTTTGTATGGCTGCATCAGGTTCCGGTTGATAGCGGTCGAGATCTTTCCCAAGAGCACGCCGATGGCGGAACCGTTTCCAGCCGAGGGTGGCTAGGTGCTCAAGGGCGCAGGCTTTTTGGCGTTGAAGTTCTTTTTTCGCGGCTGGACGGAGACCATCGAGGTAGGCCTGTAAGTGGATTGGAGGTAGGTCTGCATACAGGCATGCCTCTCCATGGACGATCTGGGTGAGTCGCCCAGAGCTCACAAGCGTTGTGGCGCCGATGAGATCTGGATGGGCTTGAAGCAGGGCTTTTTCATCGATGCCGCTGTCTTGTGGTGCCCAGCTCTGGGGGCTCACCAGTAAAGGAATCGGGATCAGGCGAGGATCGAGGCAGGCCACTGGTAGGCCTGGATTTCGCTCCGCCAAGGCTGGCTGTAAGTCTTCCAAGCCAAATCCCCGCTCAACGACTTGTCGTAGAGCCTGCGTGAGCGATCGATCTGAAAGACTTTGGCTTGACACCATTCGCCTTGGGCTGCACCTAGTCAAGCCGACGCACCAGAGAGGGGCGGGAGCGTCCGCTGACTTCCCGCATAAAGTCTCAAAAGGGAACAGCGTTGGAGATGGCCGCACGTCGAGATTGGTTGCTGGGACGATTCCCTTGGGCACGATCCCGATCGAGTGTTGACTGCGCCGCTGCTGAGTGCAACGAATCATCGGATTGTGCAAGTGAATCTTCGCTAACCGAACGCGATCCCCATCTGATGGACGTGCTTCGTGAGGTCATTGCCCTCCGTCAGGCTGGGGATGTTCAAGCGTCTTTGGCGCTTGTTGATCGTTCCCTCGCAGAAGGGATGTCCAGCAATTATTTGTTGGATAACCGAGCCAGAGCCCTTGCCCAATTGAATCGTGAGAACGAAGCCATTCAGATTTGGGAGTTTCTTTCTGAATGTGGTGATTTGGAGTTGCAGGAGAAGTCCAAGCGATTGGTTTTCCAGCAAAAATGTCGCTATGTCTTGAATCGTGTCGTGTATTTTTCACGGCTAGGAGATGCACATGAAGCGCTCACTATTCTTGATCTTGCGCAGGCCGAAGGAATCGAGAATGACATGCTTCTGGATAACCGTGCTCGCATATTTGTGCAGTTAAATCGTCATATCGAAGCGATATCTATATGGAAAAAATTGTCTCAATCGAATCCCAAGAAATACAATGCAATTTTAATCAATCAATTGGTTGGTGCCTTGCAGTTGATTTGCCGATCGCAGGGATGGAATGTTCAATATTTTAATCGAGATCTTGAAACGTTGGATGCGCTAGAGAAAGGAGTTTTGAAAGAGTGTGAGCTACTCCGTAAACGTGGTTATGCCCAGCCATTGATCCAACTTGTTGATAAAGCATTAGAGAGTGGGTTTGAATCCCCATGGCTTGTTATTGCAAAAGCCAATGCTCTGATTGAACTTGAAAAATTTGTTGATGCCCAGAATCTTTTAAATCATTTCAAGGATTCTGTTCATGAACAACACGCTCTTGCTGCCATGGAACAAATGTTGGATGCTCTGTCTGGTGATGTTGAAGTCGAGCTTGTCCTGCGGGCTGCCGTTCGATTGAAAGCAAAGGGAGATCTGGATGCAGCTCAAGACTTGTTAGTGAAGGCGTTGCTGCAGAATCATTCTTGTGTGGTTTATGAAGAGACTTTGCAGCAGCTTTTGGTTGAACGGGGGGAAAAGAACCCTGCGCTTCAGGCCTTTGAATTGTTTTTAGGGGAAGCCGAGAAGATGCAAACCGCTGCACTCATTTCAGGCCAATGAGCAGGGAGCTTTAATGGCGCGTTGGTTTTGTCGCTTAGATCCGGCTTTTTATCCTGCTTGGCAGAGGGGTGATCTCGAGGCGCAGGCGAGATCTTTTGCCATCCAGGGTTGGCTCCTTTCCATTGATGTGGATGGCCAAGGCACGTCTAGTTCTTTTCTGAATCCTCCTGCTGCACCCGATCTCCCCTGGGCATGGGAATTAAATTGCAGCGATCCGCTCTCTCCTCAAGCGGAGCGAAATTTGCTGGCATCGCTTAAAGAGGCTTGGTGCTCAGAGCATGTTCTGCATCTTTTAGGCCGGCCCGTCATCGTATTGCGTGGTTTGAAAAATTTGAGCTCATTAAAATTTGCTCTTCAACGCTTCCGCAAATTGCATGATCAATTGTTGATTCTCAGTAGTGATCTTCGACCCATCAGTGGAATTGAAGAGAATGGTCTGGATGTTGATGGGTGGTTGGACTCATCGACCGATCAAATGATTTATATCCGAAATTTAAAGCTGGCTCATCATCGTTTGGCAGGCTCAGGCTTAGAAGTTCCTGGGGTTTGGGCGATGGATCAAGACCTTGAAAAGGTTTCGAGTGATTCGCCGAATGAGCTTTATCGGGAATGGCTCGAGCAAGCATCGGCCTGGAGTGAGTTGGCGAATGATGGGGCGATTGATGCCCCTGTATGCATACAAGATTGGTCGGGACACTGTCGCTTGATGATGCCTTCATCTTTGAAGGAGAAAAGTGTTGAGCCTGAGCGTTTGAATGTGACGCAAATCCCATCTACTGATGAACGTAGTTGGGGAGAGTCATCTCCAGGTCATCTGGCCCTCATGATTCATGGTTTTTATCCCGATGTTCTAGACGACATTCTTTTGAAATTACCGAGCTTTTGTGCGGGAATGGTTGGCACTCAGCTTGATCTTTATGTCAGCACTTCAATGGATCAGATAGATCAGGTTGAAAAGAAGCTTCGTGATCTCGATTTTGCGTGTGTTCGCTTGTTTGGTGTGGAGAATCGTGGGCGAGATGTGGCGCCATTTTTGCTGCATTTGCTGCCGGCCGTGGCTGCCGCTGGTCATCATTTTTTTGTGAAGCTACATACTAAAAAGTCGCTTCAGTTTGGTATCGACGGGCTCGATAAGTGGTCGCGACATTTGATTGAGTCGCTGTTGAGTGCTGCTGGACTGGAGGCGATTAGATATCAATTCTTGGATGATGAGGATTTGGGATGTTTGTGCCCATCAGGAACCCTTCTGCCCCTGGCAATTGCTTTGTTTAAAAATAAGACTCACTTGCATCATTTATTGAGTCATTCTGAGATCAATGGGCGCTGGGCACTGATGCAAACATTTGTGGCTGGCAGCATGTTTGCTGGCCGCGTTGAGGCTTTCCGCTCATTGCTCGATCAAGGCTTTTCGTTGGACGACTTTGAACTTGAAGGTGGCCAGTTTGATGGAACATTTGCCCATGCTCTTGAACGTTTGATCTCGCTGGAGGTGAAACGTTCGGGTTGGCAGATTAAGGAGATGTCTGGCAGTCCCGAGGCGGTTCCAGGTTTTGGTTACGGCTTGGTGGATTGAGCTGCTGAAGCAGGGAAGCAATTAATGCCTTGGCGCGATGTTGTTGGTGTTGATAACTGTCGATCAGTAAGGCTTTATTTTGGGATTTTTGATAGTGGTACTCAAGTTCATTCTGCGTATTGATGAGTTCTTCGTGTGCGCTATTGAGTTTATTTTGGAGCGATTGGATTTCATTTTCTTTTGCGTTTAAACTATCTTTTAATTTATTGATTGTTTGTTTGGCGTCTTTCAGCTGTTGTCCAAGCTCGGGCTGGTCTGAAGGATGGTGTAGGGAGTTCAAGGTGATTGTGATTGGTTTGGGCTGTTAGGTCTCGGTCAACCAGTCGACTCTACTTATTTTGCTTCTTGTGCGATCCCGACTGTGCGTAAGGAGTTGATGGCGTTATCGATTAATTGGTAGGCATCGTCTGGTGTTGTTGCGCGCATTAAGGAATGGCGGAGTTGTGGTGCTCCTGGGAACCCAGTGCATGTCCAGCTCATATGTTTTCGTGCAATGAGGAGGCCGTGGGATCCTCTGGATGACACCAAATCGTGCAACTGTTCTTTGGCTAAGTGAAGTCTGGCACCACTGTCTGGTGTTGCAGGAATCGGTCGATTCATGAATGCGGCTTCAATTTGTCCCACCAGCCAGGGTGACCCCATGGTTCCGCGACCCACCATCACGCCATCGGCTCCTGTGATCTCTAAACACCGAAGTGCATCGGTGGGGCTGTTGATATCTCCATTGGCAATCACGGGAATCGTTAAGGCTTGCTTGACTTCCGCGATCGCATTCCAATTCGCTTGGCCTTTGAAACCCTGTTCCCGGGTTCGTCCATGCAAGGTCAACATTTGGGCGCCAGCATTTTGAAGTTGTCGGCACCAAGTGATCGGGTCCGAACTGCTCCCACACCAACCGAGGCGCGTTTTTACGGTGACCGGAATCGATACAGCGTCAACGACCGCCTCCAAAATCTGAGTGGCGAGATTCGGGTCACGGATGAGTCCTGAACCTCCGCCTTTCTTCGCGATTTTTCGGACTGGACATCCCATGTTGATATCGATAAGAAAGGCCCCAGCCTGTTCGGCACGGCGTGCTGCGTGGGCCATCGCGTGAGGGCGGTGATCGAAGAGTTGAACCGCGATGGGGCCTTCCTCGGCCTTGAGGTCGTCCATTTTTCCGTAACCGTGGCCGAGCTCCAGGCTTGTGGCGTTCACCATTTCTGTGAACAGCAAGGAATCCCGAGACCATCGCCGCACTAACCCACGAAAAATCTTGTCGGTTACGCCCGCTAAAGGCGATTGCAGGACCCGCGAATGAAGCTGACGGCAGGTGCCATTGCCCGGAAGATGAATGGGTGTTTGCAGGCTTTGGTTCAAAGGTTGGGGATGATCAAGACCACTCCGCTCAGTTTCATCAGCCATGGGTGATCTTTGGCCTGTGAGTCGCGCACTACTGCAACAGATTCTTGAGGATCGTTGCACCGATCGTTTCGTTTGCGAATGCATTTGGACGCGGCTGGGATACGTACCCGTCGGTGATCAATGGCACGCCGGTCCCACCACATCCAAAGAGTGGTCTGATGCGTTTCCCCTTGGTCCTGAATTGATTGCTCAGCGCCCAGCATCTGTTCGTTTAACCCGCTCGATCCCTAAGCCTCTCAAGCAGCTTTTAAAGGAGCAGCTGGGTTTTGCCGGCTACAAGATCGGTGGGTTGTACCCCCGGCGCACCCGCCGCGCTACTGCCGTGAGTTGGTTGCTGGCATGGCTCGCCCAGCGAGGGGAGCCTTTGCCGGATCAAGGTCCTCTGGCCCAAGAAATGCCTGTCCCTAGTGATCCCGTAAAAGGGCATCCGGGAGATCTCCTGATTTCATGAGATCAAAACCGCTACAGAATCAAGATTCCATGGGTCTGTAGGGTCGAAGATTGATCTGAATCAAGCTCCTTGGCGCGTCCTG
The DNA here is from genome assembly GCF_000012505.1 of Synechococcus sp. CC9902. NCBI lineage: Bacteria > Bacillati > Cyanobacteriota > Cyanophyceae > Synechococcales > Synechococcaceae > Synechococcus > Synechococcus sp. CC9902. The sequence goes on from NC_007513.1 coordinate 657,030, forward strand.
TCGTCGCAATTATTGGACGCCCCAATGTTGGCAAGTCCACCCTGGTGAACAGGCTCTGCCGAAGTCGTGAGGCGATCGTGCACGACCAGCCCGGGGTGACTAGGGATCGCACCTACCAAGACGGTTACTGGGGAGACCGTGAGTTCAAGGTGGTCGACACCGGTGGGTTGGTGTTTGACGACGACAGCGAGTTTCTTCCTGAGATTCGTGAGCAAGCGGCATTGGCCTTGGATGAAGCCAGCGTCGCCTTGGTGATTGTTGATGGAAAACAAGGACTCACCGCGGCCGATGAATCCATTGCGGAATTTTTACGTCAGCAGCGTTGTCCCACATTGCTGGCTGTTAACAAGTGTGAGTCCGTCGAGCAGGGACTCGCTATGGCGGCTGAGTTTTGGTCGCTGGGACTTGGGGAGCCTTATCCCATTTCAGCGATCCATGGAGCAGGCACCGCCGAGGTCTTGGATCAAGTCCTAACTTTTTTGCCACCTAAGGATCAGGAAGGTGATGAAGAAGAGCCGATTCAGATGTCGATTATTGGACGCCCCAATGTTGGTAAATCAAGCCTTCTAAATGCCATTTGTGGTGAGCAGCGCGCCATTGTGAGCCCGATCCGAGGCACAACGCGCGACACCATTGATACCAATATTGTGCGGGAAAATCGCCCCTGGCGGCTTGTTGATACAGCGGGCATCCGACGCCGTCGCAGTGTGAATTACGGCCCTGAATATTTTGGAATTAATCGCAGTTTTAAGGCGATTGAACGCAGTGATGTTTGTGTGTTGGTGATTGATGCCCTCGATGGGGTCACAGAACAAGATCAGCGTTTGGCCGGACGGATCGAGGAAGACGGTCGGGCTTGTGTGGTGGTGGTCAATAAGTGGGATGCCGTTGAAAAAGACAGCCACACCATGTCGGCGACGGAAAAAGAGTTGAGGGCCAAGCTTTATTTCCTCGACTGGGCTCCGATGCTGTTTACATCGGCGCTTACTGGACAACGGGTAGAGAGCATCTTTGCTCTGGCTGCCTTGGCGGTGGAGCAGCATCGCCGTCGTGTCACCACCTCTGTGGTGAATGAGGTGCTGAAAGAGGCCTTGAGTTGGCGCTCACCACCCACCACGCGCGGCGGCAGGCAGGGAAAGCTGTACTACGGCACGCAGGTGGCCAGTCGGCCTCCCAGCTTCACCTTGTTCGTGAACGATCCAAAATTATTTGGAGACACCTACCGCCGTTATGTGGAGCGGCACATTCGTGAAGGCCTTGGCTTTGACGGAACGCCGTTGAAGTTGTTTTGGCGAGGCAAGCAGCAACGCGATGCTGAAAAAGAGTTGGCCCGTCAACAGAACCGCAGGGGTTGAGCGATGGACTGGTTGCGTCAGATCCCGATGGGGCAGTACGTCGATGGCTCTGAAGGCTGGCTTCGGCGTCTAGACCCCCGTTTGAAGCTGGCGTGGTCCCTTGTTTTCCTGCTGACACCCGTCTTGGCCGGTCCTTGGTGGCGTGTTGGGCTCGTGCTGAGTTTGTTCGTGATCACAGCCCTGAGCGGCTTGCCCCGCAAGCTCTGGTGGCGATCGCTGGTAGTGCTGGTGCTGCTGGCCCTTGCCGTTGGTTTGCTGTCCATGCTGCTCCCTGCGGTGGATCCTCCAGCGGCGTTTTCCCTTCGAAACCCCCTCGAATTGCCCGATGCCACGACCGACGGTCCCAGCTGGGATTTGATCAGGCTTGGACCGCTGCAATGGGGCAACTTCAGCCTTGGTCCGCTTGTGGTGGATCGCGCCTCAGCTCAGCTGGGATTACGCACGTCGACCTTGATTTTTACCGTGATCCATAGCGTCAACCTTGTGCTCATCACCACCACTCCAGAAGATCTCGTGTGGGGGCTGAGCTGGTACCTCACACCCCTTGCCGTCTTTGGACTTCCGGTGGAGAGGCTGGGATTTCAGTTGCTATTGGCGCTGCGCTTTTTGCCACTCGTTCAAGAGGAGCTTCAAAACCTGCTTCGTTCGATGGCAAGCCGAGCCGTGAATTTGCGCACCTTGGGCTTCAAAGCTGGCTTTGGGATTGTTCTTGCAGTGGGTGAGCGCCTTCTTGCCAATATTTTGTTACGTGCGGAACAAGGCGCTGATGCCTTGGTGGCCAGAGGTGGGCGGATTTTGGGTCCTTCGCGGTTTCGGTTACCAGCGGAGCGGCCTGCACCCCTTCTCAATGCCCTCGCCCTTCTGGGCCTGCTAATGGTGGTGGGTCTGCGTGGTCAGTACGGTGCTCTTTAACTTGGCTTTGTAGCGATGGCTTCCGAGCGCTACCTCAACCATCCCACCTTTGGGATGCTCTATCGGGTCGCTCCGGCGGGTGAAGGGCGTGATGTATACGCCACCTTGTATGCCCAGCGCATGTTCTTCCTGGTCACCCTTCAACCGCGTGGAGCGCAGTTCGAAGTCATTCCCTATGGGGATGCCCGCCATCATGCCGAGGTGAATATCAGCCGGTGTCGGCGTGATGGTTCGGACGATTTGGTGAGTTGGCGCCAACTCTTTGATCAAACTTTCATCTGATCCATTGACCGATTCTCTGGCTGATCGCTGGACAACTGTGACGGGGGAGCTGCCCCCGAGGGCCCGTTTGTTGGCGGTGAGTAAGGGCCACCCTGCTGCGTCGATTCGTGCTGTTGCTTCATTGGGGCAACAGGCCTTTGGCGAAAGTCGGTTGCAGGAAGCGGTTGAAAAGCAGGCCTTGCTCTCGGACCTAACCCTGCAGTGGCATTTCATAGGTCGATTGCAACGCAACAAGGTGCGTGGCGTTGTGAAGGCGTTTTCTGTGATCCATTCGGTTGATTCCTTCGCTCTGGCTGAGCGGGTGTCGAGGATTGCTGTTGAGGAGGGGTGCTGTCCTGATGTGTTGCTCCAGGTGAGGTTCCGCGAGGATCCAACGAAGGGAGGAATGGAGCCGTCTGAGCTGCTTTCGGCTTGGCCCCAGTTGCGCGCACTGCCGTCTTTGCGGCTCATGGGGTTGATGACCATGGCTCCGCTCGGCCTGGAGGGAGAGGAGCGTCAAACCTTGTTTCTTGAGTGCCGATCCTTAGCTGATCAATTGGGATTGCCGGACTGCTCCATGGGAATGTCAGGGGATTGGACGGAGGCCGTTGCGGCTGGAAGTACGTGGTTGCGTTTGGGATCTGCCGTGTTTGGCCAACGGGATGTGCCAAAACCTGGTGCGGGCTGACTTGCCCGGTCGCGGCTGAAACGGTATCCAGGGACATGGTTGTTCAACCAAGTTTCAGCCCGAGAGGATTTTTAAGGTGTCGCTGATCTCCCGCCTTCGTGCCGTTGTCGCTGGTGACGACTATCTCGATGGTGAACTCGATGATTTCGCCTACGAAGATGAGCAACAGGATCAGGACCAACGTGCCACGCAGGCTGACGGTGGCGCGCTAGCCACCCTGGGGGACAGCAACCCCTTCGACTTGGGTGGAGACCTGCCAGGGTCCAACGTGATTGGCATGCCAGGGATCAGTACTGCAGCGGCAGAGGTGAACCTGATGGAGCCCCGCAGCTTCGATGAGATGCCCCGGGCGATTCAAGCGTTGCGCGAGCGCAAGACGGTGATCCTGAATCTCACAATGATGGAGCCAGACCAAGCCCAGCGAGCCGTTGATTTTGTGGCGGGTGGCACATTTGCCATCGATGGCCATCAAGAACGCGTTGGTGAGAGCATTTTTCTGTTCGCACCGAGCTGCGTCACGGTGACCAATGCCAGCCAGGACGAAACGTCTGCTCCCACTGTTGTGAGTCGGGAGATTGATGTGGCAGAGCCGTCGGAATCCGCCTCGGCACCGTCTCCTGCCTGGGGCGCCGCAGCTCTCTGAATTTTTCTGTGCCGACGAACAACATCCAGCCTGCATTTGGAGTAATCGGCCTGGGTCGTATGGCCCAGGCTCTTGTCGTTCCACTGCTGGCCAAGGGGCATGTCGATCCTCACCAGCTCTTGGCTGTGGTGGGGTCCGAGACGACGGCAACGCTTCGTCGTACAGAACTGCCTCAAGGCGTTCAGATTGTGGCTGCAGCGGACTCACGTGCCATCGACGTTTGGACGGCGCCGTTGCAGCTTCTGGCTGTAAAGCCCCAGCAGCTTGATGCAGTTGCTCAATCCAGTGCACCTGCGCAGGGTCGCCCCCTCTTGATTTCTGTTTTGGCAGGGGTGTCCCTAGACCGGCTGCAACGGTTGTTCCCGGGGCACTGCTGTGTGCGGGCTGTGCCCAATACGCCTGCATTGGTGGGAGCTGGCCTCACGGCTCTGGCTTGGGGCGATGGTGTGAATGCTGAGCAGCGACGTCAGGTTTATGACTTGTTTGGTGATGTCGGGGAAGTTCTTGAACTTCCCGAATCCAAGCTCGATGCTTTTCTAGCGCTCACCTCATCCGGCCCAGCTTTCATTGCCTTGGTGGCGGAAGCCATGGCTGATGGGGCTGTGTTGGCGGGTTTGCCGAGGGATTTGGCCCAGCGGTTAGCCCATCGCACTCTGGCGGGAACGGCGGCGCTTCTGGATCAACGGGAATTGCATCCTGGCGAACTCAAAGACATGGTGGCTTCCCCCGGTGGTACCACCATTGCTGGCCTTCGACAGTTGGAGCAAGCAGGCTTGCGCTCAGCCTTAATCGAGGCGGTGATGGCGGCTGCGGAGCGAAGCCGTCAACTGGGCTGATGGCTTAAGGGAGGACGTCGGGCCAAGCCTGACGAATCAACAGCAGAGAAAAGTAGGGCCTTTGGCTGGCGGCAACGGTGTCAGCAGTTTGGATCTGCTGGTCTGGCCATCCCACTTTTTCGGCGAATAGAGCTTTCTCAAGCAACTTTCGTTCATCTAGTAGGGGTTGGACCCACTCCCAGCGATGGCCCAACTTGAGGAGGACCAAGACGCGCCCCTTCTCCTTCGCTTCATCAAGCTCGATCGTCAATTCGGCGGGACTTTCCGGACAGGGGCGCAGCAGCAGTTGATCTTGCTGTAACGCCAGTGGCCAAAGACCAGCGGCCGCCGCTGCTGAAACCGATGAGACGCCAGGGATCACATGGCAGGGACAGTCGGGCCATTGCTGTTGCAAGGCCATCAGCACATAGCTGCATGTGGCGAAGAGGGAGGCATCGCCTTCGCACAGCAGAACAACTTGTTGTCCCTCGGTGACAAGCTTCCGGAGGGTTTGGGCTGCGGCGTGCCATGCCGCGCGCCTGGGTTCAGCTCCATCCACCATCGGGAAGAGCAGGGGCAAACACGTGTGGTCGTCGCGGATCCACTGGGCAGCAATGCGGGCGGCCATGCTTTGAGCGGCCAGACGAGCCACGGGGTAAGCGATCACGTCGCTGGTTTCGATGGCATGGACGGCGGCCAGGGTCAACAGGGACGGATTGCCGGGGCCGACCCCCACAAGCGTGAGCGACCCTGGGGACTTGGGATCGATGATGGTCAGCAGTGGAACGCCCGGGAGCCAGGCGATGAGTCGTCTCAGCATCTTTCCAGATGGATCGACGTCGATGGATCAGAGCTCGCCAACGCCGCTGTTGGTGACGGAAACTCCCGCTGAGATTCAAGCTGAACTCGCGCGGCGTGGGATCGGCTTTGAGCAGTGGCCTGCACTGCAGGAGTTGCCACTTGCAGCAGATCAGTCGTGGATTTTGAAGGCCTATGCCAACGAGATTGACCGCGTGAAGCGGGACGGCGGCTACGCCACGGTTGATGCGATTCGGATGACCCCCGATCACCCCGAGCGGGTTGCCCTGCGCAGCAAATTTCTGGCGGAACACACCCATGCGGAAGATGAAGTGCGATTTTTTGTGGAAGGACGGGGTTTGTTCTGCCTGCACCTCGGTGCAGAAGTGCTACTCACCCTGTGTGAACGGGGGGATTTGATTCGGGTTCCGGCTGGAACGAAGCATTGGTTTGATATGGGAGGCCAGCCAGCGTTCTGTGCTGTGCGCTGGTTCAACAACGCGGTGGGTTGGGTGGCAACATTTACGGGGAACACAATTTCTGAGCGCTTCCCCACGTTGGATTGATGCAGAAGGGTTTCGAGATGGGGAGGCTCCGTTCTGCCGTTTCTGTGGGTTTGATGACCGCTGCTTGGTTCACTGCATCGGTGACGGCTTCGGCTGTGATTGGGCTGCCTGGCCGGACGGAGCAAAACGCCTTATCCCCGGTGGTTCAGCGTCGCGTCGCGACGGTGATCTTGGCGCAACGCATCCGTGCTTATGCCGCGATGGCCCAAGCCCACAGCCTTTGTTTAGTCCGCCAGGGAACGTTGAGTTCGTCTGAAGCTGTGCATGCACTCAACATCTCTCTTCGGGATTTGGGGATTGATCCGGTCGTTTTGAAGAACCCTCTGGTGGAGGCGGTGAGTCCCCAGTTCCAAGGGCTGCTCGGTACGGATTGCGGCCTGGATCCAAAGCATGAGCAAGAGGCGCAAGCCTTGCTTCGCAATGAGCTCTAAATCAAGCCCAGGTGGCCTTGATCGTGGGGTTGATGCGTAATCTCCGCTTAGGGGTGGACGTGTTCCGATGTTTTCCGGCTGGGGTTTGAGTTGGGCGGGTTGGTTGGACAATCGCCGTGGCGAATGGTGGCTGGGCGCTCAGTTGGCATTGATTGCAGCTCATCTTCTGCCCGTGTGGCCGGTTCCAGCGTTTTGGGGACTCGTGAGCTGGCCGCGCCTGTTGTTTGGTTTTGGTCTGCTGCTGTTGGCTTTTGGGCTCATTCGGGCGGTTCAGGCCTTGCTTTCTCTTGGAGCAAGCCTGTCGCCCCTACCAGTGCCAAAGCAGCACAATCAGCTGATTCGCACTGGGGTGTATGGCCATTGCCGACATCCGATGTATCAGGCGGTGTTGCTTTGTTCCCTCGGGGTGGTTGTGGCCACTGGCAGCCTGTTTCATCTCGGATTGTTCCTTGTTTTGGCGATGGTGTTGCGCGGCAAGGCTCGTTTTGAAGAGTTGGCTTTGCGCCAGCTGCATCCCGACTACGTCGCCTATGCCGCAATCACTCCAGCGATTGTTAGAGATTGCCCAGGGTTGGACTGGCGATGCATCGAATGACTAGGCGGCGACCCTGAAGTCGTCGAGTAAATCGCGATACAGCTTCTCCATCGCGTCGATGTTGCAACCGATGGTGTAGCGCTCAATCGCTCGTTCACGGGCTCGACGTCCGAGTTCTGCCGTCAGAACGGGCTGATCTCGCAGCACAGGCAGCAATGTGCGGAGTTGGGTGGTCACCCCCTGGGTACTCATCACAATCCCGGCCCCTCCGGCTAAGACCTCGCCATCGGCTCCAGCATCGGTGGCGACGCATGCCGTTCCAGTTGCCATCGCCTCAAGCAAGGCGAGGGATAAGCCTTCGACGAGGCTTGGCAGTAAAAACACCTCTGCGCACTGCAGCAGTGCGATCCGCGTTTCTAAATCGGGTTCGTAACCCCACCAGAGGATCTGTGGATCACTGAATTGGTTCTGCAAACTGCTGGTGAGGGGGCCGTCACCTACCACCACCAACCGACAGCCTTCGGGCGAGACCAAGCGCCATGCCCTCAATAGGGCTTCAACATTTTTCTCGGTGGCAAGCCGCCCCATGTAGAGAAAAATGCGCTCGTTTCCAAGCCGTTGACGCACGGTTTTTTGCAAAAGTGAAACCGTGCTCTGACTGGCAGGACACCAGCGATCGGTGTCAACACCGTTGGGAATCACGGCGAGTGTTTTTGCCGGGACCCCAAGCTTGATCAACACATCTGCCTGGAGTTTCGAGAACACGATCACCCTGTCGTAGCGGGCTAGGAAGGGTGCATAGAGCTGGTAAGAAAGCTGTTGGGTGCCGGCGGACAGATTGCGTAATCCAGCATCGGCATCAAAGGCGGGATGGAAGGTTGCTACTAAAGGAACCCCCAATTGCTGGCACAGCTCTGGAAGACGAAAGTCAAGGGGGGACAACGTGAGACTGGCGTGAACCAAATCGGGTTTGATCCGCTCCAGAGAGTCCCGAAGTTCCCGTTGTGCGCCCAGGGAGGGAATTGTGTACACCTGGGATTTCACCAAGTACGGCAGGCTCACATCTGGATCAGTTCCCAGTAGAGCTGCCGCACCCCGCTCAGGACTGAGTGGGGTGTCGAAATGAATGAAATGAGTTTGATGGCCGCGCTGACGGAGCGCCTCAGTGGTGCTCAGCCCGTAGGACACGTTCCCGCAGAAGGGCGACTTCTTACCAAGCCATGCAATTTGCACCAACCGGGGTGGACCTCCTCAGGCGACAGCAAAAGTTAGCAGCGTTGCCATGGCTTCTCGAGTAATGCCGCGATTAAGGCGAGCCCCGCAAGAAGTAACAACACTGGTTTTAGGCCAAGACTGCTGACGAGAGTGCCCGCCAGCACCAGGGGAAGACTCAAGGCGATATTGATCAGGTTGTTCTGTAACCCGAAGACGCGGCCGCGCTCTGCTTCTGGGGTTTCCTCTTGAATCGTGGTTTGGGCGGGAATGGCCACCAGCGCGGCTCCAATTCCCAAGATCCCGCACAGGGCCAAGGTGAAGATCAGGGATCCGCGCAGTTGGCTCAGGAGCACCAGCGTGAAGGTGATCGTGCCAAGACCTGAGGCGGTGAGGCGTCGTCGGCTGAATTGATGACCCATTTGCGCAATCACGATGGCACCGATCGCAAGGCCCACTCCGCTCATGGCCAGGAGCGCACCGAAACCGGACGGTCCGAGGCTGGAGATCAGGGCGGCGAGCTGGAGCGCCAGCACGTAAAGGGCTGCCAGCAGGCTGTACAGAAGAACCAAGTGCAGCATCGCTCCGCGAACGGAGGGCACCTCACGCAACACCTGTAGCCCCTCACCAATCTCGGCCCAAACAGACGTGGTTGGGGGTGGTTTTGGTGTCTCTCTCAGGGACAACCGCGCCAAGCTCAGTGCTGCGAGGCCATAGCAAAGCGGAAGCAGAACAAATTCACCGCCATCGATACCTGCAAAGGCAAAAAGATGATGCAGTGCGCGCAGAATGGGTTCCCCCAGGGCGAATCCCAGAATCGTTGCCCCCATGCTGGTGGCTTGATAGAGGGAATTGGCTGCAAGAAGGTGTTGGTTCGGGACCAACACTGGAATCGCTGCTTGCTCAGAGGGAGCAAAGAACTGGGTCAGGATCGATTCAAGGAACGTCATTCCCACCAATCCCCAGTACCCCCATGGCAGGCCAAGCCAAAGGGGCCCAGGCAGAAGAAAGAGGGGGGCGAACACCACCAGCAGGGCTCGTAGTGCATTCGATGCCACCATCACCCGCCGTTTGGGCCATCGGTCGGCCCAAACGCCCGCCAGAGTTCCAAGAACCATGGCGGGGATGGTGTTGGCAACAAAAATGCCTGTGGCCAACAGGGTGATCACCTTGGTGCGGGTGCTGATATCGAGCCCGTAATCAGAGGCCATATCCGCCAGAACCCCGGTGCCGCCGCCACCCATCACCAGAAGGTGTTGATCGATCAAAAAGACCATCAACACGATGTAGAACTTGTCCGCAAGCTGGGAAAAAATTTGACCCAGCCAGAGTTTGCGAAAATCGCCCAAGGCCATCACGGCTTGGATCCCGCGCTTGCCTTCCGGGTTGCTGCTGGTGGGCAGGGCGGGTTCTGGGCTGGACAGGCTTGGGCCGCTCAAGGAGTCAATGCGTCGCGGCCATGATGGCTTATGCCGGCGTGATCAGTGTTTCGCGCAGCATGGCGAGCGCTCGACTGCGGTGGGCTAAATGGGTGCGCACCCAAAGTTCAACGACCCGTAGTAATCGCAGCCAAACCCGCTGGGGCCCCATCAGTTCCCCATCCTGCCGCCGTGGCAAATCGGCTCGTACGAGTCGCTGTAGAAGGGCCAGTTCCGACGGGTTGAGCTCGATGGCGGAATTCGGTTGGGAATGGATGGCGAATCCGTCCTCTGGCAACAGGCTGCAGCGCCAGTCCCACTGGCCTAGGGGTGCGTCCAGCGGTGCACCACTTAGACAGCAACTTTGCATGGGTAGGCCGTAGCCGCCCAGGGTGAGCAGGTGAATCGAGGCTTGAACGGTGCCTGCCAAAACAAGATCAGCATCGTCGGCATGGCTTTCCAAGCGTTCCAAATGGAGCAGAACGGTGCTCAGCAGGCCATTCACGGGGTCGTCAGCTGCCAATTGCAGGCAAAGGTCGCAAAGGGCTTGAGCGGCAGACAGGGTTTCCAAACGTTGCCCCAGCCTTGAAAAACTGCGCAGCACTCTTAATTGGCGAACCCGGCCCAGACCACTGCGCCCCCCCACCTGAAGTTCCAGCAGGGTGAGTGGGGCGGCGGCTGCCAAGCTGCTTTTGGGACGTCGTGCGCCAGGTACGGCAAATCGGGTTAGTCCCTCTGCATCACTGAGCAGGCTCAGCAGACGGTCGTGTTCCCCAAGCGGTCCCACCTTTAGGGCTAAACCCTCCAAGCGTCGGTCCGCCATCTAACCCATCGGTTGGCGGAGGGATTGAAGCAATTGGGGCGCACTGCTGGTCCCCAGCAGGTCGGCACCGGCTTCGACTAATTCTGCAACGCGATCGATGCTGTGAATCCCACCGGCGGCTTTGATGCCGCAGCGTTTGCGGCAGAGCCCCATCAGTTGCTTCACCTGCTCCGGATGACAGGCCGGTCCGAAGCCATTGCCGGTTTGGACGCCCGTGGCGCCGGCATCGATGGACGCTTCCACCGCGAGGGCGAGTTGATCCTCCGTCAAACGGGCCATGTCGAGGACCACCCTCAGCGGCAATCCCAGACCACAGAGCGCGCCTAGCTCATCGGCAAAGCTGGTGATACTTCCGTTGGCAAGTGCTCGGAAATCAGGCACAACATCCAGCTCTTCGGCGCCCTGGGATGCGGCCCATTCAGCCTCGGCCTGTTTGAGTTCAGCGGGCAGGGCACCGAATGGAAATCCGATCGCTGCTATCAATTTCGGCCCCCCTTCTGATGCTCCTAACCGCTGACGCAGCACTGGCAACAGCTGCAGGCTGGTGCAGATGGCTCGAACATTTTCCTGGCGGCTGGCATCGCACAACTCATGGAGTTGTTCGTCGTTCAGCAAGGGATCGAGGATGGCCTGATCCAGAAGAGGGGGTAGGTCCGGAAGGTCCTTGGGGATTGCGGCCATGACAGGGCTCAGTTGGTTGTGCTCTCTGTTGATTCCGCGAAGTTCGTTACTCCCTCGCTTGGATCACGCCATAACCGCCGTGGTTTCGGCGATAAATCACCTGCAAATCGCCGGTTTTACTGTCCCTAAAAAGATAGAAATCGTGGTCGATCACGTCCAGTTGATGCCGAGCGTCATCCAGCGTCATCGGTGGCATTGAAAAGTATTTGCGTCGCACGCCTGGCTCGGGAAGCTGTGCCTCTTTCCCGTCAACGAGAGATCCCTCAACAGCGCTCTCATCGCTGACTTCCTCGGTGCTGGGCGTCAGGCTGGCGCTGTGGCCGTGGCTGTGGTGGTGATCCGCATGACGCTCTTTCCATTTGCGCAGCTGTCGCGCCAGCTTGCCGACAACTAAATCAATGCTGGCGTAAAGGTTTTCGCTGCGTTCTTGGGCACGAATCACCGTGCCGTTTGCAAACACCGTCACCTCTGCGGTTTGCTGGGGGACCCGTGGGTTCCTCGCCACAGACAAGTGAACATCGGCTTCGCGGATGGCATCACCGAAATGGGACGTGGCCCGTTCCAGTTTTGTGTTGGTGTACTCCCGCAGCGCCGGAGTGATCTCGAGGTTGCGACCATGGATCAGCACCTTCATCCTTTGCACCTGTGCCGGTGGATATCGGCAAGCTAGTAACGCGTCGCTCTTCGGAACACCCCGCGGGTGCATTTCTTTTTGAGCCGTCCGTGCTGATCCCGTTTGAGCGGGCTTGGCGGGATCAGCAGCTCTGGCAGCAACGCCTGTTTGAGGAGCCGTCCTCCCCCGAAGCGGTTTGGATTCTGCAGCACCCCGCCTGTTACACCCTCGGGCGTGGTGCCAGTGCCCAACACCTGCATTTCGACCCCAACGAACCACCAGCCCCGTTGCATCGCATTGATCGAGGCGGGGAGGTGACCCATCATTTGCCGGGTCAGTTGGTGGCATATCCCGTTTTGGATTTGCAACGGCATACACCAGATCTCCACTTGTATTTGCGGCAGTTGGAACTGGTGGTGATTGATGTGTTGCGTGATTTAGGCCTCCAGGGCGAATGCTTACCGGGCCTTACGGGTGTGTGGGTGGGACGGTGCAAGGTGGCGGCGATTGGTGTGGGCTGTCGCCGTTGGATTACGCAACATGGGTTGGCTCTCAATGTGGATTGCGAACTCCAGGGTTTTGCCGAAATCACACCCTGTGGATTGGTTGGCCATCAGGTCGGTCGACTGTGCGATTGGATGCCTGGGCTGAGGGTGAGCGATGTGCAGCCTTTGCTTCGCCAGTCCCTCGCTGCCCGCTTCCACCTGGCGTGGATCCCGCAGGCGTGATACGCCTGTGCTGATCGATGCAACGTCTCGGATGACGGCCAGCTGGACCCCTACCGCTCGGGAAACGACGTCGCTGCAACGTCATGGCCATACCCAGAGCTTCACCCGGGTGGATTCCATGTGGCCATGGTTGGCGGATCGGTATGGAACGATCACCGCCCTCGATGCTCCCCACGCCACCCATCCAGAACAGTTCAGTTTTGGTGAATTGGCCGAACGCATCGCGACGGCTGCTGCCGCGTTTGACGCCAAGGGTGTTCGAAAGGGTGACGTTGTGGCGTTGTTTTCTGAGAACAGTCCCCGCTGGTTGGTGGCCGACCAAGCCCTGATGCGTTGTGGTGCCGCTGATGCTGTTCGGGGTGCGTCTGCCCCTGTTGAGGAGCTCCGTTACATCCTTGAGGATTCAAAGGCCACAGCCCTTGTGGTCCAGAACGCTGATCTGTGGCGCCGCTTGGCATTGACGCCGGCGCAGCGAACGCGCTTGAAGGTGGTGGTGCAGCTCGAGGGTGATCCGGTGGATGGACTCACCGGTTGGGACACGCTGCTGTCGTCTGCGGCTGGCCTCTCTCCGGTGACGCGTACGCAAAACCTTGATGGAGACGGGAAGATCGCAGCAAACCAGGTGGCCACGATTTTGTACACCTCAGGTACGACCGGTCAGCCGAAGGGGGTGCCGCTCACGCACGCCAATTTGTTGCACCAAATTCGCTCCTTGGCCTGTGTGGCCTATCCCAAGCCAGGGGATCCGGTGCTGAGCGTTTTGCCGATTTGGCATGCCTATGAGCGCAGTGCCAGTTACTTCTTTCTGTCGTGTGCCTGCACACAGACCTACACCACGATTAAGCAACTCAAAAAGGATCTGCCCAGGGTGCAACCGATTGCGATGGCCACCGTGCCACGGTTGTGGGAGTCGGTGCAGGCTGGCTTCGAGGATGTGGTGAAAACGTTTCCGCCTTCCCGACAACGCTTGCTTCGAGCTGCCCTCAGCAACAGTTCTGCTCAGCGACAAGCCCTGCGTCGGGCGAGCAACTTGATGTTGGAGCCTGTGCCCTGGGCAGGACGATTCCAGGCCGCTGGGGTGGCCCTTCTCCGCTGGCCGCTACATGCTTTGGCATCGGCCTTGTTGTGGCCCAAGGTGCGCCGTCAGCTGAGCGGCGGGCAGCTTGCTTATCCCATCAGTGGAGGAGGAGCGATTGCCCCCCACATCGATGCGTTTTTTGAAGCGGTGGGCATTGAACTTTTGGTGGGCTATGGCCTCACTGAAACCAGTCCGGTGATTAGTTGTCGGCGCCCTTGGCACAACATTCGCGGCAGTTCGGGTTTGCCGTTGCCAGGCACGGAATTCCGGATTGTGGATCCTGAATCTGGAACGTTGCTGGGGTGTCGCCAGAGGGGACGCGTTCTGGTGCGCGGACCGCAGGTGATGGCGGGTTATTGGGGCAAACCCGATGCCACAGCCAAAGTTCTTGACGCTGATGGCTGGTTTGATACTGGTGATCTCGGAATGCTCCTGGCGGATGGCTCGGTGGCTTTAACGGGCCGTGCGAAGGACACGATCGTCTTAAGCAGTGGCGAAAACATTGAGCCCGGACCGTTGGAGGAAGTCCTGGTGGCGAGTCCACTGATCGAGCAGGTGATGCTGGTGGGGCAGGACGAGCGCCAATTGGCAGCGTTAATCGTGCCTCGGGCCGATGTGATTGTTGTTTGGGCTGGTCAGCAAGGACTCAGCCTTGCAAACGACCTCGGTGGAAAGCCAGGTGATCAGGCGCTGCTCCGACTGCTGATGCAGGAATGCAATCGACTGTTGAAGCAGCGTGTTGGCGCTCGCGGAGATGAACGGCTGGCGGGGGTGGTTTTGGTGGATCCCTTCACCATCGACAACGGCTTACTCACCCAAACCTTGAAGCAACGTCGCGACCGAATCACCGCCCGGGACAACACCCTGATCCGTGGGCTATACAGCCGTTAGGGGCGGTTCTCCGGTGATTGACCGAAGCATGAACGCCTGTGACGCTTAGACCAAATTTTCGAAGTCCATGTCCGACGGCACGTTCTTAAACATCAAGCGTCCGATCACGGTGCGCGCCGTCGTGACCCCGACCTGGAAAGAGGAAGCCGAGCGTGAGCTCAGCAATGGCATCGCGACAGCCGACCAGCAGCTGGCGCAGCTGGAACAGGAGGGTCAGGAGGTCGTGGATCAGGTTCGTCGTCAGAGTGCGAATCCCCTGGACCCAAGGGTTCAGGATCAAGTGGGACAAATTCAGCAACAGGTGGCGGCCAAGCGCGCAGAGCTCGAAGAGCAAAAGCGCAACCTGTTGCAACAGCAGGCTCAGGTCCGCGAACTGGAGATGGATCAGATTGTCGAACAGGGTCAGTTGGAGAGCACCTGTGAGCTCAAGGTGGGCGACAACCTCGTGCAAAAAATGCAAGTTGCCATCGTTGTTCGCGATGGAGTGGTGCAGACAATTGAAGAAGGTTGATCCCAGTCTTCAGCTGACTCGTAAACTGCCCTGATCAGCCCTCGGAGACGGTCTTGGCAACCCACGACATCTTTATGCCTGCCCTTAGCTCCACCATGACGGAGGGCAAGATCGTCGAGTGGCTGAAACAGCCTGGTGACAAGGTCGCCCGCGGCGAATCAGTTCTGGTGGTGGAGTCGGATAAGGCCGACATGGACGTTGAGTCGTTTCAGGATGGCTTTCTGGCCGCGGTTCTGATGCCGGCTGGCAGCACGGCACCGGTGGGAGAAACCATCGGTTTGATCGTTGAAACCGAGGCCGAGATTGCAGACGCCAAAGCCAATGCTCCAGCAGCTCCAGCGGCTGCGGCAGCCCCTGCACCCACACCCACGCCAGCTCCTACACCAGCAGCGGTCCAAGCATCAACGACGTCTCCCGCTCCAGCCCCCGCTGCCCCCCCTGTGGTGACAGCGCCCCCTGTGGTGACAGCCCCCGTTGTGAATGACGGTCGCATCGTCGCCAGCCCCCGGGCCAAAAAGCTTGCCTCCCAAATGGGTGTCGACCTCTCCACGGTTCGTGGCAGTGGCCCCCACGGGCGAATCCAGGCCGAAGATGTGGAACAGGCCACCGGGCAGCCCATTTCAGTGCCGCGGGTGGCGGAAGGGACGGCTCCCGCGGCTGGAGGATCTGTCACCTCAGCCGCAGCACCGGCAGCAGCTGCCCCGGCTGGTAATAGCTTTGGCCGTCCCGGTGAGACGGTTGCGTTCAACACCCTGCAGGGGGCTGTGAACCGCAACATGGAAGCCAGCCTTGCTGTGCCTTGCTTCCGCGTTGGTTACACGATCACCACCGACAAATTGGATGCGTTTTACAAAAAGGTGAAGCCAAAGGGCGTCACGATGACGGCCCTTTTGGCCAAGGCAGTGGCCGTGACGCTGGCCCATCATCCCCAGGTGAATGCGGCAACTACCGCAGCTGGGATGAGTTATCCCGCTGATGTGAATGTGGCTGTCGCTGTCGCGATGGAAGACGGGGGCTTAATTACGCCTGTTTTGCGTCAAGCCGACCGCACTGATCTCTATGAGATGTCTCGCCAATGGGCCGACCTTGTGAAGCGATCCCGTAGTAAGCAGCTTTTGCCTGAGGAATACAGCACGGGAACGTTCACCCTCTCCAATTTGGGCATGTTTGGCGTCGACCGCTTCGATGCGATCCTTCCCCCAGGCACTGGAGCGATTTTGGCCGTGGCCGCATCCCGTCCGATGGTGGTGGCTGGCAAGGATGGCTCCATTTCGGTGAAACGTCAGATGCAGGTGAACCTCACCGCTGATCATCGGGTTGTCTACGGCGCCGATGGTGCTTCCTTCCTCAAGGCCCTGGCTGATTTGATTGAGAACCGTCCGGAGAGCTTGGCGCTCTGATCCGAGTGCCGGATTCCCTCGATCAGCAGCTCAGCAGTTACGCGTATCACCTGCCGCCTGAGCGCATTGCTCAGGCTCCAGTGGAGCCGCGCCATGACGCGCGGCTGCTGATCGCCCCCGGCCAAACCGATGGAGTGCAGGCAGCGCGCCATCAGAAAGTGTGGGATCTGCTGGAGGAGCTGCGGTCGGGTGACTTGCTGGTGGTGAACGACACCAGGGTGCTCAAGGCAAGGATCAAGGTCCGCCGCTCTGGTGGTGGGGTGTCTGAATTGCTGGTGCTAGAGCCCCGTGGTGATGGCCAATGGCTTTGTTTGGCGCGCCCGGCCAAGCGGATGCGTCCAGGCGATCTGCTCACGCTTGATGGCACAGCGATCACTCTGCGGGTGCTGCATGAGGATCCCGCCAGTGGGGGGCGGATTGTTCAGTTTCCTTTGGATTGCAGGGATGCGGAATCGATCGAAGCCCTGCTCAATCAGTGCGGTGAAGTGCCATTGCCGCCCTACATCGACCGTCATGATCCTGGCGATGCCGAGCGTTATCAAACGCGTTATGCGGATCGGCCGGGTGCTGTGGCGGCACCAACGGCAGGACTTCATTTCAGTGATGAACTGTTGGCTGCCTTGCAGGGCAAGGGTGTCGGATTGGCAAGGATCACCCTGCATGTGGGGCTGGGTACATTTCGCCCTGTGGAGACAGAAGATCTCACCCAGCTGGAATTGCACAGCGAATGGATTGAAGTGAATGCGTCAGTGGTGGAGGCCATTCAGCAGTGTCGTGGCCGTGTGATCGCTGTTGGCACCACCAGCGTGCGTGCTTTGGAGGGAGCTGCGCAGCTGCAAGGGGGTGTGTTGAAACCGTTCACCGGTCCGGTGAACCTTGTGATTCAGCCTGGCTATCGCTTTGCGGTGGTGCAGGGCTTATTGACCAATTTCCATCTGCCGAAAAGTTCCTTGTTGCTGCTGGTGAGTGCCCTGATTGGTCGGGAGAAGCTGCTGGCGCTGTATGCCGAGGCGATTGATCACGAGTACCGATTTTTTTCCTATGGCGATGCCATGTGGATTTCTCCGGACGCTGTATTGCCAGGGGTGACCCCGAATTGACGGTGCCCAAAAAAAAGCCCCGCACATTGTGCAGGGCGAACCGAGCCTTTGGCTTGAGGGGCCAGCGCTGAATTAAACCGCGACGGGTTGTTCGATGATTCCAGTGGGCACTTCGGCAAACATCACTGAGGAGAGGTAACGCTCAGCGAGGTCGGGGAGAACCACAACAATGGTTTTGCCCGCATAGGCATCTTGTTCTGCAAGGCGAATGGCGGCTGCGGCAGCAGCGCCACAAGAGATCCCAACTAAAAGACCCTCTTCCTCGGCCAGACGAAGTGCCATGGCGATCGATTCTTCGTTGGTGACCTGCTCGACCTTGTCGACAACTGAGAGGTCGAGGTTCTTGGGGATGAAGCCAGCACCGATGCCCTGAATTTTGTGGGGACCAGGCTTCACAGCTTCACCATTCATGGTTTGGGTGATCACTGGGCTGTGGCTCGGTTCAACCGCGACAGATTCAATCGCTTTACCAGCCTCATTTTTGATGTAACGCGACACGCCGGTGATCGTTCCGCCGGTGCCAACGCCAGCCACGAACACGTCGATGGCACCATCGCAATCGTTCCAGATCTCAGGACCGGTGGTCTTGAAATGGATCTCTGGATTGGCTGGGTTATCGAATTGCCCAGGCATAAAAAATTTGGAGGGATTGCTGTCGGCAATCTCCTTGGCTTTCGCAATCGCACCGGGCATGCCTTTGGCAGCTTCGGTTAAGACGATTTCGGCTCCCATCACAGCCATGACACGTCGCCGTTCGATCGACATCGACTCCGGCATGGTGAGGATCAGCTTGTAGCCACGCGCCGCGGCGGTGAAGGCCAACGCGATCCCTGTGTTGCCCGATGTGGGCTCAACAATGACCTTGTCTTTTGTGAGTTTGCCGCTCTTTTCTGCGTCCCAGATCATGTTGGCGCCGATCCGGCACTTCACGCTGTAAGCGGGATTGCGGCCTTCGATCTTCGCCAGGACGGTGGCTTTGCAGTTTTTGGTGACGTGATTCAGTTTCACCAGCGGGGTGTTGCCGATGGCGAGGCTGTTGTCGTCGTAAATGCGAGACATAGCGCGTCTGTATTTGGATTGGCCCTAAGTCGTCAACTTAGTGATCAAACGCGTAAAAACTTCAGTTGTTAACGGCATTTTCAGACTTTGCCTGGGTTAGTTGCATGGGATAGGGCTTCTCGGAAGCGGCTCCAGAGCTCATCTGGTTGTTCGAGTCCAACCGAAACCCTGAGCAGATGAGCTGGAACACCACAGGCTTCAGCCCAGTCCAGTTCCTCGTAGTGGGCCAGTTGGGTGTAGGGGCACACCAGGCTGAAGGAGGTGCCCAGGCTTGGTCCTTTGCAAATCCTTAGCGCATCGAAAACCCGTTGAGCATTGCGTTCGCCTGCATGCAGTTCGAAGCTCAGCAGACAACCATCTCCGGCGCCGCGCTTCTTTAGGGCCTGGAAGTTCTTGCAATCTTTGGGGTGCAGCACACGCTTCACGGCTGGATGCTTCTCCAGCTTTTGGGCCAGTGCCAAGCAATTGGCATCCAGACGTGGCACCCGATCGTTCACGTCGCGGCTGTTTTGTTCTAGGGCAATGGCATCGGCGTCACTCAGAGTCGCCCTTGGTGCGATGGCCTCCAGCAGGGTGGACCTCCACTGCGAGTCGGGGCTGATCAGCAGACATCCCGCCATCACATTGCCGCGTCCAGCAAAGCTTTTTGTGAGCGAGGTGAAAACCAGGTCTGCGTAGGGGAGTGCCTCGAGGTTGATCCCAGTTCCGATCGTGTCGTCGGCGATGAGGGGGATTCCTCGGGCATGGGCGAGTTCCGCGACGGCCGGTAAATCCACACAGCGCAACAGCGGATTGCTGGGGAGTTCCACAATCACCGCCGCGGGATCCAGCCGGTCCAATGTGGCGACGATGTCGCCCAGATTCGTGGTTCTGAGTAACTCACTGCCATGGAACACCACCTGAGGTTGTTTCAAGACATCCACATAGGGAAAGCCCAGCTGCAAGGTGGGTCGGCCAGGTCGCAGGGTTTGAACGGCCTCTAATCCAGCGTGGAGTGCAGCCATACCGGCTGGAACAAGGCTGATGTGCTCTTCAGAGCAATGGTGTATTTCGGCTAGCCGTTGCCGAACGCGTTGTCGAGCCTGCTCCCCTTGATGGGGTGCTGGTGCCAACTCGTGGCCAAGGGCTATGGCCGCCTGCCGCGATGAAGCTCCGAGTCCTGTGTGTTGCCAAAAGGCTTTGGCATGGGCGCTGGCCGCGGCATCCGTGCATAAACAGCTGATCTTGTGTTGATCCAGCAAACGAAGGCTCGACTGGGGCGATTTCCTTTGGCAATGCTTCTGGGCTGCTTCGGCAGCGGCCCTGCTAGCGAAGGGCCACACCCCCATACCGTCACTGGGCACTTGGTTGGCTAGCTCTTGGAGGAACGGGTGCAGTCCAAAGCGGGGATAAATCGTTTGCAGTGCTGCACGGCAGGTGGCTTCGTGCTCTTCGTAGGCGATCACATCACGCCATCGAGGGAGAGCCATCGACACGGCATGGGGGTGATCGGGCAGAGGATGGCCGAGGTCTGATCCCTGCCAGCAAGGTTCCTTCAGCAGGTTTCGCTCGCTCACGCCAGCAGCTCCAAGGCTCGCGATAGGTCGGCCTGTAGATCCACCAAGTCTTCGCAGCCCACCGAGAGGCGCACTAAACCGTCGCCGATGCCGAGTTTGGCCTTCACCTCAGCCGACACGGCGGCATGGGTCATGGTGGCTGGGTGGCAGATCAAGCTTTCAATGCCACCAAGACTTTCGGCCATGGTGAACCACTTCAACTGCTTGCAGAGTCGATAGGTTTCCTCTTGGCTGGCCTGGAAGCTCACGGTCACGATTGCTCCTCCACCCTTCATCTGTCGTTGGGCCAAAGCGTGCTGAGGATGGTCGTTGCGGTGGGGGTAGCGCACCCACGCCACCTTCGGATGCAACGCCAATTGATCAGCTAAGGCAGCGGCATTCGCCATTTGTTGCTTCAGTCGCAGTGGAAGCGTTTTGATCCCGCGAGTGATCAGCCAGGAGTCGAAGGGTGAGGGTTGTAATCCCAGAGCCTTTTGCGAAAACACCATTTTTTGATGCCAGCCAGCGTCGTTGGTCGAGACGGCCCCCCCAAGGGCATCGGAGTGGCCGTTGATGTATTTCGTGGTGCTTGTAAGGGACAGCGTCGCGCCGAGCTCCAACGGTCGTTGAACGAGAGCAGTCGCGAAGGTGTTGTCGACGACAACGGGGATGTCGAACTCACGGGCCACGCCGCACACGGCCTCGATATCGATCACCTTGAGGAGTGGATTGGTTGGGCTTTCAATCCAAACCATTGCTGGCTTGCTGCTGCGCAGGACATCAAGGGCATTGGCTTCAGTGAAGTCCAACCATTGCGTTCGTAGCCCGAACTTGGAAAACACCTGTTCGAATAGCCGCACGGTGCAGCCGTAGAGATTCTCCTCGCACAACACCAGATCTCCCTGCTTGAGTTGCGACACCACCGCTGTGATTGCGCTGACGCCAGAACCAAACACAGTTGTGTGGTCGCAACCTTCGAGTGCACTCAGCACTCCGTCCAGAATTCGAAAGTTTGGGTTCCCTGAGCGGGTGTAATCAAAGCCGCCAGGGTTGCCGTGGGCGAAGGTGGATGTTGGAAAGATCGGGGGCATCACCGACCCGGTCTCTCCAGCAAAGCTTTCACCGTGATGAATCACCCGGGTGTTGACTCCCACTGCGGGGGTGTTGGATCCGGGCTCGGACACCGGGTTCGTCACAGCGGCGTCAATCACAGCGGCCTACTCAGGCTACGAATCGATGCTTCCCAGATCGCAGGGATTGCAACGATTCACGATATTGAATCGATATGTAGCCGAAATAGTAACGAGATATTCACGATATTGTTTTACTAGAGTTGCGCTTTGGCGAGATGGTCGTTTGGGTGATTTCACCTGGCCAATAAAAAACCCCCATCAATGTGATGAGGGTTGCTTGTTGGACGATCGTGGAAATCGGCTGATTGATCAGTCGAGATCCGGCATTCCGAGAACGGGTTCTGCTTTGCGATCGATGCCTTTTTCAAAACCAGCTGCGGCGGCGCGGGCGCGGCCTGCATGCCAGAGGTGACCCACCAGGAAGAAGAAAGCGAGCACGAATTGTGCTGCTCCCAGCCACTGACGAAGGTTCACGTAGTTCACCGAGTTTGGCTCGGTGATGATGCCGCCAACGGAGTTCAGAGAAGCGTTGGGGGCGTGCGTCATGTACTCAGCTGCACGGCGCACTTGCCATGGCTGAATGTCATTTTGCAATTTGTCGAGGCTCAAACCGTTGGGGCCACGGAGGGGCTCCAACCAAGGACCACGGAAGTCCCAGAAACGCATGGTTTCGCCACCGAAGATGATTTCACCGGTTGGTGAGCGCATCAGGTATTTGCCGAGGCCGGTGGGACCCATGGCAGAACCGATGTTGGCTCCAAGGCGTTGGTCACGCACCAGGAAGGTGAAACTTTGAGCTTGGGATGCCTCCGCGTTGGTAGGGCCCCAGAACTCAGAGGGATAGGCGGTGTTGTTGAACCAGATGTAGGCCGATGCGATGAAGCTCATGAAGCTCAAGGCACCCAGGCTGTAGCTCAGGTAGGCCTCACCATTCCAGATGAAGGCACGACGCACCCAGCCGAAAGGCTTGGTGATGGCGTGCCAAATGCCACCGAAGATCAGCGTTAGGCCCAACCAGATGTGACCACCAATGATGTCTTCCATCGAGTTCACTCCGATGATCCAACCTTCGCCACCAAAGGGGGCGCGGAAGAGATAACCGAAGATCACACCGGGGTCGAGGGTGGGGTTCGTGATCAGACGAACGTCGCCACCGCCGGGGGCCCAGGTGTCGTAGACGCCGCCGAAGAACATGGCCTTAAAGACCAGCAGCAAGCAGCCGACGCCAAGAAGAATCAGGTGATAACCAATGATGTTGGTCATCTGATTTTTGTCGCGCCAGTCCTGGGAGAAGAAGGAGGAATAGTTCTCCAAAATCTCAGGACCACGCAGGGCGTGGTACAGACCACCCAAGCCAAGAACGGCTGAGCTGATCAGGTGCAGAACACCAACCACAAAGAATGGGAAGAGATCAGTGACTTCTCCGCCGGGTCCTACGCCGTAACCGAGGGTTGCGACGTGGGGCATGCAGATGAAGCCCTGCTCATACATGGGCTTATCGAAGGTGAAGTGACTCACCTCGAACAGCATCATTGCGCCAGCCCAGAACACCATCAAACCGGCATGGGCCACGTGGGCGCCAAGCAAACGGCCTGAAAGGTTGATCAGGCGGGCATTTCCAGACCACCAGGCATAGCCAGTGGAGTCGAGGTCTTTGCCGCCAGTGGCGACAAGACCAGCATTAAAGGGCGTTTCCACGGGGCAGAACCTCTTCAGGGAAGACGAAGTTTTCATGCGGCTGGTCAGCCGGTGCCATCCAGGCACGCAGACCTTCATTCAGAAGAATGTTCTTGGTGTAGAAGGTCTCAAATTCGGGGTCCTCAGCAGCGCGGATTTCCTGTGACACGAAGTCATAGGCGCGCAGGTTGAGGGCCAGACCGATGATGCCGATGGAGCTAGTCCAGAGGCCCATCACTGGCACGAACAGCATGAAGAAGTGCAGCCAGCGCTTGTTGGAGAACGCAATTCCGAAGATTTGGCTCCAGAAGCGGTTGGCGGTGACCATGGAATAGGTCTCTTCTTCCTGGGTGGGTTCGAACGCCTTAAAGGTGTTCGCTTGCTCACCATCCTCGAACAGTGTGTTTTCCACGGTTGCACCGTGAATGGCACACAACAGAGCGCCGCCCAAGATGCCGGCCACTCCCATCATGTGGAAGGGGTTCAGCGTCCAGTTGTGGAAGCCCTGCAAGAAGAGGAGGAAGCGGAAGATCGCTGCCACACCGAAGGATGGCGCGAAGAACCAGCTGCTCTGGCCGAGGGGGTACATCAGGAAAACACTGACGAACACCGCAATCGGGCCGGAGAAGGCAATGGCGTTGTAGGGACGAATGCCGACGAGACGAGCAATTTCGAACTGACGCAGCATGAAGCCGATCAGTGCGAAAGCACCGTGCAGGGCAACAAAAGCCCAGAGGCCGCCGAGTTGACACCAGCGGACAAAATCGCCCTGGGCTTCTGGGCCCCAGAGCAGCAGCAAGCTGTGACCCATCGCGTCAGCGGGGGTCGAAACAGCAGCGGTGAGGAAGTTGCAACCTTCGAGGTACGACGACGCGATGCCGTGGGTGTACCAGGAGGTGACAAATGTGGTGCCGGTCAGCCAGCCACCGATAGCCATGTAGGCCGTCGGGAGCAGAAGTAGGCCAGACCAGCCGATGAATACGAAGCGGTCGCGCTTGAGCCAGTCATCGAGGACGTCAAACCATCCCCGCTGAGGCGCGCGTCCTACAGCGATCGTCATGAGGGTGAACGGGTGCGGAAAACCGCAGGCTGTTGGATACGCCAGCGACCTTAACAATCTCAACCCGTGCTGTGGGGCGTGTTTGCATCACCTGAAATCCCTTGTATCGCTTCGTTTCTTTGGGATTTCTTTTGCTTTCGCTATTGCGCGCCGTCTCCCTCCACAATGAGCAGTAAATACCGCCCTCTTCATGTCCGCAGCAGTGCTGGAGCAATCGGTGCTCGGCTCAAGGCGACTTTCTAATTTTTTGGTGGCCGCAGCCGTCAGTGTTGGAGGTGTTGGCTTCTTGTTGG
Organism: Synechococcus sp. CC9902; assembly: GCF_000012505.1. Taxonomy (NCBI): domain Bacteria; kingdom Bacillati; phylum Cyanobacteriota; class Cyanophyceae; order Synechococcales; family Synechococcaceae; genus Synechococcus; species Synechococcus sp. CC9902. The sequence continues at coordinate 681,246 of NC_007513.1, forward strand.
CGTCACTTTCCAGCTATCTCGGACAAGACCTGTTGCCCTTTGGGCATCCTGCAGCTCTGATTTTTGTTCCGCAGGGCCTGGTGATGGGCCTGTACAGCATCGCCGCTGCACTGTTGGCCTCCTACCTCTGGTATGTGATCGCTGTCGACGTGGGCTCTGGAAGCAATCGTTTCGATAAAGAATCTGGTGTTGTGGTGATCAGCCGTCGGGGTTTCCGTCGCCCGGTTTGCGTGGAATTTCCCTTGAAAGATGTCAAGGCGGTGAAAGTGGAAGTGCGTGATGGGTTCAATGCCCGCCGCCGCGTGTCTCTGCGTCTCCAGGGGCGTCGCGATCTTCCCCTAACCCGGGTGGGTGAGCCGCTGCCATTGGCTCAGCTCGAGCAGGAAGGAGCTGAACTCGCCCGTTTTCTTGGCGTCAATCTCGAAGGGCTTTGATTCCCATGCGTTCTCCTTTTCGTCGTGTTGTGTGGTCGTTGCTGCTTCTCTTCCCCTTGATGGTGAGTTGCAGTCCTTCACCGCAGGCATCGCCAACACCATCCTGTGCCGACGCAAATGTTCCTTGTCTTCAGGGCACAACCCAGGTTCAGATGAGCACCAATCGCGGCGAGATCACGATCGAGGTTGATGGTGATGCTGCGCCGATCACAGCTGGCAATTTTGTGGATTTGGTGCGTCGTGGCACCTACGACGGAACGATGTTTCATCGCGTGGTGCGCGAACCCGTTCCCTTCGTTGTTCAAGGGGGAGATCCCAAGTCAACGGATCGTTCCGTTCCCTTAAATCAATTGGGCACCGGAAGTTTTGTTGATCCACAAACCGGTCAATCCCGAATGATTCCTCTGGAGATTGGTTTCCGTGGAGAAGAGAATCCCCGCTACAGCCGGGAAATTACCAATCCCAGTCAGCTGGATTCCCTCAGGCTGAACCATGAACGTGGCTCGGTGGCGATGGCACGGTCTCAGGCCCCAGACTCCGCCAGCGCTCAGTTTTATATCGCCTTAAAGCCTTTACCAGAACTGGATGGCCGCTATGCCGTTTTCGGGAGGGTGATTGAGGGCATGGACGTTGTTGATGAGATTCGCCAGGGGGATCGGATCACCAAAGCCAGCCTTGGCGATTGAACTCAAGCGGGGATCCGCGTTTCGCTGGGTGAAACCTTGAGCAGTTCGGTGTTCACCCCGGAAGCCCGCTCGAGGGCCACTTTTCCGGTTCGTGCGATTTCAAGGATGCCGAAGGGCTTCATCAGGCGTTCAAGAGCTACCAACTTTCCGGGGTCGCCCACCACTTCAAGGGTTAGAGCTTCATCGGCCACGTCGACAACCTTGGCGCGGAACACCTGAACCAGATCAAACACTGCGCTTCGCGTTTCGGCTGGGGCTTTCACTTTCAGGAGCATCAGTTCGCGTTCCACTGCAGGACGCTGGGTTAGATCCAGAACCTGGAGAACGTTGACCAGCTTGTCCAGCTGTTTGGTCATCTGCTCCAGGGTTTGCGCATCTCCTTCCACCACCATCGTTAAGCGCGATTGGCCATCGGCTTCCGCTGGCCCCACAGCCAAGCTGTGGATATTGAAACCACGGCGGGCGAACAATCCGGCGATGCGGCTGAGTGCTCCAGATTCGTCCTCCACAAGCACCGAAAGGGTGTGCTTCATATCTGCTGAACGTCCCCTGCTGGTCTGCTGTTACCCAAGTTACGGTCCAGCCAGGGCAGCAGAGCATTTAGGAACTGATTCGGGTCCTCATCGTGGGAGCAATGCCCGCAGTGATTGAGCACTTTGAGCTCCACCCAGGGGTGTTGATCCACAACCTTTTGGCCGACGCTGAGGGGGACAAAACGATCGTTTCGGCCCCAGAGCATCAACATCGGCAGTTGTGTTGTCGCTAGCTGTTCCAGTAGGGCCGGAGCTGTTGCTCCGCTGGGTCGAAGACCCATGCCAAGAGTCATGGCCCGTAGGGCTCGGGCTGCGGTCGGTCGGCGGGCTGGACGACAAATCAGCTGCTGCAGATCAAGGTCGTTGGTGATGGAACAGGTGTAGGCACCTTGCAGTCCAAGCCGAATCAGCTTGCTGCGGGCAATCACTGGCACGATCCACTGCAAGGGAATCAGTTGAACGATCAAGCTGAGCCATCCCCGTTGCCAGCGTCGTCGCCACGGTGAACGTCGTCGTGGCACCGGCTGGAGCAGGGCCGGATCAGGCAGCGGTGCTGCCACGAGTGCTCTCACCAAATCGGGCGTCAGAACGGCTGTGGTGAGGGCACTGAGACCACCCAGGGAGTTCCCCACGAGTACGGCGGGCCGCTGAACAATCTCCTGGAGAAAGGCAGCGGTTTGCTGTCCCCAAATCCGGTTATCCAGTGGACCTCCCTGGCGAATCCCCGATTGCTCCGACGCGCCAAATCCCAAGAGGTCGAGGCTGAACACTTGCCAGCCCTGGGCCGCCAGTTTCGGCGCGATGCGCCGCCAGTGCCCGCTCGAGGCCCCGAAACCATGCAAGAGCACGAGGGCTGGGCCATGGCTTGGCCCCAAAACTCGCCAATGGCATGTCCATTGTTGATTTTGGTTTCTACGACTTGGCTGTCGACGCCAAGTCCATTCGTGGTGGTGCCCCCAGGCGCTGGTTTCGGCCTCCGGGCACCATGGCTCGGCAGGCTGGAGTGCATTGGCTGACACAGCTCTGGGCATACCGGATCATCACTATCGCGAAGGGTCTGCCTCCCTAACGCTGGGATCGGGGTTTTTTCGTCCGGATTCTCGGCCTTCCCGGGACTGTTCGGTGCTGTTGGCCCGTCATCAACAGCAGAACGCGGAGGGCCAACTCCGCTGGCTCGATCTCATGGCAGGGTGCGGAATTCGTGGTTTGCGCTGGGGATTAGAAGCCGTTCCAGCCAGAGCAGAGCGGGTTGAGCTCTGGGTGAACGATGGCGACCCAGATCGTTTGCCCTGCCTGGAGAGCAACCTGAGTGGTCTCCCGATGCCGGTGCGCATCAGTTCCCAGGCTGCCGAGGTGGTGTTGGCACAGGCGTATCTGGAAGGCCGCTTTTTCGATTTGATCGATCTTGATGCGTTCGGCGCCCCTGGGGCATTAATTCAGCCGGTTTTACAAGCCTTGCGGTTCGAGGGGCTGCTGCTGCTGGCAAGTACGGATGGGCGCTCCCCAACGGGCCACGACCGCGCTGGAGCGGTTCGCAGCCTTGGTGCGGCTGCACGGGTGCATCCTGCGAGCTGGGAATTGGCTTTGCGCCACCAACTTGGATTGCTGGCCCGTCAAGCTTGGATGTTGGGTCGGGGTCTTCAACCCCTGCTTTGTTTCAGTGAAGGAAGAACCTTTCGGGTTGGTGTGCGCATGCGGCGGCATCTTCAACCGGGCGAGGAGCATCGCTTGGGCCTCTTGGCTCGTTGTGACGCCTGTGGATCGCAAGTGGTGCAGATTTTGAGAAATCTCAGTGGGTGGCCAGCCTGTCGCTGTGCAAGCGGAGCAGGTCGGTGGAGTGTGAGCGGTCCCCTCTGGATCGGACCTCTGCAGGATCCTCAAACCTTGGCTGCGTTGCGCCGCGATCCCTGGCTGCGGGAACCGGGGGCTATCTCCAATCAGACGCAGCGGTTGCTGGAGCGTTTAGAGGCCGACCCAGGCAGTCCGGCAACGGTTTGGCCCACCGATGAGTTGGCGCGACGTGTTGGTATTGGTGGGCCGCCGCCCTTGAACCAGCTCGTCACAGCGGTGCGGCGAGCCGGATTTCAGGCCTATCCCAGTGGCGTGATGGCTGGGCAATTGCGAACCGATGCAGATTTAACAGTCCTGTTAAGGCTTTGCGCTGATTTGTGTTCCGAAGGGACTTAAATGGAGCGTGAAAGTTGCGCCTCGATCATGGCTTCAGAAATTTTCGGAACGGCCGCCATTTTCTGGGTTTTGATCCCCATTGGTCTTGTCGGTGGTGCCTTGCTGTTGAAACTTGAGGGCGATTGATTCAGCAGCTTTTGCCTCAAGCCCACTAAGCTCGCCACCTTGAAGTCGAGGTGCCATGCAGGTTCTGGTGGTTGGAGGAACGGGCACCCTCGGACGGCAGATTGCTCGTCGAGCCTTGGATTCAGGGCATCAGGTTCGTTGCATGGTCCGAACCCCTCGCAAGGCGGCGTTTTTGCAGGAGTGGGGCTGTGAGCTCACACGTGGTGACCTGTTGGAGCCCGACAGCCTCGATTACGCCCTTGACGGTGTTGATGCGGTGATCGATGCCGCCACCAGTCGCCCTAGTGATCCGCAGAGCATTTACGAGTCTGATTGGGACGGAAAGCTCAATCTCCTGAAGGCCTGTGATCGCGCCAATGTGAAGCGATTCGTGTTCCTTTCGTTGCTAGGGGCCCACCGGTATCGCGATGTGCCGTTGATGGACATCAAGGCATGTACTGAGAATCTGCTGGAGGCTTCGGATTTTGATTACACCATCCTCCAAGGCGCAGCTTTTATGCAGGGTGTGATCAGCCAATTCGCAATCCCAGTGTTGGAAAGCCAAACCGTTTGGGTGAGTGGAAGTCCTACGGCGATTGCTTATATGAACACCCAGGACATGGCCCGTTTTGCGGTGGCGGCCCTCGAACGTCCAGAAACGGTGAGGGGAACCTTCCCTGTTGTGGGCCCTAAACCCTGGAATACAGGGCAACTGGTTCAGCTGTGCGAGCGTTGCAGCGACAAGACGGCGCGTGTGTTCCGCGTTCAGCCGATCTTGATCAAGCTGATGCAAGGCGTTGCTTCATTTTTCGAACCTGCCGTAAATGTGGCCGAACGTCTGGCCTTCGCAGAAGTCACCGGTGGTGGTCAGGCCCTCGATGCTCCGATGAAATCCAGTTATGCCGCGTTCGGCTTGGATGAAGCCGAGACAACGGATATGGAGAGTTATATCCGGGAGTACTACGACACGATTCTCAAGAAGCTTCGTGAGATGGAGGCGGATCTTGATAAAGACGCCAAGAAAAAACTTCCCTTCTAGGCCTTGTTTTCTCTTAGTTGATTTGTACTATTAATCTAGATTTCTTGGTCCTATGGCCGTCGCTCAGCTCAAAAATCTGCAGCGCCGACTGCTTTTGCTCTCTGACGAGGCTGAGCAAGGCCTGAACCGTGCGTGTGGCCATGAGCTTTGGAGAACCGTTGGCCCCGATGCCATTGATGGCTTAGAAGACCCGGCCAGGAGAGCAGAGGCAAATTATTGGTATGGCCAGTGGAATGTTGTGCGTGAGCTGCAGGAGGCCATCGGCTGATGCCTGATTCTTGTTGTCCGCCATCGGATGCTTTTGATCAAACCCGTGCCGTGGAGGAGCGTTATGGCGCTGCCGCTCATGCGCAAGAGGCTTGTTTGTGCACCCCTGTGGGGTTTGATCCTGAACTCCTGCGTGTGATCCCGAAGGCCGTTGTCGAGCGTGATTACGGCTGTGGAGATCCCACTCGCTGGGTTCGTGCGGGTGATCGGGTGTTGGATCTTGGCAGTGGCAGCGGCAAGAACGCCTTCATTTGTTCTCAACTTGTGGGTGCTGATGGTGCCGTCATTGGCATCGACCGCAACGTCGAGATGTTGGCCTTGTCCCGTGGTGCTGCGGCCCAAGTTGCTGAGGCGATTGGCTACAACAATGTTCAGTTTGTTGATGGATCCATTGAGGCGCTTGATGCCCCCATCGACGATGGAACACCCCTTGTCGCTGATGAAAGCGTTGATTTGGTCTTAAGTAATTGCGTTCTCAATTTGGTGAATCCTTCCGATCGAGAGCGACTTTTGGCCAACATTCGACGCGTTCTTGCTCCAGGTGGTCGAGTCGCCATCAGCGACATTGTTTGCGATCAAGTTGTGCCCCAGCACCTTCAGGACGATCCAGATCTCTGGAGCGGCTGTATCAGCGGAGCCTGGGAAGAGAGCGCATTTCTTGATGCCTTCCGCCGCCTTGGTTTCGAGCAGGTGCATTACGCCGATCGCAGCCAGGATCCCTGGAGGGAAGTTGAAGGAATCGAGTTTCGGGCTGTCACCCTCGTCGGCGATCTGCCTGGTTCTTCGGGTTGCTGCCCTTAAGCAACTGCACAAAACGAGCTTCTTCCTCCTTGCTCACTGCCCGCGATGCGCCGGGTTCGAGTCCTGTCAGAGTCAAGGGAGTGCCCCCATCCATGAGGTCGATGGTGTGGCGGACCAATCGAAGCGTGGGTAGGCCAACGGCTGCGGTCATGCGACGCACCTGACGATTCCTGCCTTCCGTGAGGGAGATTTCCAGCCAGTGAGTGGGGATGGTTGCGCGGTACCGAATCGGCGGGACGCGATCCCCGATGGTTGGTATGGCTTCAGCTTTAAGCCATGCGGCTTTGGCCGGACGCGTGCGATGGCCCTGCACCGTGATGCCGTCGCGAAGTTGTTGTAATTGATGGGGCTGGGGAGTTCCCTCCACTTGAACCCAATAGGTTCGCCAATGACCGAAGCGAGGATCGGTTAACTGTTGTTGGAGTCGTCCATTGCTTGTGAGTACAAGTAATCCTTCGCTGTCGGCATCCAGACGACCAGCTGCATACACATCGGGTGTATCAACAAAATCTTGCAGGCTGGCCCAGCGACTGTTCTCTTCGCGAGTGAACTGGCTAAGCACCCCGTATGGCTTATGGAGCAACAAAGTCGTCAAGAGGTTCAGCTGATGACTTCTTTAAAGAAAACTCTAAAGTAAAAATCTCCGGGATGAATTTCCAGAAATTACTTCAGATAAAAATATTTTTATGGTTAAAGATTTTGATTGGGGGTTGATCAGCTTTCTTTTGGCATGATTGGATTCAACGTCGATGGCGTTGAACAATCCTTGTCTTATTGGGCATTGCCTTGGCGTGCACGCCAAAGGTTGACCGCTCCGATGGAAATCAGAAGCAAGCCCAAATCGAGGGTAAGGGGGGGGAGCATCATCGATTTGGTTTCAGCGAGCGTCGACCTTAAAGGGAAAAATCTGTGAATGGGTTCTGCATGCACCCTCCTAAAGTGAATGGCATTACAGGTTGAAACCCTCACCAGCGCATGATCGAAACCTCGGGTGTGATCGAGAAGGAACAGGGCAATGGGTTCTATCTAGTCACGCTCGAGCAGCCTGCCGGTCACCAGTGTCTATGTCGCGCTGCAGGAAAGCTGACCAAATTTCGGATCAAATTGTTGGCTGGCGACAAGGTGCTTGTCGAAATCAGTCCCTACGACCTCACCCGCGGGCGGATCACCTACCGCGAGCGCAATGCCGGAGCACCCGGCGGACGCCCAGGCGGCAATCGCCCAGGTGGACCACGGCGCCGCTGATCAGATTTGGTGTTGGGGGCGCAGGGATTAACTGATCAGGGCTTCGATGGCCTGTTTGAACTCACTGCGTTGTTTCACCCCACGCCATTGCTTCACCATCGCTTTTTGGTGAAACAGCTGAATGGTGGGGGTACCGCTCACCCCTGCCTGCTCGGCAATCTCTTGGTCGGATTCGATATCAATCACGATCGCTTGGGCGGCCCCGTCGAGCTCATTGATCACCCGTTGAAGCTGAGGCTTCAACACGTGGCAAGGGCCACAGCTTGGTGAGGTGTAAACCACAAGAATTGGTTTGTTGCTGTCGTGATAAAGCTTGCGAAGGGCGTAACCCCCTTTTTGCCAGAGCCCTTCAGGGCTGTAGGTGGCTTCCGTGGTGACATCCACGTTGACCGGTCGTTCCGCCTTGGCTGGCTCAACGTTGTCCCGTTTCATTAGGGTGGCTAAATCGTGATGGCTCAGCCAACGCTCGGCCGCTAAGGCTGCCTTACAGCCGCTGCCAGCTGCTGTAATGCCTTGCCTCCATTCAGCGTCCGCCACATCACCAGCTGCAAACACGCCATCAATGGATGTTTCTGGGCGGCCTGATGTTGTGGCGAGATAAGCCTTGCTATCGAGGTCAATTTGACCTTTCAACAGCTCGGTGTTGGGGGTATGGCCAATGGCATAAAACAAGCCTTTGACCGCAAAGTCAGTGGTTGAATCATCGATGCGGTTTCGCAAGGTAAGCGTCTCCATCCAGTCTTCACCGCTTACATCGACAATCTCACTGGTCCAATGCACGGTGATGGCTGGGTTAGCAAGCACTCGGTCGGCCATGGCGGCGCTGGCCCGTAACCGTTCGGAGCGCACGATCAGATGCACGTGGCTGCCGTATTTCGTGAGATAAACGGCCTCTTCGCAGGCGGAATCACCGCCACCGACAACGGCGAGTTCGGCGTTGCGGAATTGGGGTGTCGCTCCATCACAAATTGCACAGGCACTAATGCCACGGCTCCAAAATTTCTCCTCTGAGGGCAATCCCAAGCGGTTAGCACTGGCGCCCGTTGCAATCACAACTGCATGGGCCCGAATAGTTTCCCCTTCAACTTGAATCTGAAATGGGCGCTGGCTTAGATCAATAGAATCTGCGTCGGCCTCAAGCAAATGGGTTCCCCAGCGAACCGCTTGAGCCTTCATCAAATCCATCAAATCTGGTCCGAGCACTCCATCGGGAAATCCAGGAAAGTTCTCGACGTGGGTCGTGGTCATGAGTTGCCCGCCCGGAATTCCTCCTCGCTGGAATCCCGTTACCAAGATGGGCTGGAGGTTGGCTCTGGCGGCATAGATGGCTGCTGTATATCCAGCCGGCCCTGACCCAACAATTACAAGGTTTTCAATCGACTCGGGAGCACCAGAAACCATGCTCTTATGCGGATTCACTATGAGTTAAATCTAAGGCCTGAAAGATGCTGAACGTGCCGGGTGGAGTTCGTATTACCTACACCTCCAAAAATAAATAAAACCTTTAGATTTCGACTTGATGATCGTTTGACGGGCGGTCGTTGATGCCTTCCGAATTTTTCGGATTATTTGGCGCGATCAGGATTGTGTCATCGAGCATCGCAACGTTTTCGCCGATGCATGTAATCCATTCTCGAAATTCTTGGGTGATGGCATAACTGTCTTCATAGCGCTCATCTTTGTCGAGATAAGCAATCCGAGTTGATGCCCAGTTGGTCGCAACATTGATTCGGCGCTCCATTGCTGCATCCATAACAATCTCTTCGTTGTGGGCCAGGTTGGTTGATCCAAGGGCTAAGTCGTGGCCCTCATGTTGAAAACTTCGCATTTTTCTCTCAAGAAAGCTGTAATCACTGCTGCAAAAACAGTGGAAGTTCTGGTGTCTTGAGACGGATCACATTCCCGGCTCCATCTTCGACAGCCTCCATGGGAAGGCTGGGACCACGCCAGTGCCCACCAGCCCCAAGTTCGTCCGCCTCGGCATCCTCGCGCGGACGTAAAACGTAGGGCTCCGCGATCGACCAAGAACGGGCGTACTCCATCAGGAGTGGGTCGGCTGGAGCAAAAACAAACGAGGGTGCGCGGGGGATGGTCTCCTTGGCCGCAAGGGTTGCCGTCATCCGAACCGCCCGGGTGATGCCTTGAACAAACCGACTTCGGGTAACCACGGTGGTGAGGTAAGCCACAACCCTTAGGCGTGGAGCATCAAAACCCTCAGCACACATATCAATGCTGACGAGCCAGTCGGCCGTGCCGCACTGAAATCCATGGAGCCGCTCTGCCGCCTGTGGGCTTTGGGAATGCACGAGCTCCACGCGATTGCCGTCTTCCTTCAGCAGCGTGGCGATGGCTTCGGCGTGATCAATATCCCTGGCAATGACAAGTCCTGCCGCATCAGGATGGCTTTGCCGTAAGTCCGTCAACTTGCGTTGCGCTCGCAGCAACACCTGTTGACCGATGCTGCTGCTGTCGGCCAAGCGGATGGCGCGGCGAAGGTTGCGGGCTCGCCAGCTTTCCCGATGTTCGGCGGAGAGGGGTGACACGTCGCGGTCGGGCATCCCTTCTCGACTGTGCTCCACCCACCCGTCTTGAAAGCGGAATTCGAGAGGTCGCACGTCTCCAGCGGCGATCAAGTCCCTCGGCTCAACGCATAGATCAGGGCGAATTTGCTCCATCACCATGCCGTCTTGAACAATGCGAATCCGGCGGGCTGCGCAGAACCCCAAGTTGTCGGCGCGGAATGGTGTGCCAGTGAGTCCGACGCGCAACTTGAAGCTTTCGGTCAGCGCTTGGAAGGTTTGTCCCCATGCCGGTGCTTTGGGGTCTTCAGGATCCAGCCCAAGGTGGTGAGCCTCATCGGCAATCGCCATGCAGCGATCAGCTTGAAGTTGCCCGAGTTGCTGCTGCAGAGGTTTGAGCTGACGCCCCGCTCCCTGATATGTCACCAGCAGTCCATCAGCCGCTTTGGCCGCCGCATCGGTGCAGGGCCATTCCTCAAGGCTTAAACCGAGTCCAGCCGCTGCTTGTTTCCACTGCTCCAGGATTGATGTTCGATGGCAGAACACCACAAATTGATCCAGATGGCCCTCGCGTCGCATGCTGGAAAAGCCCAGTAATGCCCCAAGGGTTTTGCCTGCTCCAGGTCCGGCAAATACAAGAATGTCGCCAAGGTCAGCAGCGGGCGAGCCGCTGGAGAGTTGATCCAGTCGGCGGCGTAACAACTGAATCAGATGTTGTTGCCATTCCCGCGGTTGGATCGGTGCCGAGTTGGCGTGAGCCGGAAGGTTGAAGCTGCAGGCGCTGATGGTGTTCCTGAAGAAGGTTGAGTCTTTTTAACGATTTCGAAAGGCTTTGGCACCTCTTGAGGGCCTGCCACCAACGTCAGACAAGACGTCGGTGGCAGGCCACTCCTTCAAATCAAGCCAACAAACGGTTCAAAGGGCGTCGGCGTGGTTCAACACCAAGCGTTCAACTTCTTCGAGGGCATCTTCCGTGGCGTGACGTGCGGCTTCGAAGTCACCCTTGGCCGTATCCATGAGTTGATGGGCCACACGGTCGAGCAGGTCTTGGCGCCGTTCTTCAATCATCGCGAGCAGTTCTTTCTCAACGAGGGTGCGAACGGCTTGAACACGAAGCTCGTCTTCACTCGCCTCAGCAAACGTGCCCTGCACCAGCTCTTGGATGAACAAGCGGTGCACTTCACTGCTGCGCAGGAAGCTTTCGGTGGCATTGATGATGCCGTCGACCAAGGTCTGATCGGGCTCGGAATCGTTTTCGGCAAGTTTGAACTCCCAGTCCAGATGGCGCCGTTGCCAGCCCGATGCATGCAGGCTGGGCATCACGCTTTGAGAGAACGTGTCGACCGACATCTCATAAATCCGCTCAGCCAAGCGTTCGCACCAGTCCCTGCCGTGCTCCTGCAGGGTCGATTTCATCGTTTCGCGTTCTACTGAGTGGCCACCGTGGTGGCTGTGGCAAACGCCATCTGGACATTCGATTGCGCTGAGACCCATACAAAACACGAGATGTTCCTTTGAACTAGCCACACCAGCGGCTTTCGGCCGCGTTCTTCAACAATCCTGCGGATCTCAAGATGATGACCTCGTAATCTTGATTGGGTCGGTGGATGTGTTCGCCTTGCCCAGACTTCTGATACCGGTGGAGTCGACACCGGGAGAAACCCGGATCGCGGCAACGCCCGACACGGTCAAAAAATTTATTTCGCTCGGCTGTTCGGTCTCAGTTGAGCGCGGCGCCGGTGTGGCGTCGGGTTATTTAGACGCCGCCTATTCCGATCAGGGTGCAGCGTTGGTTGCGGTTGGGGACGCCAGTACCTGGTCCCAAGCCGACATCCTTCTCTGTGTGCAGCCGCCTTCGTCAGAGAACTTGCGTCGTCTGCATCAGGGGGCGTTGGTGGTGGGTTTGATGGCGCCCTATGCCAACGCGGCTTTAGCGACGACCCTCCAACAGGCAGGCCTGTCGGCGATGGCCCTAGAGCTGCTGCCAAGAATCAGCCGTGCTCAGTCGGCTGATGCTCTTTCATCTCAAGCGAATATCGCTGGATATAAATCGGTGCTGTTGGCATCGTCCGCCTTGGATCGCTACTTCCCGATGCTGATGACGGCTGCCGGCACGGTGCAGCCAGCCAAGGTGGTGATTCTTGGCGCTGGAGTGGCTGGATTGCAGGCGGTGGCAACGGCCCGCCGTCTCGGAGCGGTGGTTTACGTGAGTGATATCCGGCCCGCCGTGAAGGAACAGGTGGAATCCCTCGGCGCTCGCTTTATCGAGCCGCCAGAAACGGACGACAAACCTGCTGAATCCGGTGGCTACGCCAAGCAGGCTTCCGATGCTTTTCTCGCTGCGCAGCGTCAGCAATTGTCTGACCAATTGGCCGAGGCGGATGTGGCGATCTGTACCGCCCAGGTGCCGGGCCGCCGTGCCCCCCGTTTGATCAGTGAAGACATGCTCGATCGCATGCGCCCTGGTGCCGTTGTTGTGGATTTAGCCGTGGCGCAGGGCGGCAATTGTGCGGATACGGTCCCCGGACAGACCGTGGACCGCAAAGGGGTGAAGTTGATTGGGGGGAACGACCTTCCCTGCACTGTTCCCAACCACGCCAGTGCGCTGTACGCCCGCAACCTTGTGGCTCTGCTGGAGCCCACGATGAAGGATGGCCAGTTCAGTTTGGATCTCGATGATGAACTGATTGCCGGTTGTTTGATTGCTCAGGACGGCTCGATCCGCCGCGGCGACGTTCTTACCCCAGGAGCCAACTGATGGAATCCTCGTTTGTTGAATTTTTATGGGTGCTGCTCTTGGGCAGCCTTCTCGGTCTTGAACTCATCGGGAAAGTTCCACCCACATTGCACACACCGCTGATGAGTGGTGCCAATGCCATCTCGGGCATCACGGTGCTGGCAGCTCTCACAGCCATCATCAAGGCCGACGGCAATCCAACCCTGTTAGTGCTCGGCTCGGTTTCCCTGGGTTTTGCCCTGTTCAACGTGATCGGTGGCTTTCTCGTCACGGATCGAATGCTGGCGATGTTCAGCCGTAAGCCCGCACGCAAGGAGAACCGCTGATGACTGACTACATCAAATACGTGATCGATCTTGTCGCCGTTCTGTTGTTGGCCCTTGGTATCAAGGGTTTGTCGAAAGTGAGGTCCGCCCGAGGGGCGAACCAATTGGCGGCTGTTGCGATGGGCTTGGCGGTCGTTGGCCTACTGGTGAATTACGTCGGGGTACCAACCTTCAACACCCAAGCTTGGTCTTGGATCGTTGGTGGAAGCATCGTCGGTGGTGTTCTCGGGGTGATCACGGCCCAGCGGGTTCCGATGACGTCGATGCCCGAGACCGTTGCTCTTTTCAACGGTTGTGGTGGCATGTCGTCATTACTTGTGGCTTTGGCTGCAGCTTTGGAACCGATTGCACTCGATGCAACGGGACCCGTCGCGCTGGTGTCGATTGTCGTGTCAGTCTTCGTGGGCTCGATCACCTTTACCGGTTCGATTGTGGCGATGGCGAAGTTGCAGGGCTGGCTGTCGACGCCCCCCTGGATGCAAAGCCGGCTGCGCCATGCCGTGAATATCGCCTTGGCCGTCGCGGCGTTGGTGGGTGCCATTGAAATGGTGAGAACCACCGGTGGTGCCACGGGCCTGTGGCTGTTGGTGGTGGCCTCCAGTTTGTTGGGCATTGGCGTAACGCTGCCGATTGGTGGTGCTGATATGCCCGTGGTGATCTCTCTGCTGAACAGCTACTCCGGTGTTGCAGCAGCAGCAGCAGGTTTTGTTGTCGGCAGTCAGTTGCTTGTTGTGGCGGGAGCGATGGTGGGAGCTGCCGGCTTGATCCTCACCCAGGTGATGTGTAACGGCATGAACCGTTCCCTGGTGTCCGTGTTGTTTGGTGGAGCGCTTGGAGCAAGCTCCAGCTCGAGTGCGGGTGGTGGTGAATACACCAACATCACGAGCTGCAGTGTTGAAGAGTGCGCCCTCACGCTTGAGGCGGCCGAGCGGGTGATCATTGTTCCTGGCTATGGACTCGCCGTGGCCCAAGCTCAGCACACGCTGCGTGAGGTCACCCGTTCCCTTGAGGCTGCGGGAATTGATGTCACCTACGCGATTCATCCCGTTGCTGGCCGTATGCCAGGCCATATGAATGTTCTGCTCGCAGAGGCCGATGTGCCCTACGAGCAGCTCAAGGAGATGGATGTGATTAATCCTGAGTTCCCTGCCACCGATGTGGTGTTGGTGTTGGGAGCCAATGACGTGGTGAATCCCCAGGCCAAGACCGATCCCAATTCACCGTTGTACGGCATGCCTGTGCTCGACGTGCAGCAAGCCCGCACGGTGTTTGTGGTGAAGCGGGGCATGAGTGCCGGCTATTCCGGGATCAAAAACGATCTGTTTGATCTGGCGAATACCTCGATGGTGTTTGGCGATGCCAAAAAGGTTCTGGGAGATCTGCTCGTGGAGCTCAAGGATCTCGGCGTTGGCAAGTAGTGACTGACCAATCCGCTCAGATGGCGAATGACCCTCAGCTGTTGAAGCAGCTGGGGGTTTCTTCGTTTCAGCAGCGTTTTCCTTGGTTTGGGGGTGATCTCCAAACACTGCGCGACACCCTTCGCACCGTGGATCTTCCCGATGAGACGGGTCGTCGGGTGTTGGTGGATGTGCCTGCGCTGCCAACGGGGGCGGCGCAATCCGGACAACTCTTGGCCCTTCTTGATCAACCGAATCGGGAGCCCCGTGGCCTGGTGTTGTTGCTGCATGGCTTGGGAGGGTCGAGTTCCCGGGAAGGCCTACGGCGGATGGGGCTTTGTTTGCAGTCGGCTGGATTTGCCGTGCTGCGTCTCAATCTGAGGGGAGCGGATCCTGGTCGTGAATTTGCCGGCGGCACCTATGCGGCACGCTGCAACAGTGACCTCCTGCCGGTGATTGCCCGTGCCCGTGAGCTGGCCGGTGATCGTCCGTTGTTGGGTGCTGGCATTTCCCTGGGGGGAACGATGTTGCTCAATGCCTGCCTCAGTTTTCCTGGGGTTTTGGATGGGCTTTTTTGTGCGAGCAGTCCGCTGGATCTCGCGGATTGCAGTGCCTCGATCGAGCGTCCCCGGAATCGGGTGTATCAACGTTGGCTGCTCAAGCGGTTGGTGCGTCAGACCCTTGCGGATCCCTTCGGCGTTAGCGCTACAGAGTTAGAAGAGCTCAGCGGTGATGCTGCCCCGCGCACAATTCGCGCCTTCGATGCTGCCGTGACGGCACCGCGGTGGGGCTTTAACGACGTGGAGGCCTATTACCGGGAGGCCTCACCGTTGCTTCATCTCATCGCTGGGCAAGACAAGCTGCCGCCCACCTTGTTGCTTCAGGCGTTGGATGATCCATGGGTGCCAGCCTCAGCTGCCATCCACTTGGCAAATGCCTTGGAGACCATGAGCCCGATCGGGTTGCAGTTCACCAGAAAGGGAGGACATAACGGGTTTCATGGTCGAGGGGGCTGCTGGGGTGATCAGCTCGCCGCTGCCTGGTTGGGGTCCATCGTCGACCGTTGAATCAGCCATTCTTCGATCGGTTCTCCGCCGATCACGTGTTCGGTGAGAATCCGTTCAATGCGGTCGGGAGTGACCTCTCCATACCAAGTGCCATCGGGCCAAATCAGCAGTACGGGTCCGCGATCGCAGATTCGTAAACAATCAACTTTGCTGCGCAACACCATGCCTTCAGGCCGGGATGCGGCTTCGAGTCCAAGGCGTTTGACACCCTGTTTCAGAGCATCCCAAGTAGCTGCTCCCTTGGCGGGATCACAGCATTTGGCCTTGCTCGGGGTGGCGCAAAGCAGAAGGTGATGACTGATCTTGGCTGGAGTCATGCCGCGACGGCAGGGCCTGGAATCCTCGTGGTGCCTCGACTCACCTGTTCACGCACCGCCGTCCGCGCCCATTGATCCACCTCCAGCACATCATCGAGTTGGGGATGGGCCATGAGATCGGGTTTGTGGCGCTCGCAAGCCGCTTCGATCACTTCAGGAATATCGAGGAAGTGGATGCGCTCTTCAAGGAACTGGGCCACGGCTTCTTCGTTGGCGGCATTCATCACGGCGGGCATCGTTCCCCCAGCGCGGCCCGCGGCATAGGCCAATTCCATGCATGGATATTTATTGGGATCGGGTGCACGGAAGCTGAGTTGTCCCACTTCCGTGAGATCAAGGCGCCGCCAAGGTGTTTCCAATCGGGACGGCCAGCTCAGGCAATACAGGATGGGTAGTTTCATGTCGGGCCAGCCCAGTTGCGCCAACACCGAGGAATCGGCCATCTCCACCATCGAGTGGATGATGCTTTGGGGATGAATCACGATTTCGATGTGGTCGTAATCCAGCCCGAATAAGTAATGAGCTTCGATCACCTCCAGGCCTTTGTTCATTAAGGAGGCGGAATCGACCGTGATTTTGCGGCCCATGCTCCAGTTGGGATGACTGGTGGCATCAGCAACCGTGGCCTTCTCAAGGTCTGCGGCGTTCCAATCGCGGAATGCACCACCCGATGCGGTGAGTTGGATGCGTCGCAGCCCAGGGGTGGGTACGCCGGTGGATAGGCGAGCGGTGTCAGCCCATGGGGTGCCTTGCAGGCATTGAAAAATGGCGGAGTGTTCTGAATCCGCTGGCAACAATCGACTGCCGCTTTTTTTCAGCTCGGGCAAGACCACCGGGCCTGCTGCAATCAGGGTTTCCTTGTTGGCCAGAGCCAGATCCTTGCCAGCCCGCACGGCAGCCAGGGTGGGTAGGAGGCCGGCGCAGCCCACGATGCCTGTCACCACAAGCTCGGCACTGCCCCAAGAGGCGGCTACCTCTAGACCATCTGGGCCTCCCACCATTTCAGGACATTGAGCGGGTCGGTCGGAGGGATCAAGGGCCTCCAAACGCTGTTTCAATTCTGGAAGTAAGGCTTCATCGGCCAAGGCCACCAGCTCCGGCTGATGCCGCTGGATCTGCTCCACCAAAAGGGCCAAATTGCGGCCCGCTGTGAGCGCTACGACGCGGAACTGGTCGGGGAAGTCGTCAACGATTTGCAGGGTCTGTGTACCGATCGACCCTGTGGAACCCAGCACGCTGATGGCTTTCATGCGGTCCCAGTCGTTTTTACCAGTCTCCCACCAGGTTGCTCAAACGCTGGCAAGCTGATTGACAGCTTTGGAACATCACCGCGCAATGGCGATCAAGGAGCACTGGCGGTCTGGCTTCGGATTTGTTCTGGCGGCGGCTGGCAGTGCCGTTGGTTTGGGAAATCTCTGGGGGTTTGCCTACCGCGCCTCCCAGGGTGGCGGTGGAGCGTTTTTGTTCTTGTACCTCTTAATTGTTTTGGTGGTCTGCCTGCCGGTGTTGGTGGCGGAAATGGTGTTGGGCCGCAGCACAGGCCACAGCCCGTTGCTGGCTCCGGTTACGGCTGCAGGCAAGCGTTGGCAACCGATGGGCTGGCTGTTTGTGCTGGCGTCCTGCGGGATTTTGGCGTTTTACGCCGTGTTGATGGGCTGGACAGGGGTGACCTTGATTCAGGTGGTAACCCAAGGCCTTCCTGCCGATATCGGCGAGGCCGAGGCCTTTTTTGCAGGATTGAGTGGTGGCCGTGCCGCTCTGCTTGGTCAATTGGTGAGCCTTGTGCTCACGGCAGTGGTGGTGGCGGCAGGCGTGCGCGGTGGCATCGAGCGGTTATCCCGTTGGGGTTTACCGCTGTTGTTTGCCCTCTTAATCGGCTTGGCCATCTGGGCGGCTGGCCTTGATGGTGCGGGGGAGGGATACCGGACCTTCTTGCTGCGTTGGGATGGATCGGAACTCACGAATCTCACCACGATTCGCAATGCCTTTACGCAGGCCTTTTTCTCGATTGGCACCGGTATTGGCTGCATTTTGGCTTACTCCGCCTATCTCGACCGTGATGCTCACCTGCCCAGGGAGGCCGTGGCCGTGGTGGGGATGGATACGGCTGTGGGGCTGTTGGCAGGCATGGTGACGTTCCCTGTGGTGATGAGTTTTGGACTTCAGGATGTGATCAGCGGATCGACGCTGGGCACGATCTTTATTGCCTTGCCCACAGGTTTGGCTTCCCTGGGATCAACGGGAAAACTCGTGGCGTTGTTGTTTTTCGGATTGGCTTTTCTGGCTGCGATTACCTCCGCCGTCTCGCTGCTGGAGGTGCCTGTGGCGTGTTTGATGGATCGCTTGAATTGGACCCGTTCCCGTGCGGTGTGGGTCTCCACCGCTGTGATCTTTGTGCTCGGGTTGCCCGCAGCAACATCCCTGGGCGTTTTGGGATGGATGGACTCGGTGTTTGGCGGTTTGCTGCTGATCCTTGGGGGGTTGCTACTGGCTCTTTTGCTCGGCTGGGTGGTGCCCCGACGCTTCTCAGACGATTTGGAACAGTCGTCCACCCCTCCGGCGCTGCGCCGTTTCCTCCTGGTGTTGTTGCGCTGGGTGTCCCCACCGATCGTTGCTACAGGCCTGGTGATCAGCGTGATCGACCTGGTGCAGGGCTGAGCTGAAGCCTGGTTTCAGGACTTGGGATCGTTGGGTTGATTCAGCATCGATTCCATTTTGCGGATGCGCACCAGCATTTTTTGCCACACCTCGAGTTTCCAGGCCTGTTCTGCGTCTTTGGTTTGTTCCACCAACAGCTGTTGATCGTTCACCTTGGTTTCGAGATCTTCACCGGCATCCAGAGCCTTCATCAGCTCCATCTCCAGCTTTGCTGTCTCCATGAAGTTCAGCTTCTTAAGCCAGAGCATGCCGTTGAGATGCGATCAGTTCAGGCAGTTTGACGGGCCTAGCGGCGAATCCACTCCGTGATGCCTCCTGGTTTATCGATGAGTTCGATGCCTTGCGCTTTGAGCTCATCCCGGATCCGATCCGCTTCGGCGTAATTCTTGGCGGATTTGGCTGCGATTCGGGCATCGATCGCGGCTTGAATTTCATCCTGGTTTGTGGAGTCATCACCAGGGCCCGAGCTCTCGGAGTCGGCTTCGCGGCGAAGGCCGAGAACGGCAGCGAGATCACGCAGCAATCGCCAGCGCAGGGCGAGGGCAGCCAGCTCGTCAGCGGGTCGATCGGCACGATCACCACGCTCGAGGCGGTTGGCTAATGCACGCAGGGGCTTCGCTAAATCAAACAGCACCGCCAGGGCTCCGGAGCTGTTGAGGTCGTCGTCCATCGCATCAATGAACCGTTGTTGGAGCGGTTCCAAGGGTTCGGATGGATGGTTACTTGGTGCCACCAAGGCCACTGGCGCTAGGGCCGGAGTTGCTGGCCATTCCAGCGATTGGCCATGGCGCTCACCCAGGCCCAAGGCTGCATTGAGGCCTTTCCAGCCGGTGGCTGCGGCCTCCAGGGCTTCCGCGGTGAAATCCAAGGGCTTGCGGTAGTGGGCCTGGAGCACAAACAACCGCAGGGTCATGGGTGAAACACCGCTCTCGAGCAGAGCTCGGATGGTGGTGAAGTTGCCGAGCGACTTGCTCATCTTTTGGCCCCCTACATTCACCATCCCGTTGTGCATCCACACCTGGGCGAGCTCTTGTCCGGTAGCGGCTTCGGATTGCGCTATTTCGTTTTCGTGGTGCGGGAAGACCAAATCGGCGCCGCCGAGATGAATATCAATCGTGTCGCCGAGTTCAGCTCGCACCATGGCTGAACATTCGATGTGCCAACCGGGTCGGCCGGCGCCCCATGGGGAGGGGAAGCTGGGCTCACCCTCTTTGGCGGCCTTCCAGAGGGCGAAGTCGAAGGGGTGTTGTTTACGCGCGCCCTCAGCATCGGCGACGCGACCGCCGGCGTTCTCCTGCTGTTCACTCAAATCTCGGCCACTCAGCTTTCCGTACCCGGCGTGCTTCATCACCGCGAAATACACATCTCCTTCGGCGCTGTAGGCAGCACCTTTCGCTTCGAGTTCGCCGATGAGGGCACGAATCCCATCCAGGCACTGGGTTGCCCTAGGCATGCTGTCGGGTCGCAGGATTCCGAGGGAATCCATGTCTGCATGAAATGCATCAATGTTCCGCTCGCTCACGGCCGTCATCGATGAGTTTTCGTCTGAGGCCCGTTTGAGGATTTTGTCGTCGATGTCGGTGAAGTTCTGAACGAATCTCACGTCCAGTCCGCTCCAGATCAGATAGCGACGCAGCACATCCCAGTTGATGTAGCTGCGGGCATGACCGAGATGGCAAAGGTCATAGACCGTGACGCCGCAGCAGTAAATGCTTGCCTTGCCAGGCCGGAGTGGAGTGAACGGTTCCGTGCGGCGGGTCAGGGTATTGGTGAGCCGCAGGGTCAAAACAGCCGATCAAGCGCTGGATCTGAGGTTACGGCCTGCTGGGGACGAATTATTTCGCTTCCATCCAGTCGCGACCAACGCCGGTTTCCACCACGAGAGGCACGCTGAGCTTGACGGCGTTTTCCATGGTGTTCACCACAAGGTTTCGCGTGGTGTCCAATGCGTCTGGCGCCACTTCGAGGACCAGTTCGTCATGCACCTGCAGGAGTAGGCGGGCGGGGATCCCTTGGCTAAGAAGCACCGCTTGTAATTGCACCATCGCCACCTTGATGATGTCGGCGCTGGAGCCCTGAATGGGGGCGTTGGCGGCGGCGCGCAGTTGTTGTGCTTCCATCCCACCTCGCCGTGCCACATCGAGATCAATTTCGAGGGGATCTTTTCCCAATAAGCGGCCGAGGCCGTTGCGATCGAAATGAAATGGGCGACGACGACCCAAGATTGTTTCCACGTAGCCGCGGCTTAGGGCGAGCCGCTCCTGAAGCTCAAGGAAGGCAAACACTTTGGGGTAGCGCTGTTTGTATTTGGTGAGGAACTCCTTCGCTTCGGCCGAGCTCACCCCTGTTTCCCGCGCAAAGCGTTGGGCGCCCATGCCGTAAATCACCCCGAAGTTGATCGTTTTTCCGAGGCGACGTTCATCGGCGCTCACGTCGTCTTTATCCAGCAGTAAGCGTGCGGTGAGTGCGTGCACGTCGTCGCCCGTGCTGTAGGCCTCCTGCAGCACCTCTTCCCCGGAGAGGTGGGTGAGGATTCGGAGTTCGATTTGGGAGTAGTCGGCGCTGAGCAGTGTCCAGCCCTCTTGGGGGAGGAACGCTTTGCGGATGCGACGGCTGTATTCCGTGCGAACGGGAATGTTTTGCAGATTTGGGTTGCTGCTGCTCAAGCGGCCCGTCGCTGTTACGGCTTGGTTGAAGTCGGTGTGGACGCGGCCGGTTTCCGCTTCGACGAGTTGGGGCAGAGCATCAACGTAGGTGCTCTTGAGCTTGCTCAAGACGCGGTGCTCCAGCACGAGAGGAACGACGGGATGGTCGTTTTCGAGTTTTTCGAGAACGGTGGCATCAGTGCTGAATCCGGTTTTCGTGCGCCTCGACTTCTTGCGATCCAGTCCGAGCGTGTCGAACAACAATTCCCCAAGTTGCTTTGGAGAGGCGAGGTTGAAGTCCACCTCAGCGACCTGTTTGGCGTCGGTTTCTAACCGGTTCAGGGTGCTGCCTAATTCGTCCGACAGTGTTTTGAGGTAAGGCACATCGATGCGGATGCCGGTGGCCTCCATTTGGGCCAGAACGGGTTCCAGCGGTTGTTCAACGCCCTCCAGGAGAGGCAGTAATTGGGGGCCCATCGCTTGCAAGGTTTGGCGGAGCTGCAGGGCCAATCGCCTGGTGACGTGCACGTCCATGCCGCAATAGAGGCTGGCAGGTTCGATTGCCACATCGGCAAAGGTTTGTTTCTTGCCAACAAGATCGCCGTAGGTGGTGGGGCGGAAGCCAAACTCCCGTTCGCTCATCAGGTCCAAACCGTGCTTGGCCGCGGCATCCCGCAGGTAATCCGCCAGCAGGGTGTCGATCACGACGCCGTTGAGCGTGAGCCCATGGCGTAGCAGGATGAGTCGGTCGTATTTGGCGTTCTGTAGGGCTTTGGGGTGCTGCGGACTCGCAAGCCAGGGCGAGAGCGCCATTAGCACCGTTTCCAGCGGAAGCTGCTGGGGTGGTGTTGCCTCGGAGAGTTCGCTGGGGGGCTTGTGGCCGATGGGGATGTAGGCGAGGGCATCGTTGGCCTCGCCCCAGCACACCCCTACCCCCACGAGTTCGGCCTTGAATGGGTTGAGATCTGTGGTTTCGGTGTCGACGGCAATTGGCGCTTTGGGATCGGTGCAGTCCATCAGCCGTTGCACAAGGGCTTGCAGGGCTTCGTTGCTCTCGATCAGCTGCGGTTGGAGGGGAGGGATTGCTCCAACCTCCGCTTCCCCTGAACCTTGCTGCGGAGCGGCTGCACTCCCGATTGAACTGGTGGAATCAGGGTTCGTTTTCGCTGGGGAGCGTTTAGGGGTCTTCTCAGCTTCGCTACTGGCATTGGCGCCATACCCACCGGTGGAAAAGGTCGCCACAAACCCACCGACTTGACGGACGAGGCTATTGAGCTCGAGGTCTTCGAGGCGATCGCTCAACCCTTCAGCATCAACCTGCTGTAGGCCGAGTTCTGGATCCTTCGGGAGGGGAATGTCCACGAGGATTTCCGCCAGCATTCTCGACAGATAGGCGTTGTCGCGATCGGAGCGCAGCTTGCCGACCAAGGCCCCTTTGATGGCCCCGCGACTGGCCTTCGGACCTTCAGCTTCCACCTCCGCCAAGGTCGCGTACACCGCGTCCAGGTCGATGTTGTCTTTCAGCAGGTTGATGGCGGTTTTGGGACCAACGCCCCGCACCCCTGGGATGTTGTCGGAGCTGTCTCCTGTGAGGGCCTTGAGGTCCACCACCTTGTCGGGCATGACTCCCAACTTGCTCACAACGCCGTCCTCTTGAATCAGCGTTGGCCCGCTTCCCTTGGCATAGGGCCCGCCACCCATGTACAGCACCGCGATGTCGCGGCTGTTGTCGACGAGCTGAAAAAGATCACGGTCTCCCGAGAGAATCCGAACCCCCCAGCCGGCGTCGGCGGCACGGTTGGCAAGGGTGCCGAGCACGTCATCGGCTTCGTATCCCGGTGCCATGCACAGGGGCAACTTCATTTGATCGCTAAGGATCTGCTGCAACTGTTCGAGGTCTTGGAAGAAAACCTCTGGTGCCACGTCCCGGTGGGCTTTGTAATTCGTGTCCGCTTTGTGGCGGAATGTGGGTTCCGCGGTGTCGAAGGCAATCGCGACGCCCTGGGGCTTGAACGTTTTGCCGGTGTCCAGGAGCGACTTCAAAAAGCCATAAGTGACACTCGTTGGCCGTCCATCTTTTGTGGCAAGGCCCCCTTCGCCGCCTTTGCTGAAGGCGTAAAAACTGCGAAAAGCCAGTGAGTGGCCATCCACAAGCAGGAGTAGGGGCTTGGTGACGGCCTCAGGCATGGCGGAAACGGATGGATAGAGGGAGGTTTAATCGCGGTTTCGATTGGCCCAGGGAGGCAGGTCGATGAAGAAGCGCGTTCCCGCATCAAGCCCCTCCAGAATTGCAGTCTGTGCATCACTGCTGCTGCCGAGTTCCACCTCCTGGAAGACCGGCTGTTGCTGTTGATCCACCACAAGCACCCCTGTTTTGCCGCCTTCCGTCACGATCGCCACGGTGGGGACGAGGGTCTTGACGGCGCTGCGGCCTGTTTGAAAGTCCACGTCGGTGGTCATCCCGATCAGCAATTTTTTGGGGGGATTCATGAGCGCAAGTTTCACCTCGAACGAGATCACGTTCTCCTGTTTCACAGCCCTCGGAGCGATCTCGCTGACCCGGGCTTGGAAGCGCTCATCGGGAAAGGCGTCCACTCGGATTTGTGCGGCCTGGCCGATCGCGATGCGTCCGATGTCGCTTTCGGGAACGCGAGCCGAAACCTCTAATCCCTGGGAGAGCTCCACGATCGAAGAACTGGTGGCACCAGCGGTGGCTGAAGCTGCAGTGGTGGGGGTGACAAACGCCCCTGGCTCTGCGTATCGGGCCGTGATCATTCCGGCGAAGGGAGCGCGAATATCCAGCTCTCGTTTTGTTTGCTCGAGCTGCTCGACCCGTTCTTGTGCTGCCGTCATCGCCGCCTGACGCGCCAGCATCTCGTTTTGAACGGTGCTGAAGTCGTCAGCGCTGATCACTGCCATCTCGAACAGCTTGTTGCGGCGCTCGTATTCCTGTTTTTTGATTGTGTATTGGGCTTTGGCTTGTTGAAGCAGGGCCTCACGTTCTTGAAGACGGTCATCAAGATCACCGCGATCCATCACCGCCAAAATCTGGTTCGCCTTCACAACATCGCCTTCATCCACGAGCAATTTCTGGAGAAGCCCCTGCTGGCGGGGGCTCACGTTCACCTTTTGGATGGCTTGCAGTTCGCCGCTGGCGGTAACGACTCCGGACAGGGCACCTCGTTCTGCGGTTGTGGTGTAGGGCGTGAGGTCTCGTTTTGGATTCCAGGGAGCAAACCTTGCCAGCAGCAACCCTCCGCCTAGAAGGGCGAGTAGGGCAATTGCGATGGTTTTTTGGCTCGGACGCCAGCGAGAGGCTGACGCTCTGGACATCCCGTCAGGAGAGCTGGTCGGCGCCGACGAGGAAGAGGGGGTGGACAAGGTTGTGCGGGTTCGTCGCTGGGACTGCGGCATGAGCGCACAAAAGTTAACAACAGTCTCGCCGTCGGCCGGTAGATTCCGCCCCATGCTCAAAGCCGGAATTGTTGGATTGCCCAATGTGGGCAAGTCCACGCTGTTCAACGCACTGGTGGCCAACGCTCAGGCGCAAGCTGCCAATTTCCCGTTCTGCACGATCGAGCCGAATGTGGGCACGGTGTCGGTTCCGGATGATCGTCTTCAGCTGCTCACGGACCTCAGCAAGAGTCAAAACACCGTTCCTACGCGAATGGAGTTTGTGGATATCGCTGGCTTGGTGAAGGGGGCCAGCCAGGGCGAAGGTCTGGGCAACAAATTTCTGTCCAACATCCGCGAAGTCGACGCCATCGTGCATGTGGTGCGATGTTTTGAAGACGACGATGTGATTCATGTGTCGGGCTCCGTGGGGCCAGCGCGGGATGCTGAGGTGATCAATCTGGAGTTGGGCCTCGCCGATCTCTCGCAAATCGAGAAGCGCCGTGAACGTCTAAAAAAGCAAATGCGCACCAGTACGGAGGCGCAAGTTGAAGATGCGGCCCTTGAGCGCATTCAGCAGGTGTTGGAACAGGGAGGCGCAGCGCGGAGTGTGGAGATCACCGCAGAGGAGGAGGGAATGATCAAACCTCTGGGTTTGCTCACGGCGAAGCCGATCATCTATGCCACCAACGTGAGTGAAGACGACCTCGCTGATGGCAATCGTTATTGCTCTGAAGTGATGGCTGTGGCGGAACAGGAAGGGGCTGAAACGGTGAGAATTTCAGCGCAAGTGGAAGCGGAACTTGTGGAACTTGGCGACGAAGAACGGGCCGACTATCTCGAAGGCTTAGGGGTGAGTGAAGGGGGGCTTCGCAGTTTGATTCGCGCCACCTATCGGCTTCTTGGGCTGCGGACCTATTTCACGACAGGCGAAAAAGAAACTCGGGCTTGGACGTTTAAGTCAGGGATGACAGCACCGCAAACGGCTGGTGTGATCCATACCGACTTTGAGCGTGGGTTCATCCGAGCTCAGACGATTGGCTGCGAGAAGTTGCTGGAAGCTGGATCTCTGGTGGAAGCCCGAAATAAGGGTTGGTTACGCAGTGAAGGTAAGGATTATGTGGTGGCAGAAGGGGACGTCATGGAGTTTTTATTCAACGTTTAAGAGGCGAGTCGCAAGAAAACTCGAATATCTCGAGGATGAGCCGCCACTGGACTCGGAATCGGTGATCACACCAGTTGGTCTTATAGGGCTCTGAATATCCCCCAAATGGGTGATGCAGATGCGCATGATTGCGGAGAGAGTGAAGGAAGTTCAGAAGATGACAAATGCCTATCGTCACGGTCGCAGCAATCGTTGCTATTTGTACCCCTTTTTACTTCAAGTTCTGTAAGTATGTTGTTGAACTCTGATGATCTGGAAGGGGGATTTTAGAGCGTTGATTATCTCCATCTATCTCCCGATCAAATCCTTAAGTGTTAATTCAAGATGAGTTGCTGATGAACGATCCGAAAAAAGATATTTCTAAGCTTCAAGATGAAATGGATAAGGCAAGGGAAGATGCTGCCAAGTCTCAAAGAGGTGAATCACTAAAGCCAGTTCTCTATCAATCCAAGAGCCTGGGCTTTGATGCGGTTTTGACTGGGGCTGGGATGCTTGTTGTACTTGGCCTATCGGTCAGCCTGGCAAGTCAGTTGACTAGAGATCAAGTAACTGCACTGACTGCTGGAAGCATTGGGGCGTCTGGTGGATTAGTGATCGGCTATGGAATTGGTCGTAGGAGGAATGAACGAAAAACTTGAATCGGCCACCATTGTTTAGTAGGGATATTTATGAAAAATTAGCTAACACCATAATTATTACTCTTATTCTTTCGGCCATGCTGGTTACTTTGTTCAGAGGTCCATTGATGGGTGTTCTCCTGATTGTGGGCTTCTATGCAGTTTCGGTATTGAACATAAGGTGTCCACGCCTTAGTGGGCAAAGATTTCTAAGGCGTAAGTAGTTAATTATTCTTCTCCTAGGCAGTCGAGTAGGTTCGTCAGGGCTATTGCAGTCGATAAATGACGGCTACGAAGCCAACTCAATTGTTGTGTCTATTCCGCCGATAGGCAGCCATTGATACAAGAAATCGGAAGAGAGGTATGGATTGACTGATAAGGGAGCTGCGCAGGAGCGATTCTTCTTAAGGTTGTGCAGTTGCAGGAAAAGGGTTGGCTCGCTACTTGCTGCGTAATGGCTCTTTGCTCAGCATTGAGGTTGAGCCTAAGCTTGTAGATGTACTTGTTTTTAGAAGCTTTAGTGGTGAATATATTTACGCTACTCTTTCCGAAAGTGCTGAGCACTTACTGCTGAAGGCTTGGGATGCTTCTTGATAACCTTCTCGTGGAACTAGTTCGGTAAAGCGAACAAGCAATGATGAAGCCTGGCTTTTAGGGTATCGATATTAGTTCAATGCTATGACTCGTTATCTCCTGCGAAGTGGTAAGTATGCAGACATCGAGGCTCATCCAAACCATTTGGATGTGGTGACCTTTAGAAATCAAAGTGGAGAAGTGATCTACGCTCTGCTTTCTGAAGATGCCGAGCGAGATTTGCTGAATTTGCAATGAAGAGTTCTGGCTTTGGCCTACTCAATTGTTGACGCTTGCTCAGATGTCAAGGTTTGCCAAGTTGTAGCAAGTGGATTTTTACGTACCGGATGGTCCGGAGCGAGATCGATGGTGATAAAAAGTTCGCTATTCGTTCCAGCGGATCTACAATTCGATAGTGAAGTTTGGGCTTAATTTTGTGGCGAATTCGCCGTAAAAGATGAATGGTAATAGCATGCATTGTTTCTTCTTCTTCAATGGATTGGGGTTGATAAATTTGTTTCTTTCGTTGTAGCAGTTTGATGTCGTCTGGGAATGCAGTCGTCCAACTTGTCCCCCAGGCGGCCTTTGCAAACTTGTCGTTGTCGTTTTTAAAGTGTTTGATCACTTGGTTTTTTAATCGTCTGGAATAACCCCAAAAGGCTGGATCCATCCAGCGTCGCTGTTGTTCTTCCCGAAGAATGATTTGTGAGGAGTTGTCGATGGATCGTGTGGAGATTTTGTTCTCCCTCAGCTTTTGGCTTAGAAGACGTGCCATCCACACGCCGCGCGTGCCGGGGCTTCGATTGAAGTGTCGGCTGGTGCATTGTTCCCAGGTTTGGTTGTGGGCTACTCCAATAGTCGTAATGAGATCTTGAAAGGGGTCGTTGCCATTCTGTTGGAACGGGATAAAACTCACCTTGAGTCCAGATTTCTTCGCTTCTATGAGTGGTTGGAAGTACGTCCAAAAATTAAAAACATCCTGACGACGGGTAATGCGGCCCCGTTGTTGCCATTCACTGTGCATCTCACCTTCGATGGCATCGCTGACAAACTGTTCAAAGGTTTGACTGTGATAAAACCGTCGTAGTGAGTAGATATAGCGGGAATTGATATAGTCGAGCTGGCTTCGAATGAAGACCACAATATGCAGTTTGAATCCAAAATTATTGGCAAGCTCTTCCAAATTTTGAATGCATTTTTGGTTGGTTAATGGAACAGAAAATTGTTCTGCGCTTAATAGAAGATGCTGATCTTGTTTGTGGTTGGAGAGCATTCTTCTCCAGCGCTTTTCGCGGTATTTACATAATTCTCCAGCAAGTTTTTTCGCTTTTGGTCGATCGAAGCAAGGATCCTGATAAGTGATCGATTGCTGTTTCAATAAGTCGCGGTTGAGATGCAACCGCTCTTGGATGTAGGTCGAGGCTGTCTTATGGGTTCCGGCATGCAAGATCAGCAGGGGTTTGGACCTGGCATTGGTCGTACTGTTTTGAAATCCTGCGTCTGACGTCATGGGTGATCTAGGTCGGACTTGGTGGCTGTGGGGTGTCTTGCTCGGTTTGGGTGCGCCGAACGCCCATGCCGTGACTTACACGCTGCATCGCTCCTCCATTCTGACTTCACGGCCCAGCTTTGAAATGCGATACCGGGTGGAACTCGACCCCTTAGACATCACCGTGAGGGGACCGGCGCTAGAGCAAAGCGGCCAGTTTTGTCGCTACGTACTAATGAATCGCCGGCTGCAGCCGATTGAGCCCAAAGTGGCGTGGACGCCCTGCTACAGCATTGATAAGGTTTTTTCTGCACCTTGAACCTCAACTTGGGAGTTCCGTTCTGAGGATGATCCATCCGCTGTGAAGCGGGGCCGCAAGTTGCGCAGTGCTGGAAGCATTGCCAGGCAAGCACCTCCCATCAAGAGCCAAAGCAGCAGCCCGTTGTTGAGGTGATCAAGCATGGCGCCACCAAGCAGGGGAGCAACGATCGCACTCACAGTGAAGCACTGCGAAAAGAGGGCCATCGCGAGCCCACGATGCTCTGGAGGTGTCTCTTCGATAACGGCTTCAGTGGCTGTGGGAAGGAAAGCTGCTTGGGCAAAAGCCATCGGCAGCAAGCTCACCAAAACAAGTGCTGTTCCGGCCGTAAACAGCGACGACAAAGCGATTAAGACGCACCCCAAACTGAAGCTGGCAAGGCTGATGCTTAAACCGAAGCCAACGCTGCGGTTTGAAAGCCATCGACCGACTGGCCACTGCAGGCTGACCAGAAGAATTAATTGCAGGGCAATCAACGCGCTGCTGTGGCTCTCGGTGAGGCTGGGTCGTTGAAGGCTTCCCTGGACAAGATCAAGTGGCAAAGCACTTTGCTGGAGGGCCAGGATGCCCGTGGCCACAACGCTGGTGGCAAGCACAGGCAACAACGGCAGCAGCCAGGTTGGCGTTGCGGGAACTCCGCGGGATGTGGTTTTCTCGACAACTTGGCTTGAGCCATGGGCAGGGCGGTCGTCCTGAAGCGGCCGAAGGCTGATCAAAATCAGCACAGCACCCATGCAAAGGGCTTCAACGCCGTAGACGATCCGCAAGGCTCCCTGGGTGGATGCCACTGTTCCGATCAAGGCTCCAAATCCGATGCCGAGGGCATCAGCACTGCGCACGAGGGCATATCCCCGCCCTGAGGGCACTTGGGCGCAGCTCAGCGGAACGGCGAGCTCAATCGCTGGCCAGTAAAGGCCAGCAGCGCAGCCCAGCAGCACTTGGCCAAACAGAAAATGCGAATAATCGTTCGCCTGCACCAAAATCACATCGCCGGCGATGGCCAGCAGGGTGGTCACCCGAATCGGCCATGAGCAGCGCAACCCTCGGTCGATCAGAACACCACTGATCAAACGCACCACAGTGCCGATCAGTGCTGCAAGGGCCAGACCACTTCCAACCTGGCTGGCTGAGAAATTGATCGCATGAAAAATCAGCGGAGTCATAAAGATCACCCCACCGGCCCCAATGGATGCCAGGAGTCGGATGCGGGTGACATTTCTCAGCGCTAGTGGAAACTGGTTCCACCACCGCAGAGGGTCTGGCATTGCTGCTCGGACGCTTAACAGGACGATGCCTCGCAATGGGCTTGACCGGCAGTCTGCTGCTCTTGTCGGTCGGATCGTGGCCTGCGCGTGCGACTAAACGACTGGAAGTGGAAATTGATGGCATCGTTTTGCCAGTGTCGCTGGAGGATCTCAGGTCGTTTGGCCGTCTTGGAGATCGCAGCCGAAGTGAGTTAGCTACTTGGTTGCGACTCTTGAATCCCGATAGCCGTGAGGGGTTGATGCGTTTGCTTAATGCGCCAGTGCTCACCCGTCGCAGCCTTGGGCAACAGCTCCTTAATAGTTGGGGGGCTGCACCTTTGATTGATGCCTTGGGGGCGTTGGTTCGTGTGGAAGGTGGTGGATCGATCAGTAGTTCTGAGGTGCTTCCAACCCTGGAGCGGTTGTTGGATCAACAGGAGCAAGTGTCCACGCTTGATGTTTTGCAAGCCTTGCCCACCGAACAATTGCGGTTGGATCTCAATGCTCTGCTGAAGGCCGCTAACCATTGGCAACAGCAACTCGAGCGCCACAACAGCTTGATGGCTGTTCTCGCTGCTGAACCGAGTACGCGGCGGGTCAGTCCCCAGCCTTTAAAGACGTCCCGATTGGCATCGTCGCGATCCAATGGCCCCGAGACGATGGAGTTATTGGTGCGCCATCGTGCTGCGCCAATCCAAGTTCAAGCTTGGTCGTCGTTGGTGTCGTCAACGTCATCTGAAGCGCCAGCTGATCGACCTTGGCTGCTGATCATGCCTGGTTTGGGCGGAGATCCTGAGCATTTCCATTGGTTGGCGGAAGACCTCAGTGAGGCGGGATGGGCTGTTGTGATCGTTGAACATCCAGGCAGTGATGCTGAAGCTGTTCAAGCGCTGTTGGATGGGCGGCAACCCTTTGACGGGGCCAAAGCTCTGCGTCAAAGACTGTTGGATCTTGATGCGGTGCTGGGGGCTCAGCGCCAGGGCCGTCTTCCTGTGAAGGGAACGAATGTGGTGCTGGTGGGCCACTCGCTTGGAGCCCTCACCGCTTTGTTGGCGGCGGGGGCTGATCCTGTCCCTGGCATCGACCGCCGTTGTCGCGCCTCATTGGCTGCAATTCCGCTCACCAATTTGTCTGAGCTTTTGCAGTGTGAACTAGCCGATAGTCGAGCCCTCAAAACAGCTCCCCTTGATCCTCAGCCCCTCGCGGTGGTGGGTTTAAACAGTTTTGGTGGGTTGATTTGGCCGCGCGGCAAGCAAACACAACCGTTGGAGATGCCGTTGCTGCTCTTTGGTGGAACCCTCGACTTGATTACGCCACCGTTGGATGAACAAATCCCGTTGCTTCAACGGCTTGGTCACCATCCCTTGAGTCGGGTGGTGGTGGTTGAGGGTGCGAGTCACTTTTCGCCGATTCGCGTGGAGAGCCAAGCGGGTTCAGTGCAGGGAGACGACCTTTTTCAACTGGGAGAAGAGTTGGTGGGCGTAAATCCACTCACGGTGCAAACGCTGATGACCCAGGAGATCATTCAATTTCTTGAGCAACTCGAATCGCAGTCTCCAGCGGCGAACGCGGGGCACTTCGATTGGGGAACAACCCGTTGGCATCGTTTGAATCGCAACGAGGCCGATCGCCTCATTGGGGATCTTTAGTAGCGAACGCGCGGGTCAAGGGCGGCTACCAAAAGATCCACAGCAACGCTCACCAGCACAACGAGTGCAGCGATCACGACGACGATGCCTTGCACCACGGGGTAGTCCCGTTGGTTGATCGCTTCTTGGAGTCGTAAAGCGATGCCAGGCCATGAGAACGTCACTTCGATAAGGAGTGCGCCGCCAATGAGTGAGGCCACTGTGATGCCGGCAATGGTGAGCACCGGAAGCAGGGCATTCGGCAAGGCGTGATGCACGATCACCTGTCGTTCGCTTAGCCCTCGACTGCGGGCGGCCTCGACGTAGTCCCCTCGCAAGGTGCGACGCAGGTTGAGCCGTAATGCGGTGGTGAATGTTCCACTCAGCAGGAGTGCCAGCGTTGCGGCTGGGAGTACGAGGTGGCGGATGCTCCCAACCAAGGCCGGCCAATTCCCCGAAACAACGCTGTCGAACAAAAAGAAGCCGCTGCCTTCTGGTGGCAGCAGGCTGGGGGGGAAGCGGCCTCCCACAGGAAACCAACCCAAGCTCACAGCGAAGATCAGCTGCACCATCATCGCGACCCAGAACGGGGGGAGCGCATAGGTGCCTAGGCCGTAAAGCCTCCCGCTGAAATCAATCGAACCCTCTGGCCGGGCAATGCCGCTGAACCCAATACTCAGGCCAATAATCGCCGCGGCGATCAGGGCGATCACGCTCAATTCAAGGCTTGCGGGCAGGGTGTTCCCGATGATCTTGCTCACCGGTTCCTGGTTGATCAGGGCTTGCCCAAGGTCTCCATGGATCAGGCCATTGAGATAACTCAAATATTGATCCAAGAGTGATTGATCCAGGCCGAGGCGTGCGCGCATGGCGGCCTTGGCTGCAGCGGGGGCTCGGCTACCAAGAACGGCATCCACTGGATCGCCGGGAGCCACCCGCAGGAGCAGAAACACCAAGGTGGCGATCAGCCACAGCATTAAGGGGGCAAGCCCAAGGCGGGTGGCGCTGTAGCGGATTAGATCGCGAGCGCGTCCCATCAGTTGCCCTCCTGCTTATGGGACACCCGTTCCAGTTCAGCCAGGCGTAGGAAGCCGCTGCGGTTGTAGAGCGGTGGCTTCAAGCTGCGTTGACTCCAAGACCTGGGGGATTCGAGCCAGACGGGGATGTAGGCCGCTCCGTTCACGGTGAGCTCTTCGATGGTGTTGAGAATCGCGGCGCGCGGCGCGCCCCGAACGGAGTCGCTTTCCTGCAAGGCGTTTTGAAGCCCTGGTGCGCTCCAGAAGCTTCCGCTGATCGCGGCTTCTCCATCGAGGCAAACATGCCCTTCAGCGTTGGAACAACTCAGCAAAGGATTGAGATAAGCCTCGGGGTCGGGATAGCTCCCGAGCCAATCAAGAATGACGGCCTTGAACGCCCCTTCCCCGAGCTGGCGGTACACGGTGGTTGATTCCACGCCATCCAGCTTGAGCACCATGCAGTCAGCCAGATCCCGCTGCACTTGGGCTTGCCACGTCAGCGCTAGAAGTTTGTCGGCGGGAACATTGGAACGGAAGGTAAGGGGCACTTCGAGTTGGGTTCCTTCGCAGTATCCCGACTGCCTCAGCAGTGTTTTCGCATCTTTGGGATTGTGCTTCGGCCATGGGGCCACGCCTCCCCCGGGGAGGCTGGGTGGAATCAAAGCGCGCAACGGTCGGCGCAATCCATAGCTCACACGCTCGCTCACTTCATCGCGATCCAGGCTTAAGGCAATGGCTTGCCTCAGGCGTTGGTCGCTCAGCGGTGCAGTGTTACTCAGCAGAGTGATGTAGCCGATTTCCATCGCTGGCCCAACCGATTCATGCAAGTCCCCTCGCTTCGCTTGCTGGTTCAGGGCATGGCGTTGGTCTTCATCAATCGAGGCTGAGAGCAGCACATCCACTTCGCCGCTGCGAAGTGCACCAAAGAGAGCGGTGGAATTGCTGAGGCTGATCAGATCAAGGCCAGGATTTTTTGGTGGATCTCCCCAGTACTGATCAAAGGGTTCAAGCCGTTGCTGTTTCTCGTTGAATTTGGTGAGGCGGTAAGGACCTGTGCCAACAAAATTGTCATGCAGAAAGCTGTCCTTGTGCTTGGCGTAGGCCCGAGGAGAAAGGGGCGTGAGGTTGATGGATGTGAGCAGTCCCTCAAGGGACGTGGAGCGTCGGTTGAGCTCCAGCCTCAGCACATGAGGGGCTTCAACCTCCACAGCTTTGATCCGATCTCCCACCACATAGCTCAGCGTTCCGATTCGCAGAAACCGGCGCAAGCTGAAGGCCATGGCCTTTGCATCAAAGCGGGTGCCGTCGTGGAAACGAACATCTGTTCTCAGCGGGATCGTGACGAGCCGGCCATCGGCGCTGATCGTTGGCTCTGATGCTGCTAAGCGGGGTTGCAGGCTCCCGTCATTGTTCAGGCTGTAGAGCGGATCCCCAATCGCGCTCAACAGCTGCAAGCTATGGACCGTGCTCACTTGGGCTGGATCCAACGAGCTGATGGACCCAGCAGACGCAACGGTGATGCGCTGGTTCGTTGAGGAGACCTGACAACCGGTTTGCGTCAAAGCTGCCATCACGAGGGCAGCGGTAAAAGATATGGACGTCCTGAGGGTTTGATTGGCTCGCTTCAACGCGATGCTCAGGCAAAGACGCACCTATTGAACATGGCGTCAGCCCAAATTACGGATTTGATTGAGGGAGATTTCAAAAACGGGAGATCCACCCTGCGGTTCAATCGGCCAACGGCGCACCCAGCAACGGTCGTGATCCCCATCCACACCAATCACTTGGTAGGTGTCCTCATCGCGGTTGAGATTGACGCAATCACCTTGATGAATACTCATCGTGTTGGGGGCATCTTGGATAAGACAGCCTTGATGAAGTGTCGTTTGGGTGAGGTTCGGCATGAACCGTTAGATGCATGGATCAGCGTTTGCCGATCACTGCAGCGAAACATATTTATATTTTGACGCATCGACGGGCCCGTCGTCGGGGGGAGTCCGGAGATGGTGGGGAGTTAAAGGCAACCCAGATGGGCGGCGAGACCCGAAACTTCGGGCAAGGCTTGGATGGATTGGAGTGCTTCGTCCATCTTTTTTTGGCTCACTTCGTGGGTGATCACAACAATTTCAGCACCGGCTTTGCTGGCGTTGAATTGAACGATCGATTGGATCGACACCCCACCATCGCCGAAGCAGCCACCAATCCGACCAATCACGCCGGGAGCATCCTGTGTGTGGAAGCGCACGTAATGGCGCTGACGGATTTCGCCTTGATCCACCAACACGCAACGACGCCAGCTGCTCGCCGCAAGGAGGGGGTCCAAGCGATCATCGCCCTGGGTGGCCTGGCGAATTCCAGCGATGTTGAGGATGTCCGCCACCACGGCTGAAGAGGTGGGCCCGGCCCCGGCCCCTGGTCCGTAAAACATCACCCGACCGATCGGATCGCCTTCCACAAGGATGGCGTTGTTGACGCCGTTCACACCCGCCAACGGGTGATCATTCGGCACAAGGGTGGGTTGCACACGGAGAGAGAGAGGGAGTGGTTCTCCCGACGGTTTCATCCGTTCCGCCACGGCGAGCAATTTCACGCCGTAGCCCAGCTGTTTGGCGTAATCCACATCGCGCCCTTGCAATTGGCTGATGCCAGCCGTGGGTACCGCACTGCGTTCGACACTGCCTCCAAAGGCCAAATTTGCCAAGATCGCGATTTTGTCGGCGGCATCTAATCCATCCACATCCGCTGCGGGGTCTGCCTCGGCGTATCCCAACTCCTGCGCGTCTTTTAAAACACTCTCGTAAGCAGCGCCTTCATCGGCCATCCGCGTGAGGATGTAGTTCGTGGTGCCATTGATGATTCCGCTAACCCGGTTGATCCGGTTCCCCCCCAGGGATTGCTTCAGGGGTTCAATGATCGGGATGCCACCACCAACGGCGGCTTCGATGAGCACGTACACCCCAGCTTTGGCGGCAGCGTCGGCAATTTCTTCGCCATGACGCGCGATCACCGCTTTGTTCGCGGTAACAACGGATTTTCCGGCTGCAATGGCCTGCAAGATCAAGCTTCTTGCTGGCTCGATTCCACCGATCACTTCCACCACCACATCGACGGCCGGGTCGTTGACCACGACGGCTGGATCGGTTGTCAGGATTTCGTTGGGGAGTTCGACAGACCGCGGTCGGTTCAGATCTCGAACCGCCACGCGCACAAGTTTCAGATCCGCGACAAGGGGATGGCGTTCACTCGGGCTTTGCAGGATCGAAGCCACACCGCCACCAACTGTTCCCAGCCCGAGCAGACCAATTCCGATCCCTGAACCCATTCCCCTTTAAACCCTTAATGACGCGACATTCAATAACTCTATGAATCCATGGGCGCGGTGTTGGGTTCAAGCCGGCGCGCTTGCTCTTGCATGGCACGCAAAATATTGAGGAAACCGTTGGCACGGGACGGGGTCAAGCTGGCTTGAAGGCCCGTGGCTGCGATGAATGCAGGGTCGACGGCTTGGACGTCTTTTGGACTGAGGCCATTCAGCCCCTGAATCAAGAGAGCCAACAACCCTTTGGTGATCAGTGCGTCGGAATCCCCTTGCCAGTGCATCACCCCATCGGCGAGGGTGCCTTGCACATACACCTGCGATACGCATCCCTTCACTTTGATGTCGTCGGTTTGTTGATCGGCCGGAAAAGGCTCCAGTTTTTTTGCCAGCCAGAGCACATATTCGTAGCGGCGTTTGGGATCTGTTGTGCCGCCCAAACGTTCCACCATCCGGTCGAGGGTTTCACTGCCGGTGCTGGTGGCCATCCCGTTTGTTAGTCACTACGACGTCGCACGCTAACCAGAAGCCCTACAAGCACAAGGCTCAACGGTAGGGACACCACCTCATCAAGCTTCACCTGTCCGGCCTGGACGGGCATTTCGAGGTAATCACGATGACCCGGGCCACCGTCGATTTGTAGATCGACGATTCCGTCTTGAACCGTGTCGAGATCGAGGGTGAGACGACCGGCTTGATCGGTGCGACCCAACTCTTGGCCTGCGCTGCCATCGGCGTTGAGCAGACGGACCACAGCACCTTGCGTTGGTTCTCCATTGGAAAAACTGCTGCTGAGCTCGAGTTCTCCGTTGAGATAGTTG
This sequence comes from Synechococcus sp. CC9902, assembly GCF_000012505.1. Lineage (NCBI taxonomy): Bacteria > Bacillati > Cyanobacteriota > Cyanophyceae > Synechococcales > Synechococcaceae > Synechococcus > Synechococcus sp. CC9902. Next base: position 717,790 of record NC_007513.1, read on the forward strand.
AGTGCACTTTCAATTTGATGGGCCTGGACTGGGATCGCCCCAAGGCCACCAAACAGAAGGAGAGACGCCAAGACACGGAGCATGGTCTGCGCGATCAGATGAAGCTCATGATGCGCTGGGTCTCAACACCTGGCCAGACCCCTGTTCCGTAATCCAACCGTTGAAGGGCACATCCCAGGCGTCCTGCGGCAATGGGGAGGATCGAACGCAGTTCGACGGCAGCACAACCCACGCGGGAACGTTCGCCCAGAGAGGGTCTGCGCGCAATCGGTCGTAGTAGCCCCCGCCATAGCCGAGGCGGACCCCAGATGAATCCACGGCAAGAGCTGGAACGAGCAACAGGCTGATCTCTTGTGCTTGAAGCTTGCTGCCGTTACTTGGCGCGGGAATACCGCAGCCATCCTTTTCAAGGTTTTGGCCACTCCAGCGTTTGTACTGCAAACAGCCTTTGCCGTCGGCTTGGGGCAGGGCCATGGGATTGGGCAGTTGCGTCCGCAGGGGGCGAAGGTCAATTTCGTTGGCGAGGGGCCAATACAAACCCACCAAAGATTTTTTCGTTGTTGTTCGACGAACGAAGCTCAATGCCGCTCCATAGATCGCTTCATGGATGGCTGGGGTTGTTCGCCGAAGCTGCCGATAGTGGCGACGAAGACTGGCTTTATCGCGCATATTTTCAGCCTTGGGGGTCTCCGGCAACAGTGAATGAGACGGGTGCATTCAAGAAGTGGACGCCCACATCCGCTTCATTGTTATAGAAACAACTGGGTGAGAAGCTTGCACACTTTTCTCCACGTTTTGGCTTCAGAGGCGGAGCCGACCCGGTGAATTATTGATAAACCTTCATGGTGATGTCTTCGTTGTTGTGTTGGTGAGATGTCGTTGCACCTGTTCCGGATTTGTGGTCCAACAATCGTTCTTTCGTGGTTGGTGCTGAACCCATGTTGTGCTGAAGGCTTGTGTTGGATCCGAATGGACGCTGTTGCATGCAGAGATCGTCCTTGATCAGGGCGCAATAGTGTTGTTCTCAGACCATAAAAAAAGCCCTGTCGGAAAGACAGGGCAGCCATATTTGATGGTTCGGCTATGCCGACTCAATCACTCTTCAACGCCTTCAGCACCTTCGCTGTGGGTTGCAGCAGCACCAGTGGGGAGAAGACGAATCGCCTTTTTGCCGAGCTTGATTTCAAACTCATCACCGGGTTCCAGATTCAGCATGGCGGTATAAGCCTTGCCGATCAGCAAATTGCCGTTGCCTTGAACTTTTGCGATGTAGCTCAGCTTGCGACCGCCTTTGCCAATTGCAGCTCCACCACCGGTGAGATTCACACCTTTAGCGTCGAGCAGAGCCTCGTAGAACGCAGTGAAGTTCAGGCGTTCGCTGCCATCCTTCTTTGAAGATACGTAACCGCAAGCCCTTACCAAATCAGACTTTGAAACGTCGCCAAGATCTTTGACTTTTGCGAGAAGGTCTGAACCTGTAAGCATCGGATTGCTGTTGATTGATACGCAAAATATATTTGAATTACTCGACACCTGTCAATAAATAGGCGGGAAAAAGCATCGCTTGATCCGCATGTCCAAATGGCTTTCTAAGCCTTGTCTGCATTTGGCAAGCCTTTTTTGAAGTGGTGTATTGCTCTGCTCATCTTGCGCCGCAGCCATTCAATTTCTGAAAGTCGTCGATTTTGTTGTGGACCGTGCTCGATCGCGGTGGAAATGGGACGACTGATCCTTGATTGGGTACGGCCAATGTTTCGATTTTGACGGTGGCGATTTTGACGGTGGGGATCTTGATGAACGCCCCATCTTTTGGGGTTTTGAAGCCAATTGCGGAGATTGGATCCGTTTACCAATGACATCGAGCTCTTTAAAGCGCAAGAGGCATCGTGTTTTGGCCGATGGATGTCACGAATGTCGTTTCACTGAACTGTCTTACGGACGCTTCATCGTGGACATCCCTCTTCTCAAGATTCGCGCGGTGCGGAATTCCAGCCTGGTTAGGTTCTGGAGAAGACCAACCGATTGAGGGCAGCTGAGGGAGATGAGTTACAACCAAGATGTGGTTTTTTTGTGCACCATCAAGGGCACCCTTAACGGACTTCTGAAGCAAGCCACGCGAGAAGACCTGAACGAGTTGCTGTCTACCGATGCGGGTCGAGAGCATTTTCTTAACAGGCTCGAGATCAAAGAAATGAACGAAATCGACGTGGTGGAAGCGGTGCAAGAGGCAAGCCTCTCCGATTGAAGCGGCTTGATCGAGTGGCTTTGCCTGGCCGTTTCACCTGAATGTGGCGAATAGCCGAACACGAGGAAAAGTGCTAGTACAGATGTACTTAATCGTGTTGGATGAGCGAAGACCGTTCAGCGCCTGTCGCCGTTAAGGCGGGGGATCCCATCTTCTTGTCGGTGAAGGCGGGCATGACTGTGATTGTTCGGCATCTCCCTGAGGTGGGTTTTACGTCGGACGACGACCGCTGGTGGATGGCGGACGTGATCTATGTGGAGGGAGGTGCGAGGAATCCAAGCGTGCCGACCCTCTTTCAAGTCGCCGATGTCGACTCAGGGGAGGTCCTTTGGGTGAATGCAGATCTGGTGACGCACATCGTCCCCAGGCTTTAGTGCTGGCTGGGTCTTGTGGTGGAGGCTCTGGCTCTGCGTAACGCTCGGTTAAGGACGGTTGGTGGTTTGTCCGCCTGTTGTTCATATTGAACTTGTGGGACTGGCAGCGGGAGCGGCCGCCACAGGGGGGATTGAGACCAATGAGGACTCTCCCCCACACCATTGACAACAGACTGCTCAAGGCCAGATCTTGGTTGTAGACCAGCTTTGGACGCAAGGGTTCATCGGGATTAACAGAAGTCGGCTGGGTGTGTATCACTTTGATACCCAGAAAGCAAAGAAAGAATAAATACTTACTCACCTTGATACATGTCCTGTTGCGTCACGGGGGAACTCAAGCGATTCTCTGGCGGACGCAATCCCTATTTCTCATGCTGACCTGCACATACCGCGGCATTAGCTATCAAGTTCCCGCGCGCCAAAGCAAGACTCAAGAGCTTGGATATGATCGCAATCATTACATTGAGCGTATGAATGAAGCTCAGAAGTGGATGACGTATCGTGGCATTCGTCATTCACTGATCGCAAATTAATCTCAGTTGAGATCTTTCTTTGAATGAAAAAGCCCTATGCCAGCAATGGTGGAGGGCTTTGATCTGATCGGTCGGTTGTCGTATTTCTTGTCGATAACCGAAGAAATCAATAGGTCTTGATAGAACCTTATCGCTGAAACCAGCCGGTTAATGCAACCGCAAGGGCGTCGGCCGCGTCATCTGGCCTTGGAGGATCGGTGAGGTTGAGTTCTCGCATCACCGCTTCAAGAACTTCATCTTTTTCGGCGTGGCCGAATCCAGCAAGGGCGAGCTTGATTTGCATCGGTGGAAATTCCACCACAGGCACTTTGAAGCGCGCCAACGTCATCATCACTACCCCTCGGGCCTGAACAACGCTGATCGTGGTGCTTGATCGATAAAAAAAGAATTTTTCGACCGCGGCTAATTCCGGTCGCCAGGCACGAATCAACTGGCGGAGATCCGAGGCGATCACCACCATGCGATCCCCTTCCGAGTACCCCGGCTCGGTGCGAATAATTCCGCAATCAAGCATGCGTTGTTGGCCGCCACTGGTGTCGATGACGCCGTAGCCCACACGAGCTAGGCCAGGGTCGATGCCGAGGATCCTCAAGTTGCTTTAGGCCGCGAGGGCTAGTTCGAAATCGGCGCGATCGCTGCCCTCACTGCGTTCAAACACCTTGCAGAACACCTTCACAACGCGATCACCGGAGTCCACCTGTTCCAGGGGATCTTTGCGGAGGCGGTGGCGGAGGCAACAGGAGGCAACCCGGGCCACATCGTCTTCGCTCACTTCCGTTCGTCCCTCGAAGGCGGCCAGGGCACGCGCGGCGCGGTTGGTCACGATGTCTCCCCGCAAACCATCCACATCCAACTCTCCGCAAACGGCCGAAATCCGCAGGCGGAGATCGTCGTCGATGGTCACCTGGTCGAGCCGTTGTTGGGCATCGACGACCCGTTGCTGAAGTGCATCTTGATTGGCTTCGACGGCCGTACTGAAGCCGTCAGGGTCGCTGTCAAAGGCGGTGCGTTGATCCACCACCTGCACACGAAGTTCTGGGTTGCGCACGGTGCGCACCTCCACGCTCATACCAAAGCGGTCCAGCAGTTGAGGGCGCAGTTCTCCTTCTTCAGGGTTGCCGGAGCCAATCAGAACGAACCGGGCCGGGTGGCGCACTGAAATCCCCTCGCGCTCCACGGTGTTCCAGCCCGATGCGGCGGAATCCAGCAACACATCCACAAGGTGATCGTCGAGGAGGTTCACCTCATCCACGTAGAGCAAGCCGCGGTTGGCCTTGGCCAAGAGGCCTGGTTCAAAGGCCCGTACGCCCTCACTGAGGGCTTTTTCAATATCAATCGTTCCGCAGAGTCGATCTTCTGTGGCGCCGAGGGGAAGGTCCACCATCGGCACCTGCCGCGGTTCTGTGGCCACGGTTTCGTTGCGAATCAACCGTTCGCGCACCTCACTGCTTTGCAGGTCTGGATCGGTGGCGGAGCTGTTGTACGGGTCTCCAGCCACCACATCAATGTCGGGCAGAAGGTCCGCCAGCGCACGGATCGTGGTGGATTTCCCCGTCCCACGGTCGCCCATGATCATCACGCCGCCGATGCGTGGGTCGATCACGTTGAGGAGAAGCGCCAGCTTCATTTCCTCCTGACCGATCACCGCAGTAAAGGGGAAAACCCTGCGCTTCCGTGGTGCCGTCACAGTGATCTCTTGTATCGAGAGAATTGTTTCACAGGCTGAACAGTCAGCACCTGGGGTGGGGTGGCATCGGCGGGATAGACCAGTCGCAGCTGAACCTGTTGTTGTTCGCCGGGGTTGAGGGTTACCTGGCCGAGGGACGGCCCCTGTTGCCCTTGGCGCAAGACCAAATGCACCGTTTGGCGTCCGAGCGGCTCACCGTCGGTTCCGTCGAGGCCTCGGATCTGCAATGGGCCGCGGAACATCACGGGTCCGTTGTGATCGCTGCGAAACCGGAGTGATTCAGTGGTTTTGTTGCCCTTCAGGGGGGAATCGAGAGACACCTGCAGCGTCACCGGTTTGGTGCTGTTGTTCCGCAGGGGCAGGCGGAGGTCGTATTCAACCCCGTAGTTTCCATGGGCGGCCCAGGCGGTTCCGGGATAGAACGCTTTGAGTTCTGCGGTTTGAACTTGGCCGGTAGCCAGGGTGCCGCGTTCGAGGCTGCTAATCGGCCAGGACATCGGCCCTTGGGGGGCATCGAGCACCCGACTGCCGGGATCGGTGATCTCGGCAGTCCAGCGGCTGCCCCGTTGCACACCACTCACCCGGGAATAAATCAACTTGCCGCGGCTGCCGCGGGGGCTTGGCCGGTGTTCTTTTTTGCTGAGGATTCCCTGGCTGAGCATGGTGCGCCACGCCTGGTCGCTGGGGGGCTTCGCATCTTGGCCGTGGCCCGCCAGGGTGGCGATGGCTACGGGGGCGGAGCTGTGGAGGCGCAACTGCACATTCCGGCCGTTGAGCAGGGGATCGAGGCCTGCGACCGGCATCGGTAGACGAAGCAAGCGAGTGGGTTCTCCTGGCTTCAGGGTCCAGGTTTGATGGCTGAGTTCCGGGGCCGTTCGGCCAGCGAGAAGATCCCCGGCAACACGGCTACCAGGACCCGACGCCACCACGGCCGTGGTTTCCCGCATGTGGCTGGGAAGCGGCAGGAAGGGGGCTTCGGTTTGGCCTGGTTTGGTGGCTTGGGATAAAGACGTGCTCCCCTCGAGCAGGGTGAGGGTGACGGGTTGGTCGCCGAGGGGTGCGGCTAGAAGCGCGAACCAGAGGGTGGATTCCGGACTGGCCTCGGCATCGCCGGCATAGACGTGATGGCTGAACAGATCAAAACGGCCGTTCAGCGCGACGGGTAAGGACGCGTCGCGGCCCGTGGGGAAGGTGGACAGCAGGATTCCATCGCTCGCAATCAGCTCTGGGTTGTTGTCGTTCACCATCAGCACGGCATCGAGCCCGCCGGGGAGAGGACGCACGGTTTGCTGACGCACCACCACCTCTGCCATGGCTGGCATGGTGAGCCCAAGGAGAGCGATTGGCGCCAGGGTGGCTGGGAACAAGCGGTTCAGCGTCATGGTTTGGCTGGCGCTGGTTGTGGCTTGAGATGGGGAGCCATGGCCGCGGCAAGTTGGCGGATCATCTCGGTGGAGCGGGGGTCATTGAAGGGTCCTTTCACCAAAAAACCTGCCACCGCTCTGCGGCCATCCGGAAGTTCAATTAAGCCGGCGTCGGCATAGGCGGTGCCGATGTCTCCGGTTTTGTTGAACACCCGATAACCCTTACGAGCAAGGGCGGAGTCGGGTGCTCCTTGGGCGCCTCCGAGGCCTCGCATCAGGCCCGTGGGCAACAGGGTGTTGGTGACGGAGGTCGCCATCACCTCCCGGAAGAGATCGCGGCTGCGGGGGGCAAGACTTTCTCCGCTATCCACCAGGGCAATGGCGCGGCTGAGATCACGGGCGCTGGTGGTGTTGGTTCCATCAAGGTCTGGAAGCCAGTTGTTCACCACCGTGGCCGGCAGGTCGAGCGCTTGAAAGCGAGCGTTGATGGCGTCTTGGCCTCCGGCCCTTGCAATCATCAAATTGGTGGCGGAATTGTCGCTCACCCGAATCATTTCAGTGGCCACCTCGTAGGTGGGGAAGCGCGTTCCCAGGGGGCGTGAGGCCATCCATCCGGCGCCGCCACCCACCAGTTCTTTCGTGAGTGTTAGCGGTTCATTCCACTGCAGGGTGCCTTGGTCGATTCGCTCGAGAACCGCCAGCAGGATGGGCGTTTTGATGGAGCTTGCGGCCGGCATGGGCCGGTTCGCGTGCATCTGGGCAAAGCGACCGTCATCAAGGATGAGCATGTAGGCGCTCACCTGCAGGTCAGGTTGGGTTGCGGCCTGCTGAATCCAGCGTTGGGAGAGCGCCGTGATCTCTTGACGCGGTGCAAAGGGGTGTTGAGGGAGCCCTGTGTTGCGGAGAGGGGCGAGGGGAACCGTCGCAGCTGCGCTTTTGGATGAACTGTCGGATGCGCCGTTGGATTGCTTTGCACCCTCGGGAGTGATGCTGTCGATCCAGGGCTGCTTCGCGAGCCACTCCGGCAGCGCTAACTGCTGCTGGCGCACCTGAGGGGCCAGCATTTTCAGGGCAGAACCACTGATCACTCCAAGCCCGATCCCAATCAGGATCAAGCGGGTGATCAGGCGGGCGGGCTGTCCCCAGCCTGGGATGCGTCGAGATGGTCGGCTGCTAGTCAACCTGGCTGATGCCTATCGCTCGGCTGAGATTAGGGGCGGTGTGAGCGGATGGCCCAGCGCAGCTGACGAACCATGCCGCGGATCAAAGCCACCTCTTCCGTTCGAATGGTGGCGCGTTGCAACAGATCTCGCACTTTGCCCATGCGTGCATGGGCCGTGTGTTGCAGCAAAAAACCGGCTTCCAGTAATAAATCGGTGGCATCGTCGAGGAGGGCGGTCAGGGCTGGAGCTGCCGCAGGATCCGGCGATGGCAGTTGGGCTGGCTTAGCGCTTGGATCTGCGGTTGAGGGGATGTGGAGCTTGGTGCTGAGGCGCGCCATGTCGTGCAGCACGATGCCCACGGAGTGGGAGAGGTTGAGCGAGGGGTAGTCGGACCCGCTGTGAAGGGTCAAAACCCTTTGGCAAAGACGAAGTTCATCATTGGAGAGGCCGCGATCTTCGCGGCCAAACACCACCGCAATCGGCCCGGGTTGGTGCGGCTCTGGGGTTGGCCTCGCGAGCAACCAGGTGAGGGCGTCGGTAGGGGAATGCAAAGGGATGGCGCCGTGGTCGATGCGACCGCAACTGGCCACGCTGCGGCGACAGTCCCCAATGGCTGAAAGCAGCGTGGGGTAGAGCTTGGCGCTGTGAAGCATCTCGCGGCCATGGACGGCCATCTGGAGGGATGGTTCGCTGAGGTGATCACAGCGGGGAGCCACAAGCCGCAGCTCCTCAACGTTGAAGTTGGCGCAAAGGCGGGCAACGCTGCCGATGTTGAGGGGGCCTGCCGGCTCCACCAGCACCACCACCACATTGTTCACAGCGTTGATGTCAACGGAGGACGCTCAAAAGGGAATGCTCGTTGAAACTGGCAACGGTGAAGGCTCAAGAGAGGTCGTGCAGGTAGGCGAGTAGATCGGCCATCGACTGCGGTTCCATTTGAAAGCTCGGCATGGGTGGCGTTTCACCGCTGATGATTTGGTGAACGAGCACCGGATCGTTGCGTTGCTCGCTGATCCCAACAAGTTTTGGACCAACAAGCCCTTGTCCGGCGAGGCCATGGCAGCCGGCGCAGTTGATGCGGAACAACTGCCCGCCATGGTCGGCGGAGCCTGGAAGATCGAGGCTGGCGCGTACGTAGGGATCTTGGCGGGCGTTGCCCAGCACCCAAAGCACGAGAACAACGCAAGCTGCGGCTGCCAACACAACGAGGGCTGTGATGAGACCACGACCTCTTTCCGGCTGTTCAGCTGCAGTTGATGACGGCTCGATCACAATCCAGGGGTGTCGATGACAGAATTCTGCTCAATCTTGATAGGTGATGCGACGTCATGATCGAACCTCTGCTGTGCGGCATCGTTTTGGGTCTGATTCCCGTAACGCTTTTGGGTCTGTTTGTGGCGGCGTGGAACCAGTATCGACGGGGCGGTAGCGCTCTGGGGGGCTGAGCATCAGCAGGCTGCTGATGCCGTATTTGCGTTGATCTTTCACCGTCCAGCATGGGTCTGTGACGGGGGTTCGGCGCGAGCGGTGTTCACAGATCACAAGACTTTCGCTGTGTAGCCACCCGCCATCACTGAGTTGTTGGATCACCTGGGTGTAGAGATCAGCGTCGTAGGGGGGATCGAAGTAAACCAGATCGAAAGCTGGTTCGGTCCAATCCCGTTGCAGCCAATGCACCACGTCTTGGCGAATCACTTTGATTTGAGCTTCGTCGGCGAGGCTGTCGCTCACGGTTTGCAAGTTTTGGCTGCAGATGCGAGCGGTGGAGGCGTGGTTTTCCACTGCAACAACCAACTGGGCGCCATGTTGCAGGGCTTCACAAGCCATCACACCGCTGCCGCTACAGAGATCCAACCAGCGACAACCGTCGAGGCGGGGAGCAAGGATATTCATCACCGCTTCGCGAACACGGGCCGTGGTGGGTCGTGTGTCATGGCCTGGGGGGCTCAATAGGCGCCGGCCACCGGTGAGGCGTAATTGGGCTGATCCCTTCAATGGACCGGCTCTGCGCCTTGGTGCAACCAGTGGAGCCAGCGCTTGAGCATCGCTTCCCCGGCGGCGGATGATTTTTCAGGATGAAATTGGCAAGCGCCGATCCGTCCGCTCCACACCATCGCTGTTACGGCGGCGTTGCCGTAGGCGGCTGTGGCCGCCAACACCGAGCTGTTCAGGGGAACGGCGGCATAACTGTGCACGAAATACACCCAAGGGGTGGGGTCGTCGCTGTGCAGCAGCGGGCAATTGCGTTCGACTGTGAGGGGCGCCCATCCCATGTGAGGAATTCGCTCGTTGGGATGGCTCTGGAGCCGTTCAACGGCACCTTGGAACAATCCCAGGCCATCTTTGCTTCCCTCATCACTGCGTTCGAACAGAAGCTGCAGCCCGAGGCATATGCCCAGCAGGGGACGGTTGTTGTTGCCCCAATCTTTGAGATGGGGAATCAATCCTGTGGCTCGAAGGTTTTCGATCGCTGGATCGAAGGACCCAACCCCCGGAAGAATTAAGGCGTCGACCGACTTGAGGTCCTCTGGACCTTGCACAAGAACTGCTTGTTCGCCAAGCCGTTCGAGGGCTTTCCCCACCGAGTGGAGATTGCCCATGCCGTAATCGATCACACCGAGATTCAGGCCCAATCGATCAACCCGTTCGACGAGGCAGATGCCTCAGAGATACTTCGAAATTGTGCCTGAGAGGGTGGCTTTGGGAACGGCACCAACAACGGTGTCGACCTTTTGGCCGCCCTTAAACACCATCAGTGTGGGGATACTGCGAATCCCGTATTGGCTGGCCACGTTGGGGTTTTCATCGGTGTTGAGCTTGAACACCTTGATTTGGCCTTCGAATTCTTTTGCGATTTCTTCGACGATGGGAGCCACCATCCGGCAAGGACCGCACCAAGGGGCCCAGAAGTCGACCAAAACCGGCACGTCGCTCTGGAGAACGTCCTGTTCGAAAGAAGCGTCGGTGACAGCGGCAGCGCTCGACATATAGCTCGATAAATGTGTTTCGAATTTAGCAACGTTTTCACTCTCGGCAGCCAAAAATGTTCGGAGCGAGGAGATCTGTGATGGTTGCCTGAAGAAAAGAATGAAAGCTCGAACGCGTCGAGCCGGGGGTGTGAGGAGTGTGTGGGCGCTAGCCCGCACACAAATGCAGATTAGCTCTCCTCTACTTACCCATCCCTAGATTTTGAGCCTTTTGGTACACCTTTCCTTCTGTGAGCAGGGAGGGTGCCACCACTACTTCGACGGTTTGCATCTCGGCAATCGTGCGGGCACCCAGGGTTCCCATTGAGGTTTTGAGGCAACCCAGCAGGTTGTGGGTGCCGTCATCGAGCTTTGCGGGGCCGCGAAGAATGCGCTCAATGCTTCCCGTACTGCCCACATTGATGCGGGTGCCGCGGGGCAAGACAGGGCTTGGCGTGGCCATCCCCCAATGGAACCCGCGTCCGGGTGCTTCCTCGGCCCGAGCAATCGGGGATCCAATCATCACGGCATCAGCGCCGCAGGCGATGCACTTGCAGATGTCGCCACCGGTGACGATGCCGCCGTCAGCAACGATCGGCACATAGCGTCCGCTCTCTTTTTGGAAATCGGCGCGAGCTGCGGCACAGTCTGCAACTGCTGTGGCTTGTGGAATGCCAACGCCCAGTACGCCCCTGGATGTGCAGGCGGCTCCAGGGCCAATGCCCACCATCACCCCGGCAGCACCGGCTCGCATCAGTTGCAACGCCACCTCATAGGTGACGCAATTACCGATCACCACGGGCAAGCCCATGCCTTGGCACAGCTCTTCGAGGTCCAAGGTGGCCTGACCTTCAGGACCGATGTGGTTGGTCGACACCACCGTGGCTTGCACAAAGAAGAGATCCGCGCCTGCTTCAGCGATGGCCTTGCGGAAACGCATCGCTGCTACTGGGGTGCCACTCACAGCGGCGATGCCCCCTTGGGCCTTGATGTCTTGAATCCGTTTGCGGATGAGCTGCTCTTGGACGGGTTGGCTGTAGATCTCTTGCATCAACGGAACAAATTCCGTTTTGCCGACGGCGGCAATGCGATCCAAAACCGCATTGGGATCCTCGTAACGGGTTTGAACACCCTCAAGGTTCAAAACGCCAAGGGCACCCAACTCTGAGAGCCGCACGGCCATGTCCACATCCACCACGCCGTCCATGGCACTGGCGATGATCGGAATCTCTCGCGTAATACCACCAAGGCTCCAACTGGTGTTGGTGACCTCGGGATCCACCGTGCGCCCTCCTGGCACAAGGGCGATCTCATCAATTCCGTAGGCGCGGCGAACAGTTTTGGAGCGTCCAAGCTGAATGTCCACCGAGCGACTTTTCGTGAAGTCGACTCAAACTACCAATTGGGATGGATCGGTTTGTGGTTAACGCCCCACAACCTTGTTCCAAGTGGACCCCACAGCATCAATCACCCGCTTGCGATCGCTACTGCGAACGAGGTTGCAGCGGGCGTAATTCAACAGCCAAATCACACCAGTGAGTTCCAGCAGCCCTGGGGCGAGAGGAACCTTGTTGATTGTGCCGAGAATGCCGCTGTAGACGGTGCTTACGATCACAAAGAGGATCAAGCCGCCAATCAGACGGAGTGGCAGTTGAGCTTGGTCCCAAAGCGATCCAAGTTGGTTGGAATCAATCCAGGCTTTGATTTTTTCAACGAGCAAATCCCACTCGCCACCCTCATCGGTGGAATTCTCTTGGGCAGGAATGGTCACCGTCGAGGTGACGACGGGTTCCGGTGCTGGTTCCGGCTCGGCAACGACCGCGATCTCGGGCGCGGGTTGGCTCTCTGCGGGCGAAGCCGAGATTGGTTCAGCCTCAGATACAGGCTCCTCTACTAAATCCGACGCTGGGGGTGTTGGTGGAACGGGGACAGCCGACTGGCTTCCAGTGGTGTCAGCTGATTCGGCGGCCTGAAGCGGCTCGTCGGTCGGTTCCATCACACCGGCAACAAACTAACCTGCACCTTATCGGTGTTTTTTAAGCAAAAAACCAGGCGCGCGATAAAATTTAGGTAAGGCAAACGGGTGATCTATGGCGGATTCTGTGGGACCAGGAGGCGGCGGTCCCGGCGATTCCGACGAACGAATTATCCAAACAGATCTCCGCAACGAGATGTCGCGCTCCTACATGGAGTATGCGATGAGTGTGATCGTGGGTCGGGCCTTGCCTGATGCCCGCGATGGATTGAAACCGGTGCATCGGCGCATCCTGTACGCGATGTATGAGTTGGGGCTCACCAGTGATCGCCCTTATCGGAAGTGCGCCCGTGTGGTGGGTGAAGTGTTGGGCAAATATCACCCCCACGGCGATACGGCTGTCTATGACGCCCTGGTTCGGATGGCCCAGGACTTTTCAATGTCGATGCCCCTAATCGACGGGCACGGAAACTTTGGCTCGGTGGATAACGACCCACCGGCGGCGATGCGATACACCGAATCGCGGTTGCGGGCTCTCACCACCGACAGCCTGCTGGAAGACATCGAAGCCGAGACGGTTGACTATGCCGACAACTTCGATGGCTCCCAGCAGGAGCCAACCGTTCTTCCGGCTCGGATCCCGCAGCTATTGCTGAATGGATCGGCGGGCATCGCCGTGGGGATGGCGACCAACATTCCTCCCCACAACCTCTCTGAACTGATTGATGGCCTGATGGCCTTGATCAACAACCCTGAGATCTCGGAACAGGAGTTAATAACTCTGATCCCTGGCCCCGACTTCCCAACCGGTGGCCAGATTCTGGGTCGCGCCGGGATCCGCGAAACCTATTTAAGTGGCCGCGGCTCGGTGACGATGCGCGGCGTGGCTGAGGTCGAAACGATCGAAGCCCCCGGTCGGCCTGATCGGGATGCCGTGATCATTACGGCTCTGCCTTATCAAACCAACAAAGCGGCGTTGATTGAACGCATCGCTGAGATGGTGAACGACAAGAAACTGGAGGGAATTTCCGACATCCGCGACGAAAGCGACCGCGATGGCATGCGGATCGTTGTCGAGTTGCGTCGGGATGCCTACCCGCAGGTGGTATTGAACAACTTGTTCAAGCTCACACCGCTGCAGAGCAACTTCAGTGCCCACATGTTGGCGCTGGTGAATGGTGAGCCGATCCTGCTCACCCTGCGCAAGATGCTCGAGGTGTTCCTCGACTTCCGCATCGAGACGATCGAGCGGCGCACCCGTTATTTGCTCCGCAAGGCCGAAGAGCGCGACCACATTTTGCTGGGCTTGCTGCTGGCCCTGGATCAGCTCGATCCGATCATTGCCTTGATCCGTGCCGCACCCGACACCGCAACGGCGCGAACGCAATTGCAAGACCGTCATGGGCTGTCTGCGGTGCAGGCGGATGCGATTTTGCAGATGCAACTGAGGCGGCTCACCGCGCTTGAAGCGGACAAGATCCGCCTGGAGCACGAAGATCTCGTCACCAAGATTGCCGACTACAAAGACATCCTCGGCCGTCGGGAACGGGTGCTGGGCCTCATCCAAGAGGAGCTTGTCCAACTGCGCGAGCGCCATAGCGTGCCGCGGCGCACCGAAATTTTGGATCTGGCTGGTGGCCTGGAAGACATCGACCTGATCGCGAATGAGCGCTCGGTGGTGTTGCTCACCGAAACCGGCTATCTGAAGCGGATGCCGGTGAGTGAATTCGAAGCCACAAGCCGTGGCACCCGCGGCAAAGCAGGCACTCGCAGCCAGGGTGAAGAAGCGGTGAAGCTGTTCATCGGCTGCAACGACCACGACACGTTGCTGTTGTTCAGCGATCGGGGCGTGGCCTATGCGCTTCCGGCCTATCGGGTGCCGCAGTGCAGCCGTACCGCCAAAGGCACACCGGTGGTGCAGCTGTTGCCGATTCCTCGGGAAGAGGCGATCACTTCGTTGCTAGCCGTTTCGGAATTCAACGACGACACCGATTTGTTGATGCTCACCCAGGGTGGCTTTATCAAGCGCACGCGGCTTTCGGCATTTAGCAATATTCGTTCCAACGGCTTGATTGCCATTGGTTTGGAAGATGGCGACGCGCTCACCTGGGTGCGGTTGTCGATCCCAGGCGACAGTGTGCTGATTGGCTCGAAGGCGGGGATGACGATCCACTTCCGCTTGGCGGATGGTGAGTTGCGCCCCTTGGGTCGCACCGCCCGCGGTGTGCGTTCGATGAACCTGCGCAAGGGCGACAGTTTGGTGAGCATGGATGTGCTGCCAGCGGAGTTGGCCGATCAAATTGCCGCCAGTGCCGATGATGCCGGGGATGGCGACGATGCAGGAGACGTTGCTGAAACGGCTGTGGCAGCCGAAGGCCCATGGGTGTTGGTGGCGTCGGCATCTGGGCTTGGCAAGCGGGTTCCCGTTACCCAATTCCGTTTGCAGAAACGGGCTGGCATGGGATTGCGGGCGATGAAGTTCCGCACCGATGCCGATGAACTCGTGGGATTACGGGTGTTGGGAGCTGGGGAAGAGCTGTTGTTGGTGAGTGAAAAGGGTGTGATTGTGCGCACCGGCGCTGATGCCATTCCTCAGCAATCCCGAGCCGCCACCGGCGTTCGTTTGCAGCGTCTCGATAAGGGCGATCGCTTGGCGGATGTGGTGCTGGTGCCGCCCGAGGCGGAAACGGATGACGACGGTGACCAGGCCAACGGCGATGTGGCCGACCAGCCGCAGGCTTCAGGGGAGTCGTCTGAACCATCAGCTGAGGGCTGACCTTGGCTGATTGCGCTGATGTGTTGGTGATCGGGGGCGGTCCGGCCGCCCTTTGCATTGCTTCTGAATTGCATCAGCGCGGAGTGGTGGTTGAGGGCATTGCACCGAATCCGGTGGATGCCCCTTGGCCGAACACCTATGGGATTTGGGCAAAGGAGCTCGAGCTATTGGGCCTCGAGGATTTGCTGGAGCACCGCTGGAGCAACACGGTGAGTTTTTACGGCGCAGGGGGCTCGGATTTAGACGATCAACCCACGCCGCACGGGCTGGATTACGGGTTGTTTGATCGGCAAAAGCTTCAGCAGTACTGGTTGGGCCGTGGCGAGGGAATCACCTGGCATCAAGACAGCGTCGATCGCATCGAGGTGAAGGCTGACCGCACTTGGGTGCATTGCGCTTCTGGCGAACAACGCCTGGCCCGGGTTGTGATTGATGCCTCAGGCCATCGAACACCGCATATCCGTCGTCCGGATCAGGGGCCGGTGGCTGGGCAAGCCGCCTATGGCGTAGTGGGTCGCTTTGAAAAAGCTCCAGTGGAGCCAGGCCAATTCGTGCTGATGGATTTTCGCTGCGATCACCTCAGCCCAGAGCAACGCCAGCAGCCCCCCACCTTTTTGTATGCGATGGACTTTGGTGATGGGGTTTATTTCCTGGAGGAAACATCGTTGGCTTTAGCTCCGGCGGTGCCGGAAGCTGAGTTGAAGCAACGGCTGGAGCAACGTTTGGCCAATGCGGGGAATGCAATCACCGAAGTGATGGATGTTGAACATTGTTTGTTTCCCATGAATTTGCCGTTGCCGGATTTCCATCAGCCGGTGTTGGCCTTTGGCGGTGCGGCGAGCATGGTGCACCCAGCCTCGGGCTACATGGTGGGTGCGCTGTTAAGACGCGGGCCAGGTTTGGCAAAAGCCTTGGCATCGGCTTTGAACGAGCAACCAGCGATGGGATCTGCAGCTCTGGCGCGTGTGGGCTGGCAAGCGCTGTGGCCAACGGAGTTGGTGTGGCGCCATCGCCTGTTTCAGTTTGGTTTAGGCCGTTTGATGGGCTTCGATGAACGGCTGTTACGCCGGCATTTCACCAGCTTCTTTCAGTTGTCTCAAGCGGATTGGAGTGGCTTCCTCACCAACACGTTGCCGTTGCCGCAGCTGATGGCTGTGATGCTGCGCCTGTTTGCGATCTCACCGTGGGATGTGCGGAGAGGGTTGGTATTGGGGGCACCGCGCTAAGAAAAAGGGTGGGCTCTTGCTCAAGCTGAGGCGACAACGTGGCTGTGAATTGTTGGTGTGATTGTTTGGCGGTGAAAGGAAGACAGCGGGCAAGGCAAGTCTTGGATTGATACTCGCAATTCTTACTCGATTTGTACCTTCTCTCTCGTGAGAAGAGCCTACTTTTCGAGGAGATGGAAATAGATGTGTGACGAGACATTCCGCTGGAAACCTTATCTTCCTATTGGTATTTGCACTGCTGTGTGGTGATTGGGCTGAGCCAGCTAAAGCAAGGGCCGCTGTTGGTGGACATAAGGCACTTAGCAAGTTATTGCCGGCTAGTTCGAATGCTTCTACAACAGATGTATTGCTGGCCCAGGCTCCTAAACCCAAAAACTTTCCTGACGATCAAAAAATACCTCTGCCAGGGCCAGATACAAAAGACAAGGTTACTCTTTGGCAATTGCCAGAAGACTTTAAATCAGTAATTGCAACCGATAGTGGTGATTTTTATGGAATTTACTACTCGGCCTGGAATAGAGAAAGGGAAGATGTTCAATTGCCAGGAGTTTATGGGTCTGGATGGATAGACGGTAGCAAAAATAATAACTATCAACCGTGGAAGGATGATGAGGATTTAGCAGAGGAGCTATCAGTAAAATATCTGGCTCAGAAGCAATCATTTATGGTTGAATGTGATTCATCTAAGGATTATCAAACAGGTTGTGTTGATGAAGTTAACGGCGAGAAAGTTAAAAATCTCAATCTCTATGGCTTCTGGAACGGGGGAGGATTTGCCTATGGAGCGATCAAACCAGATCAATCTGTTTCACGCCCATCCGGGGGTAATTCTCCTAAAATAGGCTATTACTGGAATGGTGAGCTTTATCAAACTAATGGCGGTGATAATTATAAAATACAATTTTTTGCGGGTTGCAATCTAAATACTATTAATTCATCTGTTTCTGACTCTGGACTATCCTCTCCTGAAGATTGTAAGAATGGTACTGCTCCTGTTCTTGATGGAGGTAGTCTTAACTTTGATACAAAGCAGGAGTATTCAAGCTCGCTTTACGTCACTAGTAAAGGTGGAACGATTGATAACAATGGCAGAAATCTTATTTTAGATGGGACGATCCAATCGATTGGAGATACATCTGATTCGCCTAGCTCACTATTTTTTGATGGTGAAGGATCGACGTCTCTTCAGGGCAATAATTCATACCTCAACCCAACGACAGTCAAAGAGGGTGTTCTTGAAATCACCAATGTCGATGGTTTGGGCTCTGCTGATGCAGGAACCAGAGTTGAAGAGAGTGCCGTTCTGAGAATTTCTGTAAGTGGAGTGCAAACTCCTGAGGGTCAAGGTGCAATAAACGACGCAAAGATCAACGAAGAAATCACCTTGGCTGGTGGTGAGATTGATCTGAATGGAAATTATATCGATCTAAAAGGTGGTGTTGTCTTAGAGGGTGATGGTGTTAATTCAACTATTAGGGTTAAAGGCGGCAGTACTGAAGTCTTCGCGAGAAGTATCATTTCTGGCGATGGTGGTTTAATTAAGGATGGAGAAGGCTTTTTTCGTCTTGGAGGTGGCGGACCACAAACCTATAACGGCGAAACGATCATTAAGGCGGGTGAACTGCGTTTTGCAGATTCAACATCAACACCCAAGACAACCCATGTCACAGTGAAAGAGGGCGCCACATTGCGTCTTGTGGGTGAGAATGAAGTCTCTTCTATTGAGGGATCCGGCAGGATCTTTCTTCAGAATGATGGTTCAGCGTTAACAGTTAATGTTGAAGATGAATCCAATCCTGATTTCGAAGGTTCAATTCGTGATCCAAGAGATGATTTGGAAGGAACGTTCATCAAGGATGGCGGGGGAAGTTTAACGCTGACAGGTAAGAATGCGTATGGGTCTTTGATTGTTGAGAAGGGTCAGTTGGATATTAATGGTGAGAATATTGATACTGAGGATATGGATCCATCTGAGGCTTCAGTATCTCTCAGTCTGGGAAAAGATCTTTCCGTAAAGGGTGGTACTGCTTTACGGGTTACTGGGCGTGATGTAGACGAAACTTATGGCCCAAGAACTCCTCCTAGAAAGGATGGAATTGGTAACACGAGTACTTCTAATAAGCTTGCACCTCATGCCTCACCTATTCTTGAATTTGATGATTCAATCAATGAATTAACAGTTGAGAATGGCAGTCTATTGGTGGCTAGTTTTATTGGTGCATTGCCAACAGACTACGAAGCCTATAAAGATAACTGCAAGATAGGGGCGGATCCAAAAACTTGCTACAGCATTCGTCCGCAAATTTTATTTAAGGGTGGCGAGGATACGCTAACCAATAATGGGTTAATTGTTGGTCCTGGAGAAGCAGGTACTGGGAATCATTTGCAGCTCCGTTTTGAAGGTGGTAATGACACTCTTAATAACGGCTTAAGTGAGGGCAATGACCGTAGATCTGGAAGTTGGCTTGGATGTGTGACGGCCGGTGCTGATGATCAGGGATTTAATGGATATAAGTATGGCAACACCTGCGACGTAGCGAATGAAGAAACAGGTGGCAATTTACCTGATGCAAATAGTAAGGATGCCAAGAGGAATTATACGGTTAATGTCTATATGGGGGCTGGAAATGATGCATTTACTAATCACCAAGGAAGTTATCTAAGAGGTAACTTTTATGGTGAAGGTGGTGATGATGTTTTTGGGAGCCAGGGTGTGATTCGCGGTAATATTGTCATGGGTAAGGGAAGTGATACGGTTACTTTTCAAGGAGGTGGCGCAGAGAATAAAGGGCAATTGCGAGGCATTGGTGTTCTCGATGATCGGCTTGCCCTAGGCACTGCAATCAAGATCGAAAATGATAATTCTCTAGACACTGATGTCAATAAGCTCAATTTGTTTGGAAACGCGGTGGTTTCTTACCGCAATTCTTTGGGTTGGGGGGTCAAAGAAGACTTAGAGAATTGTGGTGGTAGAAAGTCAACAACAGGCCGCAGTGATTATGGCTGTCGTTGGGATGACGGTGGATATGGTTATGCCGCCATTGTCGGTAGTAAAGGCAAAGATAGTATTTGGGTGAAAAAGAAGAGCGATGGTACGCAGCCCGTCGCGATTTGGGGTTCCGTTGAATTAGGCGCTTCTAATGATGCGCTGCGACTTGGGAACACACAGGATAAATTTGGTGGAGATCTCCATCTCATAGGCGATTTGGATCTGGGATCGGGTAATTCTCAAATTATTTCGATCGATAAGAATTCTGATTTTTCTGTCAGAGCCATTCGTGGCGACAATATTGATTTTCAGATCTATGGCCTAGCCACCCTGGGTGGTGACTCTGAGCTGGGTGTGTTTGCAGCTGATCGTGATGTTGATTTAAAACAAGGAAATACCCTTAGCTCTTATACGGGCACAACCACGATTAATGAAGGCGGCACGTTGCGTGCTGGACAGGCTTGGAGTTTGAGTTCTGAATCCATCCATCAAGTGGATGGCAAATTGATCTTAGGCGACAATGATAATAGGCGAGAAGATCAAGAGATTGGCGAACTCACAGGCAAAGGCCTAGTAAGTTTGCAAAACCAATCTTATCTTTTTTATGGTGGATTGAACGGAGATGTTGAATTCTCAGGTACATCTAAGGGTGACGGCGCTCTTGTTAAAAAAGGATCTGGAACAACGACCTTCTCTGGCACATTTGGTCACACTGGATTTACCAAGGTGCATGATGGGACATTATTGCTGCAAGAAGATGAAAGCCTTAGTGAAAAATCAACAGTTTTAATCTCATCCTCTACAAAACAACCAACCCTTGATCTTGGTGATACCACGCAACGTGCGCCTAAATATAATCTTCATGGAGGCACCCTGAGAAATGGAACATTAGGTGCCGCAGAGATTAATGTT
This sequence comes from Synechococcus sp. CC9902, assembly GCF_000012505.1. Classification (NCBI taxonomy): domain Bacteria; kingdom Bacillati; phylum Cyanobacteriota; class Cyanophyceae; order Synechococcales; family Synechococcaceae; genus Synechococcus; species Synechococcus sp. CC9902. The sequence continues at coordinate 738,000 of NC_007513.1, forward strand.
GAAAGGCGTACGAATAATGCGATCGATAGTATCGAAGGTGAACTTGTCAGCGTCAATGTCTCATCTCGCAATGATTTTGAAGAGGAGGTTGGCCTTACATTCTCCGGATCGAATCAATTCAAGAGCCTACAGATTGATCGTGCCACTGTTTTGATTGATGAGTCAGCCAATGTTGAGTTGTCAGGCGATATTCTTGGTGGCGATTTTGTTTCAAGAGGGGCTGCTTTTGAACTATCCGATAAGTTAGATATTCAGGGATCGTTAACGGTTGGCGGCTCGATTGATCTGGATGCAGGCAATGATCTGATTCGGATTGGTAACCTGGCTTCAGTTTCCAGTGGCGTTATTGATGGTGGGTCTGGTGATTTTGATGTTTTCTGGAATCAAAATGCATCTCTAGATTTTGATACGTCTAATGTAAAAGGCTTTGAAATTATTTCTTATAAGGGTGAGGGTCTTGCCTATCTTGGTGATAAAGCGAGTCTGATTGTTACTGCCGCTGATCGTGATATCGATGATTCTTTGTATACAGAATATGGATTGATTGTATCGACACCTTCGAATAACACTCTTGATTTTAGTTCGAACTCTAATGCCAAAAATATCGAGTCTGGTATCACCGTTGGTCTTCTCCAGCTTGATGGTGATTCAACGATTCATCTGAGGCAAGGATCACTTGATATTGCTGCCCTCCAGTCGAATGCCAAGGGTAAAAGGAACAAATTTATTCTCGGTGCACCACTCGAACTTTCTTCCGAGGCCCCACTCCAATCGTTGCGTGAATCACTCGTCAGCCCTGGTAGTGGTGTTGATTTAGATCAAGTGGCATCGGGCCGTTTATCCGTTGGTGCCTCTGATCAATCGATTGCGTCGATTGATCAACAGGGCGGGCTGTGGAGTTATGAAGGCGATTTTTCATCCACTTCACTCTCAGGCCAAGGTGTTGTTGTTGTGGGTGATGGCAACGATGATTCAGAATCATCTGCAACGTTCAAGTCGCTCACAGCAGATGGCTCGCGTCGGCTTCTGATTGGTGCGAGAAAGGATGGGGTTCTGTCCGTCACCAATGGCATTCATGATTCCTGGTCACCTGATTTGGGATTCCTGAATGTATCAAAGGCTTCTCTGATTTCTAATGGTGATGTGGTGTTAGGAATCTCTGGTGGCGATAACCCAAGCACCTATAAGGGCCTCACTGTTGTAATGCAGGATGGGTCGATCAAGACCCTTGAAAATGATGCGATTGGTCCACAATCACCCACACTGGTTCGTGGCCTGCTCCAGATTGGTGAATCGGAAGGCAGTGGAGTTAGCCAGAATTTTGCACGGCGTTTGATTGTTGGAGAAACTGGTTCGATTCAAAATGGTGATCTCTCGGTTACCAGCCTCGCCAATGCTGGTGATGTGCAGATTGATTCGCTGACTGTCAACAATGGGATGAAGCGCTTGTTGGATGTTCTTGATGAGAAGGGTCGTCGACCAATTCCTGTTGATTCACCCCTACGCAAAATCAAGGCCCAGGGTTCACTGAAAAACTTGGGTGGCAATATTGAGATTAGTGGTGATCTCAAGTATCAGGATAATCAGGACGCATCGGCTGGCCATGCACTGTTCAACATTGGGCGCCCACGATTACGGAAACAGCCAGGCCTGCTTCAGGCCAACCGAATCTTCATGGGCCCGAAGAATGATCTGATTTTCAACTCCGGTATCATCGCCACAACAACAGATGAAAAGACCTCAATTGATCTTGGTGGTGGTAATGATTTAATCCTGAATCGTGGGACCTTTGAGATTGGCTCCTCGATTATTGATGGTGGTGAACCATTAGAAATCACTGGATCGATTCTTACTCGCGAAGCTCGTTCAGCTACCGGTCTCAATATTTTCCGAGGCAGTGGCACTGAAGATCCAGGTGTCGATGAGAATCAATTGGTCAACTTTGCAGCGATTAAATTAACAGCTGATGGTGATTGGATCTTCCCACAAGGGAATGATTGCCGTGTTACCGGAGTTGGCCGTACTTTTAGTAAGAGTAAATTGGATTGCGTTGGTATCGTTGGTCAACGAAATGCTGATCAATTTCTACAGATCACCGACGGTGCGATTGTTAAAACAGGTGTGATGGAATTAGGCCGATCTAGTGATAACAGGATCGAAGTTCTTGATGGAACACTTGAGGCTGGTTTGATTGATGGCGTTGTTGGTAGCGCTCGAATCAACAGGTATTCTGGAGAGATTGTTTTTGATCGTAGTGTCAATGCTTCTTTTAATTCTTTGATTGTCGGCGATGAGTCCTCTACGGCATCTCTTAAGGCAAAAGCGATTCACAATATTTCGTCGATACATGTTGTGAATGGATCCTTAGATACCGATCTTCTACATGCCAAGGATCTAGAGGATTTAGGCCAGGTTCCGGAGCTTAAGATTGGGGCTACGATCGATAGCTCTCTTCTCTCGACAGGTAGCCCAAAATCATTGATTGAGCAGATCTCTGATAATGCAGTGAAAGGAACGTTGAGGGTTGATGAGACTGAAGGCTATTCCAAGGCTCAACAGTTGGGTGGCATGTGGGGCTATGAAGGTGATTTTAGTGATATCGATCTTTCTGCTCAGGGAATTGTAACCACGACGAAGTCGTCTGATGATTTTTCAATTAAAGATGATGCCAACGAAGATTTGCAAGAAGATATTGATGAGGTAACGTTTAAATCAATCACTGCTCTGGGTAATCGTCGGTTGCTTGTTGGTGCTCGTGAGGGCGGCAAGCTTACTATCACTGACGGATTGCATGAAACAGAAACCTCCAATAAAGCAGCGATATTGAACAATGGTGAGTTAGTTCTTGGAACTTCTGATCGAAAGGTGCCTCAATCGAGCACCTATTCTGGTGCAACCGTGGTGATGAAGGATGGACATATTCAAACGCTTAATGCTGATGCTATTGGACCCGAATCTCCCACATTGGTTCGTGGTCGTTTGAGTATTGGTGACGAAACGACGGGTGTGATTGAGCAAAATTTTGCGAAGCTATTAATTGTAGGCAAAGGAGGCATAGCTGAGAATGGAGCTTTGTCTGTGACAAGCCTCACCAATGCTGGTGATGTGCAGATTGATTCGCTGACTGTCAATAACGGCATGAAGCGCTTGTTGGATGTTCTTGATGAGAAGGGTCGTCGACCAATTCCTGTTGATTCACCCCTACGCAAAATCAAGGCCCAAGGATCTCTGAAAAATTTGGGTGGAACGATTGAGATCACTGGTGATCTGAAATATCAAGATAATGAGGATGCCACGGCTGGACATGCACTGATCAATATTCGCAATTTGAGAGACGTTACTCAATACAACCAGAAGGGTGGTTTGAAGCCTCAGCCAGGAACATTGGTGGCTAATTCAATTTTCATGGGCTCTAACAATGATGTAATCCTCAATAGTGGAATCATCGCCACAACAACGCGTCAATCCACCTCAATTAACCTGGGTGGTGGTAATGATCTAATTCTCAATCGCGGAACCTTTGAAATCGGCTCTTCGATTATTGATGGTGGCGAGCCGTTGAATACCACAGGTTCGATTCTTAACCCCGATGCTCGTTCAGTAACTGGCCTTAACATTTTTAGACAAGGCCTTGATCCTTACCGTGGCCTTTCTGATCAGGCTTCCGGCTTAGAGGAATTCCAGCTGGTTAATTTTGCTGCGATTAAGCTTGAACATGATGGTGATTGGATTTTCCCACAAGGTCAGGATTGTCAGGTTCGCGGTGAATCAAAAACTTTTGACGCAGACAAGCGCTGTGTCGGAATTACCGGTTTGAAAAAAGAAAATCAGACTATTGTTATTGAAAATGGTGCACGCGTTGAAGCCGGTGTAGTCGCCTTGGGGCGCGACAGTACCAACACAATTCAAATTGAAAAAGGATCGCTGCGCGCTGTCCTGATTGAGGGTGGTAATGAGTTGCTTGATCGTATCCGTGACAAACGCGGTCTGGCTTCTAATAATTTGCCGACGAAGAAGGAAGCAATTCTTTTGGGGAAAGAAGGTTCCGATGCAAGTGGTGAGTTAATTGTTGGCGGCATTGTTGATGTGGAGAAGATCACGCAATTGGGTGGAACTTGGGCCTATGCCGTTAACGCATCAGAAGATGGTTTTGGTGTTTTCCCAGAAACCACAGCTGCTGGCACGCTTGCTGTTAAAGAGATAACGCTCAATCGCAGATCAAACGACTCATCTGTTGTGAGTCGTGCAACGTTCCAGAAGATTGATGGAAATGCGAATGATCTCAGTGTTGAAGTTGACTCGGATGCATCTCTTGCGGTGATTGATGGAATTCATGGTGCAAAAACTACATTGAGTACCGAAGGTGAAGTGAGACTCTCTGGGGAGAGTGACTACCGCGGTGTAACGACAATTCAGAATGGAGGAATTCTCTACAGCGAAAATAATTCCGCTCTCTCTGAAAAATCTTCGATTTTGATCGAGGTCGGTGGTGTTTTGGATCTTCAGGGATTCGATAACACAATTTCGTCGCTTTCTGGCAGCGGCGACCTTGTTTTAAATCCTCGTACATCCACGATGCAAATCTCAGCTGATGAGGTGAAGGGTGCTGATTTAGAGATTCAGGCGGGAGAATTTGCGGGCATAATTGCTGATGGTGGTCTGTCTGGTCTCGGCTCTATCACAAAAACGACTGATGGAGAGCTGATTCTCTCAGGCGTGAATACGTACTCCTCTCCCACCTTTGTTGACGGCGGAACATTAGTTGCGGCCAGCTCATCTGCTCTCAGCCCGGAATCAGACTTTACGCTGTCTAACAATGGTGTTTTAGATCTCAGTACTTATCCAAGACAAGCTCGATTTAAAGCCGATGATAAAAACTACAGTGCTTATCTCAAGAGCCTAACGATTGGCGATCAATCAAGCAATCAGTTCAAACCAAGGCTGACAGTTTCTTCTTTGGCGCCATTACGAGTGAAAGAACAACTCGCTTTTGACCAAGGAGAAATTGCTACTTTTCTCGATTCAGGTGTGGAATCAACTGCGCCGATCCAGATCGATCAGGCCGGAAAATTCGTGTTCCGAGAAGAATCCCGTAATCTCGGTCCGGCCAGTCTCTATATGGTCGTTTCCAATGAAGAAGCGCGTCAACAAGAAGGCACTTGGAATGTGATCGATGGTGTAGTGGAGAATGCTGATGAGTTGGCAAAAAATACTTACTTACTTGTCCCGGCCCTTCCGGGCGAAAAGAAACGCGAAAATAAAGCTGATTTTGTTGAGATTAATGGTGTCGACTATCGCATCGCTCAGTTTGACGGTGTTGACCAACCGTTGGCTGATGCGGCCTTATCTGACGTTCGACTGGAAAAAGGTTCGTTGAAACTGGTTGTTGAACAGAAATCTTTCGACGGCATCCAAGAGGATCTCAATGGTGATGAAGGCGATGTTGATGAGCTTCCAGGTTGTGAGAACGATGATGAGTTATGTGATGTGATCAGTGATATCGATGGTGAAGAGGATCAGGCCTCGAATGCGGAAGAAGATTCTGCTGCTGAAATCATTGATGGTGTAGTCGATGGATTGCAAGATCAAGAGATTGAGATTCCTCTCGGATTCAATTACGGCCAACTTGCAAAACTTGTAACGAGCGGCCTTGCCCCACGAAATGTTGATGCGGCTGGCCGTGGTATTGCACTGTTTAATAATCAGCTCGTTGATTCAGTGTTCGATCGGCACCCATTGCGCCAGTTCGAAGAATTGATTGCTGAATCCTCCGCTACTCAGCTCAATAGCGATCTTCTATCTGAGACTGCAGTCGTTAAATCTGATTCGGATGATGTTCTTTCGTCCGATATCGGGATTGTTGAGGCCGATGGCGTGTCGTACGTGGATCTTGAGAACGATTCGTTAGATCTATCCAGTCGTGATGGTGTGAGTGCCTGGATGAAGGGCTTCGGCGGAAATAGCCGAGCCGATAATTCGAGCATTCTTTATAACGATTACGACCTGAGCAGCTACGGAACCAGTTTTGGTGTTGATATCGCCTTGAGTGATTCGTTCCAAATTGGTGCCTATGCCAACTATGGCGATGTACGGATTCAACACAGCAGCGACGATACCGGTGGTGGTAGTTGGGACTCAGATGGCTGGGGTGGTGGCCTAACGGCGCAGTATTCAACGCGCAACTTCTATGTGCAGGGTCTTCTTGGCGCCAGTGAATTCAGTGGGGAGCAGACCCGCAATATTCTTCAAATCAATCAAGATTTTGGTGCGAATACAGCGAAAGGCGATAAGAAAGTCACCAGTTATCTGGGGGCCTTGAGAATGGGTGCGCCATTCAAAGTGGGTGGTGTTGTTCTCGAACCCCAAGCCCAGGCTGTTTGGACCCAAAACCGTGAAGATGGCTTCTCTGAGACCAGCGGAACCGAGAAAAATTTGCGGTTGAAGTACAAGGATCGCGCCACCAATTTCCTTGAAACGGAACTGGGGATGAAGGTGTCGATGCCAATTCGTACGGGTGATCGTTCGTTGCTGGTGCCTAGTCTGCGAGCGGCTTGGCTTGCCGATTGGAATCAAAATAATGAAGCGCAGCAGATCGGCTATAAGTTCACCAATCAAACTGTCGATTTTGATTCGCAGTTGGAAACGCAGAACGGAGCGTTGATTGAAGCTGGCCTGGATTACACGATTCAGAACTTCAATCGAACGTCGTTGAAGGTGTATGCCCGAGGTGGAGCCGAGGTGTGGGGTGGAGATCGTGGAACCACCTGGCGTGGAAGTGGTGGTGTCACCTTCCAGTTCTAAATCGCCCCGTTCTCTGCATTCCAATGTTGATTGTTATGGATAAGGCATAACAATCGCATTGCTTTATATCGACTCGTGCTCCTACGACTGAGCCAGTTTTGCCCAGTCCAATGGTTGCACCAACGGGAAGATGTTGTCGTCA